>CAUUBQ010000038.1:0-84668 GCA_963543405.1 uncultured Cupriavidus sp.
GCACGTGCCGAGTACAACGACCAGAACGTGTACATCGGCCTGATCGCCAAGATGCAGTCGGAGGGGATGTACTACGCGTCGCTGGCGCATATCGACGCATTCCAGCAGCGCTTCGGCAGCAACACGGCGCTGCAGGCGTTACGTGCCGATGCATTGCGCGAAACGGGGCAGGATGAGCTGGCGTTGCAGGCCTATCGCGAACTGCTCGGTACCGACCGCGCCGCGCGCGCGCGGCATGGCATGGGGCTGGTACTGGGTCGGCAAGGCGACTTTGTTCAGGCGGCCGGCGAGTTGCGCCAGGCGACGGCGCTCGATCCTGTCAATGCGCAGGTGGCCAACGATCTCGGCTATGCGCTGATGCGCGGCGGGGCGTTGCAGGAGGCGCGCGTGCCTGTGATGCAGGCGCTGGAGCTCGATGCCAACAATCCGCGCGTAATCAGCAATGCCGTCGTATGGATGCTGGCCTCAGGCAAGCGCAATGAGGCCAACGCGATGATGCAGCGCGCGGCAATGCCGGAGCCCACACGCGCGGCGATCCGCAAGGAAGCAGACCGCGTGACCAAGGCCGCGCAAATGCGTGACAAGGCCACGCCGCGTTCGTCCTCGAATCAGAACCGGAACAGCGCAGCCACGCAATCGGTGGCGCTCAATGCAGGGGGCAGGCCATGAGGCAAGTTCTTCGCGGATTCGCATATGGCCTGACGGCCGTGGTGCTGGCCATCGCGCTGCTCGGCAGCGCCTTGCCGGCCGGTGCGCAAACGCAGTCGACACCATCCGTTGCCGAGGCGCGGCCCAACGGCGTCGCGGTGGGCGATCACACGCGCGCGCTGCTCGACGTCCAGCGGTCCGGCTCGCAGGCCGGCCCGTTGCATCCGCTGACCGGTGAACAGGCGGCATTGGGCTACGCGCGATACATGCGCAGCTTCAACCATGCGCTGCCCGAGTTCTTCACAACCCAGGCCACCGGCAGCCCGTTGCGGGGAGGCTCCGGTAGCCAGTCGGGCAATGGGCAATAGGCAATAGCGTGGATCGCTACACGTCTCGATCGAGCATGCGCCGGCGCGCCACCGCGGAACTTGGCCGGCAGCAGGGCGCCATCAGCGTGATGGCCGTCATGCTGATCGCCACCGTTGCCATTGGCGCGCTGGTGTCGATCGATGTTGGCTATGTGTTTTACAGCCAGCGGCAATTGCAGAAGATGGTGGACCTGGCGGCGTTGTCGGGCGCGCAGCAACTGAAGCGTGCCGACGATCTGCCGACCACCACCATCAACGTGATGGCCAGCGTGACAGCGACGGCCAGCCAGAATGGCTACCCGGATGCGGTGAGCGCCAATTGCAGCGACGCTGCTGCTGGTGGGGCCGACGGCATGCGCGCGTGCCTGGGACTGTGGGATCCCGCCAATGCGGCGAATGGCGACAGCGTGCGGCACTTCAATGCCGGCTATGACACGGCAACCGTATCGCCCAATGCCGTACGCGTGCAGGCAACGCTGACGGTGCCCATGCTGTTCGTGTTGCCGGGCGGACAATCACGGCAATTGCATGCGGAGGCTATCGCAGCGGGAAGTCCCCCGGTGGCGTCGTTTTCGTTGGGCAGTGGGTTACTGAACCTGAACACGGCGAGCGGTGCACTGGGACTGTTGCTTGGCAATACAGTGAATCTGTCGGTGGCCGACTGGAGTGGACTGGTCGGCGCCAATGTCACGCTGGAGCAACTACGTTTGCAGGCCAACGTTGGCACCATCGAGCAATTGCTCAATACCGCGCTGTCGATCCAGGATTTCTATGCGCTGGTGCTGAATGCGGCCGGGCAGCAGGCATTGCTTGGCGCTGCCTTGGGTAGTCCGGCGACACAACTCGGACTTAACGGCATTGGCACCAGACTGACCCTTGCCCAACTGCTCGATCTGGGCGTACTGACCCCGGCCGCCTCGTCGGCGGCAGAGGTGGGGTTGAATGTGGCTTCACTGCTGACCACGTCGGCATATGTAGCGCGAGGGACGAGTGCCGTGGCACTGAATGTCCCGAACCTCAGTGTCCCTACAGCCTTTGGGAATACCACGGCGACGGCGTCGCTGACAGTTATCGAGCCGCCCAGGGTGGCGGTTGGACCCGCCAAGCAGCTTCCGGACGGGACCTGGCGTACCACTGCGACGACCGCGCAAGTCGGGTTGAACGTGGCGGTACATTCCAATCTCTCCCTGCTGGGAGTTGTCCGGGCCGACGTCGACCTGCCGCTACTGGTTCGGGCGGCCAAGGCTGACGGAGATCTAACTAATCTTCTGTGCGCGGCTACGCCAGCTCAGCGGCGCGCCACCGTCAACGTATCGACGGAACTGTTGAGTACCTGCCTCACCGAGAACGGCCGTACTTGCAGGACTAGCGGCAGCATGACGCTGGCCAATGTCGTTGTTCTGCCGATACTCCTTGGTGGCGCTCAAACCAGCCTGATTGGCAATCCGACCGCACCGAATGCGGCGTTCTCCAACAGTGGTGCCATCGTGCTGCCGCCGGGTGGAACGGCCACGGTCTCTTCCGATACTGCAATCAGCCAGAGCGTCAGTAGTTTGCTGACGGGGCTCAATCCTTCGCTCAAGGTGGACATTTTCAAGCTGCTTGGTGTCAATCTGCAGGCTGGCGACTTGTTGACGCCTTTGCTTGTTCCGGTCGCCACCATCGTCAATGCGGTGGTGGTGTGGTTGGGCAACACGCTCGGCCTCAACCTTGCCACTGCAGACTTGAAACTCAACAGCATCGACTGCAACAACGCCGAACTTGTGTATTGAACTGAACCAACATGAAAGCAGAGCGCTGGGCTTACGAGAGCCTTGAAGTCTATGTGTGGGAAGGCCAGTACGAGATCGCCGATCGCGTGGCGCGGTTCCTGGCGCCGCTTGGTGCCGAGGTGATTCGCGCCGGCGCGCTCGATGCCTTGCCGGGCGAGCCGCGTGTGAAGCCCAGCATTGCGGTGATCAGTGCGTCGGCGATTGGCTCGGCCAAGTTCACGCTGGACTGGGAGGCGGTGCACGGCATGCCCGTGATCTGGGTCGGGGCACCGGATCGCGATGCCGATCCGGGCCGCTTCCCGCCTGAGTATGCGTACATCCTGCCGCACGATTTCACGGGCGCCGACCTGCGTACGCAGATTGCCAAGCTGATGCCGCAGATGATGGCCGCAGCCGACGCGCGCCCCGCCGTGGCCGACCTCGTGGCCAGTTCGCCGGCCATGCTGCAACTGCTGGAACAGGTGGATACGTTTGCCAACTTCGACAGCAATGTGATGCTGTATGGCGAGACGGGCGCGGGCAAGGAGCGCATTGCGCGCCTGTTCCACGAGCGCAATGCCACCTATGGCAAGGGTCCGTTCGTGGCGGTCAACTGCGGCGCGATCCCCGACGGGCTGTTCGAGTCGCAGTTCTTTGGGCACGCCAAGGGCGCGTTCACGGGCGCGATGTTTGCGCACCGCGGCTTTTTTGAGCAGGCCACGGGCGGCACCTTGTTCCTCGACGAGATTGGCGACCTGCCGCTGTTCCAGCAGGTGAAGCTGTTGCGTGTGCTGGAAGAGAACGCGCTGACGCGGCTTGGCTCGACCATGGCGGTGAAGCTCGACTTCCGGCTGGTGGCGGCCACCAACAAGGACTTGCGCGAAGCGGTGAGCCAGGGCCGCTTCCGTGCCGACCTTTATTTCCGGCTGGCGGTAATCGAGTTGCGCCTGCCGAGCCTGGAAGAGCGTGGCGCGGCCGACAAGGTGGGGCTGCTGCAATCGTTCCTGCGCCATATGACTGGCGCGGCCTTCTATGACGCGCTGCCGCCGATGCCGGACTGGCTCAAGGGGGCGGTGGGTACCGCGTTCTTTATCGGCAATGTGCGGGAGCTGCGCAACCTCGCCGAGCGGGTGGGCATCACGGTACGGCAGTGCGGGGAATGGGACGAGGAGCGGATCCGGCCGTTGTTTCGCGGCTTGCGGCCCGGTGCATTCGACGGCACGGAACGTAGCGATCCGCGCGGCGATGCCGAGGAGCGCCGCCGCATCATTGCGGCGCTCGACGCCAACGGCTGGCGCCGGCAGGATACCGCTGCGTGCCTGGGCATCAGCCGCAAGGTGCTCTGGGAAAAGATGCGCAAGTTCCAGATCGCGGACAGTGAAGCGGAGCCGGTCTGAGAGCCGCGCGTGGTGCCGACAACGTTATGATGCGGGACTGCGCGGCGTTGCCGTGCGCTCCGCGCCACGGCGCCGAAGGACCCGAATTGCGTTTTCTCCACACCGCTGACTGGCATCTCGGTCGGCTTTTCCATGCCCGTAGCCTGCTCGATGACCAGGCATATGTGCTCGACCAGTTTGTCGCGCTGGTGCGCGACGTGCGTCCCGACGCCGTGCTGATTGCCGGCGATGTCTATGACCGGGCCGTACCGCCGCCCGAGGCGGTGGCGCTGCTCGACGATGTACTGGCGCGCATTGTGGTGGAGGCGGGTGTGCCAGTGGTGATGATCGCGGGCAACCACGACAGTGCCCAACGTCTGGACTTCGGCGCGCGCCTGCTGTCGGCACGTGGGCTGCACGTGGCGGGTCGCACGGGTCCGCAGACGGCGTGCGTGACGCTTCATGACGCGCACGGCGAGGTCCGTATCTACGCCTTGCCGTACGCGGAGCCGGCGGCGGTGCGCGATGCGCTCGGTGTTGACCTGTCATCGCATGAGGCGGCGCTCGGCGCGCAACTCGACGCGATCCGCGCCAGCCATCCGGCCGGTGTGCGCGCCGTGGCGGTCGCCCATGCGTTCGTGGTGGGCGGTGCCGTCAGCGAATCGGAGCGGCCGTTGTCGGTCGGCGGCAGCGGAGCGGTGGCCGCCGAGCTGTTCGACGGGTTCGATCTCGTCGCGCTGGGCCATTTGCACCGGCCGCAGACGATTGGCGGGCGCGTGCATTATTCCGGATCGCTGCTCAAGTATTCGTTGTCGGAAGCCGATCACCACAAGACCGTGTCGCTGATCGAACTCGACGAAAAGGGCGAGGTGCGCATCGAGGCGATTGCCTTGCAACCTCGCCGTGACCTGCGCATCCTGAAGGGGGAACTGGCGCAATTGATCGAGGCCGGCGCCAGCGACGCACGCCGCGACGATTATGTCTATGCCGTGCTTACCGATAACGGTGCGCTGCTGGACCCGATGGCGCGGTTGCGCGAAGCCTATCCGAACGCACTGGCGATAGAGCGCGCCATTCTGGCGCGCAGTGGCCAGGCGGGCGAGTTCGGCCGCAGGATGCGTGAGATGGACACGGGCAGCCTGTTCGCGAATTTTTTTCGCGAAGTGGCTGACGCGGATCTGGACGACGATCAACGCCGCGCGCTGGATCGTTTACTGGCAGGCATGGAGGCATCCGAAAGGGAATCGGCATGAAACCGCTGTACCTGAAGTTGCAGGCCTTCGGCCCGTTTGCCGCCACCGAGACCATTGATTTCACGCGGCTTGGGGAGCAGGCATTCTTCCTGATTCACGGTCCCACGGGCGCGGGCAAGACCACGCTGCTCGATGCCATCTGCTTTGCGCTTTATGGCGATACGTCGGGCGGCGAGCGTAGTCCGCAGGACATGCGCAGCGCCAACGCGGATCCGGCCTTGCGTACCGAGGTCACACTCGAGTTTGGCCTGGGGGCCATGCATTACCGGGTTACACGCTCGCCGACGCAGGATCGACCCAGCCAGCGCGCCACCGGAGGCCTGGTCAAGGAAACCGCCAAGGCACAGCTCGACGTGATGCTGGACGGCAACTGGAAGAGCCATGCCAGCCAGCCCAATCGCGTCAGCGACGCCGTGCGCGATCTGCTGGGCTTCGACAGTGCGCAGTTCCGCCAGGTCATCGTGCTGCCGCAAGGTCGCTTCCGCGAACTGCTGACCGCCGATTCGAAAGCGCGCCAGAGCATTCTGGAGCGGCTGTTCCATACCGAACTCTATCGCCGGGTGGAAGAACTGCTCAAGGAGCAGGCCGCCGGCATCCGTCGCGAAGCCGAGGAAATTGCGCTGCGCCGGAAAACCTTGCTGGAGCAGTACCAGTTGCCGTCCGTCGAGGCCATGACGGAGCGTATCGAGGCGCTGCAGGCCACCCTGGCGGAGTTACTGCGTAGCGAAGACGTGGCGCGTTCCGCCAGCGAGGCCGCGCAGGCGTCGTTGCGCAAGGGCGAACTGGAAAGCACGCAGATCAAGGCATGGCGCGAAGCCGAAGGCGCACATGCGGTGCTGCTGGCAAAGACCGCCGCGGTCGACACCGATCGCGCGCGCTTGCAGGCGGCACGGCGCGCGGCGCAGGTCACGCCGGCCGTGCAGCATCTTCAGGCCGCCATGCAGGATCAGGCCACCGCGCGTGCCGCCGTGGTCCAGGCGGGAGCGGCCGCCGCGCGTGCCACGCAGGCGGCGGAAACCGCCGCCACCGCCTTGCGCGCGGAGATCTCGCGCCACGATGTGCGCATGGCCGCGCAACGCACGGTGGCGACATTGGAAAACCTGTTGCCGCAGGCGCGCAAGCTCGGTGTGCTGCGCAATGCGGTGGCGCAGGCCGGCACCGCGCTGGCCATGGCCCAGACCGCCGGCACGCGGAAGATCGAAGCGTTCAACGCCGCTACGGCGGCGGTGAAGACGCTCGAAAGCGAATTCGAACAGGCGCGTGTTGGCGGCGCGGGCTTGCAGGCATTGCAACTGCAACTTGGCCAGGCACGTGAGCGGGCCGCACGGCTGGCGCGGTGCCGACAGATCGAGGCCGATCTGGAGCCCTTGCGTGTGGCGCTGGCGGACAGCGACGTGCAACGGCGCCGGGCACTCGAGGCACGCGACGCCGCGCGCGCGGCGATGCGCCAGGCTGAGGTGGATTGGCGTCATGGCCAGGCCGCACGGCTGGCCGCCGGACTGAAGCGTGGCGAAGCCTGCCCGGTATGCGGGGGTAAGGATCATCCGGCGCTGGCGCAACAGGTGCTGGCGCTGGTGACCGACGAAGACCTCGATGTCACGCAGGCGACGTTACAGCGCGCCGACGATGCGCTGGCGCAGGCTACCGCCGCACATCAGCAGGCTGACGCCAAAGTGGCGCAATGGCAGGCGCGGCTGGCCGATCTGGCGGAATCCGCCGGCGCCTACACGGCGGCCGCCGCGCAGGCGCTCGATTCGGACATTGCCACGCTGACTGCATCGACCGCCGCTGCGGAGCAAGCTGCGCGCCGCGCCGAGGTGTTGGCCGGTCAACTGGCACAAGCCCGCACCACACGCGACGCCGCCGAAGCGGCCGCGCAAGCCGCGGACGGCGCCGCACGCGTGGCGCTGCAGGAGCACGCGCGGCTGGACGGCGAATGGCAGGCAGCTTGCGCGCTGGTCCCCGAAGAGTCGCGCGACCCCGATGCGATGGGCGCGGCGCTGGCAGCCGCGCGCCGTGAGGCCGGTGCACTGGAAGCCGCGCTGCAGGCAGCGCAGGGCGCCGAGCGCGATGCGGTGGCATTGCAGGCGGGCACGTCGGCAGCGCTGGCATCGGCGCAAGTCAATGTGGCGCATGCCGACACGCGCATCGTGCAACGCGAAGCGGCGCTGGCCGAGGCAATGCGCACGGCCGCATTTGCCAGTGACGCCGAATACCAGGGTGCATGCCTGCCCGACGACGCCATCCTCAAGCTTGATGAAGCGGTCCGTGCATTCGATGTGGATCTTGCCCGCGCGGCCGAATGGCGCGTGCGCACGGCGGACATCGCACAAGCTTTGCAGGTACCGGACCTGCCGGCGTTGCTGGCCGCGCGTGACGAGAGCGCGGTGAAGCTGGAGGCGGCGATTCGGGCGCGCAGTGAAGTCGCGGCCTCGCGCGATGCGCTGCTGCAATGCAAGGGGCTGCTGGAGTCGCTGGCCAGCGGGGGACGCGAGGTCGAAACGCGCTATGCAGTACTGGGCCGGCTGTCGGAGGTGGCCAATGGCAACAATCCGCGCCGCATGACGTTCCAGCGTTTTGTACTGGCGACGCTGCTCGACGAAGTACTCGAAGCGGCGTCACTGCGGCTGTTGCGCATGAGCCGTGGCCGCTATGCGCTGCAACGCGTGCGCGAGCAGGGCGACCAGCGCGTGGCCGGCGGGCTCGATCTGGCGGTATTCGACCACGACACCGGCAGCGCGCGTCCGGCCAATACATTGTCGGGCGGCGAAGGTTTCCTCGCGTCGCTATCGCTGGCGCTGGGGCTGGCCGACGTGGTGCAGTCGCGTGCGGGTGGCATCCAGCTCGACACGCTGTTCGTGGACGAAGGTTTTGGCACGCTCGATCCGGAAAGCCTGGACTTTGCGATCCGCACGTTGCTGGACCTGCAGCAGGCGGGACGCCTGGTCGGCATCATCTCGCATGTGTCGGAACTGCGTGAGCGTATCGATGTACGGCTCGAAGTGCGCCCCGGAGTCAGTGGGAGCCAGGCGGTGCTGCGGCTGCCCTGAACAGGGGCGCGGCAATCCTCCCCGTTCAGGGTTCGTTTAGGGCGGGGAGGATTTCAAAATGCTGCGGTGCACAGCGTCCAATGTCCGATTATCGCCCGCCACGCGTGGACTCTTATTGACCCTGTTTTGACGGCCGGTGTAATCTTTGTTCATTCTGCGAATTGAGGTTCGTATAGCGAACTCTTTACGGTTTGTACTCACAAGCGTGAGTCCTGATTCGCCGACCATCGCAAAGCCGCTGACAAGACGGCTTATCAAGACAACTGCAAGATTGTTGGACCCTGTCCTGCAACCCGCACCGCGCCCCAGGCGCAGCGTGGCACAGCAGAACCCCGTCTGAGCAGCCTGCCGGAGACAACTTTGCGTGCCGCGACCTTGCGGCCGGTCCCGGTTTGATGCCGGACCCTTCCGTACAGGAACGCAAGTGATCAACAAGCTATATGACTCGGTGGAAGCGGCAGTGGCCGGCATCCACGACGGTGCCACGATCCTGATCGGCGGCTTTGGCCTGGCAGGCATGCCAGCCGAGCTGATCGATGCCCTGATCGCCCAGGGCGCGCGCGATCTCACGATCGTCAACAACAATGCCGGCAACGGCGATACGGGCCTGGCCGCGCTGCTCAAGACCAAGCGCGTGCGCAAGATCATCTGCTCGTTCCCGCGCCAGGCTGATTCCTACGTCTTCGACGCCCTGTTCCACGCTGGTGAAATCGAGCTGGAACTGGTGCCGCAGGGCAACCTGGCCGAGCGCATCCGCGCCGCTGGTGCCGGCATCGGTGGCTTCTTCACGCGTACCGCGTACGGCACGCCGCTGGCCGAAGGCAAGGAAACGCGCATCATCGACGGCCAAGGCTATGTGTTCGAAAAGCCGATTCATGCGGACTTTGCGCTGATCAAGGCCGATAGCGCCGATCGCTGGGGTAACCTTACCTACCGCAAGACCGCGCGCAACTTTGGCCCGATCATGGCCATGGCCGCCAAATGCGCGATCGTGCAGGTCAGCAGCATCGTGGAACTGGGCGAACTGGACCCCGAGCACATCGTGACTCCGGGCCTGTTCGTAAAGCGCGTGGTGAAGATTGGTGGCGCAGCCGCCAAGGCCGCCTGAGTCGATCGAGCTGAAGAAGGAGATACAGATGCAACGTCTGACCCGCGACCAAATGGCTGCCCGCGTAGCCAAAGACATTCCGGAAGGTGCCGTGGTGAACCTCGGCATCGGCCTGCCCACCCTGGTTGGCAATCACCTGCCGGCCGACCGTGAAATCCTGCTGCACAGCGAGAACGGCCTGCTCGGCATGGGGCCCGCACCGGCACCCGGCGAAGAAGACGGCGACCTGATCAACGCCGGCAAGCAGCCCGTGACGATCAAGGCCGGCGGCTCGTACTTCCATCATGCCGATTCGTTCGCGATGATGCGTGGCGGCCACCTCGATTTCTGCGTGCTGGGCGCGTTCCAGGTGTCCGAGAAGGGCGACCTGGCCAACTGGCATACCGGCGCACCGGGCGCCATCCCCGCCGTGGGCGGCGCGATGGACCTGGCCATTGGTGCCAAGCAGGTGTTCGTGATGATGGACCACCAGACCAAGCAGGGCGAAAGCAAGGTCGTGGCCGAATGCACGTATCCGCTGACCGGTATCGGTTGCGTCACGCGTATCTACACGGACCTGGCGACGCTGGACGTGACACCGGACGGCCTGGTAGCCCGCGATCTCGTGGACGGCCTGTCGTTTGAAGAGCTGCAACGCCTGACCGGCGTGCCCCTGAAGCAGGCCGTAGCCGCCTGATACCAACCAGACCAGAGAGACAGAACATGAGCGACGCATTCATCGTTGACGCCATTCGCACCCCCATCGGCCGTTACGGCGGCAGCCTGTCCGCCGTGCGCGCGGACGACCTGGGCGCGGTGCCCCTGAAGGCACTGATGGCGCGTAACCCGAACCTGGACTGGTCGGCGATCGACGACGTGATCTTCGGCAATGCCAACCAGGCCGGTGAAGACAACCGCAACGTGGCACGCATGTCGTCGCTGCTGGCCGGTCTGCCGCAGGACGTGCCGGGTTCGACGATCAACCGCCTGTGCGGTTCGGGCATGGACGCCACCGGCACCGCCGCGCGTGCGTTGAAGTCCGGTGAGACCAACCTGATGATTTCCGGCGGTGTGGAAAGCATGAGCCGCGCCCCGTTCGTGATGGGCAAGGCCACGTCGGCCTTCTCGCGCGATGCGCAGATCTTCGACACCACGATCGGCTGGCGTTTCATCAACCCGGCTATGCGTGCGGCCTACGGTGTGGACTCGATGCCCGAGACCGCAGAGAACGTGGCCACCGACTACAAGATCAGCCGCGAAGACCAGGACTTGATGGCGCTGCGTAGCCAGGAGAAGGCATCGCGCGCGCAAGCCGACGGTACGCTGGCGCAGGAAATCACCGCGGTGACGATTGCGCAGAAGAAGGGCGATGCAATCGTCGTCGACCGTGACGAACATCCGCGTGCCACCAGCATGGAAGCGCTGGCCAAGCTGCGCGGCGTGGTGCGTCCGGACGGTACGGTAACCGCCGGCAACGCCTCGGGCGTGAACGATGGCGCATGCGCGATCCTGCTGGCCAGCGAAGCGGGCCTGAAGCAGCACGGCCTGAAGCCGCGCGGCCGCATCGTCGGCATGGCCACCGCTGGCGTGGCCCCGCGCGTGATGGGCATCGGCCCGGCACCGGCCACCCAGAAGCTGATGAAGCAACTGGGCATGTCGCTGGACCAGATTGACGTGATCGAACTGAATGAAGCATTCGCCGCGCAAGGCCTGGCAGTGCTGCGCCAGATCGGCGTCGCCGACGACGACCAGCGCGTGAACCCGAACGGCGGCGCAATCGCCCTGGGCCACCCGCTGGGCATGAGCGGCGCGCGCCTGGTGACCACCGCGCTGTACCAGCTCGAACGTACCAATGGCCGCTTCGCGCTGTGCACGATGTGCATCGGCGTGGGCCAGGGTATTGCAATGGTGATCGAACGGGTTTGATGTGGCAATGTTCGGCTCCCCCCTCCCGCATGGCGGGAGAGGGGAGCTAACCAGAACTACGCAAGCGCTTAATTTCTTTCACTTCCCGCCGTTATTCACGATGGGAAGTTTCAGTGGTGTCTCTTCCCCAACGAGGTAGAGCATTGCGGCCAGGCCGACGGGCTCGCCGGTCTTGCCGCATCTTTTTCTGACTGACCCGGCTGACGTGCCGGTGCGGAGTACTGAGATGTCCCTTCCCGTTGCCACGCTTGTCACCGGTGCCAGTTCCGGTATCGGTCGTGCGATTGCCGAAATGCTGCTCGCCGACGGCGTGACCCGTGTGATCAATGTCGACTATGCAGAGCCGACGTGGTCGCATCCGAACCTGACCTTCTTCCAGGCCGACCTGACCAATGCCGACGCCACGCGTGCGGCGGCCGCCAAGGTGACCTCGCAGTTCGCGGTAACCCGGCTCGTCAACAATGCCGGCGCCACGCGCCCCGGCACCGCCGACACGGCCACTGCCGAAGATCTGGACTACGTCGTGGGGCTGACGCTGCAGGCCACGATGCTGCTCACCCAGGCCTGCCTGCCCGCGATGCGCGCGGCCGGCTTTGGCCGTATCGTCAACATGGCCTCGCGCGCGGCGCTGGGCAAGCCTGAGCGCGTGGTGTATTCCGCGGCCAAGGCGGGGCTGGTTGGCATGACCCGAACGCTGGCGATGGAGCTGGGCGGCGACGGTATCACCGTCAACGCCGTGGCACCGGGTCCCATTGCCACCGAGCTGTTCCGAAAGAGTAATCCGGAGGGCAGCGAACAGACACGGCGCATCCTGGCAAGCATCGCCGTGAAACGCATGGGAACGCCGGAAGACGTGGCGCGTGCCTCGCTGTTCTTCCTTGCACCCGAGAATGGTTTCGTGACGGGACAGGTTTTGTACGTCTGCGGCGGAACCACGCTGGGTGTGGCACCCGTATAAGAAAGTTGCCCGCCCCAGGGCACGGGGTGGAATAGCGATTCAAAGTATTGCATCCGCGGCGCTCACAAGGATTGCCAGCGGGTGTGCATCAACTCCTGGAGCACAAGATGAGCATCACCAAACAACCGTCGAAGGCGCGCAGACGCCTGCTGGCCGCTGGCGTGGCAATGGCCGCCGGCTTTACCGTCATGACCGGCGCGCAAGCGCAGGGTACCTACCCGACCAAGCCGATCACGATGATCGTGCCGTTCTCGGCCGGTGGCACCACCGACATCCTGGCCCGTATCGTCAGCCTGCAACTGGGCAAGGCGCTGGGTCAGCCGGTAGTGGTCGACAACCGTCCGGGTGCGGGTGGCAACATCGGCGCGTCGCTGGCCGCCAAGGCCCCGGCTGACGGCTACACGCTGTTCATGGGCACGATCGGCACGCACGCGATCAACCAGTCGCTGTACTCGAAGCTGCCGTTCGACCCGGTCAAGGATTTCGCGCCGATTACGCGCGTGGCCATGGTGCCGAATATCGTGGTGGTGAACCCGAAGGTGCCGGTCCACAACGTGAAGGAACTGATCGCGTATGTGAAGGCGAACCCGGACAAGCTGTCGTACGGTTCGTCGGGCAGCGGTTCGTCGATGCACCTGTCGGGCGAACTGTTCAACTCGATGACCGGCCTGCATATCCAGCACATCCCCTACAAGGGCAGTGCTCCGGCCGTGAATGACCTGCTGGGCAACCAGATCGGCCTGATGTTCGACAACATGCCGTCGTCGTACCCGCACGTGAAGGCCGGCAAGCTGCGCGCCATCGCCGTGACGTCCGCCAAGCGCTCGCCGGCACTGCCCGACGTGCCGACCGTGGCCGAAGCCGGTGTTCCGGGCTATGAAGCTACGTCGTGGTTCGCGCTTTATGCAACCGGTGGCACGCCGCAGCCGATCGTTGACCGCCTGAACGCCGAAGTGGTCAAGATCCTGGCCATGCCGGAAGTGAAGAAGCAGATGGCCGAGCAAGGCGCCGAACCGAATCCGGAAAAGCCGGCACAGCTGGCCGCGTTCATGAAGTCCGAAGCTGCCAAGTGGGCCAAGGTGGTGAAGGCTTCGGGCGCGACGGTGGACTGATCGCCCGCCGCATCCGGCAATTACTGCAATACTGAGAACCGGCCACCGCGCGCCTGCGCGGTGGCCGGTTTTTTTCATGGGCTGAAAAAAGAAAGCCCGCGAGGGTATCGCGGGCGTAAATCCCAGGTCCATAAAGGACAGGAGGAGACAATCTGCAGCTTCGGGTCAGCTCAGGCTGTATTTGACAACCTGTTCTTCCACGCCGACGAAGCGCACCAGCTGCCGCAGGCCGCTGGCGTATTCCTTGATGTGATGGCCTTCCGGCGTATCGGGCAGCCGGTAGTAAATCGGTGCGGTGCCGGCACGGGCGCGCGCGGCGCTGACCGCCCGGGACATTTCTCCCGAGGCCGTGCCTTCCGTGAATTCCGGTCTTGCGTTCATTGGCTACTCCCGTATGACGCATGGCGCGGAACGTTGGGCCGGCAGAAAAAAGGCGCGCGCATGCGTGTGGCAATGTCTGGAATGTATTGCAGTCGTTCGGGAAATGCCATTTCGAATTTTTTACATCAGTATCGAGACAATTGACTAAATTGTCGTATTTCAGTAATTCCTGGTCGGTCGACCCCGGCCGGTCCAAGCCGTCCGTATCCATCCAACAAGCGTTCCTTGGGGGTTAACGGCATGACGTGGCGTGACTTGCGCGCTACCATAGCGCCACTCTGAACCATCCCGGGTCAAGGAGGCAGCAACCTTCATGCCAACCGGGGCCAACCATCCACCGGCGAATGTCCACCCAGCACGCGCTCCTGATTTCCCTGCTCGAGAAGCCGTCGTCCGGCTATGACCTGGCGCGTCGTTTCGACAAATCGATCGGCTATTTCTGGCACGCCACCCATCAGCAGATCTACCGTGAACTCGGGCGCATGGCCGAACTTGGCTGGATTGCCGCCGACGAGACCGCGAGCCAGGCCGGTACGGCCGACGGCAACGGCGTGGAGAAAAGGAACCGCAAGAAGGTCTATTACGTGTTGCCGCCCGGACGCGACGAAGTGGTGCGGTGGGTGCTGTCGCCCGGTGCAGGACTGGACCAGCGAGAGGAAATCCTGGTCAAGCTACGTGCAGATGCTGCAATCGGGCCGCTCGGGCTGGACAAGGAAATGGATCGTCTGATTGCCTTGCACGAGGCGCGGCTCGAGCTCTATCGCGAGATCGAGCGCAAGGATTTCGGCGGCACGCTCGATCGTCGCCAGCAGATCCAGTACGCGCTGCTGCGTCGTGGCATCCGCTTCCAGGAAGACTGGGTACGTTGGGGGCGTGAACTGATGCCGCTGCTGCAGATGCCGGACGCGAAGCCCGGCAGCAGCGACTGAGGCGGTGGCCGCCGGAACCGGTCCGGCGGCAAGAGAGGACAAGAGGGGATCAGGCCAGGTCGGTGGCGCGTGCGGCCGTGGCAGCGGCCTCGGCCAGGCCCAGGCGACGGCGTGCGAGCGCGTACTCTTCCACAAAGCGGCGTACCAGTTCGGCGGCCGGTACTACGCGCTTGATCGCGCCCACGCCCTGGCCCGCGCCCCAGATGTCCTTCCAAGGCTTGACGCGGGTGGAACCGAAGTTCATCGCCGAGGCATCCGACGATGGCAGCGCTTCGGGGTCCAGGCCCGATCGCACGATGCTCTCGCGCAGGTAGTTGCCGTGCACACCCGTGAACAGGTTCGAGTAAATGATGTCGTCGGCGGTGCTGTCGACAATCATCTGCTTGTAGGCGTCCTGCGCGTTGGCTTCCTGCGTGGCAATGAACGCGGAGCCAATATAGGCCAGGTCGGCACCGGCGGCCTGTGCGGCCAGCACGGCGTCGCCGCTGGCGATGGCGCCTGACAGCAGCAGCGGACCATCGAACCACTCACGGATCTCATGCAGCAGCGCAAACGGCGACAACACGCCGGCATGGCCGCCGGCGCCCGCCGCCACGGCGATCAGGCCGTCGGCACCCTTGTCGATGGCCTTGCGTGCGAACGTGTTGTTGATGACATCGTGCAGCACGATGCCGCCGTACGAATGCACGGCTTCATTGACTTCCGCGCGCGCGCCCAGCGAGGTGATGACGATGGGCACCTTGTAGCGCACGCACATTTCCAGGTCATGTTCGAGCCGGTCGTTGGAGCGGTGCACGATCTGGTTCACCGCGAACGGTGCGGCCGGCCGCTCAGGATGCTTGTCGTTGTGCTCGCCCAGTTCGGTCGTGATGCGGTCCAGCCATTCCGCGAGCTTTTCCACGGGCCGCGCATTGAGCGCCGGGAACGAACCCACCACGCCCGCCTTGCATTGCGCAATGACCAGGTCCGGGTTGGAAATGATGAACAGCGGCGAACAGACAGCAGGCAGCGCCAGTTTTTGCAGCAATGCGGGAATGGCCATGACGGTTCTCTCGGGTCAGTGGAGGTTCGGTGTTGCCGAGGGCGGCAAGCCGGGACTCGATCTATGCAACCAGTTGCATGATGAGGTGCAAGGTACCATGCCTGCCGTCTCGTGTGCAACGGGTTGCAAAACCATTTTTGTCGAGATCCGCGTCTGTGCCAGTGGCGCATTGTCTACAATGAGCGCATTGCCCTACATGCCAAGCGGGAGAGTTAGTGGCTACTCACACCATGTCAGACGGCAGCCTCGTTGACGGGGCGAAGCCGGAGTCCGATGAGCTGTTCGATGCCGATCTGGCCGCCTGGTACCGTACGCCCGAGCGCGCCTTTGATGGATGGCTGGCGCAGCACGGCTTTCGGCCCGGCACGGCCGGGGTGTATCGCGCCATGTGGGGCAAGCTGTTGCGGTGGTCCGGCGAGCAGGGTTTGCCGCCTTTGAAATGGTCGGCCGCGCAGATCGGCGCATTCCTCGATGCCCAGAACCTGCACAAGCGTCATCGCTACCGGTATGCGCGCCTGATCGAGCGCATCTTCCATCATTTGTCCACCTTGCAGCAGAACCTGCACAATCCAGCCAGCCAGGCCGTCAAGGCCCATCTTGCAGAAGGTGAGAACGACCCGACGGCATTCCTGTTGCCGGGCGAGCGCGATTTGCTGGTGGCGCGGATCCTGGCGCCGGCGCTGGACATCATTCCGGAGCATGGCAACAAGGCGACGGCGCCAGCCATTTCGCCGACGCAATGGAAACGCGCGCGCGACGTGGCAATGCTGGCCGTGCTGCTCGGTGGTGGCCTGAAAGTGGCGGAAGTGCGCACACTGCGCATCGATGCCCTGGAAGGTATCGACGATGGTGCGCTGGCGCTCCGTATGACGCGTCAGGACAATGGCCGCACTCATATGGTGCCGCTGTTTGGCTTTGCCCACGCGCCTTTGCGGCATTGGCTGGCCGTGCGGCATGCGGCGGATTCGCTCGGCGACCTGGTATTCCCGGCCATGGCGAATGGCCGGCCCATGCACGCCGCGTCGATCTACCGCCGCATCGAGATCCTGCTCGATGAGGCGGGCGTGCTTGCCGGTCGCAGTGAGCGGGCTTCCCCACAGACGTTGCGCAATACGTGTGGTGCCATGCATTTCGATGCGGGTACGACGCCTGCGGCCGTAGCGCAATTGCTAGGCATGCGTGACCTGGAATCAGGTTGGCGTTTGCACGCGGCCTATGAGGCATGGCAAGCGCGTGCCGGGCTTCCGGTGATGGCCAGGCCGGCAGCGCGCGTGGCCGTGGACCGCTGAATTACGCATGACAATTGAGCGCGCAGACGTAATGCGGGCCGGTTATGATGGCAACCCGATCGGCGATCGGCCCTTTGAAACGAATTTTGTACCTGAAATATCTCCATGGCTGAAACCTTACTGCTGACAGGCGCCACCGGCTATATCGCATCGCACACGTGGGTAGCATTGCACGAGGCGGGCTACCAGGTGATCGGACTCGATAATCTGTGCAATAGTAACCGCGAGGTCGTGAGCCGCCTTGCCAGGATTACTGGGTCCACACCGCAATTCGTGGAAGGCGACGTGCGTGATCGCGCGTTGCTGGACCGCCTGTTTGCCGAACACAAGATTACGGGAGCAATCCATTTTGCCGCCCTGAAGGCAGTTGGCGAATCCGTGAGCAAGCCGCTCGAGTATTACGGAAACAACCTCCAGGGCATGATCACGCTGTGCAGCGCAATGCAGTCCGCGGGCGTCAAACAACTGGTCTTCAGTTCGTCGGCAACGGTATATGGCAATCCACATACGGTGCCGATTCTTGAAGATTTTCCGTTGTCGGCCACCAATCCGTATGGCCAGACCAAGCTGATGGGTGAGCAAATCCTGCGTGATCTCGAAATCTCGGATCCCGAGTGGCGCATCGCATTTCTACGTTATTTCAATCCTGTGGGTGCCCACGAAAGCGGTCTGATTGGCGAGGATCCCGGTGGTATTCCCAACAACCTGATGCCGTATGTGGCACAGGTGGCCGGCGGCCGGCGCGAAAAGCTCAGTGTCTATGGCGGCGACTATCCGACCGTCGATGGTACCGGCGTGCGCGACTACATCCATGTCTGTGACCTGGCCGATGGGCATGTCGCGGCACTGAATTACCTGCGTAATCATCCGCGCGGCATGACGGTCAACCTCGGTACTGGCCGTGGATACAGCGTTCTGGAGGTAGTAAAGGCATACGAACGTGCCAGCGGGCGTCCGGTGCCATATCAGATCGTTGCGCGCCGCCCGGGCGACATTGCATCTTGCTATGCCGATCCGGCGCTTGCGCAAGAGCTTCTTGGCTGGCGTGCCCGCCACGATATCGACCGGATGTGCGAGGACTCCTGGCGCTGGCAGTCGATGAATCCTTTAGGGTTCGCGGACTGACGACCAGTGACTGGTGGCCAGGGGCCATCGGCCAAATAAAAAACCGGGCTTGTTGCCCGGTTTTTTATTGTGGGTACATGAATCAAGCACCCGTACTACTGGATCGCCGCTTAGCGAATCAGGAAGTCTTCCATTGCCTTGCCATTGGCCAGCGCCTGCGTCAGCCAGCCGGGACGCTTGCCGCGACCGGTCCAGGTATTACCAGCGCTATCGCGATAGCGGACCGGCACCTTGCGTGCGGCGGTGGCCTTCTTGCTGGCAACAGCCTTGCCGCCAAATCCGAGATCTTCTGCGGTCAGGCCAAACTGTTCGATTTTCTCGCGAATCTCGGCGATCACGGTGGCCTGTTCGCGCGCTTTGATCTCTTCGGCCTGCTTCTGGAGTTCGTTGATTTTCTGAACGATTTCCTGATATGTCGCCATTTGTATCCCTCTATTTACTGGTGGGTCCGTGAATTGACGAAAAGCATTATAACCACTGTCCGCATCGCTGCAAATCCCTTTGCGGATAAATGATCAAAATTGCGAAGATTCTCAATTAGGAAATATTACTGAACTTACAACGATAGCAATGGTCGATGCCCGTCGCGATTCACCGTTGCCGGCAAACGCCAGAAAGCGCGGGGCGGCGCGGATCTCGGGGACAGCTGACGTGCGGGGAAATTCAATTCCGCGAATCCTTACTTAATCGTGGGCGGGTGCGCTGCCGGGCCATTCAGCAAACGCTGAAATCAAGCGCACGGCGGAAGATTTTCATTTGCCGCGCCTGTTGCAGCATATTTCGCAGGCCGCTTCATGTGCCTCAGTCGCCATACTCGAAATGCATTTGATGCGCAACTCAAGGATGGTTGGCTGGCGACCGTTATGCAGTCCTGAGCAGGCCGTACGGGGTGTCGGTCTGCCGGACCGAAGCAAGGGAGTGGCTTCGGGTTATCTCCTAATGATCAGCACATCATGTCCTTTCACCAGAATATTCAGATCAAGACCCTATTACGGGGCGCCATGGCATTGCTTGCCGCGATCTTGCTGCTTGTCGGGGGCGCTGGCCTGCGCGGCATCTCGCAGACCAATGATGCGCTGAAGGAGACGTATTCGAACCAGCTGGCATCGTCGCAGGCGCTGGCCGAGGCGATGGTCGGCACCACGCGCATGCGCCTGGCCCTGGACCGTGGCGTGATGCCCGGCAGCGAAGGCGATGACCTGAAGAAACACGTGGACCGTTCGATGGTATTCGTGGAGTCGTCGGAGCGCGGCTGGAAGCGCTATATGGCGCTGCCGCAGAATGACGAGGAGAAGGCGCTGGCCACTGCGCTGGCTGCCAAGCGCCAGGAGTTCTTCGACAAGGGCGTGATGCCCTGGCAAAAGGCACTGAGCAGCGGCAATCGCGAAGAAGCCTTGCGGATCGGGCGTGACGTGATGCCCGAGCTGCAACGCGGCATGTCCAGCGCGCACGAAAAGCTCGAGAGCTTCCAGATGGAAACCGGCAAGGCGAATTTTGAAAGCGCGCAGGCGCGCTTTGAAACGATTCGTACGATGTCGATCCTGCTGATCCTGTTCGGCATTGCGATCGCGATTGTCGCCACCGTCATGCTGCATCGCGCGATCGTGCGTCCGGTGGAAGAGGCGTTGTCGGTGTTCGAGCGCATGGCGGGCGGCGACCTGACATCGCGCATCACGAGCATGTCGAAGAACGAAGTCGGTCGCATGATGCAGGCGCTGGCGAAGATGCAGGACAGCCTGTCGGGCATCGTGCATGAAGTGCGCGGTGGCACCGATTCGATTGCCTCGGCCACCCAGCAGATTTCGGCGGGCAACACCGATCTGTCGCAACGTACCGAAGAGCAGGCCGCATCGCTGGAACAGACCGCGGCCAGCATGGAAGAACTGACCACCGTGGTGCGTCAGAACGCCGACAATGCGCGCCAGGCCGGCGTGCTGGCTGGCGAGGCCTCGCAGATCGCGCTCAAGGGCGGCGATGTGGTGGGGCGTGTGGTGGACACCATGAACGAGATCAACGGCGCCTCGCGCAAGGTGGTCGAGATCATCGGCGTGATTGAAGGGATCGCTTTCCAGACCAACATCCTGGCGCTGAATGCCGCGGTGGAAGCGGCCCGTGCCGGCGAGCAGGGCCGCGGCTTTGCCGTGGTGGCTGGCGAGGTGCGCAGCCTGGCGCAGCGCAGCGCCAATGCTGCCAAGGAAATCGAATCGTTGATCAGTGAGTCGGGCCAGCGCGTGGAAAGCGGCACGAAGCTCGTGGCCGAAGCCGGACACACCATGGGCGAAATCGTCCAGGCCGTGCGTCGCGTGACTGACATCATGAACGAGATCAGTGCCGCGTCGCAGGAACAGACCACCGGCATCGAACAGGTCAACCAGGCCGTGGCACAGATGGACCAGGTTACCCAGCAGAACGCGGCGCTGGTGGAAGAGGCTGCCGCCGCGGCCGGTGCGCTGGAGGAACAGGCCCAGAAGCTGAAGAGCGTGGTCTCGGTGTTTTCATTGGCCGATGATGGTGGCGTGCAGCAGCACGCCGTCGCGCCTGCGCTGCCACTGGTGACGCCGCACGCCACGCCGGCAAAGGCAGCACCCGCGCTGGCACGTACGACCGAGCGGGCTCCGGCACGACCGGCTTCCCGACGTCCGCCGATCGTGCGCACGGGACGCGAACCGAAGCTGTTGCGTCCAGCGCTGAACCAGCCGGCCGCGAGTGCCCCAGGTGCGGCGGCAGACGACAACTGGGCCGCATTCTGAGTTTTCAAGACTGATACATACAAGGAAACATTCAACAACACGCCCAACCAGGCGTCCAACGAGGTTCACACGACGCGCGCGAGATGCCATGATGCGGGCTTTTGTTTGCCCCATATCCTGGTGTTTCCCGCGCACTCGCTGTTCTTCTTCGCGCAGCCCCAATGATTGCCACGATTTCCATCCTATCGCTGCTTGCAGCCCTGCTCGGCGTTCTGGCCGCGCGGAGCTTTCGCGCGGCCAAAACGGAAGGCGAGCAGGGGCGCAAGGTTGTCCGGTCACTGGCGTGGTCGGCAGCCCTGATGTCACAAGTCACGCTGGGCATGCCGCTCTGGGTGACGCTGGCCTCCGGTACCCTGACCGCTGCCAACGATGGCACCAAGCTGGCCGCCACCCTTGCCGCGACGCTTGCCGCCAGCGTGGTCGTATCCCATGTGTCGACGCCGGTCCTGCAATGGTTGCGGCATGGCGGGCGCGGCTGGCACCTGGCCATCGTTGCGGCCATGCTTGCCGGCGGCGGCCTGGTTGCGGTAGCTGGCGCGCGCCTGGGCCGGGCATGCGGTAGCGCATCGCTGACGGCGCGCGCCTGCATCGACGGCGCCGGCCATGGTCCCGTGTGGCTTGCGGGTGGGCTCGCGCTGCTGTGTTCGGCGTTGTACGCCATGCATTGGATGCAGTCGCGCAAATGGGCTGCCTCGCTTGCCGACTCGAACGTTGCCGACGAAGCGGACGATTTCCCGTCCGGCGTACGGCCTGGCGAGTCACGCCTGGTCCGCCGTGGCTCGGGTCGTCTGGCGAAACTGACCGTACGGCCGTCGGGACGCGACCAGCCACCGGTTGGCGAGTACAGCGTGAGCACCGACCTGCCCGACCGCACCGCCTTTGCGCGGTGGCTTGACCAGACCATTGCGCACGCGAGGCTGTCCGAAACCAGCTGCGCGGTGTTGCTGATTCACATAGCCGATTTCCGCGAGGTGGACGAGGTCTTCGAAGTACGTGCCGACGACATTCTCGCGCAGGACGCCGGCGCGCTGGCGCAGGCGGCCCTGGAGCCCCATCATTTCCTGGCGCGACTGGCGCGCGACGAGTTCGCGGTTGGCGTCCCCGAGCTGGTGCAGCATAGCCGTGCCCATGACCTTGGTGCGCGTGTGCTGGGATCATTGTCCGAATTCGTGGCCGCGCGAGGCCTGCAGATGCAGATCGGCGTGAACATCGGCATCGCCATCTATCCGCGCGATGCGGCAACGTCGGAATCGCTGATGCAGGCGGCGCGTGTCAGCCTGTCGGAGGCGCGTGAAAGCGGGTCGAACCAGATGCGGGTGTTCAACTCCGCCGCGGGCGAACGCGCGCGCCGCATGCGCGTGATCCGGCGCGATCTGTGGCCGGCCATCCAGGACGATGCGCTGTCGCTGGTGTACCAGCCCAAGTACGACGTGAAGACGCGCGGCGTGGTGGGTGCCGAAGCACTATGCCGGTGGCGCCATCCTACGCTTGGCGCGATCAATCCGGCCGAGTTCATCATGGTGGCCGAGCAGTCCGGACAGATCGACAAGCTCGACGACTGGGTGATCTCGCAGGTTTGCGCGCAGGTACGTGCGTGGCAGGACTCGGGGCTGCCGGTGGTGCCGGTGGCGATCAACGTGTCCGGCCTGCGTTTTGCCAGCCGCAACTTTGCCCAGTACCTGCTTGAACAGATCCATCAGCATGACATTCCGCCGTCGGCCATCACGCTCGAAATTACCGAGACCGCGGCGATGAAGGACATCGGCAAGTCGATGGAAACGCTGGCCGACCTGCAGTCGCTCGGTATCCACGTGGCGTTGGACGATTTCGGCAGCGGCTATTCGAGCCTGGGTTACCTGAAGCGGTTGCGCGTGGGCACGCTCAAGATCGACCGCACGCTGATCGGCGGGCTCGATGCCGACCTTCAGGGCCGGGCCATCGTTGGATCGATGGTGGCGCTGGCGCACGAATTGCGCATGAAGGTGGTGGCGGAGGGCGTGGAATCGGCCTCGCAGCTCGATATCCTGCATTCCATGGGCTGTGACGAAGTGCAGGGCTACCTGATGGCGATGCCGCTCGACGTCCCGGCCTTTGTCGATCTGCTGCACAGCGCGCGGCCGCTGCGCGCGTAGGTCCCGGACGTTCGTCGGAAAAAATTTGTGGGCGGCAACTCTAAAGCGTGCGCGCCAGGTGTCGATATGACAGAGGCAGGGCACCGGCACATGCGGGCAATCGCACGGGCCAGCCGCTGGCCCGTCCGTCGCCGGCCGCTATGCCTTGCCACTGGCGGACCAACCTTCCACGAAAGTCCCCGATGTCCCTTCCGCACATCCTTGTTGTCGACGATTCGCCATCGTTGCGCCGCATGACCGGCGCCTGCCTGCGGGCGGGCGGATTCACGGTGACCGAAGCCTCCGACGGCAAGGAGGCGCATGAGGTGGCCCTGGAAGGCCAGTTCGGCATGCTGGTCACGGACCAGGTCATGCCTGGCATGGATGGGCTGTCGCTGATTCGCGCGTTGCGCGCCACACCCGCCTACGCGGCGATCCCGATCCTTATGCTGTCGACCGAGCACGACGACCGCATCCTGAGCCAGGCGCGCGAAGCCGGCGCATCGGGCTTCCTGGCCAAGCCGTTCGATCCCGACGAGCTGATGGCGTCGGTTCACGCGTTGCTGACCCCTCCCACGGAGGGGTAAATCCGCCCCCAAGTCGGTCTTAATTCACCCCGCATTACGCCGTTATTGCTGGAGGGCCATAGCAGGAGGTCCGGCCGCGTTCCGGGCCGGTCACTGCCTCGGGTCGCCAGCAGCCAGGGGCAGAGCTACCCCGGCCACGACCAACCATGCCAGCGGGGGCAACCATGAACACGAGTAACAACCGTGCTGACGGCGCGGGAGAAGAATTCCTGGCCTTCCGGCTCGGTCGCGAAGAGTACGGCATCGACATCCTCAAGGTCCAGGAGATCCGTGGCTACGAAACGGTCACGCAGATCGCCAATGCGCCCGCCTATCTGAAGGGCGTGGTCAATCTGCGCGGCATCATCGTCCCGATCATCGACCTGCGCATCAAGTTCCAGCAGGCCGAGATCAGCTATGACCAGTACACCGTGGTGATCATCGTTGACATCAATCAACGTACCACGGGCATCGTGGTTGACGGCGTTTCCGATGTGCTCACGCTGACCCCTGCGCAGATCAAGCCGGCACCGGCACTGTCGGGCGGTGTGGAAACCGATTACATCCGCGGACTCGGTTCACTCGAAGGTCGCATGCTGATCCTCGCCGATATCGAGAAGCTGATGAATGTCGACGACCTCGCGGCGCTGGACGCTGCCGCCGGCGCCATCTGAAGTCCATTTCCTGTAAGCCGTCCGTCGCGCCCGCGCGAGATGCGTTACGCACGGACCGGAAGCATTCAACGCAAGTCCATCATTCATGCGTAACAACCAGCCCGTCACCCAGCGCGAGCATGCGCTTTCGCCGAACGACTACCTGATCTCGCGAACCGATCTCAAGGGGCGGATCACGTTCGCGAACCGGGCGTTCGTCGAGATCAGCGGCTTCTCCGCCGACGAGTTGCTGGGGGCGCCACACAACCTCGTGCGTCATCCGGACATGCCGCCGGAAGCGTTTGCCGACCTCTGGGCGTCGATCGAGGCTGGCAGGTCGTGGGTGGGCATCGTCAAGAACCGTCGCAAGGATGGCGACCACTACTGGGTGCAGGCCACGGTGACGCCGACACGCGTCGACGGCCGCACCATTGGCTATACGTCGGTGCGCTCGATGGCCACACGGGACCAGATCGACGCTGCCGAAGCCGCGTACCGGCGTTTCCGGGAAAACCGTGCCGCGGGTCTGGCGATCCGCGACGGCGCCGTGGTGCGAACCGGCGTGGCGGGTTTCATCGGACGTCTTGCCCGCATCAATCTCAGGCGCCGCATTCTCTGGGCGCAACTGGCCGGGCTGGTGTGGTTCCTGGTGGCACTGGCCGGCGTGCACTGGATGTCGCCGGAAGCCGCCGTGCAACTGTGGCCGTGGTTGTGGGGCGCGTTTGCGCTGGCCGTGATTTCTTCGTTTGCCGCGGGGGCGCTGCTGGTGTCGCGTGTGGAGCGCCCGGTTGGCGAGATGCTGGATTTTGCGCTGCGCATGGGTGCCGGCGACCTGACCACGACGTTCGAACACAAGTCTGCCGACGAGGTGGGCGCACTCGCGCGTGCCATGCGCACGATGCAGCGTAGCCTGCTTTCGGTGGTGCATGACATCCAGGAAGGCATGGCCAGCATTTCCACGGCCACGCATCAGGTGGCGGCGGGCAACAACGACCTCTCGCAACGCACCGGTCAGCAGGCAGCTTCGCTCGAGGAAACCGCGTCGAGCATGGAGCAGCTGACCGGCACCGTGCGCCAGAACGCCGACAACGCACGCCAGGCCAGTGGCCTGGCGGTCAATGCATCGGATACCGCCGTGCGTGGTGGCGAGGCCGTGGGCCGTGTGGTGCAGACGATGGACGAGATCAACGAAGCATCGCGCAAGATCGTCGACATCGTGGGCGTGATCGAGGGCATCGCGTTCCAGACCAACATCCTGGCGCTCAATGCCGCCGTGGAAGCCGCGCGCGCCGGGGAACAAGGCCGTGGCTTTGCGGTAGTGGCGGGCGAAGTGCGCAGCCTGGCGCAACGCAGCGCCAACGCGGCCAAGGAAATCAAGAACCTGATCGGTAATACCGTATCGCGCGTGGAAAACGGCTCCGCCCTGGTCAGCGAGGCCGGCGCGACGATGGACGAGATCGTGCAGGCCGTAAAGCGCGTCACCGACATCATGGGCGATATCAGCTCCGCTTCGGTGGAGCAGAGCGCGGGTATCGAGCAGGTGAACGAGGCCGTGGCGCAGATGGATGAAGTCACGCAGCAGAACGCAGCATTGGTGGAGCAGGCCGCAGCCGCGGCCGGCTCGCTGGAGGAACAGGCCGACCGCTTGCGCGAGTCGATCTCCACGTTCCGCGTGAGCACGCAGGCCGAAGCCAGGCCCGCACGCAAGCGCCAGATGGAGACGGCAGTGGAAGCAGTCGGCTGAAGTGGGGAGCGGGCCCGCGTCCACATGGACAAGGGCCGCACAGCGCCGCGCCAGAAGCGTGGCATCAGGAACGGGGCAAAGCGGCCGCCCAAGCAGGCGGCAGCGACAACAACTCGGGACGGTGCATCGCAGGCCATCCCGGTCTTTTCTGACAGAAGAAGGGGGTAGTTCTATGCAGTGGTTCAATCAACTACGCGTTACAACCAGGCTGATTGCCGGCTTCCTGGTTGTATCCGTGATCGGTGCCATCATCGGCCTGCTGGGCGTGGTCAACATGGGGCGAATGGCGGAATGGACCGGCAAGATCTACAACACCGACCTGCAGGCTCTGAAGGCCGTGCAGGACGGCAATATCAACCTGGTCTACGCCAGCCGCGCACAGATTGCGCTGCTGTCGGCGTCGACCATGGGCGAGCGCGCGACCGAGAAGGAAGAGATCCAGAAATCGCTGACCGCGATGGAGGCACGTGTAAAAACTGCCAAGGAATCCTTCACCCAGCCTGAGGGCCAGGCGCTGTTCAAGCAGTACGAGACGCTGGTGCCGCCGTTCCGTGACCGCATGCTCAAGTATGTGGAACTGGTCAGCAAGCAGCCGCTCGATACCTCGCAGTTCGAAAGCACCGTGTTCACGGAGAGCGCGGATCTGCTCAAGGAAAGCCGCGCGCTGGAAGAAGTGTTGTTCAAGATGGTCAAGCGCCGCGATGAGCGCGCGAAGTCCAACATGGAAGAATCGACCAGCGTCTACAACAGCTCGCGTGTGCTGATGCTGCTGCTGGTGCTGGGCGGCGGGGTGGTGTCGGTACTGCTGGGCTGGTTCCTGGCTCGGCAGTTGTCGCGCCAGCTTGGCGGCGAGCCGGGCTATGCGGCGTCGATCGCGGCGCGTATCGCCGACGGCGATTTCTCGGACAAGGTCGACCTGCGCGCCAATGACCAGAACAGCCTGCTGCACGCAATGAGCCAGATGCAGCAGCAGTTGTCGGGTATGGTGCGCGATTTCAAGGAGTCGGCCGAATCGATCGGTACGGCTTCGCGTGAGATCGCGGCCGGCAACAACGACCTGTCGCAGCGTACCGAGCAACAGGCCGCCTCGCTCGAGGAAACCGCGTCGAGCATGGAGCAACTGACCAGCACCGTGCGCCAGAATGCCGACAACGCGCGTCAGGCCAGCGGCCTGGCAGCCAACGCATCGGAAACGGCCGTGCGTGGTGGCGAGGTGGTGGGCCAGGTGGTGCAGACCATGGGCGAGATCAACGGCGCATCGCGCAAGATCGTCGACATCATCGGCGTGATCGAAGGCATTGCGTTCCAGACCAACATCCTGGCGCTGAACGCCGCCGTGGAAGCGGCGCGTGCCGGCGAACAGGGCCGTGGCTTTGCGGTGGTGGCCGGCGAGGTGCGCAGCCTGGCGCAACGCAGCGCCAATGCGGCCAAGGAAATCAAGACGCTGATCGACAACTCGGTGGCGCAGGTCGATACCGGCGCCGCACTGGTCAGCCAGGCCGGCACCACGATGGACGAGATCGTGCAGGCCGTGAAGCGCGTGACCGACATCATGGGCGAGATCAGCGCCGCTTCGGCCGAGCAGAGCTCGGGCATCGAGCAGGTCAACCAGGCCGTGGCGCAGATGGATGAAGTGACGCAGCAGAACGCGGCACTGGTGGAACAGGCCGCGGCGGCTGCAGGATCGCTGCAGGACCAGGCGGGCCGCCTGATGGAGTCGGTGTCTGGCTTCCGCCTGTCGCACGACGATGCCGTGACGTCGACGCCGATGCTCGCCGCACCAGTCGCACCGGCTGCTCGTCCAAACGTGCGTTCGACGGTCCGCCCGGGTACGAAGCCCGTCGTGGCACGCACCACGAAGGGTCGCAAGCCGGGCAAGCCGGCTGGTACCGCACTGGTGGCCGCTGCCGCGGCGTCGGCCATGACTGAAGTTGCCGACGAAGATGCCGATAGCCAGAAGAAGCGCCCCGCGCTCACGGCAGCATCGACGGGCAGCAGCGCGTCCGACAACGGTGACTGGAGCGCCTTCTGAACGTCATGTAAAGCTCGCATGAGCAGAGCATGAACGCCATCGGATAGTGATGGCGCGCGCCCCGGCACCAGCTTTGTAAAAGTTGCGCCGGGGCGCTTACTCGTCTGAACAACATCATGAATACCGACATCAGCCTGTCCCTGTCGGCCGAAGCTACGGCAAGGCTGCGCGCGGACTTCGATGCATTTGTAAAAGTTTCCACCGGACTCGACGCGCAATTCATTCCGCCTGCGTTTGACGACTTCCTGCGCGCGCGCCTGATGCAGCAGGATGGCCCGCTGACCGAGCGCGCCGTGATGCGGCTATTGGCCAGCGGCGAGTACGGTTGGGCCAGGAAGGTCTTCGACAAGCAACTGCCAAACGCGCTGGCTGCATTGATGCGCGATGCCGAGCGCTTTGGCTTTGGCCTGGCCGTGCAGCCCGAGTGGACAACGCAGCAGCGCGTGGAACACGCGCGCGAATGGGCCACGAACATCCTGTCCGAGGCGGGCGCCGATGCGGCCTTCACGGAAGCGCTGGCGGCGCAGATCGCGTCGTCGGCCATCGATATCCGCACGCTTGAAGAGCGGATGCGCACGCCGGCATGGCGCATTGCCGACAGCCTGCGCCAACGCGCGTACGACGTCATGTACGCGTTGCAGACCGAGCCAAGCGAGGCGCTGGGGCGCAGCAAGGTAGGCGAACTGCGTGCGTTGCTGGGGCTTGCGCTGGAATACGGCTCGGTCAGCGCTGACGAGGCCTCGCGCGTGCTCGAGCAAGTGGAACGTGCACGTCCTCATCTGTTTCGCGAGGCGCCCGACGATGTGTTTGCACGGCTTGCCGCGTGGTTGCGGCGCGTGTTTAACCAAGGCGCGCTCGTTCGTCAATAGTGGATTCCGGCAACCCCGTTTTCTGCTGTGACGTGTGCACCGCAACGAAGGCGTGTCCGTTCAGTACGCTAACTGTTACGCCTTTGATGTAAATCAGAAGACAGTCGTGGGGTCTGTTACAAAATTCGCGACCTATGTCTTTTCTGTACGACATTTGCCAATGCCCAACGTAAGTAGGGATTGGCATTTCAGGCGAATTGCCGATATAAACGTAACAGTTTCACTTACACTCTGTAACATCTGTAACGTTTAAGAGTTAAGGTGTAACCGGGCGCAGTTCCTTTCGTAGTACGTTGTACCCACTCGAACACGCACCAAACGATCTGGTCGCCGGCCTAGCCGGTAAGCGCTGGACAAGCGGTCGAGGGGTTTTTTGGTAGCGGGGAAAAATTGGAAAGCAGTGAAGTTCTCCAGGAGATCAGGGAGGTCAATCTTGCCTATCTCCTGCTCGCGCAACGACTCGTGCGCGAAAATCAGGTGGAAGCCATGTTCAGGCTTGGTGTCAGCAAGGAAATTGCTGAGATCCTTGCCAAGCTGACCTCGGCGCAACTCGTCAAGCTGGCCGCATCGAATATGGTGCTGTGCCGTTTCCGCTTCGACGATCACGCGCTGCTGTCCACGCTCACCCACACGGCCAAGAACCATGATATGCAGCAGATCCACGCTGCTATCCTGCTGGCCCGGCAACCTGTGGAGTCGCTCAATTGACAGCGCTCCTCCAGGCCCAGCCGGCCCGCAGCTTCACGGCCACTCCCGTCCCCAACCGCAAGAGCGTCCTGCAGGACGCCAACCAGACCCAGCTCGCCATCGAGCTGATCGGCCTGGGTGCACGCCTGCAGGTGCTTGAAGCCGAGACCACGCTCTCGCGCGACCGGTTGATCCGCCTCTACAAGGAGCTGCGGGGCGCGTCGCCGCCCAAGGGCATGCTCCCGTTCTCGACAGACTGGTTCACGACCTGGCTGCCGAATATCCATTCGTCGCTGTTCTTCTCGGCGTACCAGTTCATGGTGCAGGAAGGCGAGACGTCGGGCATTCGCGCGGTAGTGGCCGCTTATCGTCTGTACCTCGAACACGTTTCGCTGCTTGGCGGCGAAATCGTCTTAAGTTTCACCCGTGCCTGGACGTTAGTACGGTTTTTCGAGAGCAACATGCTGCAGCTTTCCACGTGCACCTGTTGCGGCGGCCAGTTCGTGACGCATGCCTATGAGCCGCACGCGAACTTTGTCTGCAGCCTGTGCCGTCCGCCTTCGCGCGCCGGAAAGGTAAAGAAGCTCTCGAAAGACGCCGCAGCCGCGCAGACCCAAGCCTGATTCCATCCGGCCTGACGTCCGCGTAGCAGGTGGGCCCCGGTACCGGTGGGTGGTGACCCCGCTCGTCCGTACCGGACGCCCTGATGCGTGCCTGACGCGTGTTTTTCAGACGGGGATCCGATCGTGCTAGTAGTTATTGGCTATGTCGTCGTAGTCGTGGCGGTGCTGGGTGGTTACGCCCTCACCGGCGGCCATATGGGCGCGCTGTATCAACCGGCGGAGCTCATCATCATCGGCGGTGCAGCCGTTGGCGCATTCATCAGCTCCAACAGCGGCAAGGCCATCAAGGCCACGATGAAGGCCATGCCCTCGCTGTTCAAGGGCTCCAAGTACAAGAAGGACCTGTACCTGGACGTGATGGCCTTGCTGTACGTGCTGCTGTCCAAGGCCCGCCGCGAGGGCATCCTGTTCCTCGAAAAGGAAATTGCCGATCCCGCATCCAGCAGTGTCTTCAGTCAGTACCCGCGTATCCTGGCCGACGCCAAGATGATGGAGTTCCTGACCGACTACCTGCGCATGATGGTCAACGGCAACATGAACGCGTTCGAGATCGAGGCGCTCATGGACCACGAAATCGAAACGTTCCGCCACGAGGCCGAGATTCCCGCCCATGCGCTGTCACGCGTCGGCGACGGCCTGCCCGCGTTCGGTATCGTGGCCGCCGTGATGGGCGTGGTGCATGCGCTGGCCTCGGCCGACCTGCCGCCGGCCGAACTGGGCGCCCTGATCGCCCACGCCATGGTGGGAACGTTCCTGGGCATTCTGCTGGCTTACGGTTTCGTGTCGCCGCTGGCGTCGCGAATTGAACACCAGGTGTCCGAGAGCATCAAGATGTACGAGTGCATCAAGGTCACCCTGCTGGCTTCGCTCAATGGGTATGCACCGCTGGTGGCGGTGGAATTCGGCCGCAAGGTGCTGTACTCCACGGTACGTCCGTCGTTCCTCGAGCTCGACGACCACGTCCGTGAAGTCAAGAGCCTGACCTGACGGGAGAGCAGCCATGAGCAGCGCCCAGGACCTGCGTCCGATCATTATCAAGAAGGCGAAGTCGCACGCCAAACCGCACGGCAACCATAGCTGGAAGATCGCCTACGCCGACTTCATGACGGCCATGATGGCGCTTTTCCTGGTGCTGTGGCTGTTGAGCTCGGCTTCCCCGAAGACGCTGGTCGGCGTGGCCGATTATTTCAAGACGCCGCTCAAGGTGGCCATGGCCGGTGGCGACAAGAGCAGCTTGTCGAAGAGCGTGATTCCGGGCGGCGGCAAGGACCCGATGGCCAAGGACGGCGAAGTCATGAAGGCCATGACCAATGACCCGTCCGACGCCCAACGCCGCCGCGATCAGCTCGACAGCGAGCGCCTGCGCGCGCTGAAGGGCCGCCTCGAGCAGATCATCGAGAACAACCCGACGCTGCGCCAGTTCCGTCCGCAGTTGCTGCTGGACATCACCAGCGAGGGGCTGCGCATCCAGATCCTGGATACGCAGAATCGCCCGATGTTCCGTACCGGAAGCGCGGCGGTGGAGCCCTACATGCGCACGATCCTGCGTGAGATCGGGCCGGTACTCAACGAGATGCCGAACAAGGTCAGCCTCTCGGGCCATACCGATTCGGCCACGTACATGATGGGCGAACGCGCCTACAGCAACTGGGAACTGTCCGCCGATCGTGCCAATGCCTCGCGCCAGGAACTGATCGCGGGCGGCATGCAGGAAGGCAAGGTGCTGCGTGTGCTGGGCCTGGCGGACACCATGCCGCTGGAGAAGAACGATCCGCTGGCGGCCGTCAACCGGCGCATCAGCATCGTGGTGCTCAACAAGCGCGCGCAAGCCCAGTTCGAAACGGAGAATGCCAGCGCCGCCGAAGTTTCGGTGCAGGTCCAGAAGGGCCGTGCCGCGGAAGAAATGCAGGCGCAGCTGGAGGCAGCGTCTGCGGCCGGGGCAAAGCCGGCCACGCAGCCCAAGGGCAAGTAGGAATGAGATGCGCCGTCGCGGTGAACGGCGCGTCTTCCAGAGCAATCTAGCGAGCCAGGACGATCATGTCTGTCGATATCGATATCACGCAGTTCTACCAGACCTTCTTCGAAGAGGCAGAGGAACTGCTCGTAGAAATGGAGCAGCTGCTGCTCGAGGTGGACCTGGAGTCCCCCGACGCCGAGGCGCTCAACGCGATTTTCCGTGCCGCGCACTCGATCAAGGGCGGTGCCGCCACGTTCGGCTTTACGGCCCTGACCGAGACCACGCACATCTTTGAGAACCTGCTCGACCGTACGCGTCGGCGGGAACTGGCCCTGACACGGGTCATCATCGATACCTTTCTGGAAACCAAGGACGTGTTGCAAGACCAGCTCAACGCCTATCGCAACGGCACCGAACCCGATCCGGAAACGTTCGCGCGCATCTGCGCCGTCCTGCAGCAGCTGGCCCAGGAAGCCGGCGGCGATGCGGCGCATGCCCCGGCACCGGCTCCCGCTCCCGTTGCGGCCCCTGTCGTCGCCGCCGCTGCAGCCGCACCGGCCGGTGGCAATCTCAAGGTCCGCCTGATCAAGGTTTCGGCAGCCGACCAGGCGCTGCTGCGCGAGGAACTGGCCAACCTTGGCGAGATTACCGGGCAGGAAGAGGCCGATGGCGACCTGACCATCTGGCTGAACAGCCAGTGCGGTACCGATGACATCATCGCGGTCTGCTGCTTCGTGATCGACGAGAAGCAGATCACGGTGGAAGCTGTGGCGGCCGGCGAGGCACCCGCCGCGGCCGCCGCACCGGCACCCGTGGCCGCGCCGGCTCCGGTAGCCGCCGCACCCGCAACTGCACCCGCAGCTGCACCGGCCGCGAAGGAGAAGGAAAAGGAAAAAGCCAAGCCAGCCGCAGCGGCTGCGCATGCACCCGATTCCGGCTCGATCCGCGTGCCGACCGAAAAGGTCGACCAGATCATCAACCTGGTGGGCGAGCTCGTGATCACGCAGTCGATGCTGGCCCAGACCGCATCGTCGCTGGACCCGGTACTGTTCGACCGCCTGTTCTCCGGCATGGGGCAGCTCGAGCGCAATGCGCGCGATCTGCAGGAAGCGGTGATGTCGATCCGCATGATGCCGATGGACTATGTGTTCTCGCGCTTCCCGCGCCTGGTGCGCGACCTGGCCAGCAAGCTCGGCAAGCAGATCGACCTGGTCACGTTCGGCAAGGCGACCGAACTCGACAAGAGCCTGATCGAACGCATCATCGATCCGCTGACGCACCTGGTGCGCAACAGTTTGGATCATGGCATCGAGACCGCCGAGAAGCGCGTGGCCGCGGGCAAGGAGCCTACCGGCCAGCTGATCCTGTCCGCACAGCACGCGGGCGGCAACATCGTTATCGAAGTGAGCGACGACGGTGGCGGCCTGAACCGCGAACGCATCTTGTCCAAGGCGATCCAGAACGGTTTGCCCGGGGCATCGGAAAGCATGACCGACGACGAAGTCTGGCAGTTGATCTTCGCGCCGGGCTTCTCCACGGCTGAAGTCGTGACCGACGTGTCGGGCCGTGGCGTGGGCATGGACGTGGTGAAGCGGAACATCCAGGAGATGGGCGGTCACGTCGAAATCAGCTCGCGACCGGGGCTGGGTACCACCACGCGCATCGTGCTGCCGCTGACGCTGGCGATCCTGGATGGCATGTCGGTGCGTACTGGTGAAGAAACGTTCATCCTGCCGCTGAACTGCGTGATGGAGTCGCTGCAGCCGAAGGCCGAGGATGTGCACACCGCCGCCAACGGCGAGCGCGTGATGAATGTCCGCGGCGAGTACCTGCCGCTGCTGGAACTGCACAAGGTCTTCAACGTGGCCAATGCGGTGCAGGAGCCCACGCAGGGCATCGCCGTGATCCTGGCCGCCGAAGGCAAGCGCTTCGCGCTGCTGGTGGACCAGCTGATTGGTCAGCACCAGGTGGTCCTGAAGAACCTCGAAACCAACTATCGCAAGGTGCCGTGCATCTCTGCGGCGACGATCCTGGGCGACGGCAGCGTCGCGCTGATCGTGGACGTCGGCGCGCTGCAGCGTACCGGCGTGCGCCGCCAGGACCCGGTGTCCGTACAGTAATCGACAGCAAGGAGAACAGACATGGCCGGCATCGGACACATCGATACCCAGGGCAGTGAAGCCTCTGGCCAGGAATACCTGGTCTTCACGCTGGGCACCGAGGAATATGGCATCGACATCCTCAAGGTGCAGGAGATCCGTAGCTACGAGACGGTGACCCGCATTGCCAATGCACCCGATTTCATCAAGGGCGTGACGAACCTGCGCGGCGTAATCGTGCCGATCGTCGACCTGCGCCTCAAGTTCGACCTTGGCAACGTCCGTTATGACCACCAGACCGTGGTGATCATCCTGAACGTGGCGGGTCGCGTGGTGGGCATCGTCGTCGATGGCGTGTCGGACGTGCTTACGCTGACCGGCGACGACATCAAGCCGGCACCGGAGTTCGGCGTCTCGGTATCCAACGAACACCTGACTGGTCTCGGTTCGGTGGAAGGCCGGATGCTGATCCTGATCGACATCGAACGCATGATGACCAGCTCCGAGATGGAACTGATCGAAGCCGAGCTTGCCTGAACCGGCAAGCCGCGTCGTCCCCAAATCCGTATCGCCGTTGATCGGCAACCCTGACGAAATACACACATGACGCCGCTCCGTTCTTCCTCCAGCGCTACCGGGAAGCCAGGCGCGGCCGCCAATCCGGCTGCGCCGGTGCTGGCGCCGCTGCGCGACGACATGCGTGACTTCCTGCTGACCGAGCGTGACTTCGAGAAGGTCCGCGCGCTGATTCACAAGCGTGCGGGCATCTCGCTGGGCAGCCACAAGCGCGAGATGGTCTACAGCCGCCTGGCGCGGCGCCTGCGGTCGCTGCAGTTGAGCGACTTCGGCTCGTACCTGGAACTGCTCGAAGCCGATGACCGGTCGGACGAGTGGGAATACTTCACCAACGCGCTGACCACGAACCTGACGTCGTTCTTCCGGGAGGCGCACCATTTCCCGTTGCTGGCCGAGCACGCCAGGAAGGTTGGCCGCCCATACAGCGTATGGTGTGCCGCTGCGTCGACCGGCGAAGAACCGTACTCGATCGCCATCACATTGGCCGAGGCGCTTGGTGACCGTGCCGGTACCGTACTGGCCACCGATATCGATACCCAGGTCCTGGCCAAGGCACGGGCCGGGGTCTATACCTCCGAGCAGGTGGCACGCCTGTCGCAGGAACGGCTCAAGCGCTTCTTTCTCAAAGGCACCGGTGCGCGTGCCGGTGCGGTGAAGGTAAAGCCGGACCTGGCGTCGACCATCAGTTTCGAACCACTGAACCTGTTGGCGCCTGACTGGGGCATTCGCGAGAAATTCGACGCGATCTTCTGCCGCAACGTGATGATCTATTTCGACAAGCCGACCCAGGGCCGCATCCTGGAACGGTTTGCCCCGTTGCTGAAGCCGAACGGCCTGCTATTTGCCGGACATTCGGAGAATTTTTCGTATGTCACGCGTGCGTTCCAGTTGCGCGGACAGACCGTGTATGAACTGGCAGGCAAGGGCGGAGGTGCATGATGCGCGGCACCCCACAGATGCCCGAGGCCATCGCCACGCGCAAGTACTTCGACCGTGAATTTGGCAAGCAGGCCATCAAGCTTCTGCCTAACGAGTACTACGTGACCGGCGACGACGTGGTGCTGACCACGGTACTGGGCTCGTGCGTGGCCGCCTGCATTCGCGACGAAGTGGCCGGTGTCGGCGGCATGAACCACTTCATGCTGCCCGACGACGAGAACGCCGGCGCGGATCGCATGCTGTCCGCATCGATGCGCTACGGATGCTATGCGCTGGAAGTGCTGATCAATGAACTGCTGAAGATGGGTGCACGGCGCGAACGCCTGGAAGCCAAGGTTTTCGGTGGTGGCGCGGTACTGGCGAACATGACGACCCTCAATATTGGGGACCGGAATGCCGATTTCGTATTGAAGTACCTGCGCACCGAAGAGATTCGCGTGGCCGCGCAGGACCTGCGTGGCCCGCATGCGCGACGCGTCAGCTACTTCCCGCATACGGGCCTGGCGCTGGTGCGCCGGCTGACACGCCAGGACGATACGGTAGGCGTGGAACGCGAAGAGCGCGCGCTGGCACGCGTGCTGTCCACCTCCACGAAGGCACCCGCGCGTGGTGCCGTGGAATTGTTTACGCGGCAGGTATCGGCCAGGACGCCGACCTGAAACCTTAAGACGTAGAGACGAACATGACTGCCGCGAAGATCAAGGTGTTGTGCGTGGATGATTCCGCGCTGATCCGCAGCCTGATGACCGAGATCATCAACAGCCAGCCGGACATGGAAGTGGTGGGTACCGCGCCGGACCCACTGGTGGCGCGTGACATGATCAAGCGCCTGAACCCGGACGTGCTGACGCTGGACGTGGAAATGCCACGCATGGACGGGCTCGATTTCCTCGAGCGCCTGATGCGCTTGCGGCCGATGCCGGTGCTGATGGTGTCGTCGCTGACCGAGCGCGGGTCGGAAATCACGATGCGTGCGCTGGAACTTGGTGCGGTGGATTTCGTGACCAAGCCCAAGCTCGGCATTCGTGACGGGCTGATCGAGTACACCGACACGATCGCCGACAAGCTGCGCGCCGCCTCGCGCGCCCGCGTGAAGGCGCGGCCCGAAGCAGCGGCCGGTGCGGTGCCGGCTGCGCCGATCCTGCGTGCGCCGCTGCTGTCGACCGAAAAGCTGATCATCGTCGGCGCGTCGACCGGTGGTACCGAGGCTATCAAGGAGTTCCTGATGCCGCTGCCGCCCGATTCGCCGGCGGTCATGATCGTGCAGCATATGCCGGCCGGCTTCACCAAGTCGTTTGCGCAGCGTCTGAACGGCCTGTGCCGCATTACCGTCAAGGAAGCCGAGCACGGCGAACGCGTGCTGCCCGGCTACGCATACATTGCTCCGGGCGATTCGCACCTGTTGCTGGCGCGTAGCGGTGCCAACTACGTGGCGCACCTGTCGCAGGAAGCGCCCGTGAACCGCCATCGCCCGTCGGTGGATGTGCTGTTCGATTCCGCCGCCATCCACGGCGGCAAGAACGTGACCGGTGTGATCCTGACCGGCATGGGCAAGGACGGCGCGCGCGGCATGCTGCGCATGCGCGAGGCCGGATCGTACAACCTGGCGCAGGACGAACAGTCCTGCATCGTGTTTGGCATGCCGAAGGAGGCGATCGCCACTGGCGGCGTGCATGAAGTGGTGCCTTTGCACCAGATGAGCCAGCGCGTCATGGCGCACCTGGCGACGTTTGGTGCGCGGGCGCAGCGCGTGTAGTGCGGAACGACGCGCGAAGGTCAGATCAGAAACATCAACCGGATGACACCGTCATCCGCAACCGTATTGGAGCCGTATAGTGGACAAGAACATCAAGATCCTCGTGGTCGACGACTTCCCGACCATGCGTCGGATCATTCGTAACCTGCTCAAGGAGCTCGGGTTCACCAACGTCGAGGAAGCCGAAGACGGCGCCGCCGGCCTGGAGAAGGCCAAGGACGGCAGCTTCCAGTTCGTGGTGTCGGACTGGAACATGCCGAACATGGACGGCCTGACCATGCTGCAGTCGATCCGCGCGATTCCCGCGATCGCCAAGATTCCGGTGCTGATGGTGACCGCCGAAGCCAAGAAGGAAAACATCATTGCCGCCGCACAGGCCGGTGCCAACGGCTATGTGGTCAAGCCGTTTACCGCCGCCACGCTGGACGAGAAGATCACCAAGATCTTCGAGAAGATGGGTCAATAACAAGAGGTACGCGACATGTCGACGACTCCGACTTTCAGCCAAGAATCGGCCGAGCAGATCATCCATCGCATAGGCAACCTGACGCGGATGCTGCGCGACAACATGCGGGAGCTGGGGCTCGACAAGGAAATCGAGAAGGCCGCCCTGGCGATTCCCGATGCGCGGGACCGCCTGAACTACATCGCCGCCATGACCGAGCAGGCCGCCGAGCGCACGCTCACGGCCGTGGAACTGGCGCAGCCGCTGCAGGAAGACCTGGAAAGCAAGGCCACGGCGCTGGACAAGCGCTGGGACGAGTGGTTCGCACAACCGGTGGAGCTCGGCGACGCGCGCTCGCTGGTGCTCGATACCCGTGAGTTCCTGGCCGAAGTCCCGCAGAAGGCCAAGACTACCGGCAGTCATCTGCTGGAGATCATGATGGCCCAGGACTTCCAGGACCTGACCGGGCAGGTGATCAAGAAGATGATGGACATGATCCGTACCCTGGAGCAGGAACTGCTGCAGGTGCTGATCGACAACGTGCCGGCCGAGCGTCGCGTGGAAGCACCTGCCACGCTGATGAACGGTCCGCAGATCAGCCCGGAGGGGAAGGCCGACGTGGTGGCCGACCAGTCGCAGGTGGACGACCTGCTGGCCAGCCTGGGCTTCTGACGCCTACGGTCGCGTTCCTTGCGAACCTGCCTGCCTCTCTTGCCGTGCAACTTGCCGTAACTTGCCGTGTGAGAGAGGCAACCGCCTTTTTCTACTGCCTCTCGTCTTTCTCTTCCTTTTCCTCCTCCGCTTCCGCGCGGGACCAGCGCTCGACCAGTTCGGCCGGGATAGCCTGGAATACCTCTGAGAATGGCTTGCCGAGCAGATACTCTGCTTGCCGCAGCAGCAGGGCAACCGGACTGCTGGGCTCGTGGGTTTCGAGCCATTGCCGCACGCCATGGATCTGGCATCGCGCGGCATGACGATCTGACGCTCCAGCCAGCGAACTCGCGGGTAGCACGGTGGGTGCACTCGCTACCGCCCGGGCTCCGGGCTCGTCGAGCGACGCAACCGCGGCGTGGCCAGGATGGCTGACCAGGCGCAGCAGGCGCACCAGCGGGTCCAGGTCTGGCGCGTGGCCTGGCATGGTGTCCACGCACCAGCGCTGTATCGCCATTACCTGCGCGCAAGCGTCGTCGATTGCAGCCAATGATGCGGCATGCCGGTCGCGCAGCGCATCGAGCCGCAACTGCACCGTTGCTGGGGCCATGGTGTCCACTGGCAGTGGTACGGACCATGCGCGCTCGATTTCCCGCATCGACACGCGCAACGCTCTATCGCCAAACGTCAACGCGCGGATCTCCGACATCAGGCCGGCTGGATCCGCGAGCGCGGCCAGTGCGTTGGCACGGACCGCGGGATCGTACTCGCCATCCACCTGGAGTTGTGGATGCACCTCAGTCGGGAAGGTGGCAAGCAGCGCATACAGCGAGTGCAGTCCGTTGCGCAGGCCACGAGCGCCCGCCGACCGGCAGTGGCATCGAATCAGCAATACAACCAGGCGGATATCGCGTGACCGTGCCAGCAGGCCCATGCAATCGCGTTCCACCTCCGTCCAGTTCGTGGGCTCGGGCGATGCATGAAAGCCACCGTACTGCGCATCACTCCGCGGCGATACCCTGGCCTGCAGTAGCATGAATGCAGGGTCGTATTCGAGATCCGTGCCGCATGGAAGCTCGGCCGATAGCGACGAGAGCAATCCTGGCCACGACGTTTCGGACATCGACACGTTTTCGATCCTGTCTACGTGACAGCAGCCGTCTGTACCCATTCAATGCCTCGCGTATCGTTCCGGCTCGAACACCATGCCTGTGATGGCCTGCCTGCCCGGCGACCCACCAAGCCATGTCGACCAGCCCAGCCGTCCAGGCCCGCCCAGGACGGGAGCGGCGGTGCTTGCGGCGTCGACCAGCAGGGCCAACTCCCATGCCAGCCCGTAACCAACAAATGCCCGGATCCATTCGATCAGTGTCGGCAGGTCGCGGCCACCCGGTGTGAAGTTCAGATACTGTCCCAGCGATAACGGCCCAAGTACCAGCCGGAACTTGTGCTGGCGGTCCGGGACCATGGTGCCCAGCAGCGCGCCATGCCCCATGACGCTTGCGGGTCCCGGCTGACCCAGCCGGCATGCCTCGGCGGGTTCCAGCGGAATCCAGTGCACGACAAACTCTTGCAGGCGTACCTGCACGCCGAAGTAGTGGGACAGCGTTGCGGAAATGCCATCGGGATTGCGCGCCTGGCACACGAAATGAGCACTGGCGGCCAGCCGCGCATGCGCCGGCAGCGGCCCCTGCGCGATTTCTTCAGGATCATTGCCCGACAACCAGCAGACGTAGCGCGAGAATACCTCGTCGCTGGCCCGATCGAGCCCGGCAGTCGCCTGCGCACGCCCCCATGCCTGGTAAAACTGCGTGAGCGCGCGGTGGTGGAACATGTTCAGGAAATCGGCCGTGGTCGTGTCCTGATTACCCTCGCTGCGAGTGCGCACGATTTCCGTGATATGGAGCGGCAGCGGGCCATTGGGCCCGAGCATGCCAAGGCCATACACCTCGATGTGCAGGGCCTTTTTCGCAAGCTCGACCTGTGCGATTTCCCTGGGCGCAAAGGCTAGCGATGCACGCTGGCCGATCCGGAAGGCCTCGTTTTGCGGACGGGTGGCATAGCCGATGCCGGGAAGCTCCGGATGCTGTGCGCCGAGCTGACGCAGGAGTCCTAGGAAGCTCATTTTCCACGGTGGCTGGCTGAAGGCAGGTTTCATCCGCTACACGACGCTTCGCGCGCCCATCCGTGCGTCCCACCGATGCACGAGCCCGCGCTGAATAGAGGTTAGTTCGGTCTCGGTGAACGTGTTCACCGAGACATGGAACGCCAGGAAATGCTCGAGCACCACACCGAACAGATAGGGACTGACGCCGGAAAAGCCCGATTCGTCGATCGTCAGTCGACACTGGACGCCACGGCCATGAATGATCGGTCCCTTGCCAGGCAGGCGCCGCGTGATGGGACTCACGTGTGTACCTGCCAGGCTCTGGATCTGGCGCTGCTGTGCGGCGTCGTCGCCGGCCACGAACAGGCTCAGCATTTCGCGCAATCCCTGACCGCCCTGCCGCTGGTCAAGATCCGCGAGAGACAGGTAATTGAAACCGAGCTGCCGGATCAGTCGCCATGCCAGTTCACCTTCGGCAAATGGTGGACGTGGTGTGGACGGTGCGCGTATCAGGCCGATCCGGGCCACGGGTATCGAGTCGGAAGCCCGCAGGTCGTCGCGCCCATTGCGGGGTACCAAAGTGGGCAAGTCACGATTGGTGACCAATGCCTCCACTGAAAGATGCCGCAATGCATCGGGGTAAGGGGCCTCGTGCTGATCCACCAGTGACAGAAAGACTTCGCTACCAATGTAGTCGGTCCGGCTACCGTACTTGCGCAGGTTCGCCGAGGCCAGCCGACGCTCGCGGCGCACGGAGAAATAGCGGCCGTGGTTGCCCGTGTCGCTGTTCAGGGTTGAGAACAGCGGACGGAATTCCAGAGGATCACCATGCCCTGCACGCTGCGCGACGAGCTTGCTCACGGTGTGGATCTCGTAGTCCAGCGGATGTGCGCGATCCGCGACCATATGGAACTCGGTACATCGCGGATGAATCTCCAGGCGATCGGTCCGTCTCGGAAACAGATTGATCGCGGGGGTACAGAAGAGTGCGAACTGCCCGGCGTCGACGTGCGGGGCCAGGTGGGCGGTTGGCTTGGACAGCAGCAGGACGATCTCGGCTTCGCGACCACGAATGGCCGACAGGCCCGGCCCCAGTCCATTCAGGCGGAAAAAATAGAAGCGTTGCGGACACGCGAAGTACTCATGCACAAGGTTGTGCCCATGAAACTGGTTCCACGCGAGCGGTAGCGCTGTGTTGGCCGGGTCGAAACCTACCAGCGAGACGGCATTGCGGCCCGCCGTCGGGACACTGTGCTCCATGGCGCCAGGCTGGCCGACCAGCGATGCGATGCCCGCACTGTGAACCAGTTCGAACAGATGACTCGCAATCTGGTCATCCCCAGCGAGATAGAGGGTCAGGTCGTCAACGTTTGCCAACTGGGCGAAGGTGACCTGGCGTGAGAGGCGCAGTCGGATGCGCAGCGCGCCTTGCACGGACACGTGTGCCGGGGCGTAGCGTTCCAGTCCGGGAATATCCGGTGGTGCCGGGGTGAGCCGTGCTTCGGCGATGTCGAATGGCCAGAGCGTGACCGGCTGCGTGGTACGGAACTCACATGCGGTGGCTTCGCCATTGGCAAGGGCGGCCTTCAACGCGGTATCGCGCGGAACTGGCAAGCCGCGCGTGAAGTCGCCTTGCAGGTCGCTGGGATGCAGGCGTGCGATGGCTATCGAAGGCGTTGGCGCGACGTAGTTCGGATAGATGACCTCCAGCAGGCGTTGCGCGAAGCGCGGGAACTCGGCGTCCAGCTTGATCTGCGTGCGCGCGGCAAGAAAGCAGAAGCCTTCCATCAGGCGCTCTACATAGGGATCTGCCACCTCGATGCCGTGCATGCCGAGCCGGCGGGCAACTTTCGGGTGCCGGTGGGCAAACTCCCCACCCATTTCGCGCAGATACGTCAACTCCCGGTTGTAGTAGTCGAGAAGCTTCGGATCCACGCTTCAATCAGCTCGCATGAGAAGTCTTGACGCTGAAGGTGCAGCTTTCCAGGTCCAGCGAGCTCTGCGAGGTAAAGGCCAACGGATAGGGAACCATGTGAACCATGCCACTGATTTCGAAATGCAGCAGGTTGTGGGTCTGATGTGCCGCGCCTTCAGGCAGTGGCGCAACCAGAAGACTGCCGGGAATCAGTCGCGGCTCGAAGTCTTCTATCGCGCGTTTGATGATGCCGACGATTTCGTCCCATCTGCGATCGGACGCATGCCCTCCCGCGATGGGCGGTACACCATAGTTCAGCGTGGAACTGGCTACCTCCGGATACCGCTCCCGTGCAATCTCGTGCTCGCGGTTCGTGGTGTTGAGCAGATAGCCAAGATCGCGCTCGATGATTTCACGCATCCGCGTGCGGTTCACCGCATACACATCGGCGGATTCAACCTGCTGGCCAGGGGCATCGTCACGCAAGCGGTCGAATAGCGTCGGCATGAGCTGGTGCTCCGGGCGCAGTGGCGGACGGCGGCGAGCGAGTTGAGCGAGTTGAGCGAGTTGAGCGAGTTGAAATGGAGCGCGATCCCGGTTCACGGACTTTACCTCGACATACTTGAATTGTCGCGGATGATATCCACCGATCCGCACGGCTTGAATCATATAAATTCCAATCGTTGGATATAAATAAATATGGATGAATTGTGAATCGTTTGCATGGACAGCAAGATAACTATTTGTCCAGGTTTATGGTTTAAATGGAGATCGATAATTTGTAGCAAAAGATCCAATGACGCTTACAGGTGAGGCGCTGGCGTGGGAAAGAACGTCGAAATGATCGACATCAATGTTTTCGGGTTCGTTCATCAAGTACTGTGAAAAAACTCGCCAGCGCCCGGATGTCGACATCGCCCGCTCGTTTGCCATTGCCGAAGCGGCGTGAAGCGCGGCGTAAATTTTCCATTTGCCCGGAATCGTCACCTCTTTCTTCCGTCATGAATAGTTCGCAGAAGTTCATCGCCAGAAGCCGGCCTCCGCGCGTACAGATCGAATATGACGTCGAGATCTATGGTGCGGAAAAACGTATCGAATTGCCGTTTGTCATGGGCGTCATGTCCGACTTGTCCGGCATGCCGGCAGAGCCGCTTCCTCCCGTGGCGGAACGCAAGTTTCTTGAGGTGGATATCGACAACTTCGACGAACGCATGAAAGCGATGAAACCTCGCGTAGCCATGCCGGTTGCCAATACGCTGGCTGGTGAGGGACAGCTCATGGTGGATATGACGTTCGAGAGCATCGAGGATTTTTCTCCGGCAGCCGTGGCCGCGAAGGTCGATGCCTTGCGAAGGCTACTTGAAGCGCGAACGCAGTTGGCCAACCTGCAAACCTATATGGATGGCAAGTCTGGAGCGGAGTCGCTGATCAACCGGTTGTTGCAGGATCCGGCGCTCATGAGCGCGCTGGTCGGGTCGCCGAAGCCGTTGGCCGTGGCGGCGCCGGTCAACGAATCACCTGATGAAAGAGTCTGAAAGCATCGCCCTTCCGATGTGCATTCTTACGCGAGAACCCTATGTCCTTTGAACAACTGGAGCAGCCATCCGCTACCGCGACGATGGAAGGGGCTGATTTCGCCATTCTGCTCAGCCGGGAGTTCTCTCCAAAGACGACCCAGGCGCGCGAGGCCGTGGATCTCGCGGTCAGGACGCTGGCGGAACAGGCGCTGATGCATTCGACCACCCTGAGTGACGATGCATACCGAAGCATCGAAGCCATCATTGGTGCGATCGATCACAAGCTGTCCGAGCAGATCAACCTGATCCTGCACCATCCGGAGTTCCAGCGACTGGAAGCTGCCTGGCGCGGGCTGCATCACCTGGTGTCCAACACGGAGACCGACAAGAAGCTGCGCATTCGCGTCATGGACCTTTCCAAGGATGAATTGCGCCGTACATTGCGTCGGCACAAGGGCATCGGATGGGATCAGAGTCCAATGTTCAAGCGCATCTACGAGGAAGAGTACGGCCAACTGGGCGGCGAGCCCTATGGCTGCCTGGTGGCGGACTACCATTTCGACCACACACCGCCCGATGTGGAGTTGCTCGGCGCCATGGCCAAGGTCGCGGCAGCAGCGCATGCGCCTTTCATTGCGGGAGCCTCGCCGGCCGTACTGCAGATGGATTCCTGGCAAGAACTTGCCAACCCGCGTGATATCACGAAGATCTTCCAGAACGTCGAGTACGCACCGTGGAACAGCCTGCGCAATTCGGAGGACGCCCGCTACGTCGCGCTGGTGATGCCACGCTTTCTTGCACGACTTCCATACGGCATTCGCACCAATCCGGTCGACGCCTTCAACTTCGAAGAGGACACCGATGGTGCGGATCATCGCAACTACGTGTGGAGTAACGCGGCCTACGCAATGGCCGTCAATATCAACCGGTCATTCAAGGACCATGGCTGGTGTTCGATGATTCGCGGAGTCGAAAGCGGAGGCGTGGTGGAAAGCCTGCCGTGCCACACGTTCCCGACGGATGATGGTGGCGTCGACATGAAGTGTCCCACCGAGATAGCCATATCCGATCGCCGCGAGGCGGAGTTGTCCAGGAATGGCTTTATCCCGCTCATTCATCGGAAGAACACTGACCATGCGGCATTCATCGGTGCCCAGTCCTTGCAGAAGCCCGCGGAGTATGCGGACTCGACCGCCACGGCCAACGCCAGTCTCTCGGCACGCCTGCCCTACATGTTTGCCTGTTCGCGCTTTGCGCACTACCTGAAATGCATCGTCCGGGACAAGGTCGGATCGTTTCAGGGTCGCACGGACATGCAGCGCTGGTTGAATGAGTGGGTGATGAACTACGTGGATGGCGATCCCGTCAACTCGTCGCAGGCAACCAAGGCGCGTCGTCCGCTGTCTGCCGCGGAGGTGTACGTGGATGAAGTCGAAGGCAATCCCGGCTACTACAACGCGAGATTCTTTCTACGCCCTCATTTCCAGCTGGAAGGCCTCACGGTTTCGTTGAGACTGGTGGTACGGCTTCCGTCCGTCAAGGACGCCGGCTGAGTTGCTGCAACCATAAGTCTGCAGGTGGCCGGATCACGGACGGACCAGGACTACCTGTCAATTTTCAAACCGGGGCTAACTGAACTGAAGCAGGAAAGGAATTTCTGGAGCGGCCATGGACATTTTTCTGAAGCTCACCAATATCAAGGGCGAGTCGCGAGACGAGAAGCACAAGGACGAGATCTCGGTGCTGGGTTGGGGCTGGTCAATGAACCAGCCGACGAACATGCATATGGATGGTGGTGGGGGCGCGGGCAAAGCCTGGGTGGGGGACTTGACGTTTCAACACTATGTGGACCGTGCCTCACCGACCTTGATGCTGAAATGCCTGACGGGGGAGCACATCAAGGAAGGTGTGCTGGTGATACGCAAGGCGGGTGGTGCGGAGGCGCTCGAGTACCTGAAGATAAAAATGACGGATGTGATGGTTTCCAGCGTGAGTCCGTATGGTGAAGGTGCCGAGTCCATGGCAATGGAGACAGTGGCGCTCTCGTTCTCGGAAGTCGATGTCGAGTACACGGAGCAGACCGAGACAGGTGGCGCGGGTGCCAGGGTAGCGACTGGCTACAGCATGAAGACCAACAAGCCGAAGTAAGCGGGCATCCCGGGATCGACCTCATGAGCAATCCAATTCATGCTGGCGCCGCCACGTCACGCACCGTCAGCGTGAAGGGAGCCGGCCTTGCCGAACTGATGGGGGATACCGGATACAGTGTCGCGCGCATTCACGGCACCGATGCCTTCTGCGATCTCTTCGAGTACGAAGTCACGCTACGGACGCCCGATGCGCACAACCCCGTGCCCGGTCCCCTCGGCAATCTCGACAAGCAGGCGCTGGAAGGGCGCGAACTGACGATCGAGATCGAACTCGATGGCGGAAACGGTGTGCGCAAGCGCGAGATCACTGGTGTGGTGACACGCGTTTCCGGGCCAGTACTGGACGGGCGGCACTACACCTATGGCCTGGTATTGCGGCCGTGGCTCTGGCTTGCTACCTGTACCTCCGACTACAGGATCTTCCAGGACAAGAACGTCATCGAGGTTCTGGACGAACTGCTTGCGGACTACAACTTCCCGATGGACAAGCGGTTGAATCCAGCCGGCTATCCGCCCAGGGCATTTCAGGTTCAATACGGTGAAACCGACTTTGCCTTCTTCCAGCGCCTGACGCAGGAATGGGGCATTACATGGTACTTCGAGCACGCCAACGGCCATCATCGTCTGGTCCTGGCAGACGGCAACGGTGCATACAAGCGCTTTCCCAACAGCATGTACCAGTCCCTCGACTGGCGCGAGCCCAGTGATTCCCAGAGTTCCGGTGGGGAATCGCTTCACGCATTCAACATTGTCGATCAACTGGTGCCGGGAAGATGGCGGGGCAATGACCATGATTTCTCCAGGCCCGGGGCGGATCTGACCGTCCGCGCCGAAGCGCCGCGCGAAACCAGCCATCGCAACCACGAGATCCATGAATGGCCGGCCGGCCATGCGCAACCGGGAACGGACAACGATCCGTTGGGGGAAGGTGCATTGATTGCCCGGATTCGCATGGAAGAGCTGCGGCAGTATGGACGACGTGCGCAGGGCAGCGGCAATCTGCGTGGCATGGTGCCGGGCTGCACCTTTGCACTGACACGGCATCCCGATACCGCCGCCAATGCCGACTACGTGATATGTACGACAACGCTGAAGCTGGAAGCGGTGGCCGAAGTGTCCGGCCAGCCTGGTGGCTGGCATTGCGCCGTGAACTTCGAGGCTCAGCCGGTGGCGGAAACATACCGCCCAGCGCGTACCCAACGTGGGCCGCGCACAATGGGCCCGCAGACCGCCACGGTTGCGGGACCGGCCGGCCACGATGTGTGGACCGATCAGTTCGGCCGGGTGCGCATCCAGTTTCACTGGAACATGGCGGGCAAGCGCGACGAACATGGTTCGTGCTGGGTACGCGTTGCTTCGCCCTGGCATGGTGAGGAGTATGGGGCCGTTCATACGCCCCGCATCGGCCAGGAGGTGATCGTCGATTTCCTGCACGGTAATCCAGATCTGCCAATCATCGTTGGCTGTGTGCCAAACCGTTCGAACATGCCACCGTGGAGCTTGCCCGGGCAGCAGGCGCTGTCAGGCTTCCGCTCAAGGGAGATCGGCGGAGAGCGTCACAACCAGCTCGTCATGGACGATACGCAAGGCGAGATCCAGGCCCAGCTGTCGTGCGGACATCTGCTGTCACAGCTGAACCTCGGGCGGATTACCCGCATTCCCGATACCGGTGGAAGACAGGACCAGCGCGGCGAAGGCGCGGAGCTGCGCACCGATGGACACATGCTGCTGCGTTCCGGACGCGGCACGCTGCTGAGTTCCGAGGCGCGCAGCGACGCAGACGGTCACGCCGTGGACATGCGTGAAGCCATCGCGCGGCTCCAGCAAGCGCTTGAACTTGCCAACGCGCTTCAGGAAGTCTCGGTGAGTGCCCAGGCCCAGACTGATGAGCAGCGCAGCGTGGCCGAGTCGATCGCGCGGCAGAATGACGAGATACGAGGAAACGGGTCGGAACGGGGTGGCCTGATCGCCCCGCATGTCGTCTTGTCGAGTGCCGCGGGTATTGCGGCTAGCAGCGAGGAAAGCACGCATTTGCATAGCGGTCGCCATACTTCACTGACAACCGGTGGACATTTGTCATTCAATGTCGGCAGGCGCTGGGTGGCCAGCGTCACGGAGCTGGTTTCAATCTGTGCGCACAAGCTTGGCATGCGTCTGATCGCGAGCCGTGGTCCAGTGGAGATCCAGGCGCAGAACGATGCATTGAGCCTGCTGTCCAGGCTTGGCCTCAGCATCGTCAGCACCGAGGCCAGCATTCGCATTCAGGCGAACAAGGAACTGCTGATTGGTGCGGCGGGAAGTTTCACCCGCTACGACGCTTCGGGGATCACGCACCTCACCGACGGGACATACACCGCACACGCCAGCATGCATGCGTGGCCTGGCAAGAAGTCATTGAGCCTGCCGTTGCCGAAGACACTCCAGGACGCATGAGACCGTGGCTTTTTCGGATCTCGTTGCGCTGGCCGCTCAACGTCATGGACGGGTGAAGACCATGCCGCGCAAGCTGATCACGCTCGGCGATATCACCACGCATGGAGGTGCCGTGATTTCCGGGTCGGCGAAGCACCTTCTCAATGGCCGGCCAATTGCGCGAAAGGGAGATCGGGTGGCGTGCCCGATGCTGTATCCCGATGGACGGCCGCATGGCGTCAACACCATTGTCGAAGGCGACAGCGGCTTTCTGGTTGACGGCACGCCCGCCGCACTTGAAGGGCATCGGACCGAATGCGGATGCCAGCTGATCGGCAGCTTGCCGGCCATGGTGGGAGACTAAGCCGTGAAGGCATTGTCAATAGGTGCGGTGTGCGTGATGCGTGTACTAACGCTGTCCGGTTGTCACGCATTGTGGGTCTTGGCAGGTTGTGCGGGTACGCAGGCCGAACCGGAGCGCATGGCGCTGGAAATGACGATCGAGGCCAAGGGCGCGCTCAACCCCGACGGCAAGGGCCGCGCCGCGCCGGTGATGGTGCGCATCTACGAGTTAGGGACCGAGGCGCTCTTCGTCAGCGCGGACTACTTCCTGCTGGAGAAATCGGATAAAGCCGCGTTGGGGCAAGATCTTCTGGCGCGCGACGAGTTCATCTTGCGGCCAGGAGAAAAACGCGTGATGACGCGCAAGCTCCACGCGGAAAGTCGCGCGCTGGGAATTCTGGTCGGCTACCGCGATCTGGGCAAGGCCCGTTGGCGCGAAGTGTACCGGCTGCCGCCCGCGCCCGAGCGCGCGTGGTATCGCGCCGTGCTGCCCGCGCGCAAGATCAACCTGCATGTGCTGCTGGACCAGCAGGACATCACCGTTTCGAACCCCGATTGATGTCATGAGCTGGTACAACAAGGTTGTCTGGAGTGAAGGGCTGTTCCTGCGCCCGCAGCTATTTCAGCAGCAGGAACGCTACCTGGAGCACTACGCCCATAAACGTGCGGCGGCGCTGGGCCCTTTCTTCTGGGGCTTTCATCACTACACGATCGATACCGACGCGCTTGCGCTTGGCAAGCTGGTACTGTCCGCTGCCAATGGACTGTTCCAGGATGGCACGCCGTTCGATGTGCCAGGCCACACCACGCCACCAGCGCCGCTTGCCATCGGGCCCGCGCATCTGAACGAGGTGATTTGTCTTGCGGTGCCCATGCGGGCACCACATGCGGAGGAAACAAATTTCGAGGACGCCGATGCGTCGCTGGCCCGCTATCGTGTCTTCGAGGCCGAGCTGCCCGATGCCAACTCGATTGCGCAGGGACCCACGCTTGTGCAGTTGTCGAACCTGCGTATCCGGCTAGTCCCGGAGAGCGAGATGACTTCATCGTGGCTTGGCTTGCCACTGGCCCGGGTGATGGATATCCGTGCGGACGGCAGCGTGCGACTCGACCCTACACATATCCCGCCCGTCAACGTGCTCTGCGCAAGCCATCAGTTGCGCAACTGGCTCATCGAGATCCATGGCTTGCTACATCTGCGCGCGGATGCCGTGGCGCAGGCGCTGCTCCGCGGCGGCGGACGCGACGCGGATACCGCGGAGACTGCCGAGTACCTGATTCTTTTGCTGCTGAATCGGCATGAGCCGGCGCTCAAACACCTGAGCGACACCGGTTCCGCATCGCCGGAAACGTTGTACACCACATTCGCCACGCTGGCTGGCGAACTGTCGACCTTCTTGCGCACGGATACACGCCGTCCGACGACTTATCCTGCGTACCGCCATGGCGAACCGCACGCCTGTATCCGGCCGCTGGTCGATGATTTGCGCTATCTGCTCAACGTGGTACGCGAACGCGGTGCGCAGAGTATCGAACTGCGCGAGGAACGCCATGGTCTGCATATGGCGGTAATCGACCCGGTGGAGATTCTACGGTTCGCAAGATTCGTACTGGCGATTTCCGCTCAGATGCCGCCCGATACGCTGGTGCAACAGTTTTCCGCGCAGACCAAGCTGGGGTCCTCGCCAGGCATCGCCGATCTTATCCGCTCACATCTTCCCGGCCTGCCATTGCGAACGCTGCCTGTTCCACCGCGCCAGATTCCATTCCACGCGGGCCATGTCTACTTCGAGATCTCCCAGGCTCCGCCTTTGTGGGACCAGGTGCTGAAGTCTGGCGGCCTGGTTCTGCATGTCGCCGGCACCTTTCCCGGTCTGCGTATGGAGCTGTGGGGAGTGCGTGAGTGAACCCTGAAACCGGGATCGCGGCATCGCCGGAACATGCTGACCCGGCTCCCAGGTTTCCGGCGCGGAAGGCCGCGCTGCGTTGTGATCCGTGGCAATGGCGTTTGCCTGACACGCGCGAGCAGCAGATCCTGCGAGTATCCACGGCGCGTAATCCGCTGCTGGAAGCCGCTCGAACGCTCTTGCGCGCGCTGGCCGAGATGCCGGTGCAACTACCTGGCACCGCGCCGCCAGAGTGCAAGTGCGACGCTCAGCCGGATGCCGCGCAGGTGGCGAGCATTGCCTTGGCATTGCGCCATCTGTTGATCGACGAGGTCGAGCGCTTCCAGCAACTGTGTGACCGCGCCAATATTCGCCAGTCGCACGCTGCGGCAGCCAGCTACCTGCTTTGCACCGCACTGGACGAAGCTGCGCACGGAAGACCGTGGGGCCAGGATGGCTGGCCTCAGTACGGTTTGCTGGTCAGCCTGCACCAGGACACGGCCGGCGGCGCCAGGTGCTTTCAGTTGCTGGACCGCTTGCTGGCCAGCGCAGTCGAGCATCATGACCTGATCGAGGTGTTCTACCAGGTCCTGTCGTTGGGCTTTGCCGGCAAGTATGCCGGAGTGGCGGATGGCCATCGCGAGCTCGATGCCACCCTGCGCCGTCTGCTTGGATTGCTTGCCGGCCGGCACGGCGATATCCCGCGTGAACTGTCACCTCACTGGCGCGGTGAGGCAACGCGCAAGCCGGCCGTGTTTCGCACCATTCCAATATGGATGATGGCGGCAGTGCTGGGTTTTGTCGCGGCTGCGTTGTTTGGCTGGTTCAAGTATCAGCTGCTGGAAGCTACCGCCGACACGGAACAGCAGGTCCTGTCCATCGGCAACCTGAACCCTCCGGGGCGGCCCATGGCGCCAGGCTTGCGCGAATGGCTCGCGGCCGATATCGACGGTGGTGTTGTCAGTGTTCAGGACGACGAAGTCCGCAGCGTGATCACGTTCCGCGGCGACGACATGTTCGCAAGCGGCCGCAGCGATATTCGCAGCCATGTGCTGCCGCTGCTTGGGAGGGTGGCGGGCGGCCTCTCCAGAGTGCCGGGGCAGGTCACCGTGGTGGGTCACAGTGACAACATTCCCGTTCGCGGCGCCCGCTTTTCCTCTAACCAGACCTTATCTGAAGCGCGAGCATTAACCGTCGGCGAGTATCTCGCCAGCCACGGTGTCACCGCCGGACGACTGCAGGCCATGGGCAAGGGGGATACCGAGCCGCTTGCATCCAACCGCACCATGGCGGACCGGGCGCGAAACCGGCGCGTGGAGATCATCGTGACATATGGCGCGCGGACTGGCTCATGACAGACATTCCGGCACAAAAGAGGGAGGACGATGCGGCTGCCATGCAGATAGTGCGCGATGACGGTGCACAGATAACGCAGGCCGTGCTGGGCGCCTTGGACCGGTTGAAATGCATGCGCAAGAGCCGTGGCATTCGCGGTCTCCTGGACCGCATCAACTACCGATATGCGCTTCCCTGGTATCTGGTAATGGGGGCAACCGGAGCGGGCAAGACCACCGCGTTGTTCAATGCCGGTGTTGCGTTTCCGATCGCGGCACAGATGGCGGACGCCGCGCGCATGCCCGATGCCACAGCCAATGTGCATTGCTGGATGACTGACGACGCGGTACTGGTCGATACAGCGGGTCGCTACACGGAACAGGACACACTACGGGATTCGGAAGAAGAGCAGACCGCAACCGGCAGCCGGGCCGAGTGGAGCACGCTGCTGGCGCAGCTGCGCAAGCATCGGCCACGCGCACCTGTAAATGGCGCAATCCTCGCCATCAGTTGCACGGACCTTCTGGCGCTACCGCCAGAAGCGTTACGCGTCCAGGCTGCGTCGCTGCGCAAGCGGCTGCTGGAATTGCGTCAAGAGTTGGGCGTGCAGTTTCCAGTCTATGTGCTGGTCACCAAGCTCGACCGGATTGCCGGTTTTGTCGAGCACTTCCAGTTCCTCTCCAGTGAAGGCCGTGCACAGCCGTGGGGTTTCACGCTGCCGCTTGGCGAGCAGCGCTGCACGCGGGGATCGGTGCTGCCGGCCCTGGCGCAGCAGTGTCGCGCCGAAATGACATTGCTGTTCGCGCGGTTGCGCGATGGATGGCACGTTCGGCAGCATGAGATGTCTGACCCAATCGGACGCAAGCGGATGCAGGGATTTTGCGATGACCTGCAATGCATGGTGGTGCCGCTGCTCGATATGCTGGAGCAGGTCTTCCTCGATTCACGCTATGACAATACGGAATCGCAGCCGATGTTCCGTGGTGTCTATTTCACCAGTGCGATCCAGAGTGGACCATCGGTGATGGGCGATCCGCATACGGTGATGCAGATCCTGGCACGTACTGCGGCAAGCACCTCGCCACAAGGGGATATGGCCCACGGCGGCGATGACGAGAACCTGGCTGGCACAAGCAAGGCCGCAACGCATCGCGGCTATTTCATGCGCGACGTCTTTCGGCGAATCATTGTTCCTGAAGCGGGGCTGGTCAGGCCAAACCTGTATCGTGCCTTGCAATTCCGGCTGGTGCGGATCATTGCGCATTGCGCGTGCCTGGCACTGTTCGCGTGGGTTGCCTACGGGCTGCGTGTCAGCTTCGATCACAACCGCGCTTACCTCGATGATGTCACGCGGAAGTCGCGCGAAGTGGCGGAGTGCATCACGGCGTTCCATGCCGGGCAGCGGCCCGGCGCCGCGCCAGAGTTGCTTGCGATGGCGGAAAACCTGCCCAAAATACCCGGCAATGGGCTGCAAACGCGCGGGCTCGACTGGCGCTTCGGCCTGTATGTGGTGCCACGGATCGCAGACGCCACCGCCATCACGCATCGATCATTGCAGGACGGCATCCTTGTCCCCTACCTCGTGCAGCGCGTGGAAGCTGCCTTGTCGGCAGCAGTCGAGACGCGGGATAGGCGCCGGACCTACGATGCGTTGCGTGTCTACCTGATGCTGCATGATGCGAAGCGATTCGATGTGGCGGACGTACGCGACTGGATGCGTAATGACTGGGCCACCGGTAATGCCGCCGCGGATTTCGGCGGTCGAATCACAGCGTTTGATACATTCGACAGCCTGCTCGACGGTCGCCGCGTGTTGCGGTCGCTTTCCGCGCGCAACGACACATTGGTGCAGGCGTCGCGAGCGTTTCTGGATGGCAGTTCGTCGGTCGAGCGTCTCTATGACCGTGCCAGGGACGCAATGCTGGACGATGCACCTCCCGACTTCACGCTGGCGCGCGCAGTTGGGCCCCAGGCCGGTGCGGTATTGACTCGCGCCAGCGGCGCGTCGGTGGAGCAAGGGGTGCCAGGGCTGTTCACCCATGACGGCTATCACCGTCTTTTCAACAAGCGACTGGCCGAGTTTGTCGATCACGCGCAAGCCATGGATGCATGGGTGATGGGGCGAGCCCCCGTTGGCACCATCGACCAGAAAACCGGCGATGATCGGTTGCATCGTGAGGTCCGTGGCCTCTACCTGGCCGAGTACGTGCGCCACTGGGAGAGCTTTCTGGCCGATATTCGGGTCGTGAGTGGCGACAGTCTGGCGTTCGATCTCGAGGTCCTGCGCCAGCTGGCCGCAGCCGATTCGCCGCTGCTACGGCTGGGTCGCGCCGTGATGCACGAGACAACGCTGGGCCAGGGCGTCGATGCGCAGGACGCAGGCGGCCAGGAGCGGGAACTGGTCGACAAGCACTTTGCCGCATTGCGCGAGGTCGTTTTGGGGAGGGCCGAGGTCACTTCGGCGAATGCACCGGGTGTTCCAGGCTCGCCGAGGCTCGATGCGATGGCGAGCATGCTCAACGCCTACTACACCACGCTGGTGGTCGCCAACAACGTGCTGAATACACGCAACCTGCCGCCAGCCGCCGATGCAGGGAACCAGTTGCGCATGGAGGCCGCCCGGCTGCCGGCGCCATTCAAGGCAGTGCTTTCCGATCTGGTGGCCCAGGGTACGCGCGGCGTCAACCAGGGCATTGGCCAGGTTCTCGTGGCCAAGCTCGACGCCGCGGTCGGCGAACAGTGCCGCAGCGCAATCGATGGCAAGTACCCGTTCACGCCAACCTCGGCACAGGATGTGGATGCAGCCGATTTCTTGCGCATCTTCGCGGCCGGGGGCCTGCTCGATGAATTTTTCCAGCAGGTGCTGGCTCCGCATGTGGACACCACCATCTCCCCTTGGCGCTACCGCTTGACCGCCCCCGACGTACCACCCGTGACAGGACCCAGCCTGGTACCGTTCCAGCGCGCCCGCGCGATCCGCGAGGCGTTCTTCCGCGAACCGGCCGCGAAGCAGTTGGCCTTGACGTTGGAGTTGAAGGTGGCCGATGTCGATCCCGAGATTGTGTCGTTGCAGATCGATATCGACGGACAGGCCCAGCGCTACGTACATGGCCCCGTGGCGCCGTTGCGAATCGCATGGCCAGGGCCCGATGGTGGTCAGCGGGCGGAGCTCACCGCCTATCCCCGGGTCCGGCCCGAGACTTCGACGATCTCGGTCAACGGACCGTGGGCATTGATGAGATTGTTCGATCGGGCGCGCATTGCGTCCTCGGCAACGGCTGGCAGGTTGCAGGCAGAGTTCGATTTCGACGGGCGCAAGGCCAGCTTCGACGTCCACGTGGGCAGCCTGCCCAATCCATGGACCTCGGATCTGCTGCGAGGGTTTCGATGTCCGGATCGATTGGGCCGGGTTGATCCAGCGAACTGAAACACGCGTGCGAGCCCGTTCGCTGGCACAATCCACGAACGCCCCGATGACCAAGAGGTGTGGCCTCGCATCGGGCCATTCACTACGCTTTCGCAGGATCACGCCCCCATGCTCCACGCGCATTCCCGTTACCTCGCAGCTTGCACCGTTGCCACGTTGGCATTCACCGGCATCGCCCAGGCCCAGACCTTGCCCGTTCCGCAGGTGTCATCGAGCGTCGATGGCGCCTACGCAAGGTTGGAGGCTGCGCCGATGTACAAGAAGCTGATGGCCGACGTGCGTGCCGACGATGCTCGCGCGCTGGCCGAGCTCAAGACGCTGACCGAGATTCCGGCGCCACCATTCAAGGAAAAGGCGCGCGCCGAGTATTTTGTTTCCCGACTCAAGGCACTGGGCCTCGATGACGCCCACATTGATGCCGAAGGCAATGCGATCGGGATTCGCAAAGGTACCGGCAACGGACCAAAGCTGCTGGTTTCGGCCCATCTGGATACCGTATTTCCGGAGGGCACCGACGTTACCGTGAAAGCGCGCGACGGCAAGCTCTATGCCCCCGGGATTGGCGACGATACGCGCGGGCTGACGGTATTGCTCTCGTGGCTCAAGGTGCTCAACGAGAACCAGGTACGTACCGTGGGAGACCTGGTATTCGTCGGCAACGTGGGCGAGGAGGAACTGGGCAATCTGCGCGGCATGAAGGCCGTGTTCCGCGATCATCCGGACATCGATGGCATGGTCGGTATCGAGCCCGGTACGGGCGACCGCGTGTTGACGCAAGGTACCGGCAGCCACCGCTACGAGGTGGTGTTCAAAGGACCGGGGGGCCACAGCTTTGGCGCATTCGGACTGCCGAGCGCAATTCATGCGATGGGTCGCGCGGTCGGTAAGATCAGTGACGTGCGTACGCCCACCGATCCCAAGACCACGTTTACGGTCGGCACCGTCGGTGGTGGTACCTCGGTGAATGCGATTGCGGGCGATGCGCGCATGGCGATCGATATCCGTTCCAACGGCACCCCGTCGCTGCTGGAAACCGAGAAACACATCATGGACGCGATTGCCGCTGGCGTGGCGGAGGAGAATGCCCGCTGGACGCCGGCCAAGGGTCAGGAGATCACGTTCCAGACTCGCCAGATCGGCGACCGCCCTGCCGGCATCACGCCCACCGATTCGGTGATCGTGCAGTCGGCAGTGCGCGTGATCAAGGCCAACAGCAAGGCTGCGCCGTCACTGCGCGGTGGCAGCACCGACGCCAACGTGCCGATGGCATTGGGCATTCCGGCCATCATTATCGGCAGCGGCGGCAAATCGGGTGGATCGCATTCGCGTGACGAGTGGTTCGACCCCACGAACGCCTGGGAAGGCGCGCAATGGGGTCTGACCACGGTGCTGGGGCTGGTTGGCGTGGAAGGCGTTGGGCAGCCGCTGCTTGCGCGTCGGCCGGCCAAGGCCGCTGTCACGCGCTGAGCGGAAAGCTCCTGTCGAACGTGGCGGCCACGTCGAGCCGCTGTTTCAGCAGTCCCGACTTCAGATAGAAGTCGGCGGTCTGCTGTTGCACCGCGATCAACTCTGCATCGATGGGCTGCCACTGTGTACGGCGCCGCTCGAACTGCAACCTTGCGGCTTCGGGCGAGATGCCGATGATGCGCGCCAGCGCAGCCGAGAACTCGGGCGCGTGCTGATATGACCATACCTGTGCCCGCCCGACGCGCTGCAGGAAGTCGGCGAGCACCGCACGCTTGCTGGCCAGCGCCGTGTCGGTGGCGGCCAGGTAGCTCAGCCCTGACCACAAGCCGCGGCCACTTACCAGGACGCGTGCGTGGCCGCTGGTTTCGGCCATGGCCGTGTAGGGTTCCCAGGTGGCCCAGGCATCGACCGAGCCATTGGTCAGCGCCAGCTTTGCATCGGCTGGCGGCAAAAAACGGATGTCGGCATCTTCGGGCTTCAGTCCAGCCGATGCCAGCGCCTTGAGCGTGACGAAGTGACCAATCGAGCCGCGGTTGGTGCCAATGCGCTTGCCTTTCAGGTCGGCGGCCGTCTTGAGCGGGGAATCGGGGCGTACCAGCACTGCCGTGCCATAGGGGTCGGAGCGATTGGCACCAATCAGCTTGATGCGCGTGCCGGCCGCCAGCGCAAAGATGGCAGGGGCATCGCCAATCGGGCCGCTATCCACCGCCCCGGCGTTGAGCGCCTCGGCCAGCGGCGCGGCCGCCGGGAACTCGGTCCACTGGATATCGTAGGCGAGGCCCTTGAGCGCATCGGCCGATTCGAGCAGCGCGCGCAGGCCGCCTTTCTGGTCGCCCGCCTTCAGGACCTGGCGTGATTGCGCATGGACGGGAGAAAGCATGGCGAGCGCGGTGCCGGTGCTGGCGACACGCAGGAAGCGGCGACGGGAGATGGTCATGCGAGGGAACTTTCCGGATCGGTCAAGCCCCGACCGTACGTGGCTCCGGCGCGAAGGCCAACGAATGTTTTCGCAATTCCTTATACCTGTCGCTGTTGCATCGGCGCGGCCCTTGCGCTTCAATGGGCGCGTTGCCAACCTGCCCGAGATCACCGATGGACCAGACTCCCGTTACACCGCCCCGTCCCGCACTGCGCGTGCTTACCCCGCTGGAGGGACGCGTCGTGGCGGTCCTGCTGGAAAAGCAGTACACCGTGCCCGATACCTACCCGCTGTCGCTCAATGCACTCGCATCCGGATGCAACCAGAAGACCGCACGTCTGCCGGTAATGAGCGTGAGCGAGGACGAGATCCTGACCGCCATCGACGGCCTGAAAACGCTGAGCCTGGTGTTCGAAGGCAGCAGCAGCCGCGTGCCGCGCTTCGAGCAGAACCTGGGCAAGGTCCTCGGGGTGCCAAGCCAGTCGGCGGCGTTGTTGTCGACATTGCTGCTGCGTGGACCGCAGACCGCTGCCGAACTGCGGCTGAATACGGCACGGCTGCATGCGTTCGCCGACATCTCCTCGGTGGAAGGCTTCCTTGATGAACTGGCCGAGCGGACTCCAGCCCTGGTCGTGAAGCTGCCACGCTCGCCCGGCGAGCGCGAGCACAGGTGGATGCATCTGCTGTGCGGCGAGGTCAGCGTTGCCGAATTTGCGGGTTCAACACGCAGCGCCACCGACGCGGCCGCCTCGCCGTCGGAGTTCGAAGCGTTGCGCATCAGCCATCGCGCGCTGGAAGACAAGGTGGCGCGACTGCAAGCGCTGGTGGAGGAGATGGCCGGGCAGTTAGGCATAGAAATCGAGCCCGGGCGGCTTGAGTGAGTGGTTGTTTGAGAGAGTTCTGAAAGTAGGCTGCCGAGTGTGCGCATCGGCTCCAAAGTGCAGGACGCGATGCTAATCTGGCCCGCATCTGAACATTGATGGAGGCCGCAATGGAAGTGCGAAACCTTGGATCCGCCAGGATGCGCGTCCCGGAATCCGGCGTCGTGGCGGACGACTTCGAGCACTCTGGCCTGCCACTCAATGAGCGCATCGATCCGGCGCTCCTGCTGCTTGTCGCGAGCGCTCGGGAAACGCTCAAGGCTCGACAGAAAAAGCATCGGACAGATGAGGCCTTTGCCAAGATCCGGCAATGGAAGAGCGAGGGTGTCTACCCGTTTGTCGGGGCCTCCGAAGATGCTATCGAGGAGGCCCGTCGTGAGATGTTCGACATCTGTGCGCTCAGCATCCACGAACACGTCGATGTATTCAGGACCGGCACCCGGCAAGACCGGCGCTTCACGCTGCAAATGCTCAAGGCAACACTGGAGGACAGCCCGGCGACTTTGCGGCGCATTCTGACCGAGGTGCTCAATCTTCCTGAGGAGCGGGCAAATGGGCTTACCAATCTTTTCCAGCTGACTTCGCTTTCGTCAATCATCGAAGCCAGCAAGATGGTAACGGATCGACTCCAGTTTCTCTCTGGCCTGCAGGCGCTGCTATTCGAATCCGGTAGCAAACACAGCTTCAGGGAGCGTGACCAGTTACATCGGATGCTTGCCAACGAGACCTGGATTTTCGGTGAAGAGTTCCAGTTGACCAGTAGCGACGAGAACCTGACCACCGTGTTGCACAAGCATATCGGCAAGCTCGACGGTGGCCATGCGAGCCTTCGGAACGCCGTTCTCAGGGACAACGGACGCGAGGGCGTCGTGGACCTCGTGCTGGGGCGGGAATTGCCAGCGTACGCAAACCTGCGCCGCGAGTTCCTTGTGGTGGAGTTGAAGCGGCCGTCCAGAAAGATTGATCTCGCGGCCAAGGCGCAGCTCGAAAGCTATGCGATGGCGGTTGCCTCGGACGAACGCTTCGATACAGCCAGCACGCATTGGACTTTTTTGGCTGTGTCGAATGACATCACACCCGAAGCTTCCCGCATGCTCGGCTATTCGAACGGGACCTTCGGATGTACGCACCAGGATCGCACCCTGCGGATTGGTCTGTCGACATGGGGAGGCATTCTTAATGCTGCGCGCGTGCGCATGGAAGCGTTCAGGAGCAAGCTCAATTGCACGATCACACGCGATGATGGCATGGCTTGGCTCAGGCAGCGCTACGACGAATACCTGCCGGATTCAGTTCGGTCTACAGTTCCCTGAGTCAAGTTATTGGCAACTTATAGTTGTGAGAAAGGCAAACAAGATCACCATTGTTTGCCAACCAATGCCTACCTACCATGGGTCTCAACGGCGCCGCTGCCAGACCAGACAAAGGCAAACGGACCCGGAATGCAATTCCTACCCGTCAGATCCATGGAGTCAGTCATGTCCCAATCCTCGCAATCGATTCAAACTCAACCCCAGGCCAAGGTCTGGTTTGTCACCGGCGCCTCGCGTGGCTTCGGTACGCTGATCGTCCGCGCCGCATTGCAACGCGGCGACAATGTGATTGCTACCGCACGCAATCCGCAGCAAGTCATTGATGTATTTGGTGAGCAGCCAAACCTGCTGGCTGTAAAGGTCGATGTCACACGGGAAGAAGATGCCGTAGAAGCGGTACGCCAAGGCGTCGAGCGCTTCGGTCGCATCGACGTGCTCGTCAACAATGCCGGTTACGGCGTGCTGGGTGCCGTCGAGGAAACGAGCGTAGCCGAAGCGAAGGCTAACTTCGACACCAATGTCTTTGGCCTGCTGGCCGTGTCGCGTGCGGTCCTGCCGCAGATGCGCAAGCAACGCAGCGGCCATGTCGTCAATATCTCTTCGCTCGGCGGTTACTCCGCGTATCACGGCTGGGGCGTCTACGGGGCTTCGAAGTTCGCGGTGGAAGGCCTGACCGAAGCGATGTCGCAAGAGCTTGCGCCGCTGGGCATCAAGGTGACGGTCGTGGAGCCGGGCTTCTTCCGTACGGACTTCCTCAACGACAACTCGCTGGTCTCGACCAAGGCCATCATTGATGACTATGCCGAGACGGTCGGCAAGATGCGCGTCTTTGCCGAGGGTGCCAACCACGCTCAGCCGGGCGATCCGCGCAAGCTGGTCGTGGCTGTGCTGGGCCTGGTCGATAGCGACAATCCGCCGCTGCGCCTGCCGCTGGGCTCGGACGCCGTGGCCCGGATCGAACAGAAGCACAAGGCCGTGGAGGCGGAGTTGACCGCGTGGCGTGAAGTAGCGATGTCGACCGACCACGACGACGTGGTGCGGTAAATGATGGTGGTCTCCCCTCTCCCGCCTGGCGGGAGAGGGGAGCCAAACACAATTTGACGATCTGGCTATAAAGATCGCGACCCCCGGGGCCGTTATTTCCGCTGCCCCCCTCATTCCTGAAACAGGCACCTGTTTCCCCGCCTTTTCCTCCCAATGCTTTCCAATCCGGGATTTGATAATCCTCGGTGACGAAGTGCCGTCCGTGCGCTTCGCATTGGAGCGTCCATGTCCGAGGAAAGCGATCTCGAGAAAACCGAACCCGCCTCACCCCGGCGCCTTGAAAAGGCGCGCGAGGAGGGGCAGGTGGTGCGTTCGCGCGAGCTCGGCACGTTCGTGATGCTGATGACGGGCGTGCTTGGCCTATGGATCATGGGCGGCACGCTGGGTCGCAAGCTCAATGCGGTCATGCATGCGAGCCTGGCATTTGAACCGGCCACGGCCTTCGATACGAACCGGATGTTGTCGCAGTTCGCCATGGCGGTCTGGGACAGCCTGCTGGCCTTCATGCCGCTACTGCTGATGTTTGGCGTCGCGGCGCTGGTGGCGCCGCTGGCGCTGGGCGGATGGATTTTCTCTACCAAGTCGTTCTCGCCCGATTTCACCCGCTTGTCGCCACTGGCAGGCCTTGGGCGGATGTTCTCGTCGCATGCGCTGGTGGAACTGGTCAAGGCCATCGCCAAGTCATTGCTGGTGGGTGGCGTGGGTGCCTGGATGGTCTGGCGCGAACTGCCGGAAGCCATCGCGCTGATGAACGCGCCGGTCCAGGAAGCACTGCAGCACATGATGGACATGGTGCTCTATGTGTGCGGCATGGTGGCCGGATCGTTGCTGCTGGTAGCGGCACTGGACGTTCCCTGGCAGTTGTGGACGTTCTACAAGAAGCTGCGCATGACCAAGGAAGAGGTCAAGCAGGAAATGAAGGAAAGCGATGGCGACCCGCACATCAAGGCCAAGATCCGCCAGCAGCAGCGGGCCATGGCGCGTCGCCGCATGATGGCCGAAGTGCCCAAGGCGGACGTGGTGGTGACCAACCCCACCCACTTCGCCGTGGCACTGCGCTACGACGAAAGCGCGCGCTGGAATGCGCCGCGCGTGGTGGCCAAGGGTAGCGACGAGGTGGCCGCACGCATTCGCGAGCTGGCCGCCGAGCATCGCGTGCCGGTGTTGTCGGCGCCGCCGCTGGCGCGCGCGCTGCACCGTCACGTGGAACTGGGACACGAGATCCCGGCGGGCCTGTATACCGCCGTGGCCGAAATCCTGGCCTGGGTGTTTCAACTGAAGAACTGGCATTACAGCTACGGCCCGCAGCCTGATGCGCCGTCGGAGCTGCTGGTGCCGGATGAACTTGCCGTACCGGAAAGCCGCGCATGAACGCACTGACCAATCTTTTCAACATGCCCGCACTGCGGGGTGGCGCCCAGATGAAGGCGCTGGCCGGCCCGCTGCTGATCGTCATGATCCTCGGCATGATGATCCTGCCGTTGCCGGCGTTCATCCTGGACCTGCTGTTCACCTTCAATATCGCACTGTCGATCATGGTGCTGCTGGTCGGCATGTACACGCAGCGTCCGCTGGACTTTGCCGCGTTTCCGGCCGTGCTGCTGTTCTCCACGCTGCTGCGCCTGTCCCTGAACGTGGCTTCCACGCGCGTGGTGCTGCTCGAAGGCCATACCGGCCCAGACGCCGCAGGCAAGGTGATCGAGGCCTTCGGTCACTTCCTGGTGGGCGGCAACTTTGCCGTCGGTATCGTGGTGTTCGCGATCCTGGTGGTGATCAACTTCATGGTCATCACCAAGGGTGCCGGCCGTATCGCCGAAGTTGGCGCGCGCTTCATGCTCGATGCCATGCCAGGCAAGCAGATGGCAATCGATGCCGATCTGAACGCCGGGCTGATCAATGAAGACGGTGCCCGCAAGCGCCGCGCCGAAGTGTCGCAGGAGTCGGATTTCTACGGTGCCATGGACGGTGCGTCGAAGTTCGTGCGCGGTGACGCGATTGCCGGCCTGCTGATCATGTTCATCAACGTGGCGGCCGGCATGGTGGTCGGCATGGTGCAGCACGACCTGGACTTCGGTACGGCCGTGCACAACTACACGCTGCTGACCATCGGCGATGGCCTCGTGGCACAGATTCCAGCACTGGTGATCTCCACGGCGGCCGGTGTGATCGTGTCGCGCGTGTCGAACGAGCAGGACGTTGGCCAGCAGCTGACCGGCCAGCTGTTCTCGAATCCGCGCGTGATGTTCATTACCGCCGCCATCATCGGCACGATGGGCCTGATCCCGGGCATGCCGCATTTCGCGTTCCTGCTGCTGGCCGGCGGCCTAGGCTGGTTTGGCCGCTACCTGTTGCAGCGCGAGGCGAAGGCCACCGAGACCAAGACCAAGGAAGAGCGCGCCCCCGCCGTGCCGGCCGAATCGGCGGAAGCCACCTGGGAAGACGTCACGATGGTGGACCCGCTCGGCATGGAAGTGGGTTACCGCCTGATCACGCTCGTGGATCGCGCGCAGAACGGCGAACTGCTGGGCCGCATCAAGAGCATCCGCAAGAAGATTGCCCAGGATATCGGCTTCCTGGTGCCGGTAGTCCATATTCGCGACAACCTCGAGCTGAAGCCCACCGCCTATCGGATCACGCTCAAGGGCGTGGAAGTTGGCAGTGGCGAAGCCAACCCGGGCCAATGGATGGCCATCAACCCGGGACAGGTTACCGGCACGCTGCCTGGTGCGGTCACGCGCGATCCCGCCTTTGGCCTGCCGGCGGTGTGGATCGATGCCAGCCTCAAGGAACAGGCCCAGGCCTACGGCTACACGGTGGTGGATGCCAGCACCGTGGTGGCCACCCACCTGAACCATGTGATCCAGATGCACGCGTCCGAACTGCTGGGTCGCCAGGAAGTGCAGGCGCTGCTGGACCGCATTGCCAAGGAAGCACCGAAGCTGACCGAGGACCTGGTGCCGAAGACCATCTCGCTGACGGGTTTGCAGAAGGTACTGCAGAACCTGCTCGACGAAGGCGTGGCGATCCGCGACATGCGCACGATCCTCGATGTGGTGGCCGAGAATGCGCCCAAGATCAACGACCCTGCCGAACTGACCACGCTGGTCCGCGTGGCACTGGGCCGCGCCATCACCCAGCAACTGTTCCCGAACAATGCCGACATGCAGGTCATCGGCCTCGATGCCGGACTGGAACGGGTGCTGACACAGGCCATGACTAATGGTGGCGGCATCGAGCCGGGCCTGGCCGATGCGCTGCTGCAGCAGGCGCAGAACGCGGTGATGCGCCAGGAACAACTGGGTCTGGATCCGGTGCTGCTGGTGCCGGCGCCAATGCGGCCGCTGATGGCGCGCTTCCTGCGCCGCACGTTGCCCCAGCTGAAAGTGCTGTCGCATGCCGAAGTACCGGACAACCGCAATATCCGCATTACCGCCATGATCGGCGGCGCAGCGTGAGGACTGAACAATGAGCGTGGCAAAGTTTGTGGCGGCCAATGGCCGCGAAGCGATGCGCAAGGTGCGTGAGGCCATGGGCCCCGACGCCGTGGTGCTCTCGAACCGCTCCATCGACGGCGGCGTGGAAATCGTGGCGATGCGCGATACCGATCTTGGCGCCGTGAGTGCCGGCGCGCAGATGTACGAACCACCGGCCGCGGCACTGCCTTCGCCGCTGCCGATGCTGCAGGCGCTGCACGACATGCAGGCACCTGCCGCAGACGCGTTCCCGCCGATGACGGCCATGGCTACTGCCAGTGCCCTCACCGCAACGGCTCCTGTTGCCGCTGCGCAGGACGACGCCGCATTGGGCGATCTGCGCGGTGAGCTGGCTTCGATGCGTTCGATGCTCGAGCGCCAGTTCGCCGGCCTGTCGAGCGGCGCGTCCGGTGTGGCCGTTGGCGACCCGCTGCGTGAATCGCTGTTCGAATGGCTGGTCAACGCAGGTTTCTCGGGGCAGTTGTCGCGCACGCTGCTGTCGCGCCTGCCGGTGGGCACCGATCGCCCGGCTGCCATGGCCTGGATCCGGCAGGAACTTGCCAAGAAGGTACCGGTGCTGTCCGACGAGGATGCCCTGTTCGCCCAAGGCGGCGTGCTGGCACTGATTGGACCGACCGGTGTCGGCAAGACCACCACTACCGCCAAGCTGGCCGCACGCTTTGTACTGCGCCATGGTCCGCAAAGCCTGGCGCTGCTGACCACCGACCGCTTCCGGATCGGTGCGCACGAACAACTGCGCATCTACGGCGACATTCTTGGCGTGCCGGTGCATGCGGTGAAGGATGCCGCCGACCTGCGTTTCGCGCTGTCGGCCATGAAGGACAAGCACCTCGTCATTATCGACACGGTGGGCATGAGCCAGCGTGACCGCAGTCTCTCCGACCAGATCGCCATGCTGGCCGGTGTGCAGACACCGATGCAGCGGGTGCTGCTGCTCAATGGCGCGGCCCACGGCGATACGCTCAACGAAGTCGTGCACGCCTATCGCAACGATGCAGCCGGTGCCGCAGGTGGTATCGACGGCTGCATCATCAGCAAGCTCGATGAAGCCACGCACCTGGGCTCGGTGCTCGACGTGGTGATCCGCCACCGTCTGCCGGTGTTCTACGCCTCGACCGGCCAGCGCGTGCCCGAACATCTGGAACTGGCCCAGGCTGGCGCACTGGTGGAACGTGCGTTCCTGACGCCGCGGCGCGGTTCGCTGTTCAATGACGCCGATGTGGCCCGCCGTCAGGCCGGTGCCGTGGAAGCCGTGGCCTCACGCCAGGCAGAGCGCAGCGGCGCTGACGACATGCTGCGTTCGCTGACCGACAGCGCCAATGCCGTTGGCGTCTGCGTGCAGGAACTGAACGACGCCCGCTACGGATTCGACCTGGCGCGCCAGCTGTGGCAACAGCGCGCGGCCGGTGTGTCCGCGCTGCGTCCGATGGCGCAGCAGGTGCGCCTGACCATGTGCCGGGAAGCTAGCCGTGCTTGCGATCGCTTTGTGCTGGCCGTCACGCAGAACGTGGCGCAGCCGGTGCAAGGCCGTCGCGCGCCGCAGATGATGCAGCACACGCTCTGGCTGGCCGACCGCGACGGCATGCCGCTGGCCAGCACCGTGGTGCCAGCGGGCCGTGCGCGCCAGTCGATGACCGAAGCCGAGGCCGATGCGGAGGCAGCCACGGTGCGCGCCACGCTGGCGGCGGCGCGGACCGTGGTGAACCTGAACACGTCGCTGCCGACCTCGGCCACGCTGGCACGCTGGCAGCAACTGGGTGAACGCTGGGTTGCCGGTACGCGCAAGACCACGCGTGCGATTGCCGATGGCCTGGCCAACAAGCTCGATACGATCGCCGACACGCTGACGTTCCATGCGATTGGCGACGTTAGCTGCCGCGACCGCGATGCCGTGCACTGGCTTGCGCACTGCCTCGTGCGTATTCCGGACAGCCAGGTCCGTACCGCGGCACGCGCGCGCGCCAACAACGGTGCCGAATCCGGCATCGAAGCATGCCTGGTGGTATCGCGCATGGTGGATCAGGAATCCGGCGACACGCTGTCGGTGGAATACGTGCTGTGCGACCCTGCACTGGCCAACGACGCCGCACAGGTTGCGCGCTGGTCGCAGTGGACGCTCTCCGCGGAGGAGCAGTTCCGCACGCTGCGCCACGCCATGGAACACTTTGCGCAGGAAGGCGATGAAGACCAGGCGCTGTGCGCCAATATGGTGTCGCTGCAGCTGGGTCTGACCGCACTGCGTCTGCAACATCTGCCAACGGCGACAGCGCCGGCCTTCCTGTCCCGTCTGGCCGGGCGCGCATCGGCGCGTGTCGATGCGCCGGTAGCGGGAACGGTATTGAACGAGGGCATGGGTCGCCTGCTCGCGCTGCTGGACGTGCTGGAAAACTATCCGGGCCGCAGCGTGACGCCGACTCTGGCGGCCGGCGACGCACCGGAACCGGCCACGGCTGCGCTGCAGGCGATGGCTGCCATGGACGCCATGCCGCAGCTCGCGGCCGCCGGGGAGTAGATCGTGAACCTGATGGGCTCCGATCAGGCTGAAAGCCTGCGCCGCTTGCTGGCACCGCGCGTGACACGGCGGATTGCCGTGGTGGGCGCGGACTCCGGCGCCGGTACGACCACGGTTGCACTGGGTTTGGCCAATGCGCTGTCGATGCAGGGTGAACGCGTGCTGCTGGTCGATGAAGACCAGCATGGCGCCCGTGCCATGCGGCTCGCCGGCGCTACGCCGACTGCCACGCTGGCCGATGTGCTGGGTGGCCGCGTGCCATTCGGCGCGGCGCTCGGCACGCGTCCGGCCAGCGGCATTGCCGTGCTGCCGGCAGGACAAGCGCCTGCCGGTGCCATGCCCGACGAGCGTGCGCTGACCACGCTGCTGCCAGACATGCGCTCGGTGCTGATCGACGCGCGCCGTGACAAGAGCGGCGCGCTGTCGCCGCTCGCGGGCACCGCACACAATTTTGTGATCGTCATGCGCCCAGAGGCCACGTCGATCACCGCAGCCTATGCCTGTATCAAGCGGCTGCACCACGAATACGCATGCCGTCAGTTCCAGCTGGTCGTCAACATGGCGGTCGCGGAGGGCACGGTAACGGCGCTCGCGCGCAACCTGGCCCGCACCGCGAGCCAGTACCTGGGCGTGGAGGCTGGACTGGCAGGTTACCTGCCGATGGATCCGCTGGTGGCGCGTGCGCTCCAGCTGGGGCGCTGCGTGGTGGAGGCGTATCCCGCCGCCGCCGCCACCGGTGCCTTGCGGCATATCGCGAGCCGTATTGGCGCGTGGCCGTTGCGACACGAAGCATCGCCCCTGGGAGCGGCTTCGGCCGTTCCCGCATGACGTAAAGAACAAGAAGTCTCGACAAGACCGGAAACTCAGCCAGCCAGTTGCCGATTTCAGCCTCTCCGGCGCTGGCCCAAACAGATAGCATTCACCGAGAATTCCACCATGTACACGATTCAGGGAAAGCTCGAGCAGGCGGACGTGGTCAAGTCACACGCATCGCTGGTGCGGCGCATCGCGCTGCAACTGGCGGCCAAGTTGCCCGCCAGCGTACAGATCGATGACCTGATCCAGGCCGGCATGATCGGTCTGCTCGACGCCGCCAAGCGCTATGAAGACAATCACGGCGCCCGGTTCGAGACTTACGCAAGCCAGCGCATTCGTGGCGCGATGCTCGACGAGGTGCGCGCCAACGACTGGCAGTCGCGCAGCCTGCGCCAGTTCACGCGCAAGATCGAGCGTACCCAACGCCAGCTGGAACAGAAGCTTGGCCGCACGCCGATCGATTCGGAAGTGGCCAAGGAACTGGACATGGCGCTCGACGAATACCAGGAGCTGCTCAACGAGGTCTATGGGTGCCAGCTGTTGCACTATGAAGACTTCGAGCGCTCTGGCGAAGAGGATTTTCTCGATCGCCACCTGGGCGTGACCGACGACGGCAATCCGTTGACGGTGCTGATGGAATCGGGCATGCGCGACGCGCTGATCCGCGCCATCGACAAGCTGCCCGAGCGCGAGAAACTGGTGCTGTCGCTGTGCTACGACCAGGAACTGAACCTGCGCGAAATCGGCGCGGTACTCGAGGTCACGGAATCACGCGTTTGCCAGATCCGCAGCCAGGCCATTACGCGACTGCGTAACCAGCTGCGCGGAATGCTGTAATGCGGCGCGCCCTGGTCGTTGCCATGTGCTGCGCGATGGGACCCGCCTGGACCGGCGCGCAGACACCCGCGCCGGTGTTCACGCGAGCGACCTACGAGCTCACGGGTTCGCGTTATGCATGGACGGCATCGGCCGCGGCACCGCAGATCGCCAATCGTGGCCAGCGCACGCTATCGTTGCCGGTCATGCCGCTGGCGACGATGCCCCAGGCCATGGGCAGGATCACTTCGGTGCGCTGGCGCTACAGCTTTACGCGCACCCCGCCAATCGACCTGCAGGCGTATCTGTGCAATGCGGATCGCTGCGTGCTGTTGTCGGGTGCCGAGGGCAAGACCGACGCATTCGTCGGCGACGACGCGACCAAGGGCTTTGTGTTCGCCTACCGGCTGCCAGGCCAGGGCGGTATGACCCCACTGCTGCAAGGCCGCAGCAACGAAGTCACTGTCAGCTACCGCTGAACCGGCTCAACCCACTGAGCCGGGCTACCGGTAATGCCAGCGGCCCGCGCCGGTGGCACGCTTCCTGCGCCGCTTCCGCCAAGCAACGTGCGGCAAGCGCGACATTCTCCTCACAGCCAGATTTCTGTTGGCCCGACGCCGGCCTTGTGCGGCATCGCCATGTAATTCCTGCGTGCAAGTCTCGCCACGTTGCCATCCCTCTGACCTTCAGAAAGGATCCAACGACATGGAAGCCAAAGCCTCAAGCGACCTCAAGCTTTCGCGGCGGGAATTCGTCATGGTGAGTGCGGCGTCGGTCACGGCGGCAGCCGCGCCAGCCGGTGCCGCCGCGCCATCTGCCGTTCACCCACCGTCCCAATCTCCGGCCGCGCTCAAGCCGGTGGCGTCGAAGGTGGCATTTATCGTCAATGGCCAGCCGCGCGCGCTGGAGCTCGATACGCGCACCACGCTGCTCGATGCGCTGCGCGAACACCTGCAACTGACCGGTACCAAGAAGGGCTGCGATCACGGGCAGTGTGGTGCCTGCACGGTGATCGTCGACGGCCGCCGTATCAATTCGTGCCTGACGCTGGCGGTCATGCACGAAGGCGCGAAGATCACCACGGTCGAAGGCCTTGGTACGCCCAACCGCATGCACCCGATGCAGGTGGCATTCGTCAGGCATGACGGCTACCAGTGCGGCTATTGCACGCCGGGCCAGATCTGCTCGGCCGTGGCCATGCTCGATGAAATCCGCGCTGGCATTCCAAGTCACGTGAGCCCTGACCTCAATGCGCGTCCGCACCTGTCTCCGGGTGAGATCCGGGAACGGATGAGCGGCAATATCTGTCGCTGCGGCGCCTACTCGAACATCCTTGACGCGATCAGCGAGGTTGCCGGGAGCCAGACATGAACCCATTCACCTATGAGCGGGCAGCGTCGCCCGCCGAGGCAGCCGCGGCCACCTTGCAAACGCCCGGCGCCCGCTTCATCGCGGGCGGTACGAACCTGCTCGATCTGATGAAGCTCGGTATCGAGGCGCCCACCCACCTGGTCGATGTAAACGGGCTCGCGCTCGATCAGATCGAAGCGGCGCCGCAAGGCGGCCTGCGCATTGGCGCCCTGGTGCGCAATACAGACCTGGCAGCGGATCCGCGCGTGCGGCGCGACTATGGCGTGCTGTCGCGCGCGTTGCTGGCCGGTGCGTCCGGTCAGCTGCGCAACCGCGCCACCACGGCGGGTAACCTGCTGCAGCGTACACGTTGTCCCTATTTCTATGACACCGACCAGCCATGCAACAAGCGCGTGCCGGGCAGCGGTTGTGCGGCGATCGGTGGCGTGACGCGACAGCTGGCCGTGATTGGCGGCAGCAATGCTTGCATCGCCACGCATCCGAGCGATATGGCCGTGGCCATGCGTGTGCTCGATGCCAGTGTGGAGACCGTGCGTCCGAATGGGGCCCGCCGTGTGATCCCGATCGCGGATTTCCATCGGCTACCCGGCAATACACCTCACATCGACACGGTGCTGGAGCGCGGGGAACTGATTACGGCGGTCACCCTGCCGGCTCCCATTGGTGGCGTGCAGATCTATCGCAAGGTACGGGACCGGGCATCGTATGCGTTTGCACTGGTTTCAGTAGCGGCCATCATCCAGCGCGACGGCACCGGGCGCGTGGCGCTGGGTGGCGTGGCACCCAGGCCATGGCGTGTTGAGGCGGCCGAAGGCGAGATGCCGCATGGTCCCACCGCGATGACGCAGCGGCTGCTGGACGGCGCCACGCCCACGCAGGACAACGCTTTCAAGATCCAGCTCGTGCGGCGTACGCTGGCTGCGGCAATGCTTCAGGCAAAGGGGTGAAGCCATGAAATTCGACACACCCGCCACCACCAATCCGATCGACCAGGGACGCGTGATTGGCCAGGCAGTGGACCGTATCGACGGTGCCCGAAAAACGACCGGCACCGCACCGTACGCCTACGAACGCCATGATGTGGCACCGAACCAGGCCTATGGCTATGTGGTGGGCGCCGGTATTGCCAAGGGTCGTATCCAGGCGATGCATCTCGACGAAGCGCGCCGTGCGCCAGGCGTGCTGGCAATCGTCACTGCAGCCAATGCGGGAAAGCTTGGCAAGGGGCAGCGCAATACAGCCAAGCTGCTGGGCGGCCCCGAAATCCAGCACTACCATCAGGCGGTTGCGCTGGTGGTGGCGGAAACGTTTGAGCAGGCGCGTGCCGCGGCGTTGCAGATTCGCGTGGACTACGTTCAGGAGAAGGGTCGCTTCGACCTCGAAGATGCATGCTGCTGGGCCGAAAAACCCAAGAAGGATTCGAAACCCGATACCGAAGTCGGTAACTTCGCAGGCGCGTTTGCCGCTGCGCCGGTTCAGCTCGATGCGCGCTACACCACTCCTGACCAGTCTCACGCGATGATGGAGCCGCATGCGTCGATTGCGGCGTGGGACGGCGACAAGCTTACCGTGTGGACCGCGAACCAGATGATTGCGTGGGGTCGCGACGACCTGGCCCGTACGCTCGGACTGCCCAAGGAGAAAGTGCGGATCGTCTCGCCATTTATTGGCGGCGGCTTTGGCGGCAAGCTGTTTATTCGTGCCGAAGCGCTATTGGCCGCGCTTGGCGCCCGAGCTGCGAAGCGTCCGGTCAAGGTGGCACTGACCCGTCCGCTGATGATCAACAACACGACGCATCGGCCTGCCACGATCCAGCGTATCCGCATCGGCGCCACGCAAGACGGCAAAATCACCGCGATCGGTCACGAGAGCTGGTCTGGTGACCTCGAAGGCGGTCAGCCCGAAACGGCTGTGATGCAGACGCGCTTGCTCTATGCGGGCGCCAACCGCATGACCTCGATGCAACTGGCTACGCTCGACCTGCCTGAAGGCAATGCGATGCGGGCCCCCGGGGAAGCGCCCGGACTGATGGCACTGGAAATCGCCATAGATGAGATGGCCGAGAAAGTGGGCATGGACCCGGTGCAGTTCCGCATTCTCAACGATACGCAGGTCGATCCGGAGAAGCCGCAGCGGCCGTTCTCCCAGCGCCGGTTTGTAGAGTGCCTGCGCCTGGGTGCCGAGCGGTTCGGCTGGAATCGACGCAATGCGAAGCCTGCGTCGATGCGCGAAGGGCGCTGGATGATTGGCATGGGCGTGGCTTCGGCATTCCGCAATAACCTGGTCATGAAATCGGGCGCGCGCGTTGCCATCGACGCAAATGGCATGGTGGTCGTGGAAACCGACATGACCGATATCGGCACCGGCAGCTATACGGTCATTGCGCAGACCGCAGCCGAAATGATGGGGGTGCCACTGGATCGCGTCACTGTGCGGCTTGGCGATTCGGCCTATCCGGTATCGGCGGGGTCGGGCGGGCAGTGGGGCGGCAACAGTTCGACGTCGGGTGTCTATGCGGCCTGCGTGAAGCTGCGCAAGACGCTGGTGGAGCGCGCGGGACTGAATGCGGCCGAAGCGGTGTTCGATGGTGGCCAGATCCGCGCGGGCGGCCGCAGCGTGCCGCTGACGCAGTTCGCCGGCGCATCGGCCGAAGACACGATCGAGTTCGGCAACCTCGACAAGAAGTACCAGCAGTCGACGTTCGGTGGCCACTTCGTGGAGGTCGCGGTTGATCTTGCTACCGCGGAAATCCGCGTACAGCGCATGCTTGCAGTTTGCGCCGCCGGGCGCATCCTGAATCCCAAGTCGGCGCGCAGCCAGGTGATCGGTGCCATGACGATGGGCGTTGGTGCGGCACTAATGGAGGAACTTCACATCGACAAGCGCGCGGGGTACTTCGTCAACCACGACCTGGCTGGCTATGAGGTCCCGGTACATGCCGATATCCCGCACCAGGAAGTGATCTTTCTCGATGAGACAGATCCGGTGTCGTCGCCGATGAAGGCCAAGGGCGTTGGCGAGCTTGGCATCTGTGGCGTGGCTGCGGCGGTCGCCAATGCCGTGTATCACGCCACAGGGGTAAGGGTGCGCGATTACCCGGTAACACTGGACAAGTTGCTACCAGGCATGCCGGTCGTGGCTTGAATGAAGTGCTGTCGGTTTGCCCCCCTCTCCCGCGCGCGGGAGAGGGGCTGGGGGAGAGGGCTGGCGCATCAACACCTACCGCCCCAATTTCTCCAGCAACCCTCGCAACAAGACCTGCTCGTCACCGGTCAACCCCGCTGCAATCCGCGCGTCGTGCGCGCATACCGCATCGGTGGCGGCCTGCAGTGTCCGGCGTCCGTTATCGGTCAACACCAGGCTGTATGCCCGTCGGTCAGTGGGCACCGGCAATCGCTCAACCAACGCCATGGCCTCCAGCGCATCCACCAGCAGCACCGCTCCCGAGCGCGCAATGCCAAGAATACGCGCGAGGTCGGTCAACTTCAGTTGCGGATTGCGCGCAATGATCTGCAGCGCCGAGAAGCGCGGTGGTGTGATATTCCATTCCGCCAGCGACGCAACAAAATCCTCATAAATGCGGATCTGCGCGCGCCGGATTGCATACCCGACCAGTGAGTCCAGCACGCCATAGTCGACATGGGGCACGTGCGGCTCGAAGTGTTCACCGTCAGGATCGGGTGCGAGCGAATCGCGCGGCTTGCGTGATGGTGCCATGCGCTACCTGACCAGAAAATAGCGTAGCTCGACGCGATCCGGATAGCGCGCGCCCGAGGCGACAAACAGATGGTGCATCAGCCACGCATACTTCGGCGAACTGGTTTCGAAGCGGGGCGCGGTACGGAAGTAGATTTCGGACGGGTCTACCCGCTCGCCACGATTGAGGCGCGCGATCACCGATGCGCTGCCACTACGCACTCCCGCGTTGACGATGTAGATGCGTGCGCCATCATCGGTCTCCAGCACATAGCGGGCCTCGATATCAGCCGTCGTGACGTCGTCGCCGCTGTCATGCCGGATCAGCTGGAAGTCTGCGCCGCCGGGCACGATATGCCCGTTCAGACGCGGCCCGCGCACCACGCCCGAGAGAATCGGGATCACGCGGCGCTGACCCAATGGCGTCACGCCAACTTCGGTCGGTGCCGCAACCTGCAGGCTGAAGTCGGCAATATGCTCCAGCGTGGGCAAGGCAATCGCGCCGTTCATTTCAGCAGCTTCCAGTTGCCGTTGTCGATCGTCAGCAGCACACGGCCGCGCTGGTCGAAGCCGAAGTGATCCTGTGCCGTGTAGTTGAGTACGCCATGCGAGACCACGATATCGCGTTCGCTCTCCAGCGCATCCTTGAGCGCCTTGCGAAACTCCGGCGTGCCTGGCTTGGCCTTTTTCAATGCCACCGGGACGATGCGTTGCAGTACCAGCCCGGCATCATACGGATGCGCGCCAAACTGCGTGCGGCTGTCGGGGCCGTACTGCTTTTCGTAGCGTGTCACGTAGTCCAACCCGGGCTTCTTGACAGCGCTGCCGGCCGGCAACTGCTCGGCGACGATCACGGGGCCCGCTGGCAGGATCGCACCATTGACTGCCTTGCCGCCAATGCGGATCAGGTCGCGCGTGGCTGCGCCGTGGGTCTGATAGATTGGTCCGGCATAGCCGCGTTCGCGCAGCGTGGTATGCGGCAACGCGGCACCAGTGCCGGCTCCGGCGATCAGCACGGCGTCGGCGCGCGCACTGATCAGTTTGAGAACCTGGGCCGTGACGCTGGTATCGGAACGCGCATAGCGTTCGGCGGCGACCACGCGAATGCCGTTGGCCTGTGCTGCCGTGGTGAACTCCTTGAGCCACGTTTCGCCATAGGCGTCGGCAAAGCCAATAAACGACATGGTCTTCACGCCATTGGCGTGGGCCGCGCTGGCAACTGCATCGGCCATCAGCCTGACAGGCTGCGCCAGCCGGTAGGTCCATGCGCCACGACCGGGCTTGAGTTCGATCGGCGAGAACGCGAGCTGCACGGTCTGGCTTTCATCGGCCACCTCGGAGATCGCGATAGATGGCGCCACCGCCGACGATCCAAGAATGATGTCGACCTTGTCTTCGGTGACAAAGCGCCGCGCAATCTTGGTGCCCTGCGTCGGGTCTGAGCCGTCATCCATGACGATGTAATGGACCTTCTCTCCGGCAATGGTCTCGGGCAGGAACGGCATGGTGTTCTTCTGCGGAATGCCGAGCGACGCGGACGGACCCGTCGAAGCGATGCTGACGCCAACGGTGACGTCGGCCTGGGCAATGCCGTGGACCAGGCACAGCGCCGCAAAGGCCAGGTACGCTTGGTAGCTACGGAGTCGGGGCATGGTTCTCTCCTCTATTTTTATGGTTCGTATGATTCGTATGGCTCAGGGTTTGATGGCCTGCAGTTGTTGCTGGCCAAATCCGGCCAGGGTCTTGTAGCGTTGGGCAATGGCGTCGAGTTCACTGCGCGCGATCACATCGTCGATATTGGCAAAGCCCTGCGGAGCGCGGGTCTCGGCCAGTTGCATGACCTGTTCGGGGCCGTTCATGCGATTGCGCAGCACAATGCCAGCGGTGCGCGGCAAGCGCTCCGCCTCGTACTCGCGTAATGCATAGCCGAGATCGGGTTCGTTCAGCAGGCAGTCGGTCAGGTAGCGCGCATCGACAATGGCCTGCGCGCTGCCGTTGGAACCGATCGGGTACATCGGATGGGCGGCGTCGCCGAGCAGCGTAACGCGGCCAAAGGTCCAGCGCGGCAACGGGTCCTTGTCCACCATCGGGAACTCGTAGATGGCTTCGGCGCCGTCGATCAGTGCGGGAATATCGATCCAGTTCCAGCGCCAGTTCTCGAAGGCGGCGCGGAACACCGACTTGTCGACCTGACGGTTCCAGTCGCTGCGCGGCGGGGTATCGGGGTAATCGTCCGGCACGCGCAATTCGGCAATCCAGTTGATGCGCGAACGGCCCTGGGCACGCAGCGGCTCGGAGATTGGATAGGCGACAAACTTCTGGTCCTGGTAGCCGGCCATGAACATCGAGCGGCCATCGAGATACGGTGCGGCATCGCTGGTGGCGCGCCACAGCAGTCGCCGTGAGAATTGCGGCGCATCGCCGTGCGGATAGAAATGCCGGCGCACTGCGGAATGGATGCCATCCGCGCCCACCAGCACATCGGCTTGCGCTTCGACGATGGCGTTGTCACTGCGCCGGCGCAGTGTGAAGCGCGCCGGCTCCCCCGACGTTCCGCCGATGCTGACGATCGATTCCAGCGCATGGCCGGTGTGGATACGGTCCGCGCCAAGCCGCGCCACAGCGGTCTGGTACAACAACATCTGGAATTCGCCACGATGCACCGAGAACTGGGGCCAGTCATAGCCGGCTGCACGGCCACGCGGCTCGTGCCAGATCTGCTGGCCAAACTTGTTGTAGTAGGACAGCGATGAAGTCTCGATGGCGATGCGCGCCAGTGCGTCTTCGAGGCCCAGTGCAGCCAGTTCGCGCACGGCATGCGGCAACAGGTTGATGCCGACCCCTAGCGGGCGTAGTTCTTCACTGGCTTCCCATACCTCAATGTCGAGCCCGTTCTGATGACAGAGCAAGGCGAGCGTCAGCCCGCCGATTCCGCCGCCGGCGATGGCGATCTTCATCAGGTCTCCTCCGCAGCACCGCTGCCGAATTGTTCTACTGTATAACTAATTCGCGGCGCAGGAATCTAGCGGTTTCCCTGAGGATCATCAGGAACCGAATCAGGAACCGAATCAGGAACCGAACAAGCCGAAGGCAATGCGTTCAGCGGTATTGATGGAGTCGGTCAGGCCCAGGTGGCCGTGGCCTACTGCGAGCCATAGCCTGCGATGGCCTTCCGCGGCGCCCACCACGGGCACCGAATCAGGCATGCAGGGGCGATGGCCCATCCAGCTGGTTGTGGATTTTCCGTCGAGGCCATGGAACGTTTCGCGGGCGATGCGTTCGAGGATCGCGGCGCGCCGCGGATCGGGCGGCCGCTTGAGGCCGGCAATCTCGACCGTACCGCCGACACGCAGGCCATCTTCCATCGGCGTGACAAAGATCTTGCGATCGGTCAGCACCACGGTGCGTGAAACCACGTCACGTACGCCCGTGAACTGCACGTGATAGCCGCGCTGGCTTTCCAGCGCCAGGCGGATGCCAAGCGGATCGAGCAGGCTGCGAGCCCATGCGCCGGCGGCCACCACCACATGATCGGCGGTATGGCTGTGGTCGGTGCCATGCAGCGTCCAGCCGTCGCCAGTGCGCGTAAGCCGCTGGATATCGTCGCGCACAAGCTGTCCGTCGCGCGCCACGAAGGCATCGGCAATCGCCTGCGTATAGCGGGCCGGATTCAGGATCGTGCCATGGTCCGCCAGAAAGACAGCCGCCTGGTAACGCGCGCCGATGCCGGGTTCCAGCGCCTCGATGCCAGTCCGATCGAGTTGCTCGAAGTCGAAGCCGTAGCGTTCGCGCAGGCGCCACGCAGCGCCGTCAGCCTGCAAGGCACTGGCATCGGGATACAGATGCAGATGCCCGCGCCGCATGAACAGCTCCGGCGCGCCCACCTCGCGCGCCAACGCTTGATGCTTGTCAATGGCTCCTGCATGCAAGGCCGCCAATGCGGCGGCGGCATGCTCCACACCCTCGGGTGTGGCTGACAACACAAAGCGGGTGAGCCATGATGCTGCCGCGGGCAGGTAGGCGAGCCGCAGATGCAAGGGGCTGGCGGGATCGACCAGCATCTTTGGCACCGACGCCAAGACACCGGGCATGGCCAGCGGCGCAACCGAGCTGACGCTGATGGCTCCTGAATTGCCATAGCTACAGCCGCTGGCTGGCCCGCCACGGTCGATCAGCATCACATCCGAACCACGCTTGCGTAGCGCCAGCGCAATGCAGCAGCCGACAATGCCGGCACCAATCACCGCAATGCGCGGACCTGAGCTACTGGGAGAGGGAACTGAGGCAGTCATGGCGCCACACGGTAGCGCCGATCACGCCCAAGGGCAAGAGGCTGCGCCGTGATGGCGCATCGTGCGGCATGGCGGTGCAAACAAGTTGGCCCGCACAAGGCGGGCCAGTCGACCTGGAGTCGATCACCGGCATGTACATCCGGGAGAGGACAGATCAGGGCAGTGACGCGAGTATGCACAACTGCCGGGCAACGAGCAGCTCAGCCGCGCCCCAGTGGGTACGGGGCCTGCCGGTCAGCTCTCTGGGTCATACCCAAACTCGCGGAGTTCCTGCGAGCAGCGGCAAGCCTTGGCGAGCTTTGCAGCCCACAGGATGGCCGCGTCGCGCGACGGGAGCTGCAGGACACAGAAGCCGCCGTCGAACTCCTTCGTCTGGGGATAGGTTTCGTTTGCGACCGTGCCGTCCGAGGCGACCATGAGTGGTGCGACATCCTCGTTGATACCGCCGCCGAACACGTATACGCCCGCAGCCTTCGCCTCGCGTATGACCTCGCGCGCAGCTTCGCCCACGGCGGCAAGGTCCTCGGCGGGGACTTTCATTGCCTTTGCAGGAAAGGAGATAAGGAATTTCGTCATCGTTCGGTCCTTTGGTTGGGGGCGGTACTGTTTGTAAGGCCTAAAGTTGGGTGAGGCAGGAACATTCCGAGTCCGATCGACTCTTAGGCAACGGCACCTCGTGCGGCCTCGCCAGTTTCCCTGGCTGCACCGGCGGCATTGCCATTTGTGGATTGGTGCAACAATCACCGCTTATGATCAGGATCGACCATGACCGCCCCCAACCTGACGCCCCTCGGGTGTGGCCGACGAAAGTAATATGAATAGCAAGCAACGTCGCAAAGCCTATCGGAAAAGCCCCTATCAGATCGAAACGATCTGGTCATTTCGGGGCGCACGCGTGACCATTACCCGCATCGCAAGTCCCACCGCCGTCATTGTGGAATTTCCGGAAGTCGGGGCGCGGACCCATGTTCCCACGCGAGCACTCCAGCCATACGGCCCAGGCGGAAGCATGAAGGATACGATTCAGATGCTGTAGACCGGCGCATTGACACGCAAGACGACGCACGCCGATACCGTGCTTCTTGAGATGGTGCCCACGGAATCTTCCCTGCATGGGTTAACCGTGGGCATCTGCATTTCTCATGGTGAAAGTGTTGGCCACACCCGTTGCCAAGGTTCGTAATCGTCGCCTATGCTGGTAATACGAAATAAAAAAAACGCCGCCGGACTTTACAAACGGAGGGACCGAGGCAGAGTCCCCGAAAGCGGCTGACGTTATCCATGCGTTTCGTTTCTACGGCATCACACAAGTTTCGGGTCAGACTGTTGTGCGCGGGGTAATTACTGAAACGTGGGACGAGATCCCACTGACAGCACATGCCAGATGCCTACCTGTTTAGCAAGCCCTTCACGTTCCTCGCCTGTGCCGGCATGTCCGAGATACGGGTGGGTATTGACGCTCTCGAATCCCTTCCCGGCCATATGTTCTGGCTCGAGAACGAGGATTTCATACGCCAGTTTCACGTACAGGATTTTCTCGCACAGAGCCGCGCATCGCTCGAAGCCTTGATGCCTGATGGTGTGGCATTTATCGACGCTCTGGCCGACGAGATCCGGCGCAGCACGGAATTGGTGCCTGCATTGCAGAATCTGGGAGCGGAAGTGGCTGCCGCCGCCCATACATATTGTTACTGGCGTTATTCGGCCGACGTGTTGGGGCGGTCCCAGGGTATTCCGCGCAGCGCGATCGAACGGCAGTTTGATCGCGCGGTCGCACCACGCGACGGCGCCCATAAGCTGCAGTGGTTTTGCCCATGCTGCGACGGCCAGGCTCATTATCAAGTCGACGGGCTGGTCGCGTCCCAGCGGCCATCACGCCAGGGCGGATTCTCTCTCGAGTGTGGCCATTGCGGCCATCGGGAGCGGCTTTACGCAGGTTTCCTGCATGCTGGCCGTCTGGAGTGCCAGTGCGCCGTCTGCACCGGCTTTGTCCAGACCTTGGCGGGTCAACTTCAGAGGCCGGCGAGAAAGCTATTGGATAGCCTGAAGACGTATGCATGGAAGCACGCCATCGAAACGGTTGCCGAGATCCGGGAGTTGGAGGAAGTCGCGGTGCAGCGTTTGGCGCGGGGCGAGAATCCTTCGGAGAACGCGATAGCGTTTGCAAAAGCGGTGGAGCTGGATCCGGATTCGCCGATCGAGAAGATCATTGCTCAGATTGATCCGACGCTGGACGGCCGCCTCGACAAGAATCCAAGAGTATGGACGCTATTGTGCGAGCTGTTGCAGCAGGGCGTACTGGATTGCGATTGCCAGATCTATGACCAGGAAGGTTGCGAACAGATAGCGATGGAGATTGCCTTGCTTGAAGAGGTGCCATCTGCCTCAACTCGCGGCTTTTCGGCCGAGGAGCAACTCAATACCCTGCTCATGGGCTATCAGCCGTCGGATCGCCACACGTTTGTCAATTGGCTCCAGGCGCTGAAGCGGTTGAGACTGTGCGTGGCGCGGTTTAACTGCGCCGTCGACGTGTTCTGGAAGCCGAATCACGAGCATTGCCGCATCCTGAGGGCACGTCAGCAGCCGGATTCAGCTGGCCGGCGTGTCAGCGAGCCAAGGTTGCAGCCCCCTGCGCCGGTGCTGCTGCGCCGGAAACAGCCGGTGTACCTGGACGCTGAACTGGAGGCGGTGCGACTGCTTAAGTCGCTTGGCTATATTGTCCTCAGCCCGGAGGACATCCGCACGCAGCACGACAGGCTGGAGGACATTGTCTAAGGCCGATGAAAAAAACCCACGCTCCGTCAGCACTAACGGGGCGTGGGCAGCGGGAGCACCCTGCGTGTCGTGGCAGGGTCAGAAGACGTGCTTGATGCCGACCATGGCACCGAGTTGCGAGGCACCTGCCACAGGCGATGCACCCGTGGATGCGCTGTCTACCGACAGGGCCAGGTTGCCATTGTTGTTGATATAACCCAGCGTCGAATATACCGAGGTGCGCTTCGAGAATGCATAGCTTGCACGTACGGCGCCGAGCCATGCGCGATCCGAGCTGTGGCGATAGTCGAGGTAGAACGCCTCACCCGACAGCGTTACCTGGGGTGTGATGTCGTAGGCGACGCCGGCGTAGTACATATTGCTGCGCGGCGTGGCCAGCGCGCCATTGCGACGGGCCAGCCAGCCGGCGCCGACCTTGGCGTGGCCCACCAGCATGTAGCCGCCCAGCGTGGCGCGGTCATCCTTGAGCTGGCTCGATGTCAGGCCACCAAATGCACCGGGACCACCGCGCAGGGAGTCATACGCGCCCAGAATGCCCCACCAGCTGGTTTCATAGCCAAGCATGGCCGACCACTCGCGGCAGGCGGACTTGTCCGCGGCGTTTTCACCGGCGCAGTTCGTGCCGGACGGGCTGGGGCCTGCGTTGACCGTATCGCGCCCGAAACTGTAGGTCGCGCCGACCGTGAAGCCACCGAACTTGCCCTTGTAGGCAATGGCGTTGTCGGCCCGCGCATTGGGCAGGTAGTTGTCGAGCGAGCTTGATCCATAGGCATTGGGCCCGAGGATGTCTGTATCGAGCATGGCCCAGAACATCATGGTGTACTGGCGGCCCAGGCTGACCTGGCCCCAGTTGCCGCTCAGGCCAACCCATGCCTGTCTGCCGAACAGCCGGCCGCCCTGGTTGGTAACACCGCTATCGGGCGCGAAGCCAGACTCGAGCACGAAATTCGCCTTGAGGCCGCTGCCCAGGTCTTCGGTGCCGCGCAGGCCCCAGCGCGACGGTACCGTGCCGCTCAGGTTGGCCATCTTGACCACCGAATTGCTGGCCGCGCCAACGTGATTCAGGTACTCGATGCCGGTATCGACAACGCCGTACAGCGTCACGGACTGGGCCTGTGCGATGGCTGGCAAGCCAAGCGCGATCGAAAACGCCAGGTGGCGTAGTTTCATCGTTTTCTCCTCCGTTGATATTTTTCTTAGAGAGCGCGCACTGTTGGTCGCGAACTACTTTTCGCGCACTACAGGCCGCGCGCTTTCAGTCGTGCATCGAGCCGCGGATATACGCGCCGTGCGTTGCCTTCAAAGATCTGGTGACGCTCCTGATCGGACAGCGCGGCCTGGTCGATGTAGCGACGTGTGTCGTCGTAGTAGTGACCGGTCTCTGGATCGATGCCCCGCACCGCACCGATCATCTCGGACGCGAACAGCACGTTGCGGACCGGGATCACGCGCGTCAGCAGGTCGATGCCGGGCTGGTGATAGACACAGGTATCGAAGAACACGTTGTTGAGCAGATGCTCCTGCAGCGGTGGCAGCTTCAGTTCCTGCGCCAGGCCGCGGAAGCGCCCCCAGTGGTAAGGCACCGCGCCGCCGCCGTGTGGGATCACGAACTTCAGCGTCGGGAAGCGTTGGAACAGGTCGCTGGTCAGCACCTGCATGAAGGCCGTGGTATCGGCATTCAGGTAGTGGGCCCCCGTGGTGTGGAAGCAGGCGTTGCAACTGGTGCTGACGTGAATCATCGCCGGCACGTCCAGCTCGACCATCTTCTCGTAGATCGGGAACCAGTACGGGTCGGAGAGCGGTGGCGACGTCCAGTGTCCGCCCGATGGGTCGGGATTCAGGTTCACCCCGACAAAGCCGTACTCGCGCACGCAGCGTTCAAGTTCCGCGACGCAGGTTTTCGTATCGACCCCGGGCGATTGCGGCAGCATGGCCGCACCGACGAAATGCTCGGGAAACAGCTCGCTGACGCGATGGCAGAGTTCGTTGCAGATGGCGGCCCACGTGGCACTGGTCTCGAAGTTGCCAATGTGGTGCGCCATGAACGACGCGCGCGGCGAGAAGATCGTCAGGTCCGCGCCACGCTCGCGCATCAGGCGCAACTGGTTGCTGACGATGGCCTCACGCAGCTCGTCGTCGCCGATACGCAATTCACTTGCGGATGGCGCGAGCTCGGGTGCGGAAAGGCTGGCGATCTGGCGTTGCCGCCAGTTTTCCAGGGATTTGGGCGCGGTGGTGAAATGCCCGTGGCAATCGATGATCATGAACTGTGCTCAATAAGGCCAGGCGCTGGCCGGCACCAGCACCTCGCCACGCATGATGGGACGCGCCGTACGAATCAGCGCGCTACGAAGGATTGACCCTGGTGCCGCGGGGTCGGTCTCGAGTTCGACGGTGAATTCGCCGCTGGGATGTTCAACGCTGATTGCATGCAGCGGCCCCGCCGCGACCGCCGCGATACCTGAGGCAATGCTGCCCGGCAATACACAAGCGGTGCCGACCGTGATTGCCGCCAGCACGCCAATCGCGTCATGGCATACACGCGGAATAAAGCAGCGGGTGGCAAGACTGCCGCCGTTGTGCGGTGCCGCGATCAGGCACATCTTTGGATAGCTCTTGTCGCTGACGTCACCGAGGCCCATCAGTTCGCCAGCCACCAGCCGCAAGGCTTCGATGCGCTGCTTGAGCGTGGTGTCGGCATTGAGATCGGCAACGCGTTCCTGGGCCGTGCGTCCGAGATCTCTGGCGCGCATCAACACCATTGGCATGCCGTTGTCGATCAACGTTGCGTCGATGGATAAAGGTTTGCCGTCGAGCGGATCGATGATGGTCAGGGTGTCCACGGCATTGCCGGTGGGCAGCATTGCATGGCATACCGAGCCCGCGGTATCGAGGAAATCGATCACGATTGGCGCCGCCGTGCCAGGTACGCCATCGATGCGTGCCGCTCCTGAAAATTGCGGAACCTGCTGCGGTGTCTGCATCGTGATATCGCAGAGCATGCCGGTGTTGCGTGTCAGCACACGCGCACGCGTGACACCGGCTTGTGGTGCTATCAGGCCGCGCTCGATCGCGAATGGCAGAACTGCGGCCAGCATGTTGCCGCAGTTCGGCGTGGTGTCGACGGTATCGCTGTTCGGCTGCAACTGCGCAAACGTGAAATCCAGGTCGGCCTGGCCCGGCATGCCGCGCGCCACGATGCCCGCCTTGCTGGTCAGTGGATGGGCGCCGCCAAGTCCGTCGATCTGACGCGGATCGGGGCTACCCATCGCGGCCAGCAGAACACGATCACGCTCGCCGGTTTCCGTCGGCAGGTCACTTGCCAGGAAGAACGGTCCACGCGATGTGCCGCCCCGCATCAGGGTGCAGGGAATGGCGCGCAGATCGGAAGCAAGGCAAGGCGTCATGGCAGGCAGCTAACGGAGCGG
>CAUUBQ010000039.1:0-82946 GCA_963543405.1 uncultured Cupriavidus sp.
CCGCGCTATCCTTCCTCGCCCTGAAGGACGAGGTTTGACGCGCATTTCCGATCAACGATATCTCGCAAACCGCGCTCGACGTGTGCCGTGACCGGCTAGGGTCACGCGCGAGTCACGTTGCCTGGCTTGCCGGTGATGTGCTCAAGATCGACCTGCCCACAAGCCGCTTCGACGTATGGCATGACCGCGCCGTGTTCCATTTCCTGACCAAGCCAAGGCAACGCGCCCGCTATGTCGAACAGGTTCTACACGCGCTGCGCCCTGCCGGTTGGGCAATCGTGGGAACGTTCGGCGCCAATGGCCCGGACCACTGTAGCGGCCTGCCGGTCCAACGCTATGGCGCGGATGAACTGCACGATCAGTTCGGCCCGGCGTTTGAGCTCATCGACCACAAGACCGAAACCCACCTGACCCCATGGGGCAGCGCGCAAGAGTTCGTCTATTGCCTGTGTCGAAAACGAGCCTTGTGACCGGGAGCAACGCCATCGGGGTCGGCATCGGCTACGACTTCGACTCCTCAAACCACTGCGCCGGCCTTGAACTTCGCGCTGACGGCTTCCGCGCCACGGGCGAGCATCACCATATCGACTGCCACAGCAACAAACAGGGCGCCCATGGCAAGGCATTCCTTCGCCCGTGCCTCGTCGACCATCAGTATTCCCGGCGCCTTCCCACAGGCCACGATACGCTTGATTGCCCTATCGATTTCCGCCCGGACTACCGGATGGGCTGGTTGCCCAGGGTACCCCAGACTGGCTGCCAGGTCCGCGGGGCCAATAAACACGCCATCGACACCCTCGACACCGGCAATGGATTCCAGGTTCTCAAGCGCCTCGGCGGTCTCGACCTGGACCAGCAGGCAAATCTCGTCCTGGCATTTGTCCATGTAGTCACGCGTGCGTCCGAAGCGGGTTGCTCGCACCGTCGCACCGCCCACACCTCGGATCCCAAGCGGCGGATACCGAACCGCCTGCACCGCCGCGACGGCTTCCTCCCGAGTCTGGACGTACGGAACAAGCAGTGTCTCGGCACCGATATCGAGAAAGCGCTTGATCAGGACGTGGTCATTCCAGGCGGGGCGCACCACCGCCGACGTACTGCGGTCCGGGTCTGCGGCGATAGCCTGCAGCTGCTGCAAGACCATGGGAACTTCGTTGGGTGCATGCTCGGCATCGACCATGATCCAGTCGAAGCCCGCACCCGCAAGGATTTCTACGGTGTAGTGGCTGGCCAAGGCCGACCAGATCCCGATCTGAGGACGGCCCTCTCGCAGTGCCTGCTTGAATCGATTCACAGCAATAGTCATCGCGCCGCGTCCCAAACGTCAATGGAAGTGGCACGACACGGTGCCAAAGTCGCCGTAGTCGGCAATGATGGTGTCTCCCCTGGACACCTCCAACGGTCGAATGAACGAGCCGGCGAGAATGACCTGCCCAGGAAGCAACGAAACGCCGTAGCGATGTAGGCGATTCGCGAGCCACGCCACGCCGTATGCGGGATGGTTGAGCACACCGGCGGCCAGACCCGTTTCCTCCACCTCGCCGTTCTTGCTAACGATCGCTCCAATCCGGCGCAGGTCGGCATCCTGCAGGTTCGGGCGGAACGGACGGCCACCCAGTACGAGCGCGGCATTGGCGGCATTGTCGGAAATCGTATCCAGAACGGTTCGCGAACGCCTGGTTTCCGGATCTACACGCTGGATTCGCGCATCAAGAATCTCGAGTGCCGGCGTAATGTACGCAGTGGCATCAAGCACGTCGAACAGCGTGCAATCGGGGCCGGACAGTGGCTTGTCGAGGATAAACGCGAGTTCCGCCTCGATCCGGAGTTGCATGAACCGGTCTGCGGGAATTGTCGCGCCATCCCGGTAAAACATGTCGTCGAGCAGCACGCCGAAGTCGGGCTCGCTGATGTTCACCGCACGCTGCATCGCCTTTGAAGTAAGACCGATCTTGTGGCCCTTGATCGTTCTGCCCTTCTCCTGCTTGAGCGCCATCCACGCGTTCTGTATCGCATAGGCATCCTCGATCTTCATATCCGGATAGTCGAGCGAGAACTGGCGGCAAGGTACGCGCGTCTCCTCGGCCTGTTCAAGCCGGAGAGCGGCTTCCTTGAGTTGTTCCGGCGTCATGGCAATACCTCTTCGGCACGAACCACATTCGACAGCACCCCTACCCCCTCGACCTCGACTTCGACGACGTCACCGGGGACAAGGAAGCGCGGCGGGTCAAAGCGCACCCCTGCACCGATAGGCGTGCCGGTCGCGATGATGTCACCAGGATTGAGGGTTGCAAATCTGGACAGATAGGCGATCAGCGCGGCAAATGGGAACATCAGATTCGACGTGCTGTCTTTTTGGCGGACTTCTCCGTTCACTCGCGTAGTCAGCCCGATGTTGTCGAATCCCGCGAACTCGTCAGACGTGACAATCCATGGGCCAATGGCCCCCGACGCATCGAAGTTCTTGCCTTGCGTCACGTTGAACTTGCCATGATGCAGCCAGTCGCGAATCGTGCCTTCATTGATGCAGGTTAGCCCGGCAATGTGGGCACAGGCACTAGCCTCGGCAATCCGTCGTCCGGACTTACCGATAACGATGCCAATCTCCCCCTCGTAATCGAGCTGACTCGATTCCGGGGGCAGCAACAACGGCTCCCCGTGTCCCGCCAAGGAAGCGGGCGTACGCATGAACACGCTCGGGTACTTCGGCAGGTCGCTGTTGTCCTTGTATTCCGCGTTCCGATGCGCGTAGTTCACGCCAATGCAGAAGATCTTCTCCGGGCCCAGGACGGGCGGAAGCAGTTGGACCGATGCGAGCGGACAGTCCGCCTGTGCGCTTGCCAAAGCGCCCCTGGCGCGCGCAAGTTGCGACTCTCCACCCGCAAGAAGCGACTTGAGCGAGTCAATATCAGGCAGGCGCCGACCCAGGTCGACGATGCCGGCCGCCGGGCCATGGCCCACGACGGCGCCCCACGAGATGCCGTTGCCGGTGCGGAATGTGCTGAGCTTCATGCGTCAAATCCAAAGAAGTGGGTGGGATTGTCCACAAGGATCTTGCGGAGTACCGAGGCATCCGGTGCGAATCGATACAGAAGTTCGAGCAACTCGCCTTCATTGGGCGGCTGCTTGACAGATACCGGGTGAGGCCAATCGCTACCCCACACGCACCGGTCTGGCGCGGCTGCTATCAGCCGCTGGGCGAGCGGTACTACATCGTCCCAAGGCGCTCCCGTTCTGGAAATCTTCTCGCTCAGCGAGAGCATGACCCAGTAGTTGCCGCGCTCCAGACGCTCGAGGATTGCCGCAAGGTTTGGATCGTCGTCACCCTTCGTCGGATCGGCCCGCCCCATGTGGTCCAGCAAAATGGGAACCTCAAGGTCGTCGTACACGGCCAGCTGCGTGGCGATGCCGTCGGGTTCGGGCTGCAGCTTGACGTACCAACCTAGCTCCTTGATACGCGAGAACGCCTTGTCCTGCTCGGCTGCGCTCAAGCTGATTCCCAGCCCTGCGCGCGTAAAACGGGCTCCGCGCACGCCTGCGTCATGAAGCTTCGCGAGATAGGCATCGTCGCACTCCGTCAGCACGGCGGCGTTGGCACATCCGAGGTAATTGCGCGGTCCATGTGCCGGGTTGAGGTTTGCCAGCGCATCAAGTACGACCGAATGGTCAGCCCCGTACGTGGTCGCCTGAACAATCACGCCGCGGGTGATGCCAAGTGTGCGGTGCAGTTTCTGGGCAACTTTCCACGTCGCGCTCGGCATTTCATATGCCGCGCCAGGGCGGACGGGAAACTGTTCTCGTGGGCCAAATACGTGAAACTGGCTGTCGCAGCTTCCTGCAGGCGGCAGCGGCTTCGGCGCACGCGGATTGGGGTCGAACGGGAGGTAGTCAGGCATGTCGGTAGTGCGAATTATCTAGTCGGTCCGGGCGACTTCAGGCGATATAGGCCGTGAAGTCGCATTCGATCAGCTTCCCCATGTCGAGGTCGGCCTGCATGGTGTGGCGTGCCGGACGTGACTGCGCGTCGGGGAACATCTCCAGCCACGGCTTGTTGAGTGCGGGGCGCTGGGTTCGGTCTTTCATCCACACCGTCAACTTCACGATGTCGTCGATCGACCCACCGGCCGCTTCGACGATGCGCCTGACGTTGGCCAACATGTAATGACACTGGGCTTCGATGGTGTCCGCGGGCTTTCCGGTGGAAGGATCGTTACCCTGGATACTGCCGCTCATCAGTAGCGGCCCAATGCGGCAACCCGCCGGGATCGGGTTCTTGTGACTGAACCCTTCCACATATACGCTGACGCGACGCGCCGCGGCACCAGCGACAGGAGCCTCGCTTATTCCGCGGTGATGTTGGCTTGCTTGATCAGCGGTGTCCATCGCTTGTCCTCATTGCTCAAGAATTGCTTGAATTGATCCGGGGTACTACCGCGCGCTTCCGCGCCGAGCGCTTCGAATTTGGCCTGGACATCCTTGTCCGCAAGAATCTGCCGTAGCGCATCGGAGAGCTTCTGGACAACTTCGGGTGGCGTTCCCGCAGGCGCCAGCAGGCCAGTGAATGTCTCGACGGTCAGGTCGGGGAAGCCGGATTCCTGCAGCGTCGGCACGTTTGGCAGTTGGGGAAGACGTTTTGCAGATCCGACGGCAAGCGCTCTCGTCTTGCCCTGCTGAATGAATGGCAGCGCGACGGAAAGCTGGTCGAAATTGAATTGAACCTGGCCGCCCAACAGGTCGGTGGTAGCGGGCGCGTTGCCCTTGTAGTGCACCGTAATCCAGTGAGCGCCGGTCTTGTGCTGAAGATATTCGCTTGCCAGATGGTTCTGTGTCCCCGCGCCAGGCGACGCCATCGTCAGGTTGCTACCCGGTTTGCTGGCAGCGGCAATCAGTTCACCCACGGTCTTGAACGGCACCGCGCTATTGACCTGCAGGACCACCGGTGTGAACGAGACGGAACTGATGGGGACGAAGTCCTTTTTCCAGTCGTAGCTGTTCTTCTTGTAGATCATCGGCGAGAACAGGATGGGACCGTTTGCCCCCAGGAACAGCGTGTAGCCGTCTGGCTTGGCTTTCGCCACGGACTCGGCTGCAATCATTCCGCCAGCGCCCGGCTTGTTGTCGATCAGGAATGGCTGCTTGAACATCTCCTGCAACTTGGCGCCAATGATGCGGCCGGCCGAGTCCACGTTGCCGCCCGGCGGGTATGGCACCACAACCCGCACCGGCTTGTCAGGCCATGCCTGGGCCAGGATTGGTGATGCCAGGGAGGCGAGGATTGCCGCGGCGGCAAACTTCGCCGCACCGCGCGCAAGTCGTGTTTTTGTCATGGTGTCTCCGTTATGTCATCTGTGGCCGGGGTGTCTTGGCCCGTGACAGCACCACTCTACAAACCGGAGCGGATCTGCTGCAATGCAATAAGCCACAGATAGTCCATGATATGGACTATGCTCTGATTCCCCACGCACGGTGACCGGGCGTATCTGGGCAGAATGACCCCATCCCATCCATTGCAGGAGACAACATGCAGGTCACCGCCGAATCGCTTTCCCCCGAAGCCACCTATCGACTGATGAGCGGCGTGGTCGTGCCGCGACCCATCGCGTGGATTACGACGGAGTCCGACGACGGCGTAGTCAATCTGGCGCCGTTTTCATGTTTCACCTTCGTCTCGAACAAGCCGCCGCTCATCGGCGTAAACGTCGGACGCAAGGCCGGCAACCGTAAGGACACCGGCGCCAATATCCACGCGCGTGGCGAGTTTGTGATCAACATTGGCGATGCCACGCAACTGGAGGCGATACACCTCAGCAGCATCGAGCACCCTCCCGAGGTGAGCGAAGTCGAAGTTCTTGGCTTGACAACCGCGCCCTCCCACTTCATCCGCACACCACGGCTGGCCGACGTGCCCGTCAGCATGGAGTGTCGGCTGGAACGCGTCATCGAGTTCGGGGACACGGGCGCGGAGTTTATCGTCGGCGAAGTCCTGGTCTTTCACATGCGCGAGGGCTTGTACCGCGACGGGAAAGTCGACACGACCGAACTCAATCCTGTGTGTCGCATTGGCGGGCCTAACTATGCAAGTCTTGGAGAGATCATCACGCTCCGTGGTGTCAGGCAAACGGCCAAATCCGTCGTGACAAAGGATGATTAGCGTGAAGAAAGCAGTCGGGCCCAACTCCTGCGGAGTACACCGTGGATGATTCGGCGGAGACGAGCAAACCCGCAGACGGCGCGCAGAGCATTCGGCGCGCGCTCTCAATCCTGCGCATTGTTGCCGCGGAGCAAGAGCGCGGTGCACGCCTGGTCGACGTGGTGCGGAGCACAGGCCTGAGCCAACCCACCGTCCATCGCATCTTGCGTGTGCTGATCGAGGAAGGTGCGGTCGAGCAGAATCCGCAATCGCGCCGCTACGTGATTGGTACCGAAGTGTCACTACTGGGTCTTGCCCGCGTCGCGCGCTTCCCGCTGCGGGCAGCCGCCGAGCCGTACCTGCAATATCTGAGCGAAACCTTGGGCGACACCATCTTCCTGACCATCGCCAATGGTGATGACTCGGTATGTATCGGACGTTGGCCCGGGAGCTACCCGGTGAAGGTGCTGTCGATCGATGTCGGGGCACGACGTCCGTTGGGCGTTGGCGTCAGCGGTCTGGTCTTGCTGGCATCACGGCCCGACGACGAGATTCGGGCGATCGTCCGCCGTAACGCCAAGCGGTTGGCGGCATTGAAAGTCGATCCCGAGGAACTGGTCAACCGTGCCCATAAAGTTCGCGAGCAAGGCTATGGCTATACCGCGAAGGGTGTAGTCCAGGGCTCGAGGGCGGTAGCTGTCCCAATATTCGATGGCGCTGGCGCGGTGGTGGCTGGCATGGCGCTGGCAACCATTACCGAGCGCCTGCCCGCCGCCAGGCTTGCATCGGTGGTTGGCGAGATGCAAAAACAGGCAGAGGTACTCCGCCAGCGCATCGTGGAGATGAAGTTGTCGAAAACCTGATGAAGCCGCTTGCCGAAGCCAACCCGAAGTTGGCTTCGAAGTGGTCCTCAAAGCGTGCTACTTCGCGCTGCAATCCAGCGTGTAGTGGCCAATTTCCTTGCCGTTCTCACGCAAGGTCAGTGCGAGCTTGCACGTGCCCCCGGGCTGGGCTGTCACGCTGACAGTCGACAGGCGCGTCGGGCTGTTCGCGTTGACGTGCAGATTGCCGCCCTGCGCGACAGACGAACTGCCTGACTGGCCGGTGTTCACGAGCCTGAGCTCGTACTGCAACTCCAGCTCCCTGGCCGCCGAAACATAAGGCGCCACGATGGTCTGGCCGTTGCTGGCATGGACATCCATCCATACCTGGAGATTCGTATCCGCTTGCATGGAGGCGGGCTCCTGCTGGCACCATTGAACGCGCCAGAAAAAGGGAGAGGCAAGTCTGGCTCACCAGCTTGCTCCCTCCGCAACTCAACGCGACACGCGCGGCGTTTGCGATGGCTCAGCGCCATCGCAAACTGACCCCTACTCACCCGGTCGCCGCGAGTTACTGCGTCTTGGTCTTGTCTACGGATACAGCCTTGGCAGCGCTGGGCTGCGCGGCGTTGGCATCAGCCTTTGGCGCGGTGCTTGCCGTGGCCTTCGGCGTGCCCGCTGCGGGCTTGGTCGCAGCGGCATGGCTCGACTTGCTTGCCTTGTGATGGGTCGCCTTGGCAGCCGACTTATGCTGCGTGGCATGAACATCGGCCTTGCCCTTGGTGGTCGTCACCTGGTCTGTGGTCGCCTTGCCTTGCGGCGGCGTCGCGGAAGCTGGCACACCAGTCTGCGCGAAAACGGTACCGACGAGCGCGGCGGAAGCGAGAGCAGCGAACAGCTTCTTCATGGCATGAACTCCTGGGAGGTTTTTGGGCAGCGGCAATGTGCCGTGCTTACCGGAAGAAACGGCGCCGCCGCTGCTGGAGTTGACCGGCAAGTCGTGACAATCCGTAAGTCTTGCAACAGCCCTGCCCGGCCACGCGGCCCCCCCCAGCGCTCACACAACTGCCTCTTCGGTTCGCGCATCGGAGATCGCCTGCGCCAGTTCCTCGGTAACGCGGATCTCTGCCCCGAGAGGTGTCATCTGGGCCGTGGCGGCAAACGGTGCCGCCGGCATCGGAGACGGATTTCGATTGCGTCGCCACAGGAAGAAGGACGCCAACCCGGCGTGCAGGACGAGAAATGCCCAGAACAACCCGTTCGCGCCCATTCGATTCATCAGCGGCGAAATGATCAAAGGGCTGATCGCTGAGCCGACCGAATTGATCAGCAACATGCCCTGGATCACGCGCACCAGTTCGTGGGGCTCTGCGCGGTCTGCCGAGTGGCTGACCGCCACCGGATAGATGGCAAAGATGCCGCCCCCAATCAGGAACATCAGCACCATCAACAAAGGCGGGTAGCTCGGAAGAATAAGCACCGCCAGCGATACCGCCGCACAACCCACGCTCAGTGCAAGCAGTACCGTTTGCCGGTCTCTTCTGTCCGACCAGCGCCCCACCGGATACTGCAACGCCATGGCGCCGCAGATGGCACTGGCCATCAACTGGCCGACCTGGGCAACACTCATGCCCTCGCGCTGCAAGTAGATGGGTAGCAGCGTATAGACCGCCGCGATGCCCAGCCCGGAACCGAAGCTGCCAACCGCGCCTGCGGGCGTCAGGCGGACCAGGTCCTGCGGCATCAGCGGCTCGGCATGCCCCACCTCGGGCGCGGTCTTCGGCAGGATTGCCATCGGCAACACGGCCATCGCCCCCAGGACACCGGCAGCCATGAATGGCACGCTGTCACCCGCCGAGCCAATGGCCCCCAGACTCATCTGCGCGAGCATGATCGACCCATAGAGGGCAATCATGTAGATCGCCAGCAAGCGCCCTCGCGATTTTGTGTCTCCCGCAAGCAGCAGCCAGCTTTCCACGACCAGGTAGATGCCCACCATGGCCCAGCCATTCACCAGGCGAAGGATCAGCCAGACCCAGGGATCGGAAACCAGCCCCTGAAGCAGATAGGTAATCGATGCCAGCGACGCGAAGCTGCTATAGGAGCGAATGTGACCGATCCGGGAGATCAGGCGGTCGCTGGTAATCGCCCCCACGGTCAGCCCAACGAAATAGGCCGACGAAATGGCCCCGATCATCGCCGCGGAAACGCCGGCGGCGTCAAGGCGCAGAGAAGTCAGGGACGACATGAAGCCCGAACCCAGACTGACAACGAATAATCCCAAAAGTGGCCCAAGTGCCACCGCCCACGTGTTGCGCGACAAAACTTCCTCTCAGTGCAATATCAAATGCACCGCGGAGGATACCTGAGCGGGACGGTCCCCTTGGTTTTCACCTGAATCGGAGGCTAGTGTCGCGAGTGTTCCGCGACTTGACCCAGCCGCTTTCCCAGCGCTCTGTGAAGCCAGAAGAGTATGCAGGCAAGACCACCTGCCAGCCAGTGCAGCCACTCTGTGATAGTGCGCAATACCTCGCCATTGAAGTAATAGAGTCCATAGCCGCTGACAGACAACAGGCCGACCACGATGGCAAAGCAGGTGCCAGCGTAACGGTTGACCTTGAGCTTCCACGCGAGCCGAATGTGGCCGGCCCAAATCGTCCCGATCAGGTAAGTCACCAGCCACGCCGCTGCGCCATGGATCTTCATGTTCCAGGCCTGGAGGGGCATCATTTCGTCTGCGTCGTTGGCAAGGAAATGGACGGCGAGCCACGCAAAGCCTGTCGCCACAAGCAATATGAAAGTCGCGTAGATCACGCGTCTGCGCACGCGAGGGATGCGAGGCGTGCGTCGTCTGGTATGCGTTGCTGGATGGTGGTCTGGCATGGCCGGAAGGCGCGTTCTATCCGAAAAGTATCTCGCTGTCGCGCCGCGCATCCCGATACAGCAAAGTCCGTGCGCTGTAGCGCGCAAGCAAAGGGTGGAGAGGCAAGCCGCTTGCCAGCACTACCTTGGTGAGCGCATCCGCAACCATGCAGGTCGGCGCCACGATGCTGGCGCCCGCCTGCAATGCCAGCGCATTGTGCTTGCCGACAATACGCGGCAAGGCGGTGGCGGCCGGCGCCAGACCCGCGACACTGGAACTGGCCAAGGCTTCATTAAAGATCTCGCAGCGTACCATCATGCGCGTCGGCCATGCTGGATCACGCACCGAAATCGCCGTCGCGGCTGAGCCAAGGTGGCGCAGGTCGCCTCCGGCATTGACCAGGGCATGGTCGACGTCAAACTGGCTTATCGCCTCGATTGCACAATCCACTGCATAGCCTTTCGCAATGCCGCCCAGGTCGAACGCACCGTTGCCTTCCTTGTACACGGCATCGTCGCGGAGCTCCCAGCGAAGCCAGCCTTGCCAATCGGGGTGCCTGGTGCAGTCGAACAGGCCATCGCTGTCGCGCTGCAGAATTGATGCCAGTGTCAGTACAGTATGCGTCTGAGAATGGATGCGAACTGTTGAGCCTGACGGTGCGGCGTTGAGCCGGCCGATGTCACTATCGGGATCATGCCGGTTCATCAGCCGGTGTACGGTCGCCATGGCCGCAAAGGCGGCTTCCATGGCGCGATGCGCATCCGTGCCGAGCACGTCGACGTCAACCAGTGTTCCCAGCAGTGGCCGCGCACGCCTGCACCGCATCTGTCGCTCGATGTGGTTGGCGATCACGCTAGGATCCCTTGGCAAGCGCAATCTGCGCCATCGTCGCGATACGCCGGATGCCATCGGTCAGGTGAGTACATGACAACGTGGCCCCGCTGATATTGTTGATGTCGTCACCAATGCGCAATGGCGCAGAGGCGGACTTTGCGGTGAACTGCGCGCGCCAAGGCTTGCCGCGCACCTCGTAGCCATGGCTTTCGCGGTAGTTCAGGATTTCGACCCCGCCGATTTCTCCGGTGGGACTCAATGCTACGGCGTAGTCGATCAGCTCGAACTTGCCGATGACTGAATCCGTGACGACATAGCCCAGCAGCGTCGATCCCTGCCGCGCCTGCCAGATGCGCCAGGACCCCGGCCTGGCCGGACCGCCAGCACGATCGGCCAACTGTCGCAATTGATCGGGCGAGAGCGCAACTACCATCGGCGTGAATTCGGTAGCGCCGGCGAACAGGGACTTCTGGCCCTCTTCCACGCTTAGGTACTGCACGGCGTAAGCGCTGGTCACGACGACACCGCATCCCGCGATTGCCGCGCCGCACACCAGTACTGTGTTTGGAAACCTGTATCGCACGATTACGATCTCCCGCGGGCCGTCTCTAGAAGTAAACGCCGAGACCCAGGTCGAACCGGTTGAAGTTCTTGTTGGTACGGAACCACTGGTAGTCCATTTTGAACACCACGTTCGGGTTCAGGTAGAAGTTCATACCGACAGTCCAGACAGTGTCGTAAGGCTTTGCGAACGTTGCCCCGGTTGAAGTGACAGGCTGGCTTGGTGTCGCGGAGAAACCTGGGGCAATGCCTTCATACTTCGCGCCCATGTTGTAGCGCTCGAAGCGTGCAAACGGCACGGCGCGATACTTGTCATGCTGCCAGACATTGTAGGCAGCTTGCAGGTACCACCCGTAGAACGACGCGGGCATGGGGTTGGCGGTCCCCGGGAACTGCGCGTTGACCTGGGCGGTATTGCTGATGCTGCCCTGGGCATACAGTGCCGCCAGGTCCCACTTGCCCGGTGTCCAGCGCGCGTGCGTTTCCCAAAGCGTGGCGCGCTGGTTGCTGGCGCCGGCAGCCGGGACGGTATTTCCGGTGAATACCGAGCCGCCGAGCAGTAGGCCCGGCACACCTCGATAGCTGAGCGAGATATATTGCGAGGCGTTCTTCGCGTTGGCCAGTTGCAGTTCCTGGTGCGTGGCCTGGAACGGCGCTACGCCATTGGTCTGCAACTCCAGGGCCGAGTTGTAAAGTGGCGTCTCCGGCGTGAAGTTCCACTTGGACAGGTCCAGGCCAGTGGTCAAGCCGATATTCCAGTCCAGCCCGAAATCCGTATTGCCATGCAGGGCGAACCCACCCTCGCGCCATGTGCTGGGGATGATCAACGTCTCGACGAAGTTGCGATAGACGCCATAGTAGGCCGTAGGTTCGTGATGCTCGTTGATCAGGCCCACCGGCATCAGGAACAGGCCAGCCGTCACACCGACCTTGGGTGTGAACATATGGTCTATATAAAATTGCTCGACCTCGAATTCACCAGAGTCGGACGACGAGGTGATGGCATGCTCCACCTCGAACTCCGACGCAAAGCGCGTCTTCTCGTCGAAGCGGTAGCCAAAGCCAAACACTGCGCGTCCGAGGTCTGCTCGGGTATCGTTTGTGTTGCGGCTTGGCCGCGAATACCCGATCTCGCCATAACCGAAGATACTGAGGTTTTCCAGTGGCGATGGCTTGGCTGCTGCCTGCTGGATCGTTTCCTGTGACGCCTGGATCTGCGCGACCTGGGCGGTCTGATCGGCTTGTTGTTTGGCCTGGACTTGTTGTTGCGACGCCATCGCCGCGTTCTGGTCCTTCACGGCCTTCAGTTCTGCCTTGAGCGCTTCCAGCTGGCTCGCCATGTCATCGATCCGACGTTCCAACTGCTGAACGACTCCGGTGTTGGCCCCAGCCGGTGGCGCTGCAATCGCAGGTGTACCTGCCGCGGCGAGCACTGCCGCAGCGATCATCTTCTTCTTCATCTCCCTCCCCCTTGACAGTTAGCTCTTATTTGCTCGGCGCGGTGTAAGACGCAGCGCGCGCACGCGTGGCAGCAACGCTTGCCGCAGTAGACTGGCATTGCGCCGGGACCTCGTAAGCGGACGGATTGGCAGGGTCGAAGCCGTCAGTCAGCGTGCAAAGGAAACGGACCAGGTCGGCCATCTCGCTATCCGTGAGATTGGGCGCCAGCGAAGGGATATAGGGGACCTCGGATACGTTGACATTGCCGGTCATGCTGGCCGGCAAGTCATTGAACGGCGTGTCCGGCGTGCCGTCAGCCTTGACGTACCACCGCGCAGGGTCCGTATCGCGCGTGATGTACCAGGCCACAGCCTCCTCGATCGTATCGAATACCCCGTTGTGAAAATACGGGGCGGTCAACGCAAGGTTGCGCAGGCTGGGCACTTTGAATGCGCCACACAGGCTCGTCCTGCTGGCGAGATCGGCACGCAGCGGGCCGCATAACCCAAGGTCGTAGTAGTCGTGATTCGGCTCGCCCAGCGACAGGCCGTTCTTCGGTGCGTAGGACAGCGTGTTGCCGTCCACGTTGGCCGGAATCTTCCAGTTGCGTGGAATTCCTACATTGTCGTAGGTGAAATCAGTGAACAACGCTGGCGTGGTGGCCGTGGGTGTCGAAACATGGCACGCCGTGCAGTTCCCTTTTGCGGGATTATTGAACAGTGCGAGCCCGTTGAGCTCCTGCGGTGTCAGCGTGGTTTTGCTGCTCAGGTACGCGTCGTATTTGCTGGAGAAAGGGTGGAAAGAAGCGTCTTCCTTTTGATACTGGGCGAGCGCCTGTCCGATGTAGTGCAATGCACTGGTGGAATCGGACGTGGCCGCGTCGCCGAAGACGGCTTTGAAGTCGGCGAGATAGGGGCGCGTCAGCAACCGCGCCAGCACTTCGTCGGCGGAAGCATTGGCCATCTCGAATGACGTGACGAAGGGCTGCTCCGCCTGGTCGGCGAGCGACGCCGCGCGCCCGTCGCGAAACAAGCCGCCAAAGGGTGTGCCGTCCGACTGAAACCCGAATGCCGGTGTGAACTGGGAGTAATTCAGTGACGGGGCATTGCGCAGCCCGGACAGATCCATATCGGGTCCACCCAACGGTACCGATAACCCGTCATTCGCTGCATGTGCCCGACTTTCCACATGGCACGTTGCACAGGACTGCTTGCCCGATACCGATAACGCCGTGTCGGAGAAGATCTTTTCCCCAAGCTGCGCCATCGGAGAAAGCGCTGAATCGGGCGCTGGCGAAGTAGAGCTGGTGCCGCCACCACTGTCGCCCCCGCCACCGCAGGCTCCCAGGAATGCCGACACCAAAATAGCCCCCCACAGAACTGTGCGATGCATGCTCGACACTCCCCTTGGCCCGGCTCATTCTTATTGGCACTGAAGGCGTGAATCACAACGATTCGCGTTTCTGGAGCGAGTATAGATTTTGGAATTGGCAGGAATCAACCAATTGATGTGGTGCGGATCGAAAAACCTCCTTTCGTCGCACATGCGCGACTAAATCCGCAGGCTGCGCTTAATGTATTAATGTCCAGTTGGCAGTCCCATTGTTTTTAGATATTTACAATGACTCAACCGGAATTATGGCGATCATTTTTGAGATCAAGCCATTGCACCAGACTCCAATTAAGGCTTGTTATTTGCGCCTTATTATTATCAATCCGACATTTTTCATTAATCTTAAGTGCTCGCACGACGATCGCCCGGGTCACGGTCTGAGCGGCCGTAGCGGAAACAGCCACGTGGCGGCCGCGCATCCCAGCGCGCCCCCAAGCACGGTTTCCCACGCCCGTGCCGCCAACACGGGCACCGCGTGTTCGCCTCCCACGGCGAGTGTGACGATCAGGGTGAAGGCAAACGCTGCGCAGGCGATGTCGTAGCGTTCGGGCAATGCCATCGCATACACGATCATTGCCAGCGACGCGGCCAGCCAGACCAGCAGCGGATCATGCGCAGCCAGCGGCAGGAACGCGAGCCCCAGCGGCACGCCAAACAACGTGCCGATGATCCTGCGGCGCACACGGTCCAGGGTGCCCGCCGCAGTGCCCGCCACCACGTAGACGCACGCGGTAATGGCCCATGCCGATTCGGTCAAACCGAACAGGTTGTTCAGCAGGATCACGGCCAGGGCCCCACTGGCAGCCTGCAAACCCATCACACATTCCGCGGAACACGTCTTCAGGCCGCGTGGCCGTGAAGCGATTCGTGGGGGCGGCACAGCCATCGGCAGCTCGGACGGGCCGCTCAGCAGCCGGGGCAAGATGCAGGCAACCGCGGCAACCAGACCCGCGACGCCGATCGCTGCTAACGCTTCGGGCCCCAGGCCCGCGCCATAGGCTAGCAACTGGCCGATATAAAGCTGCGAACCAACGCCTGTGCCCAGGATCCCGTATTTGCGGCAATAACCTGTCAGGAAGGCGCCGCTGATCAGAATCCACTCGGGCCCGGCCCGGCCGGTGCCGGCCAGAACGGGGACGAAGAGGGCAAACGAGGCGGCACCCAGCGCGGCGGCCAGGCATAGCGCGGCGAGGTCGCGGCTCGATGCAGCGCGGCCCGCACGGGCTTCGGACACGCTAGCCCAGAGCGCAAAGCCGCCCGCCAACGTCGCCACGGACTTCCCACCCGTCACTGCTTGCGCCACCGCGGGCAGCGTGCCCAGCGCGGCGGCGATGCCATAGGCAGTGACCAGGCGCAGCCCCTTGATGCGCCGATGCACGCCGGGGTCGACCCGTTCCAGCCACGCCATCAGCCGCATGAACGTCTGGCAAGCTACCGTCACGGCGGACCGTGCGTGTTGTCTCAGCAGGCGTTCGATTTGCATAGCCATTCCCTCGACCACGTGATGCCGCCTACGTTCAGTACTTCCAGCCACCGCCAGGCAGACGGCCATGATATGGGGTATCACGGCAATGGCCCCATGGGCCGCGCCAATAGCCGATCGGACACCCGTTGGGTCGCACGGTAACAACTGGCAGTGTCACCATCGGTGGCGCCGGGCGATAGATTACGGTCGGTCCGGCAACGTGGCAATGTCCCCAGGGTCCCCGCCATCCATCCGGGCCACAACCTTGGGCCGCGTAGGACGAGGACGCCGATACCAGCAGGACCCCGGCCACTGTCAGTACACGTGTCAGTGTTCTCATGATCGTTCTCCCAGATGCGTAGCGGTCTCAGTAGGCGTGGCTGCTCGCGGTTGCGGCGGCGGCCTCCATTTCGGCCTGGGCCTGGCGCAGCAGGTTGATGGCGCGGCCAGCATGCCCGCCCAGGGCATAGTGGTTGGCATGCTGGGCATCCTGCATGCGTTCGATGGCCTGCTGCGCGTGGAAGCTTGCGGCCTCGATATTCGGGTGCTGGTCGGTGTAGTAGCCGACGTCTGCCACGGCACAGCCAGAAACGAGTGACAGGGCCAGCGCGCTGGCAGCAAAAACTCCCATGCGTGCCTTCAGGTTCAGTAACTTCATGATGACCTCCAGTTATTTACGAACTGCGAATTACGGCTTGCGTAGAAAAAGGGCAGTGGGGTAACTGCCCGGCGACTGGGCCGGCTCAGTGGTGCCAGTAGCCAAAACCGACATGCCATGGGTGATATGGGCGGCCATACCAGCCGGGACCGGCGATGTAGCCCACCGGCGTAGCGGGTACGTACGCCGGGGCGGCATACGCGGGGAGTGGTGGGTAGTAGACCGGCTGCGGATAGGCAACGACCGGCGCGACAGGTACGGCCATGGCCGGTGCCGGCAGGCCGATATCGACCCCAACGAAGGTGTGCGCGCTGGCGCCTCCTACCAGGCCGCAGCTCAGGGCAGCGGCAACCACGGCGTGCTTGGTGAAGTTCATGACGGGCTCCTCATTGCTGGGTTCCTGGTCGGGTCAGCGTCACTGCCGGCTCGGATGAACCCATTGTGGCGGCCGAGAATGAGCCGAAAATGAGATGTCGAATCAGGCTCCTTGCCGTCAATTTCCGGCACAACGAGTGCGCCGGGATTGGCAGATAGCGTCCGTCGCAGCACACTTGGAACCATTGCCTGCCGAGGCCCATGGGTGACATTCATGAGCGTGCTTATCAAGCCGTTGGCTGTCCGGTCGCTGCACCGCCGCCTCACGTTGTCGCTGGGCGGACTGGCGCTCCTTGTGGGACTTCTCGGCGCGTTCGGTGCCTGGGTGGTCGTGCACCAGTTGGCAGGCCAGTTCAATCAGGACCTGAAGATGGCGGCGGAATCGATGCACGCTGCACCGGCGCGCATGCCGGTGCCGGCCGAGGCATCGCACCCCCTGCCCCGCGTGGTAATACAGACCTGGCGGCCTGTCGATGGCACGCTGCCTGGCCATACGAGCGACTCGACCGTTCTGCTGCCCCGCGCACCGCAGGGCTTCTCGTCGATCCATGGCGCCAATGGCAACCTCTGGGATGTCTTCGCCTTGCAGGCTGGCGACGCCTACGTACAGATCGCCGAACAACGCGCAGTGCGGGCCGACAACGCCTGGCGCGTTGCGCTGTGGACTGCCGTGCCAGTGCTGTTGCTGTTGCCCGTACTGGTCTGGATGGTGCGGGCCAGCGTGCGGATGTCGCTGCGCCCGTTGGGCGTGATGGGGGAACGCGTCGCACTGGCCGACCTGAACCACCTGGAGCCCGTGGATATCAGCAGCGCGCCTGAGGAGCTGCACCCGTTCCTGGCATCGATCAACCGGATGATGGGGCGTCTGTCCACGCTGATCCAGGCCGAGCGCACCTTTATCGCCGACGCCGCGCATGAGCTTCGCTCACCGATCACCGCGCTTCAACTGCAGGCAGACAATCTGCGCCATGCGCCGCCCGCCGAGTTCAATGACCGACTGAATGACCTGCAGCGCGGCATCCGGCGCACGGCCACGCTGGTGTCTCAACTGCTGGGCCTCGCGCGCGCAGAAATCGGCGTCAACTTGCCTCCTGCGACTGTGTCACTACCGCAACTGGTTACCGATGTCGTGACCGACATGCTGCCGTTGGCAATCGACCGTGGTGTCGACCTTGGCGTAGAACTGCTCGACGATGTTAGCGTCGATGCGCACGAAACCGACCTGCGCATGCTGGTCAAGAACCTGATCGACAATGCCATTCGCTATGGCGGCCGTGGCTGCCGCATAGACGTCAGTGTGCGGCGCGGCGACGATCATGTTGAGATAGAGGTGGCTGACGACGGCCCCGGCATTCCGGAATCCGAACGGTCGCGCGTGTTCGACCGCTTCTATCGTGGCACGGCCACCGACGAGGAAGGCAGCGGACTGGGGTTGGCCATCGTGCAAACCGTGGCAGCCAATCTCGGGGGCGAGGTGCGGCTGGCAAGCCGCAACGATGGCAATCATGGTTTGGTCGTATATATTCGCCTGCGGCTCGGTACGTCAACACGGAGGCCAGCATGAGAATCCTGTTGGTTGAAGATGATATGCAGATCGGCCAGAGTCTGACGCGCGCGCTCAAGGACGCGCAGTGCAGTGTCGACTGGGTGCGTACTGGCGACCTCGCCAGGTCGGCCATTGCCGATGGTTCGTACACCGTGATGCTGCTGGACCTGGGCCTGCCCGATGCCGAGGGGTTGGACATTCTCAGATGGCTGCGCCAGCGCCACGACGAAACGCCATTGCTGATCATCACGGCGCGTGACGACGTCGATACCCACGTCGCCGGCCTGGACCTTGGCGCCGATGATTATGTGATCAAGCCGTTCGAAGCCCGCGAGCTACTGGCACGCATTCGCGCCGTCGTGCGCCGCAAGTCCGGTTCGGCATCGCCCATGCTGTCGCACGGACAGGTCATGCTGGACATGACCCTGCGGCAACTCACGTTCAATGGGCATGGCGATGTGCTAAGCGCACGCGAGTATGCGCTGATGCTGGCGCTGCTGGAACGTCCCGGCGCCATCCTGTCTCGCGCACAGCTCGAGGAACGGCTTTACGGCTGGGGCGAGGAAGTCGAAAGCAACGCCGTGGATGCGGTCATCTACGGCATCCGCAAGAAATTCGGCAGTACCGTGGTGCGCAATGTACGCGGCTTGGGCTGGACCGTTCCAGGCACGTAGCGCCGGATACGACACTTGCAACCACCCTCTCATTTTCAGCTCATTCTCCGTCGCTACGATCCATGCATACCTACTCGGATCTAACGGAGACATGACATGAACCTGCTACTCGGCTTCCTTCCCTTCCTCGCCTTCGCGGTTGCCTCACACCTTGCCAATACCTCGATTGGCCTTGCAGCCGGGGCGGTGGCCGCCGTTTGCCTGCTGGTGCGCGATGCCATGACCGGGCGGCGCGTGAAGTTGCTGGAAATTGGTGCGGCGATCCTGTTTGGTGGGCTCGCGCTTTACGCCCTGCGCGCGCAACCCGACTGGTCGATAGCGCATGTGCGCCTGCTGGTCGATGGCGGCTTGCTGGCCATCGTGCTGGCCTCGATGTCCGTCGGCATGCCATTCACGGCGCAGTATGCTGCCGAGCGCGTGGCCCCTGAAGTTGTCACGCATCCGGCATTCCTGCGCAAGAACCAGGTGATCACCGCAAGCTGGGCCGCCGCATTTGGCGCCATGATGCTGGCCGACGTAGTCATGGCAACCAATGCGAAAGCTGGCGTGGCCATGACCGTAGCGGCCCTGTGGGGCGCGGCGAAGTTCACGCGGTGGTATGCGCAGGCCAGGCCGGTTGGCGTGCCGGCCCAGGCGGACCGCTGATCGAGCGGCCAGAGCCCCGCGTCAGTACCTGATCGAAGGAGCCCTGAAGCGTTCTTCGACATTTCCTCACGGATAGAAGCCACGTCGCTGGCGACGTGGCTTGACGATCTACAGTAGCGCCGATTTCCCGGCACGGCAGCGCTACCGTTTTACATTGCAAACGGGCTAATCGCCCATTGCTTCGGTTCCGGCAGGCTTACCACTTCACACGCAAGCCGAGCTTGGCGCCAATCGCATTGCTGTCGCCAAAGTTCTCCACGCTGGTGCGCGCCAGCAGTTCGCCATAGACGGTGTAGCGACCATCGTCCCAGTTCAGCGACGCACCCACGCCAAGGCCGGCCCACAGCGCCTGCTCCTTGCTGACCACGCTGATATCCGCAACACGTGCCGAGGTACCGTGCAGGAAGTCGTAGTACAGGTTGGTGATGCCGTACACATGCGAGCGGCGGGTCTTGCCGTTGCCGGCCGTCCACTTGGTCTCGTGATCCAGCGACACACCGAGGCGCGAGATCAGGCTGTTGCCGTTGTCACGCGACACATTGGCGCCGTACTGGTCCGTGAACGCGTCGAAGCGCACCTGCGACCAGGCGAGTTGGGCCTGCGGCGTGATCGACCAGTTGTCGCCCAGCGGAAGCTGGTGGCCAGCTTCCACACTGGTGGCCACGCCGCTGCCACGATTGCCGCTGGCCAGCTTGGCCGACAGCGTCGACGAGCGGATATCGGTGTCGTACCAGGTCACCGTGGCGCGCGCATCGACGTACGAGCCATTGTTGCCGTACCACGTTGCCGTTCCGCCAAAGCCGTAGCCGGTGGCATCGACCGAACCGTTGCCGAACATCGACGACACGTTGGAGTTGGCAATGCCGTAGTGGAAGGTCGGGCCTACCACCAGCGTGCCGGCCTGGTTGTCGACGACCGGCGCATCCACGCCGCCCTCGAACTTCCACATGCGGACGTTGTAGCTGGCGCTGGTCGTGCTGGTGGCCGGATCGATATGGGTGTTCGAGCCTTCCACACGCGCCCAGGCACCGCGGCCGATGATCGGCTTGCCCGCTTCCTGCTCGGCCTGCACCGAGGCATTCGGTGACCACGAGCGGTTGCCCACGCGCTGCTGCAACGTGCCCAGTTCGTTGAAGCGTTGCAGCACGCTCGAATAGGCTTCATACAACGGCACGGTCGGTGCCAGCAGCGGACCGGAGGCGGCGGCCGCTGCCGTGCCGACCGAAGCCGGGTCGAGCAGCGTCGAACGCAGATACCAGTCGCCATCGGTCGGCGTCGACACGCCGTTCTTGTACAGCCGATACGCGTACGCGCCACCGACCACGGCCTGCTGGCCCTGGAACGTGTAGTCGCCCGCCAGTGTGAAGGCGCCATTCGACACGCCCTGCACGTCGATGACCTTGATGCCTTCCGATGTCAGTGCCCCGGTGCCGCCGACATTGACCACCCGGATCTGGCTGGTGCCCGAGGTGTCGCCCGCCACCACCAGACGCCCGGTGGCCGACGTATCGGCGCCAAACACGGTGTTTACGCGCACCATGCCGCCATTGCCAATGTAGTTGCCGGCAATGGTCAGCACGCCCGAGCCGCCGCCCGGCGTGACCGTACCGGTGTTGGTGACATCGCCGAAGATCGTGCCTGAGCCCGACAGCGTACCGGCCGCGTTCACCGTCACAGGGCTCGTGATCGAGCCGTCGATCGCCAGCGTGCCGAGGTTGACCGTGGTGGGGCCCGTGTAGGTCTGGGCCGCGGTCAGTACGGTTGTGCCGGTGCCGTTCTGCGCTACGCCGCCGGCGCCGGAAACAATGTTGCCGTAGGTGTAGGTGTCCGAACGGTTGAACGCCAGCGTGGCGCCGCTGTTGACCACGACATTGCTGGCAAGGCTGCCGCTGGTGCCGCCGTTGCCGATCTGCAGCGTGCCCTGGTCGACCGTCCACGGCGTGGTGACCGTGCCGGTGCCGATCAGCGCCCAGGTGCTGGCGCCAGTCTTGGTGAAGCTGTCGAAATAGCGGTACTGGGCGGCATCGCCGATGGTGGAGACATCAAACACGGCGTTGGTCGCGCCGCCCAGGCGCAAGGCATCATTGGTGCCGAGTGCGCTGGCCACGACGTTGCCCACGATATTGGAACCGGCTTGCAGTTCGAGCGTGGCGCGGGCAGTGGCCGCGGTACCGAACACAATTGCGTCGGCGGCGCCGACGCCTGCCCGCACCGTGCCGGCATTGACCATCGTGATCGTGGCGGTGGTCCCGGTGGATATCGCAGCGGCGCCTCGGCCGCCCTCCATTACCCCGGTGTTTTCGATGGAAAACGTGGCGGAGCCTGCGGAAGTTCGTACGGCGACCCCGCCTCCCGACCCGCCACTCAGATCATCACCACCTCGAATCGTGCCCTGATTGACGAGAGTGATTGCAGAGAGCGCACTGCCGAGCGTAACGCCCGCGCCAGCCACACCACCAACGCCGTCGCCACCAGCGATCGTTCCCGATGCGGAGTTGATCAGCGTGGCACCGGACAGGATCGAAACGCCCACCCCGCCAGTCCCCGCCGTGGCGCCGCCACCTTTGATGGAGCCGTTGTTGACGACAGTGATGGAGCCTGCCCCTACAAAACCCGTGGCGCCCGTACCGCCGCTGTCTGTATCGGTTCCGCCTGTGACCGAGCCGTTAACGATCGCCTGCCCCCCGCTCTGGGCGAGACCGCTCCCCGCCGCGGCACCGGTCACGCCGGCATATGTGCCATTGTATGTCCGGCTAATTCCCGTGAATCCGCCGGCCGAAGAAGCTCTGGTCAGCGTAAAACCTTGCGTATCAACGATGACCGGCTTGGCAGGCGATGGCAGTGAAGTGGTGCCAGCAATCGTGAAGCTTGAGGTCAGACGGATCGTCGCACTGGCATCGCCGTCCGTTCCTGCGGCAGTCAGGGCGGTGCGCAACTCCGCCTCGTTGCTGACCAGGTATTCGGCAGCGGAGGCGCCTACTGGAAACAGCAACGCGATGGCCAGCGTGATGGAAGACGCTTGCGGAGCGCGAGCGCCAGCCCGCCGCATTCCACGACAAAAATTGGACTTCATTGAACTACCCCGTTCTTTGTGTTGTTTTAGATACAAGTAATGCGGGGCGAATGTTAGATCACACGATGATGTTATGTAAGCACTACAGACAACCGACGTGGTGACGAGGCTACGCCAGCCGTTGTCGGCCGATATCCCCGTTGCCAACAGGGATACGACCGTATTAGAGCGGACGCTCTAAGAGTTTCCACGCTGGCCGTGTCGACACCGGCCATCCGCCAAGGCTTGCGGGCATCCACCGCTATAATCTGCGCCTGATTCCAACGCCCCCAACGCCCGATGGCCTCACGCACGCCGCCCGCATTGCCTCTTTACCTGCAGATTCGGGACACTTTGCGCGCGGCCATTCTGAATGGCGAGATACTTCCGCATAGCCAGATTGCATCCGAAAGCGAACTGCAGGCCCGCTTTGGCGTGAGCCGTATCACGATTCGCCAGGCGTTGAGTCATCTCGAGAATGAAGGCCTGATTTTCAAGAAGCACGGCAAGGGGTCGTTCGTCTCGCAACCCAAGGCCTTCCAGAATGTCTCGGCGCTGGAAGGTTTTGCCGAGGCGATGTCGCGGATGGGGCACGAGATCTCGAACAAGGTCGTCCTGTTCCAGTTTGTCGCTGCACCCGCCAACGTTGCCAAACGGCTTGGCGTCGAACCAGGCACGACGGTCACCGAGATTCATCGGGTGCGGCTGCTCGACCGGCAGCCCGTGTCGTACGAGGTCACGTTCGTTCCCGAGGCAATCGGGCAACAACTCCAGCGCGCAGACCTGGTCACGCGCGACATCTTCCTGATCATCGAGAATGACTGTGCGGTGCCGCTGGGCGCGGCGGATCTGGCCATCGATGCAGTGCTGGCCGACGCCGCCATGGCCAAGGCACTGGGCACGTCGAAAGGCGCCCCGCTGCTGCGCATCGAACGGATAACCCACGACGCGGCGGGCCAGCCGGTCGACTTTGAATTCCTGTATTTCCGCAGCGACACGTTCCAGTACCGGCTTCGCATCGACCGGCAGCGCGGCAGCAGGAAGTCCCCCGCAACAAACGTCATAAGCTAATCCGAAACCATTCATTGGCCGCCCCGCCGCCCGCTCCTACAATCGGTCCTCACTTGTTATAACAAGTTGCCGGAACAACAACCGGCTCCCCACAGGACCATGCAGACACACGAACTCGAATACGACATCGTGGTGGTAGGCGGCGGCACCGCCGGGCCAATGGCCGCCATCAAGGCGAAACAACGCAACCCCAACCTGCGCGTACTGCTGCTGGACAAGGCACACGTGAAACGCAGCGGCGCGATCTCGATGGGCATGGATGGCCTCAACAATGCCGTCATTCCCGGCCACGCCACGCCGGAGCAATACACGCGCGAAATCACCGTCGCCAATGACGGCATCGTGAACCAGGCCACGGTGCTCGCGTATGCCCGTCATAGCTATCGCACCATCGAAGAACTGGACCGTTGGGGCGTGCGCTTCGAGCGTGACGAAACCGGCGACTATGCGGTGCGCAAGGTCCACCATATGGGTGCCTATGTACTGCCGATGCCCGAAGGCCACGACGTCAAGAAGGTTCTGTACCGACAACTGAAGCGCGCGCGCATCGACATCACCAACCGCATCGTCACCACCCGGGTGCTGACCGGCCCCAATGGCGAAGCGGCCGGCGTGATGGGTTTCGATTGCCGGACCGCGGATTTCCACGTGATTCGCGCCAAGGCGGTGATCCTGTGCTGTGGTGCCGCCGGCCGGCTCGGCCTGCCTGCTTCCGGCTACCTGATGGGCACCTACGAGAACCCGACCAATGCGGGCGATGGGTATGCCATGGCGTATCACGCTGGTGCCGAACTGGCCAACCTGGAATGTTTCCAGATCAATCCGCTGATCAAGGACTACAACGGGCCGGCCTGCGCCTATGTCACGGGGCCGATGGGCGGCTTTACCGCCAACGGCCGCGGTGAGCGCTTTATCGAATGCGATTACTGGAGCGGCCAGATGATGTGGGAGTTCTACCAGGAACTCCAGAGCGGCAATGGCCCGGTATTCCTGAAGCTCGATCATCTGGCGGAGGAAACCATCCAGGCCATCGAGACGATCCTGCATACGAACGAGCGGCCCAGCCGCGGCCGCTTCCATGCCCGGCGCGGCAACGACTACCGCTCGCGCATGATCGAGATGCATATCTCCGAGATAGGCTTGTGCAGCGGGCACAGCGCATCCGGCGTCTGGGTAAACGAACATGCTGCCACCTCCGTGGCAGGGCTCTATGCGGCCGGCGACATGGCTGCCGTGCCGCACAACTACATGCTTGGCGCGTTTACCTATGGCTGGTTCGCTGGCGAAAGCGCAGCCACGCGGGCTGGCGAGATCGCCCTGCCCGCCATCGATGCCGCGCAGGTAGACGCCGAGCGCACGCGTGTGTTCGCGCCGTTGAAACGCGCCCATGGCCTGCCGCCCGCACAGGTGGAGTACAAGCTGCGACGCTTCGTCAACGATTACCTGCAGCCGCCGAAGGTGACGCGGCGCATGGAAATCGGTCTGCAGCGCTTTGCAGAGATCCGCGAAGACATCGACCAGCTTGCCGCAGCGGATGCGCATGAACTGATGCGGGCCGCCGAGGTGAGCGCAATCCTGGACTGCGCCGAGATGGCCGCACGTGCATCGCTGTTTCGTACGGAAAGCCGCTGGGGCCTTTACCACTACCGCGTGGACCACCCCGAGCGCAATGACGCCGAATGGTTCTGCCACGCCCACCTGCGCAAGGATCAGAACGGTGCCATGACGTCTTTCAAGAAGCCCGTCGAACCGTATGTCGTGCCGCTCGCCGGCCTCGATCGCGACGCCTACGCGCGGCTGCGCGTAAACCCCGCTACGCCAGTCCCTCAGGCCGAAGCCGCTTAGGAGACCACAACATGGCCCTCGTACCCCGCGACGCGCATGCGCGATCCAGCGTTCCCGTCACGATCGACGAAGACAAGTGCATTGCCGACAAGGGCTGCACGGTCTGCATCGACGTCTGCCCGATGGACCTGCTCGCCATCGACCCCGCCACCGGCAAGGCCTTCATGAAGTTCGACGAATGCTGGTACTGCATGCCGTGCGAGCGCGACTGCCCCACCGGCGCCGTGCACGTCGACATACCGTATCTGCTGCGCTGAAGACATACAGCACACGCACCGCGAACCACCAAAAACGAACCACCAAACACGACAAGCGCAATCCCGAAATGCCCCCGCCTCTCTTGCAAGCAAAGAAGGAAAGCCCGATGAATAAAACGCTGTTGTGCGCCCTGTCCACCCTATCCGTCGTCTCTGCGGTCTCCGTTGCCATGCTCGGGTCCGGAAACGCGCAAGCGGAAACCATCCGCGTAGCCATCGGCACGCAGGACACCACGATCAACACAGCTACAGGCGGGTCGCTGATCCGTGAACTGAAGCTGCTCGACAAGTACCTGCCGCGCGACGGCAAGTACAAGGATGTGGTCTACGACGTCCAGTGGAAGAACTTCACGAGTGGCGCACCGATCACCAACGAAATGGTCGCCGGCAAGCTCGACTTCGGCTCCATGGCCGACTTCCCGGGCGTGCTCAACGGCGTTGCAAACCGCAAGGCAGGCAAGGCCAGCGTCTTTATCAGCGTGCTGTCGGGCAGCACCACGGGTAGCGGCAATGGCATCGTGGTTCCGCTGAACTCGCCAGTGCAGTCGCTGGCTGAACTCAAGGGCAAGACGATCACGGTGCCTTACGCATCCACGTCGCACGGCATGCTGCTGCGCGCGATAGCCGCGCAAGGCTGGGACCCGGAACGCGACGTGAACATCGTCACCCAGGCCCCCGAAGTGGCCGGCCCCGCGCTACAGGCAGGCAAGGTCGAGGCCCATGCGGATTTCGTGCCGTTTGCCGAGCTGTTCCCCTATCGGGGCTTTGCGCGCAAGATCTATGATGGCTCCCAGGCCAAGGCGCCGACCCTGCACGGCACCCTCGTGGAAAAAGACTACGCCCAGAAGTACCCCGAAATCGTGGTCGCTTACCTGCGGGCCGTGATCGAGGCCAATCGCCTGGTGTCGGCCGAGCCGGAAAAATACAGTGAGCTGATCGCCAAGACCACCGGCATCGAGCCCGAGGTCAACTATCTGTTCCACGGTCCGCTTGGCTTGCAGACGCGCGACCTGACCTGGAAGCCCGAATACCGGCAGGCCGTGCAGACGTCGTTCGACACGCTCAAGCTCCTCAAACGCGCCGACGGCGATCTGGACGCCGCGCAGTTTATCGACGACCGCTACGTCCGCGCAGCCTTCCAGGCCGAAAAGCTCGACTACGAGGCCGCCCTGCGCAACTACGCGCAACTGCCGCTCAAGGCCAGCGACGCGGCAACCGGCAAGCCAATTACTGACTTTCAACGCGTGGCGCAGGTGTGGGTGCGCGGCGAGGCGCGCGTGAGGCACTACGCCTCGCCGGAAGCCGCGCTGCAGGCACTCGCCACGCTGCAACGCGACGGGAAGGAAGTGCGTGCGTTCTATGCGCAGGATCGCGAATCGGGCATCAAGCTGCTCGGCAACCAGGCCTGGTTCGCACGCGACAAGGACGGCAAGCTCAATGCATTCCTGCTCAAGGCGCGGGCCCAGGAATGGGCCGCTCAGCGCGGCGGCGAAGTGCTCGACTTCGCTAGCGCGCAAAAGCCGGCAGCGCTGGCCGTGCGATAAGGAGCCGCCATGTCGACGATCGCATTGTCCAAAGCGCCGGCTACAACAGGATCGTGGGTGCGTCATCCGGGCCGGCTTGCCGTACGCGCGGCATCGCTGGCGCTAAGCCTGCTGCTGTGGCACCTGGCCACTACCCACAAGCTCGACCTGCGCGTGATCACGTTCCAGAACGTGCCGACCCCGGCGGAAACACTGGCTGCGGGTTGGGCGCTGCTGCATTCGCCCAAACTGATCCAGCACCTGGCCAGCAGTTTGGCGCGCGTTGGCTACGGCTATGCGGTTGCCGGCATTCTGGCCGTGGTGCTCGGGTTGCTGATCGGCCGATCCCAATGGGTGCGGCTGGGGTTGCTGACGCCTCTCGAAGTACTGCGGCCGATCCCGGCCGTAGCGTGGATTCCGCTCGCAATCCTGATGTTTCCGTCGTCCGAGGTATCGATGATCTTCATCACGTTTACCGGCGCCTTTTTCCCGATCCTGCTCGGCGCCATCCATGGCGCGGAATCGGTGGACGCTCGTCTGGTTGCATCGGCACGGAGCCTTGGCGCGGGGCCGGTGCAGGTCCTCCGTGAAGTGGTGCTGCCCGGTGCCGCCCCGGCCATCGTGACCGGCCTTGCAATTGGCATGGGCACCTCGTGGTTCTGCCTGGTCACGGCGGAAATGATCTCGGGCCAGTTTGGCATCGGCTATTACACGTGGGAGTCCTACACCGTACAGCGCTATCCGGACATCATCGTCGGCATGCTGCTGATCGGCCTGCTGGGCATGGGCAGCAGCGCGCTGATCCAGTACGCGGGCCGCCGCGCCACGCCGTGGCTGGCCAGCGGGAGCATCAAATGAGCCATGCCGGTAACCGCTTGTCCGCAGGTCGCGTCGACCTGCAGTCGCTGACCATCGTGCTCGGCCGGGGCGCGCAGCGTTTCACGGCGGTGCGCGAATTCAGCACGGTGATCGAACCGGGCGAGTTCGTCTGCATCCTTGGGCCGTCAGGTTGCGGCAAGTCGACGCTGCTTGGCGTGCTGGCCGGCCACATCGTGCCAGCCGCAGGCCATGCACTGCTCGATGGCCATCGCATTGACGGCCCCAACCCCGACCGGGGCATCGTGTTTCAGCACCACACGTTATTTCCATGGCGCAAGACCATCGATAACGTCGCCTTCGGCCTCAAGATGCGGGGCGTCCGCAAGACCGAGCGGCGGCGACTTGGCCAGGCATTCCTGGAGCGCGTAGGCCTGGCCGCGTTTGCGGACCGCTATCCGTCGCAGTTGTCCGGAGGCATGCAGCAGCGTGCCGAAATTGCCCGCGCCATGATCAATGGCCCGCGGATCCTGCTGATGGACGAGCCATTCGGCGCGCTCGATGCCCAAACGCGCGCCATGATGCAGGCACTGCTGCTCGATGTATGGAGCGAACAGCGGCCCACCGTGGTGTTCGTGACGCACGATATCGACGAAGCGCTGTTCCTGGCCGACCGCATCCTCGTGATGAGCCCCGGCCCCGGCACACTGATCGAAGACCTGCGCGTACCGTTCTCACGCCCGCGCGTGCGCGGCGAACAGCAGGACCTGACGACCCAGCCCGACTTTATCGAGATCAAGCGGCATCTGCTGGCACTGCTGCGGCATCAGGAACCCGCCTTGCCGGCACCGCGCCTGAGCCCACTGGGCGACCCGCGTGCCGCGTCGTCTTCCATCTCTTCAGCCTGACCGTTCATGACTGCATCCTTCCTGTTATCCCACGCATTGCCTGACGATGTCCGCCTGCAATCGCCCGATGCCACCGTCCGTCGGCTGGCCCTGATCGACGCCGCGGAAAGCGAGGACGACGCCAGTGTGCCGCTGCTGATCCACGCCCTGCGCCATGACACCGATGCGGGTGTGCGCGGCACCGCTGCGGAAGCGCTCGGTGCATGGGAATTACCGGACGCAGTCGATGCCTTGTGTGATGGCCTGCATGATGGCGACACATCAGTGCGGAGCGCCGCCGCCGACAGCCTGGCCGGCTTGAAACAGGCGGATCTCGGTCTCAGACTCCTGGCCCGTCTTGACGACCCCGACACCGATGTCCGCACGGCCCTGCTGCGCGCGCTGCGCGAACTGCGCCTGCCGCAGAGTGCGGCGCCCGCGCAACAGCAACTCACACATGCCTCGGCCGCCGTGCGTCGTGAAGCGGTTGGTGTACTGGGATGGCTGCGCCACGCGCCCGCGCTGCCCGGCCTTGCGGCCCTGGCCCAGCGCGATCCCGAACCCGAAGTCAGGCGCGCGGCGGTAGGCGCGCTGGCCTTTGCCGCAGATGACAGTGTGCTGCCCACACTGGCCGACGCGCTGCTCGACACCGATTGGCAGGTTCGCGAAGAAGCTGCCGCCACGCTCGGCAAACTGCGCCTGATTGCCGCCCGCATCGCCCTCGAAGCCGCACTGGATGACACCTACTGGCAGGTTGCCTTGCAGGCAGCTCGGGCCCTGGGCCGGCTGGGCCAATCTCAAAGCGCCCATGCGGTAGCGACGCTACTGACATATCCGATCAGCAATGTACGCAAGGAAGCGGCACTGGCCTTGGGTGAAATCGGCACGCCGGCGGACCTGACCGTACTGGAAGCCTCGCTCCAGGACGATGATCCCGAGGTCCGCAAGGCAGCGCGTATTGCGATCGCACAGATCGGGCAGCGCTTGAAAGGGTCGTGACCAGCTCCCCTCTCCCGCGCGCGGGAGAGGGGAGACCACCAGGCTGCCAGTTCACGGATGCCAGGTCGCCGGCCTAACGCTTTGGTCGCGGGAGCCGGAAATGGCGTAGGACACTTCCCTGCCCGCTGCCAGCATCAAGTCCACATACTCCGCCAACTTCTTTCTCGTCAGCCTGCTGATGGGCCCCGAGATGCAAAGGGCCCCCGCCAGGGTCCAATTGATGCCGAACACCGGCACAGCCAGGCTTGAGACTTCCGGCTCGCGCTCGCCCATTGAAATGAAATAACCATCCTTGCGGATGGACTCGTATGGTTCGCCGCCCTCGCCTGCAAACGCGCGCAACACCCTGCCCGGCGCTCCGATAAGGGGAAGTCGCTCGCCTACGCGCACATGGTGCCGCACCGCGCCCGGTCCTTCCACGCGCACCAGGCAGGCCCGCGTGTCGCCCTCCCGAACGTAAAACGCCGCGCTTTCGCGCGTTTCGTAACTGACTCGCCGAAGCACGGGTTCCACGGTTTCGTTCACGCGGAACGCCGCCTGATAGCGCGCACCCAGCCATCCGGCGGCCGCGCCGAGCCGCCATTGGCCATCTTCGCGTTGCACCAGGTACTCGCTTTGCGCCAGCGTTCGCGCGGTGCGCAGCACGGTGGATTTGCCCATGCCCACTCGGCGGCTTAACTCCGACAAGGTCAGCGAAGTGTCATCGGCAGAGAAAGCCTCAAGAATCTGCAGCGCACGGGTCACCGCAATAATTGTGTCTTTATCGGCGCTTTCCGGCGCCGAAACAAGCCCTTGTTCAGGCCGAGCATTCCGTTTCATGGCACATGTTCCGCTAAGGACAACGCGATTGTAGCCTACGCAACGGCGATCTATAGTCGAGGCACAAAAACAAGGCTTCGATTGGAGACACCCCTTGAAGATCTCGACCATCGACTGACGCATCGGCATTCCGCCAGGCCACATCTCATCTACGCATTTCCACATTCCGTCAGCTGGCCAGCCAGTTGCGCGGCGGGATTCATTCGCCCATTTTTTCCAGGAGCAAGCATGTCGACGACCCAACAACTGCCTGATGTCATCCGTGATTTCGAACGCGTTTCGCCCGACGTCGTCAAGCAGGCATCTGAATTCGCGTCTTCCATCTTCGCAGACGTAGCCGGTCGTCGCGGCGGCCTGCACGGACGGATTGCGCCGCTGAGCCCGAAGAGCAGATTCTGTGGCCCGGCTGTCACGGTCGAAGTTCGCCCTGGCGATAACCTCATGATCCACGCCGCCATGGCGCTGGCGCAACCGGGCGACGTGATCCTCGTCGACGGCAAAGGCGATCAAAGCAGCGCGCTGATGGGTGCCATCATGGTCAACCAGTGCATTGCACTCGGTGTTGCCGCGGTCGTCCTGGATGCCGCCGCACGTGACGCCGAGGAAATCATCGAGACTGGTTTCCCGATGTACTCGGTGGGACTGAATCCCAATGGGCCCACGAAATTCGTACCCGGTCGCGTGAATCATCCGATTCAATGTGGCGGCGTTACCGTGCGTCCCGGAGACCTGGTAATTGGCGATGCGGACGGCGTGGTCGTCATCGAACGTGAGAAGGCTCCAGCCCTGATTGAAGAGGCAGCCAGGAAGGTGAAGGCGGAGCGCAAGCGCATCGATGGCATCAAATCTGGCGAAGCACTGCGGCCTTCGTGGCTCGACGATGCCCTGCGCGCCGCCGGGGTCCTGAAGGCCGGGGAATCGTTGTGAGTACGTCGGCCAAGCCTGTAGTCGTGGTAACCGCGGCGAACATTGCGCCGCAGGCAGTAGCACTATTGTCCGACTTCGAACTGGTCTATGCCGGCAAGGCTGCGACCGAAGAAGAGACCGCGGAGTTGTGTCGCCGTCATGCGCCTGTCGCGATCATCGTCCGCACCAGCAAAGTGGGCGCCATGGCGCTCGATGCAGCGCCGTCGATACGCGTCCTGTCGAAGCACGGCAGCGGCATCGACAACATCGACCAGGACGCCGCCAGGAATCGTGGCGTCAAGGTGGTGGCTGCGGCCGGCGCCAATGCGGCGGCGGTAGCCGAGCAAGCGCTGGCGCTGATGCTGGCCTGTGCGAAATCGGTGGTGAAACTGGACCAGCGCACTCGCACCGGCCATTGGGACAAAGCGACGCACCAGAGCCTCGAACTGACGGGCCGTACGCTCGGCCTCGTCGGTCTGGGCGCAATTGGCCGACGCTTCGCGAGGATGGCAAGTGCCATGGACATGAAAGTCATTGGACACGACCCTTATGCCACCGATCTGCCCGCGAACATCGAGCCCGTCAGCCTCGATTCGATCTGGCGCGAGTCTGACGTCATTTCGTTTCACTGTCCGCTGACCACCGAGAATCGCGGCCTTCTCAATGCCGACGCTCTCGCGCAATGCAAGGATGGCGTGATCGTCGTCAACACCGCGCGTGGCGGCCTGATTGACGAAAACGCACTTCTGGCCGCGGTTGAAAACGGCAAGGTGGCTGCGGCCGGACTTGATTCGCTGCTGCAAGAGCCACCGCCTGCCGATCATCCGTTCTTCAGCAATGGCAAGTTCACCATCAGCCCGCATATCGGCGGCGTAACCAGCGATGCCTTCGTGAACATGGGCATTGCCGCCGCAACCAACGTGCTTGCGGTACTCACCAGTCAGTAAGGAGTCGACATGAGCGAACCATCCCGGCGTCGGTGGCAGCAAAAGCCGGCCGGCAGCAATTGGGGCGAGTTTGGACCGGACGACCAGCGCGGGCGCATGAATCTGGTGGACCGCGCCAAGGTTTTGCAAGGCGTCGCGGAAGTACGCGAAGGCATGACGTTTTGCCTTTCCCTCCCACTGGATTACCCCGGTGGCCAGACCATGAACGTTCGTCGGCAACCACCACGGCGCTTCGCAGTGCTGCGCGATGGAAAGAGCGCGGGTCAACAGGGTTTCTGCTGGTCGTACTGCTCCGAGGATCCGGATCTGACAGACGTGGTCAATGATGACGTCGTCCTCATGAGCCTGCAGTACTCCACGCAATGGGACAGCCTGGCGCACGTAGGCAGTCATTTCGACGCCGACGGTGACGGCAGCGACGAAGCCGTCTTCTACAACGGCTTTCGGGCTGGCGAGGACATCAGGGCTGGCGTGGAGACCCAGGCATCCGAGGCGTGGGCCCGGTATGAGAATCCGGAAGCTGGCGCCTTGAGTATCGCCGTCCTCGCTGAGCACGGTGCCCAGGGTCGCGGCGTCATGATCGACATCGAGCGGCACATCGGCCGCAAGCGGCACGCGGTCGGCTACGAAGAACTCATGCGCATTCTGGACGTCGACAACGTATCCGTCGAGCCGGGTGACATGGTTTGCCTCCATACGGGATTCGCCGACACGTTGTTGTCGATGAACAAATCACCTGACCTCAAGCTACTTCACGAATCGGGCACCGGACTGGATGGCCACGACGCGAAGCTGCTCAACTGGATTACCGACTCGCGTCTGGCCTGCTTGCTGGCAGACAACCCCGCCGTGGAGCTGGTCGTGCCGAAGCCGCTGACGCCCTCCCCGATTCGCGGACCGCGACTGCCGCTGCACGAGCATTGCCTGTTCAAGAATGGCATCCACCTTGGCGAGCTTTGGCACCTGACGCCCTTGGCATATTGGCTGCGCGAGAACAACCGTAGCCGCTTCCTGCTGACCGCGCCTCCATTGCGACTGCCAGGCGCAGTGGGTTCGCCGGCAACGCCAATCGCCACGGTCTAGCACACAACTACAACTTTCTGGAGACAACCCATGTTCAAACCCATTACCGGCGCCATCGCCGGCCTGATGATGCTCTGCGCCGCCACGTGTGCCAGCGCCGCCTATCCCGATCATCCAATCCGCCTGGTCGTGCCATATCCCGCAGGCGGGGCTGCCGACACGGTTGCCCGCATCGTCGCTGCCCCTCTGGGTACCAAGCTGGGGCAGACGATCGTGGTAGACAATCGCCCCGGCGCGAGCGGTGTGATCGGTGCTGGCGCGGTCGCGAAAGCCGCCCCGGACGGCTATACGTTGTTGCTGGATGCTACGGCGCATTCGGTCAACCCGAGCTTGCAACCCAGGCTTCCCTACGATACCGCGAAGGACTTTGCGCCGATCTCACTGGTGGTATTGGTGCCGAACCTGCTGGTGGTCCCGCCAGACTCACCGTTCAACTCGCCCAAGGACATCGTGGCGCGCGCCAAGGCCACGCCTGGCAAGCTGACCTATGCGTCCGCAGGCTCCGGCACCGCCCAGCACCTGGCCGCAGAGTTGTTCCGTCAGCAGTCTGGCCTGAACATGCTGCACGTTCCCTATAAGGGCGGCGCACCGGCGCTAAGCGATTTGATGGGCGGCCAGGTGGACATGATGTTCAGCAACATGGCCGCTTCCTATCCCCTCGTTACCGGCAAGAAGTTGAAGGTACTGGCAACCACGGGCACGAAACGGTCTGCCGCCTTGCCAAATGTTCCCACCATCGCGGAATCCGGGCTTCCCGGCTATCAGGTGTATGAGTGGAATGGCCTGTTTGCCCCTGCTGGAACACCAGCAGGGGTCATCGAGAAGATCAACAAGGCCACGCTCGAGATCCTGGCTCAACCCGCAATCAAGGAGCGTCTTGCGGCAATCGGCGCCGAAGCTTCCGGCACGAAGCCCGAAGAGTTCCGAAAGTTTCTCGACGCCGAGAGCGCAAAATGGGCAACGGTCATCAAGCAGGGAAACATCCGTCCCGAGTGAGCTTCGATGATTCCGAGGTCCGCCGCGCGTATTGCGATCGCACAGATCGGGCAGCGCGTGAAAGGGTCGTGACCAGCTCCCCTCTCCCGCGCGCGGGAGAGGGGTTGGGGGAGAGGGCATGAGGTTCTGCTTGCCGCTGATCGCATTTTGAACCGCCAGCCCTCTCCCCCGCCCCTCTCCCGCCGTGCGGGAGAGGGGAGACCACCAAGGGCAGGATCAAGGCTTGTGGTGCTCCCCCGCTCCGCTTCAACTACTGCGCGCCGTTCAACGCCATGCGCATGATGTCGAAGTTCCTGAGCCGTCCGGTCAGGTCGCCTGCGATCTTGCGGTTGAACAGCACTGGCACCTTCTGTTCGGACATCCCGCCGTGCGAGCGCAGCGGCACGTCCAGGCCGCTGAGGTCATGCCGGCTTGGCGTGGTGCCAATCACGGTAAGCCGCTCGCTCACCACGACCAGGTCTCCGATGCGGTCAGCCGGCAGTTCGAAGCGCTCGCAGGCCTGCGCCTTGTCCAGGACCAGCTCGATGCCCCGCAGCGCGGCGATGGCCTGGCGGATTGCTGCGGCATCGGCCTGCGGTGCGATGTACACCGTAGCGTACGAACCCAGCGCGCCGTGGTGCGCCACATAGGGGTCGGTGATCGGCAGCAATACGCGGCCGGACGCGCTGCCGAACTGCGCATCGAGCCATTCCTGCAGGAACAGGATGTTCGCGCGGCCCAGCGAATCGGTCTTGGCGTTCATGCCGTGATCGGCCGTCACGCCAATCACCGCGCCCAGTGCATCGAGCTTCTGCAGGTAGCGGTCCATCATCGCGTAGAACGCGTTGGCGCCTGCTGTACCGGGTGCATGCTTGTGTTGCACGTAGTCGGTGGTGGACAGGTACATCAGGTCTGGACGCACGGTCTCCATCAGGTGCACACCGGCGGCAAACACGAACTCGGACAGATCGGCGCTATAGACCGATGGCAACGGCATGCCGACCTTGGCAAGCACGTCGTCGATGCCGTTTTCGGCGAGAGTGGCTTCATCGGCTTTCTCGGCCGAGAAGCAGATGCCTTCCAGCCGGTGGCCGAGTAGCGCGCGGAGCTTGTCTTTGGCGGTGATGACCGCCACCGATGCCCCGGCGCGCGCAGCTTCCGCAAGAATCGTCGGGGCGCGCAGGTAGCGCGCGTTGTTCATCAGTACTTCGGCATTGGTCTCGGTGTCGTAGAAGTAGTTGCCGCAAATGCCATGCACGGACGGCGGTGCGCCGGTGACGATCGACAGGTTGTTGGGGTTCGTGAAGGAAGGCACCACGCAGTCGCCGGTCAGGACCGTACCGCGCTGAGTCAGGCTTTCAAAGAACGGGGCCACCCCCGCCTGAACTGCCAGGTTGATGTATTCCTGTTCGCAGCCGTCAATGCAGACGATGACGGTCGGGGCGCTCGGCAGGCGGTACGAATGGCCGTTGACGACGATCTCTTTGCTCATGTTTTGTCTCAGTTCCGATGGGGTGAGACGATCGTAGTCCGGCGTATTTCTTCACACAAGCGACGATACTTACCCTATTCTGCGAGGAAACCTCACACATCCCCTCCCCGCCATGCCGCATAAGCTGCCCCCGCTGAACGCCTTGCGCATCTTTGAAGTCGCCGTACGGGCCGGCAGCTACTCTGCCGCGGCAAGGGAACTGCATCTCACGCACGGTGCGGTGAGCCGGCAGGTCGAGATCCTGGAAACCTGGCTGGGCCAGCCCATGTTTGTGCGCCAGGGGCAGCGCATGGTGGCAACGGTCCACGCGGAGGCCTTCGCCCGCGAGATCAGTGCCGCGTTCGATCACATCGGTGCGGCATCGGAGCGCTACGGCAAGATCGCGGCCCAGAAAATCATTCGCGTCAACGCGCCGGCAACGTTCGCCATGCGCTGGCTGATTCCGCGCCTGGCAGATTTTCGGGCACGGCATCCGGATGTCGAGGTACGCGTGTCAACCGCCTTCAGCAATGAATCGGGCTTCGGCAGCGCCTTCGACGTAGCAATCCGCCGCTCTGCCGATGTAAAAGGCCAGTTCGAGGTCGAGCCCGTTTTCACGGAACGTCAAACCGTCATCGCCGGGCCGGGCCTGTTTGCTGCCACGCCCTTGCGCGATCTGCAGGACCTTGCGGAGGCGGCGTGGCTGTACACCGAGACGCGCCCGGGCAGCTGGGAGCACTGGCTGCAGCACGCGGGCATCGAAGACCTGCGGCCGCTGCGCACGTTGCGCTTCGATCATTTCTTCGTCACCTTGCAGGCCGTGGTCGACAATCTCGGCTGCACCATCGGTGCGTTTCCGACGCTCGATGCCGACAGCACCAGCGGGCGCATCGCATTGCCCTTTCCGGACATCCATGCACCGGGCAGCACCTATTACCGCCTGCTGCCACGCGATGCCGACAAGCCAGTTTACTTGCGCGATTTCCTCGACTGGTTGTCGTTACAAGGCGAGCACAAATAGCCTGCGCAGCCCCGAGCAAGTACGAGGGCAAGTACGCGGCCATGTACTCCAGCGTGTGAGTTTTTTTCGCAGATATTGCGAGAATGATTGCGTTGTGTGAGCTAAATCGACAACGTACGCTTGCCACTACCCCAACTCACATCCAGATAGCTCCAGCACCAGCCGGGCTCCACGCGCTGGCCGTTTTCCATGCGGCCAAGGCGGGAGCCGCACTTCTCACGTCCATTAATCGAACCGCAGCGCAACCATAGATTGCGCGCCGCTCGGAGACAGCCCAATGCCCACAGAGACGACCAACGCCTGGCCGCAACAGCCGGCCATCGCGCAGACCACCTTCGACCAGTACAAATGGCGCGCGCTGATCGGTGTCACGTTTTGCTACCTCTTCTACTACACAGGCCGCCAGACGCTTGGCTTTGCCGTGGCCGGTATCCAGCATGACTTCGGCCTGTCGAAATACCAGATCGGCTGGATCAGCGCGACCATGTTGTGGTGCTACGCCGGTGGTCAGTTCGTCAACGGCAACCTCGGCGACAAGCTCGGCGGCAAGGTGATGATGATTCTTGGCGCGCTGCTGTCACTGGCCGCCAACTGGATCTTCAGCCTCGGCGACAGCTTCCTGTTCTTCCTGATTGTCTGGGGCCTCAATGGCTATTTCCAGTCGATGGGGTTCGCGCCAGGCAGCCGGCTGCTGTCGAACTGGTGGGGCGTGGAGCGGCGTGGATTCGTCTATGGCGTATACGTTGGCTTCTCCGGGTTCTCATCGGTGCTGGCCTATGTGCTGCCGGTGATCATCCTTGGCGTACTCCATCTCGACTGGATCTGGATTTTCCGTCTGGCGCCGCTTTCGATGCTGCTCGGCGTACTGGTGTTGATGCTGTTCGTGGCCGAGCGCCCCGACGACAAGCAGCTGGCAACGACCAAAAGCGAAACCAGGGCGCACTCGGTGGATACCGATGCCGGAGACGATCTGAGCAGCGCGCAACGCTATGCGCTGGTGTTGAAGAACTGGAGACTCTACGTCACGGGCCTGGCCATCGGATTCCAGAATGCGGCGCGCTACGCGCTCGTGGTCTGGGTGCCGGTGCACTTCCTTGGCGTGGACTGGAAAACCGCGTCCACCACCATTGATCCGAGGTGGATCACGGTCGCGCTGCCGGTCGGCATGGCACTCGGATCGCTGTCAAACAGCTGGATTTCGGACGTCCTGTTCCGCGGCAAGCGCTACCTGGCCATCGTTTCCTACATGGTGCTGGCGACAATCACCGCCTTGACCATGATGGAAGTGCCACATGGCAGCATGGTCGGCATCGCGTTGCTGTTCCTGTGCGGCTTCTTTGTGTTCGGCCCTGCGTCCTCGTTCTGGGCATTGTGCCCCGACATCTTCGGCCGTCGCGCCGCAGGCACCGCGACAGGCGTGCTCAATACCATGTCATATGCGTTCGCCGGACTCGGGGAACCGGTGGTCGGGCATCTGATCGATGCGACCGGCCAGACATCGATCATTTTCCCGATCGTCGCCACACTATGTGCCGTGAGTGCGGTGTGTTCGCTGATGATCAGGCGTTGACGGGAGGCGCCGTCGGAGTTTTAACCAATGCGTAGCAGATTTATCAGCGCATGCGCCGCGGGATTGTCGAGGTTCCGCGCCCATGCGCAATGAAGAATGGCTTCCACTGGCTGGACCCCGACCTCCTCCAGTGGCGCCAACTGTCGGTAGACCAGCCGCGATGACCGCATTTCGGCTGCCGATGCCGGCACCAGCGCAACGCCAATGCCTGCCTCCACGAGCGCCAGCATGGTAGGCAGCACGCTCTCCTGCTCGACGCGCGGCTGAATGCCCGCGGCCAGGAAGACACGCTCGCACAGGTTCCTGAAATACGGCGAGAGTCGTCGACTGAAGCTGACCAGGCTTACGCCGTCGAGGTCACGCCATTGCACGGTGCGGGATTGCGCCAGCGGATGCTCACGGGCCATGGCCAGCACCATGGGCTCGCGCTCGACCTCGAAACTGTCCAGCGTTGCGTCGGCAACGGTCTGATCGGCCCGCACGATTGCCACATCGAGCTTGCCGCTACGCAGGTCTGCAATCTGGACATCGGTGGTCAGTTCCCGCAGCACCATTTCGACGTCCGGATATCCCGCGCGATATGTTTCCAGAATGCCTGGTAGCACCCGATAGGCGGCGCTGCTGGTGAAGCCCAGCGCGACTGAACCAACGCGGCCTTCCGCAACCTGCCGTACCGCGTTCTCGGCCGCATCGGCGTCCGCCAGCAGCTGCGTCGCCCGTTCGAGCAATACGCGTCCGGCAAGCGTCAGTTCCACGCTTCGCGTGGTGCGTGTCAGAAGGCGCGTGCCTAACGCCGCTTCCAGCTGGCGAATCTGCTGACTTAGCGGAGGCTGGGCGATATGCAGCCGAAGCGCGGCGCGGCCGAAGTGCAGTTCCTCGGCTACCACCACGAACAGCTTTAACGCATGGAGGGATAGCATGCCTATCCTATTGATATGTTTTATATATGAATGAGCGCTAATTTTATATTGGATTGATCCAATGCGTGGTCTTAACCTGTGAGCATTCCCACGTACCGATAAGGCTCTCCCATGACTCCGTCCCGATTGATGCGCGCATTGGTCCTCTGCTGCCTCGCCCTGCCCTTCCTTCCCGCAAGCGCGATGGCACAAGGCGCAGAAACGTACCCGGGCAAGCCGATCCGCATGGTGGTGCCGTTCAATGCGGGCAGTGTTACCGACACGTTGGCCCGGGTTGTCGCCAACAAACTGGGCGAGACATGGTCGCAACCGATCATTGTTGACAACCGTGCCGGTGCGGACGGGAATATCGGCACTGGCTATGTGGCGTCCGCCGAGCATGACGGCTACACCCTGTTGTTTGGCGCAGCCAGCACCAACGCGGTGAATCCCAGCTTGCACAAAAACCTGAAGTTCGACGCGATGCGCGACTTCGTTCCGGTTATCAATGTCGCCAGCGTTCCAAACGTTCTGGTGGTGCATCCCAGCGTCCCAGCCAAGAACGTGAAGGAACTGATCGAAGTCCTTCATAAGCAGCAATACGCCTACGCATCCGGTGGCGCCGGCGGCAGCCAGCATTTGTCGGCCGAACTGTTCAAGTCGATGACCAGGACCGAGATGCTTCATGTGCCCTACAAAGGCGGCTCTCCGGCGCTCACCGACCTGCTCTCAGGGCGCGTGCAGCTGATGTTCTGCAACCTGCCGCTCTGCCTGCCGCAGATTCGTGCCGGAAAGCTCGTCGCCCTTGGCGTCACGTCGGCACAGCGCAGCCCGCTGCTGCCAAACGTGCCGACCGTCGCCGAGGCGGGCGTGCCGGGCTATGTAGTCGATGGCTGGTTCGGGCTGTTTGCACCCAAGGGTGTCCCCGAAACAATCGTGAAGCGCCTCAACACCGAGGTTGCGCGAGTGCTTGGCGACGCAGACGTACGCAAACAACTGCTGGACCAGGGCGCCGTACCCGTTGCGGGCTCCCCGGAATCCTTCGCAAAATTTGTGCGCGCCGAGCACGACCGATGGGCAACCGTGATCCGCACGGCCAATATCACGGTGAACTGAGATGATTTCTCAACCAAATCGGCTTGGGGTGCGCGAGGCTGCCCGGCTCATGGCCGAAGGCAAACTGACATCAGAAGCACTGGTGCGCGCCTGCATTGAACGCATTCAGGACAGGGACCCACTCGTCCAGGCTTTCGTGGCTCTCGATGCCGACAAGGCCGTGGGGGCCGCCCAGGTCGCAGATCGCCAGTCTGGCGGCGCGTTGCGTGGGATTCCCTTCGCCGTGAAAGACATTATCGAGACGGTCGACTATCCCACTGCCTTTGGCTCCCAAATCTACCAGGGCTACCAGCCGGCGGCGGATGCCGGTTGTGTCGCCACCGCCGTTGAGGCGGGTGCAGTACTCCTGGGCAAGGTTGCGACCAGCGAGTTCGCGACACAATCGCCCGCGAGTACGCGCAATCCGCTCGACCTTGCCCGCACACCGGGAGGGTCGTCGAGTGGCTCGGCTGCGGCTGTCGCCGACTTCATGATACCGGTCGCCTTTGGCACGCAGACCACGGGCTCCATTACGCGGCCGGCATCGTACTGCGGCGTTGTCGGGTACAAGCCGACCTTCGGCTTGATCAACACGGCTGGCGTCAAACACCTTAGTCACTCGCAGGATACGGTCGGCCTGCTTACCCGACGCGTAGACGATGCCGCTTACTTTCTGTTCGGCGAAGCCGCGGCCCGGAAGGCCGTGGACATGGCTCGACTGCCCAGGCTGGGTCTGGTGCGCTCGTCGCAATGGGCGTATGCGAGCGCTGAGGCCGTGTCGGCTATCGAGGCATTCGCAAGCCGGTACTCGCAGGCTGGCGGACAGGTAACCGAAATTGTCCTGCCGACTGCCCTGGAAACACTCGCTGAGGAACAGAGCCGCGTATTTGCGTACGAAGCACGGCAATCGTTGAAGCACGAGTGGTGCACGGCGCAGGAGCAAATGAGCCCTCGAATCCTGCAGCGCCTGGCAGGCGGAGAAAACATCTCGCCGCAGGAGTACCTTGCCATGCGCATGCGGGTGGAAACCGGCAAGACCCAGTTGTCGCAGCTGTTTCTTGACTCTGATGTGCTGCTCTATCCCGCGGCTGACGGCGAGGCTGAAGTGGGAATCGTCGACTCTGGTTCCCCGCGGTTCGGTGCTCTATGGACGGTGCTGCAAGTTCCAACCGTTGCGTTTCGCATTGGCACGGGGTCTGCCGGCATGCCGATTGGCGCGCAACTGATTGGCCAGTTTGCGGATGACCTGACGCTCCTGGCGGCAGGATGCGTTGCTGCCAATATGGCTGGCTACGGGCAGTAGACGTCGGGATTGGATTCGCCATCGCGCGTCGCGATCAACGCCTTCGGCGCCAGCGGGATCACGGCCAGGATCAGCGCGTACACGGCCGTGGTCGCGACTACGCAGTACGTGAACCCGTGCGACGGCGCGCTGTTGTAGATCCACGCACCCAACAGGTCGCCGGCGCGCCCCGAGAGCGCCAGCACACCATCCACCAGCATCATCAGGGTGCCTTGCAGGCCAGGCGGACACGAGCGCATCGCAAGGTCAAGATAGGCGGCCGTGGCAATGCCGCCCATCAGCCCGATCGGCGCCGCCAGCACGAGGGCGAGATCGGCGGAGTGAATGAACGCCAGCGGAATCATCTGCGGCACGGCGATAATCGTGCCCCACCACAGCAGCTTGCTCAGCGCGACTCTCTTGCACAAAAAGCCGTAGAGCAGGAATGTCGGGACGAACGCTGCGGCAAAGATTCCGTTGTAGTACGAATACACGGAGTCCGACGCGTGCAGTTCATTGCTCAGATAGAACTGCAACGGCGTAGCCGAGCCTGGGGCGAAGTTCCATAGCAGGCAGATCAGCACTGCTGGATAGACGGCCTTGTGCCTGACCAGCCGTTTGATGTTGCCGACAAAGTCCGTGGCCCGGGCCTGTGTGCCCTCATAGATCTGTCCAAAGACCGAAGGCGGTTTCCAGAGCGTCAGTACAACAATCAGCAAGTTGAAGACCGCCACCAGATAGAACGCTTCCTTTGCGGTCAGATGGTCGGAGATATAGCCTGAAGCAAAAGCTCCGCCGACGACCGGGACGGCACCAATCACGTTCCACAGCGCGCTCAGGCGGCCGGACATGAGCTTTTCCTGGCCGACCAGGGCAATCAACCCCTGATAAGCGGCCGCGACGAACCGGAATGCCAGCATGGCCGTCAACGTCCCGGCCAGCAGTCCCATGTACGTAAAGCCCGCATGCGCCATCCAGACGCAGGCCAGCGCCGTAACCGGCGCGAAGATCAGGAAATAGCCGCGATCGCGCAGTCCGAACGGGCTCCACTGATCGCGTGCGAGCCCGAACACGAACGCTATATAGACGGGAATGCCCGTCACCAGCCGGAACGCGGAGGTCTGCGTGGCCGTCGCGTGCAACTCGTTCTTGAGGATGTAGGACGTCTGGATATCAACGAGCGCGCCAGCCGGCGTCGCCAGGTAAACGAACAAGGTCAGCCAACCGAAATACAGCAAGGTTCGGTCCCTACCCTCCATTCCCTGACGACTGGCAGCGGTCCACATCGGTGAGCCATGGAGGCTATTTTTTCCCCAGGCCGTCGCGCCAGGCGATAGCCTCGAGTTCGACCCTGACTGCATCCTCCACGGGGATTACCGGGTGCGCCCGGAACTCAAAGGCGGGGAATGTCGAGCAGGCTTTGTGAACCGTCAATGGATCGTCGCAATCCACGAGCATATGCCCACCCCACTCGCCCACCCGCACCACGAATAACTCGATCTTGAGGTTGTCTGGCGCTTTCCACTGGCCAAAGACATCGAGAATTCGCTGTTGGGCGCTCTCGTACTCCTCAACGGAACCCTTTGGGCGGTCGAACCAGCTGATCATGTATTTCATTGCCATCCCCCACCAAGTTGATGAAATTATTAGAACTGGCAACCATCAGGGAAGCGACAAGATTCGAGCCGGTTGCTTCCGTTTCGGTCGCAATTCAGCTTAGTTCATCCCACTGGCATGCCGCCGACGTTGCGGTGCGAGGGTGTAGTGCAAAGAGGGTCCAAAGTGCTTTCGCCAACCTCGTCGCCAAGGCTGGCGCCACCAGCGCTTGTAGAGTTTTGTAGAGATCTCTACAAGATTGAAATAGCTCATACAGCCCACTAAGCTGGCTGCATGAACGCCCTTCGATCCACTCCCGAAACCGCCTGGCTACTGCTCGTGGTCAGCCTGCCGACCTCTGCCTCCACTGCCCGCATGCGCTTCTGGCGTGGCATCAAGGCACTGGGCGCCGCGGCGCTGCGCGACGGGGCTTACTTGCTGCCGGACCTGGGAGGACTGCGAGCGCAGTTGCAGGCGCTAGCGGCCGATGCCGCCAGCGAGGACGGCAAGGTCTGGATGCTGTCGGTGCACGCAACCGACGAGCAGCAGGAACACGAATATCGCGCGCTGTTCGACCGGACCACCGAATACGCGGACTGGATGGCGGAAGTCTCCGGTGCCCGGACTACATTGTCCGCCACCGACGAAGCAGAACTGCTGCGCACGGCACGGCGGCACGGCCGAGGATTTGACGCAATTCGCAAGATCGACTTTTTCCCGAATGAAGCGTCCGCCCGCGCCGAAGCGCAATGGCGCGACTTCAATGCCGCGATCGACATCCTGCTTTCACCGGGCGAACCACGTGGCACGGCAGGCAGCGTTCCGAGACGTGACCCCAGCCAGTACCAGGGGCGCCGCTGGGCAACCCGGCGCCATCTCTGGGTAGACCGCGTTGCATGCGCCTGGCTGATCCGACGCTTTATTGATCCCCACGCCACCTTCCTCTGGCTCGACGATATTCACCAATGCCCGGATGACGCGCTGGGGTTCGACTTCGATGGCGCGACGTTTACGCACAGCGGCGACCGCGTTTCCTTTGAGGTACTGGTCGCCAGCTTTGGACTCGACGAGAACAAGGGACTCGCCCGCCTGGGCCAGATGGTGCATGTACTGGACGTCGGGGGCACACCCGTTGCAGAAGCCGCAGGCTTCGAGGCGGTGCTGGGCGGCGCGCGCGAGCGCCTGCCCAATGACGACGCGCTGCTGGACGAAGTCGGCCAGGTACTCGACTCGCTGTACACGCATTTCTCAAGCACCCGCAAACGCTGATGAACTCGCCCCAACTACCCGACACCTCCATGGCCGGCCCGGTGCTCAATGACCCTGCTTATACGCTGCGGCAATTGGTGATTTACTTCCTTCGGCTGGGCACCTTCGGCTTCGGCGGCCCGGTGGCGCTGGCCGGGTATATGCACCGCGATCTGGTCGATGCGCGGCAGTGGATCACCGACGCCGACTACAAGGAGGGGCTCGCCCTGGCCCAGCTTGCGCCAGGGCCGCTGGCCGCTCAACTGGCGATCTACCTCGGATACGTGCATTACCGCATCATCGGCGCCACGCTCGTCGGCATTGCCTTCGTACTGCCATCGTTCCTGATGGTGCTGGCGCTCGGCTGGGCGTACACGCGCTTTGGCGGCTTGACCTGGATGCAGTCCGTGTTCTACGGCGTGGGTGCGGCAGTGATCGGCATCATTGCCATCAGCGCATACAAGCTGACCCGCAAGAGCGTGGGCAAAGACAAATTGCTGTGGTTTATCTATCTGGTACTGGTTACCGTGACGGTCATTACCGAATCAGAGGTTGCGTGGCTATTCCTTGCAGCCGGTGTCCTGGTCTGGTTCTGGCGTGCCCCGCCAAAGTGGTTGCGCCAGGGCAAGCTGAATGCGTTGGCGGCGGCCCCATTGCCGGCGGCAAGCAGCATATTAAGTGCGCTCGATTGGCCGCTCCTTGCGCAGATCGGCGTGTTCTTTGCCAAGGCCGGCGCCTTCGTTTTCGGGTCGGGACTGGCCATCGTGCCATTCCTCTACGGCGGCGTGGTCACTGAACACCACTGGTTGAACGACAAGCAGTTCGTTGACGCCGTCGCGGTGGCCATGATCACACCCGGCCCGGTCGTCATCACAGTGGGATTTATCGGCTACCTCGTGGCGGGCTTGCCTGGTGCCTGCATCGCCGCGGCCGCAACGTTCCTGCCGTGCTACCTGTTCACGATCCTGCCGGCGCCGTACTTCAAGAAATACGGCAAGCTGCCCGCCATCCTGGCGTTCGTGGATGGCGTCACCGCAGCCGCCATCGGCGCAATTACCGGGGCGGTGATCGTATTGGCCAGGCGCTCGATCGTCGATATCCCGACTGCATTGCTGGCGCTTGTCACGGTCGCCTTGCTGCTGAAGTTCAAGAAACTGCCCGAGCCCGTGATCGTCGCCGGAGCGGCGTTGATCGGCCTGGTGGCTTATTCCACGGTAAAGCACTAACCGAAGCAGGCTCCCCCATGCCCAACACCATCTCCTCCGTTGAACTCGCCGCCGCCTTGCAGACCCCGGGCTCACCGCAACTGATTGACGTCCGCCGCAAGCCAGCGTTCGATGCGAGTGAGCAAATGATTGCGGGGGCCATCTGGTGCAATCCCGATGAACTCGGCAAGTTGATTGGCACCCTCGACGCGAAACGTCCGGTTATCGTCTATTGCGTGCGCGGCCACGAGGTTGGCCAGGACTGTGCGGCGCTGCTGGAAGCGGTAGGCTTCGACGCCCGGTATCTGGTCGGCGGTATCGAAGCATGGACTGCCGGAAGTCACCCGACGATCAGCAAACCCTCAAGCACCGAATCATGAAATGACAACCCATATGAGAATCGCGGCGCTTGTATTACCGCCCGGCATCCATGCCGGCGTGATGCCGCTTCTCGTTGGGCGAGCGCTACGTGGGTTCTGCGACGGATACATCGCAGTGCTCTTGCCCGCGTATCTGATAGGCCTGGGCTTCGAGCCGCTTGCCGTCGGATTGATCAGCAGTGCCACGCTGGCTGGATCGGCACTGGCAACGGTCCTGATCGGGCTGGTCGGTAGCCGGTTTCCGCAACGCAGGCTGCTGATACTGGCAGCGCTACTGATGGCGGCTACCGGCGTGGCCTTTGCGAGCCTTTCCTCGCTCTGGCCGCTGCTGATCGTCGCGTTCATCGGCACGCTGAATCCCAGTTCGGGCGACGTCAGTGTATTTCTGCCGCTCGAACAAGCCCGGTTGGCCGAGGCAGCGATACCAGATGCCCGCACGGCGCTGTTCGCCCGCTACGGTCTGGTTGGTTCTCTCTCCGCTGCCATTGGTGCATTGGCCGCAGGCCTGCCGGGCTGGATTGCCATGCATGCCGGCGTGCCGCTGCTGAGCGGCATGCGCCTGATGTTCGTTGTCTACGCGGTAACGGGCCTTGCGCTCTGCGCACTCTATGCCAGACTGCCCGAGCCACATTCAGGGCCGCGGCCGGCCGCCACTCCGTTGGGTGCATCACGTGGCATAGTCATGCGTCTGGCGATGCTGTTCAGCGTGGACGCGTTCGCCGGTGGCCTGGTCGTCAACGCCTTGTTGTCTCTATGGCTGATGGAGCGTTTCGGCATGTCTCCCGGCGCCGCAGGCCAGTTCTTCTTCTGGGCTGGTTTGTTGACCACGGCGTCCCAACTCGCCGCAGTTCCGTTGGCAAGAAAGATCGGGCTGTTGAACACCATGGTGTTTACGCACATCCCATCGAGCATCTTCCTGATTGCAGCGGCCTTTTCCCCATCATTGACACTAACGCTGCTGCTATTGCTGGCGCGCAGCGCACTGTCGCAAATGGACGTGCCCACCCGGACAGCGTTCGTAATGGCGGTGGTAACACCAGCCGAGCGGACCGCCGCCGCCAGCCTGACGGCGGTACCCCGGAGCCTCGCTGCGGCAGCCAGTCCGGCGCTTGCCGGGGCGTTAATGGCGCTGGGCTGGGTCGCGGCGCCGCTGCTCGCCTGTGGCCTACTGAAAATCAGCTACGACCTGGCCCTGCTGGCCGCTTTCAGGCGCGTCAAACCCTTCGAATAGCGAATCGGACAGCCACCGACATCCATCGCCCCCCAGCGAGCGTAGAGTTTGTCAGCCATGTCCTCAGGTGTGATGTTCGATGACCTGAACGAACGGGCGGCAGTTGGCCACTTGGCCACGAGAATGCCGCACAAGGTGCAACCGAGCAAAGGAGAAGTATGTCCGGCGATATCCATGTAGTCCCCCACGCAGGTCATTGGGCCCTCGCGATCGAAGGCACCGGCAAACGTACCCCCTATGACTCCCTCGACATCGCCATCGCAGATGCCATCGCGTTGGCAACAATGGCAAGGGCTGAAGTCCTTATCTATGAGTCGAACGGCAAGATCCGTGAGCGTAATACCTACGGGTATGCTCGCTGAGCAATCTTGAAACTGCGCCGCAAGCACGATCAGGACGCTGTGCCCCGTGGTGAGCAGGCCTTCAACGCCCTGTTCATGCCATCATATGGTCTGATGACATCATGACTGTTGAGACATGGCCACAAGTGAACCTATCCAAAGGCGGCGGCTATTTGAAGACGTGCTAGACCGGCTTACCGAGCGCATCCGCGGTGGCGAGATCGCTCCTGGCGAACAGCTTCCCGCAGAGCGGGACCTGATGGAGCACTACGGCGTAGGTCGGCCTGCCGTCCGCGAAGCGCTCCAAGCCTTGGCACGAGCCGGCATTATTGAAATTGCGCACGGCGAACGCGCGCGCGTCGTTATCCCTACCCCACAAGGCTTGATTCAGCAAATCGGTGTTGGCGCCCAGCATCTGCTGCGGACCGATCCTGACTCTCTGGAGCATCTGAAGGGTGCGCGTGTATTCCTGGAGTGCGGCATGGCGCGACTCGCGGCCGCCAATGCAACCCCAGACGACATTGAGCGTTTGCAAAATCGGTTGGAAGAACAGCGTTTGGCCAAGAACGATTCGGCTGTTTTCCTCACGCGCGACATGGCCTTCCACTGCGAGCTGGCCCGTATCAGCGGCAATCCGATCTTCCCGGCGATCGTCCAGGCCATGTTTGAATGGGCGCGCGAATATTATCGTGGCATCGTGCGGGCGCCGGGCGCCGAAGACTTGACGCTTGCCGAGCACCAACGCGTGATTGACGCCGTGGCGATGCACGACGCCGAGGGCGCCGCCCGCGCCATGTCCGATCACCTTACCCGGGCTAACGCCCTGTATCGCACGCTGGACGGTACAACGGCAGACATCTCTTAAAGCGTCCTCTTAAAGCGTCCAATAGCACTGGCTTGCCCCAGACTCCGGGGCAAGCCTTAGGCGGTCGCGGCCCGCTTTCCACGCCGCAGTCCCTTTCCCCGTCTCCACTTGGCGCGCCCAAGGCTCGGCGGACGACTCACGTCCGAACTTCGCCGAAAGTGCTCCTTGATTTTCTTTTAGCACGCCCTCGTGTAAACCCCGATCAAATCATTCTTGGTCTACTGATGTACTCATCATACCATTACACCACGACAGCAGCGGAAGACTGCGATCGAGCGGCTCGGCAGTTCCTGCCAATGCACGACCTACAGGAGACAACGTGGAAAACTTGGAAGACTCCGCCATCGAGCGGTCGGCGATCCGTAAGGTATCGCTACGCCTGGTACCGTTTATTGCGTTGATGTTCTTCATCAACTTTCTGGACCGGACAGCCATTTCATTTGCCGGCCCGAACGGCATGACAAAGGACTTGGGGCTGACCGCCGCTCAATTCGGTTTCGCCGCGGGCGTATTTTTCGTTGGTTATATCCTGCTGGAAATCCCCAGCAATCTCGCCCTTCACAAGTACGGCGCCCGTCGCTGGTTGGCGCGCATCATGGTGACCTGGGGCATTGTCGCCATCCTGTTCACCTGGGTCAGCAGCATCGAAGGCCTTTACCTGCTGCGTTTCCTGCTGGGCGTTGCCGAAGCTGGATTTTTTCCTGGCGCCATTCTGTTCCTGAGCACGTGGGTACCAGCACGCCACCGCTGCCATGTGCTGGGGCTGTTCTATCTGGCGCAGCCGCTCACCATCGTCATTGGCGCACCGGTTGCCGCGCTTCTGATCGAGGCGCATGGCCTGTTCGGGCTCGCCGGCTGGCGCATCATGTTCTTCGGCGTGGCGGTGCCGGCCATCGTCGTCGGTGTGATCACGTGGTTCTACCTGGCTGACAAGCCCGCCCACGCCAAGTGGCTGACCGAAGCCGAACGCGACTGGCTCAACGCTGAACTGGACAAGGAAGAGAAGATCAAGCCCCATGCGCATGGCCGCATGGCCGGCCAGGCACTGCGCGATGGCCGCGTCTGGGTGCTGTCGCTGACCTACTTCGGCCTGATCTATGGGCTGTATGCGCTGGCGTTCTTCCTGCCCACCATCATCGGCGGATTCGAAGCCCAGTACGGTACAAAGTTCGATGTGTTCCAGAAAGGCTGGATCACTGCCATTCCATATTTCCCGGCCGCAGTCGCGCTGTTCCTGTGGAGCCGCGATGCGACCCGCCGCGGCGTGCGGCCTTGGCATGTCGGGGCGCCGGCGCTGATTGGGGCCATCAGTATCCCGGTTGCGCTCTACATGAACTCGCCTGCCGCGACCGTGGCGGTCATCACCGTGACTGCGTGCGCCATTTTCTCCGCGCTGCCCAACTTCTGGTCGATTCCGGGTCGCTTTCTTTCCGGCGCCGGCGCAGCCGCAGGCATTGCGCTCATCAACACCATTGGCAACTTTGCTGGCTTTGCCGCCCCGTTCGTGACGGGCGCGGTCAAGGATGCGACCGGCTCTTACCAGGTGCCCATGTTTATCGTCGGCGGTTTCATGCTGCTCTCCGCGGTGCTCGTCTTTGCCATCGCCGCCCGGGAGAAGCAGGCCGCGCCAAATCGAAACGGCGCACTCAACCCGCACGCAAACCTGAAATGAATCCGCAGTGCATCGACATCACGATGCCTACCTAACTGGAGTACTAGCATGAAAGCAAAGATCGCCCTGTTTGGGGCTGGTGGAAAGATGGGTGTACGCCTGTCAAGGAATCTGCTCAAGTCAGACTACGTCGTGCACCATGTCGAACCAAGCCCGGCTGGACAAAAGCGTCTGAAGGACGAACTAGGTCTCGAGTGCGCCGACGTGGACCTGGCACTCGACAACGTCGATGTCGTGATCCTGGCAATCCCCGACACCATCATCGGAAAAATCGCCCACGAAATATCGTCGAAGCTGCGCCCCGGGACGATGGTCATGCTGTTGGACGCCGCCGCGCCCTTCGCTGGCCATCTGCCAGACCGCAAGGATCTTACCTACTTCATCGCGCATCCCTGCCATCCGACTATCTACAACGACGAGGTTGACGAAGCCGCGCGGCGGGATTATTTCGGCGGCGGTGCGGCCAGGCAATCGATCACCAGCTCGCTGATGCAAGGCCCCGAGTCCGCGTGGGATCTCGGCGAAGCGGTCGCAAAGGCCATCTACCAGCCCATCAAGGACTCGTACCGCCTCACAGTCGACCAGATGGCGCTGCTCGAACCAGGCCTGTCAGAGACGATCTGCGCAACGCTGCTGCAAGTGATGCGGGATGCGATGGACGAAGTGGTAAAGCGCGGCGTGCCGCAGGCCTGTGCGCGCGATTTCCTGCTCGGCCACATGAACATCCTGGGGGCGGTGATCTTCAATGAGATTCCCGGCGCCTTCTCTGATGCCTGCAACAAGGCCATCACGTTCGGCAAGCCACGCCTGATGCGCGACGACTGGTTGAAGGTCTTCGACCGCGAAGAGATCGCTGAGAGCATTCGCCGCATCACTTGAGACTTGAGTCGTGCAACAAAGGCACGCGACAAACAGGAGAAAATATGTCCGAACGCATCCATGCCACCTACTGGCTCGAAACGGGCGACGATCCGGCGCGGGCGGCCGAGGTCATCGCAGGCGAGCAGTCCAGCGGGACATTTGTCGCACTGGCAACCGAAACACCGGAACTCAAGGCCCGCTCCGGCGCGCGGGTCGAACGGCTCGAGATTCTCGACACGGCAAGCGTGCCGAGCTTGCCGACTCCCAAGACGTCGAAGACATACACGCGCTGCCTGCTGGAACTGTCCTGGCCGATCGAGAACCTGGGCGCTTGCCTGCCAACGCTGATGGCGACCATCGCAGGGAATTTGTTCGAGCTTCGCGCGGTGACGGGCCTGCGGCTAATCGATCTGCAACTGCCACCGTCGTTCGCCGCCGCGTATCCGGGCCCGGCTTTCGGCATCGAAGGCACACGAAGGCTCTCCGGTGTCAAACAGGGCCCGCTCATCGGTACGATCATCAAGCCCAGCGTCGGACTCTCCGCAGAAGAAACGGCCGTGCAGGTGCAAGCGCTGGTCGACGGTGGTATTGACTTCATCAAGGACGATGAATTGCAGGCCGATGGTCCGCATTGTCCGTTCGAAGAACGCGTGCGTGCGGTCATGCGGGTCGTTAACGCCGCAGCCGATCGAACCGGCAAGAAAGTGATGGTGGCATTCAACCTGACCGGCGATCTCGACAAGATGCGACGCCGTCATGACCTCGTGCTCGAGCACGGCGGCACTTGCGTCATGGTGTGCCTGAACTCGGTAGGCATCGTTGGCTTGCACGAACTGCGTCGACACTCCCAATTGCCGATCCACGCCCACCGCGCCGGTTGGGGGTATCTCACGCGCAGCCCCGCACTGGGGTGGGACTACGCACCCTGGCAGAAGATCTGGCGCCTCGCCGGGGCAGACCACCTGCACGTGAACGGGCTGCGGAACAAGTTCAGCGAACCCGATGAGAGCGTGGTTGTGGCAGCCAGATCAGTACTCGCTCCGGTCATGAGCGGTGCGCCCATGACGGCGATGCCGGTCTTCAGTTCGGGGCAGACGGGGCTGCAGGCGCATGACACTTACGCTGCGATTGGCTGCGCTGACCTGATTCACACCGCAGGCGGTGGCATCTTCGGTCACCCCAATGGCGTGTCGGCCGGAGTCGAGGCATTACGGGAATCCTGGAATGCCGCGATGCAAGGCGTTCCGCTGGAGACACAGGCCGCGCGGAAGCCTTCGCTCGCTGCTGCCCTGGAGTTCTGGCGATGAGCTCGGCTATGTCGCAGAACAATCTCCTGCTCGCCTACTACGGGGACGATTTCACCGGTTCCACCGATGCGATGGAGGCGATGACGGCTGCCGGTGTGCCGAGTGTACTGTTTCTTGATGTCCCTTGCCCGGAACTGCTGACACGATTTCCGCATGTGCGCTGCGTCGGGATCGCCGGCTCGTCGCGCGGTCGTAGCCCCGAATGGATGGAGCAAGAGCTCCCCCGCGCCATGACTGCACTGGCTCGACTTGGGGCACCGATCCTTCACTACAAGGTCTGCTCGACGTTCGATTCCTCGCCCACGATCGGCTCCATCGGCAAGGCCATCGACATCGGTGTCAAGACCATGCATGGGCGGTGGTCACCGAGCATCGTTGGCGCGCCCAGACTGAAGCGCTATCAGGTCTTCGGCAATCTGTTTGCCATGGTGGATGGTGTGGGATACCGGCTGGACCGACATCCCACAATGTCTCGGCATCCCGTCACGCCCATGGCTGAAGCAGATCTGCGCCGGCATCTGTCGGCGCAGACGCAACGCCGCATCGAACTCGTCGACATGGTGCAACTGCGCCAGGGCAAAGCGGCACAACGCCTGGATGCGATCCAGGGCGACGACGTTCCAGTCGTGATGATTGACGTGCTCGACGATGAAACGCTACTCGCGGCAGGTCGCTTGATATGGGAGCACCGCGCCGAAGGGGTGTTCAGCGCGTCCTCATCCGGGTTGCAATATGCGCTGACATCCTATTGGCGAAGCGAGGGACTCCTTCCCGCCAAGCCGTCCTTGCCGGTCGCCGGCCCCGTTCCATCCATCGCAGTCGTCAGCGGAAGCTGTTCGCCTGTCACGGCGGGGCAAATTCAATGGGCTCGGGAGAACGGCTTCCATGCCGAACGCCTGCAACTAGCCAATGCCTTGAATGATCGCACCCGCAGTGACGAGATTGAACGCGTCGTGCAGATAGGCGCCAAGGCAATCAGCGATGGCACGAGTGTGATCGTCTTCAGCGCCGAGGGACCGGACGATCCCAGCGTCCTGGCTTTCGACGAAACGGCGCGCAACAACGGACTATGCCGGGCAGATGCCGCCCGGCAAGTAGGTGCGGTTCTTGCCGAGGTAATGCGACGACTACTTGATGAAGTCGACCTGCGACGCGTCGTGGTAGCGGGTGGCGATAGCTCGGGAGAAGTGGCCAGCGCCCTGGAGATCGAGGCGCTCACCATCTCGGCAGGACTGACCCCGGGTGCACCGCTGTGCCGCGCGTGGTCCCGTGTACCGCGACGGGACGGTATCGAGATTGTCTTGAAGGGCGGGCAGATGGGCGATGTTGGATTCTTCGGGCTGGTTCGGGATGGAGCAATGTGACCCAGCGAAACAGCGCAGCCTCACCCCCACCCCGAATCATCGGCAAAGCGCGCCCTCTCAGGAACTCCTGCGTTCAGCGCGCAGAACCACCGTTTTCCCGGAGTCCGACGCATCCTGGCTCGCCTTGCTATCGATGACCGATGCCGACTTCTTATGGTCGATCAGCAGCACTGCCAGCACGGCGATCACCGCGGGCACCGCAATCGCCGCGAAGTTCTGCTGGAGCGGCAAGGACATGCTGACCAGCACGCCGATCACGATAGGCGCGAGGATTGCGCCGCTTCGACCAACCCCGGAGGCCCAGCCGATACCCGTGCCCCGCACCGTGGCCGGGTAGAACTGCCCGGCATATGCGTAGGTAACGATCTGCGTGCCGATCGTGGATGCTCCGGCCAGCGCGACCACCAGAAACAACAGTTCGGTTGGCATCTTGTAGCCCAGCAGCGTGATCGATACCGCAGCCAGCGCGTACATGCCCACCAGCACGTACTTGATATTGAACTTGTCGGCCAGCCAACCGCCGCTGATGGCGCCCGCCATCGCACCCAGGTTCAGTACCAGCACGAACGTCAGTGCCGAGCCCAGGCTGTAGCCTGCGCCAGCCATCAGCTTGGTGAGCCAGGAGCTCAACGCATAGACCATGAACAGGCACATAAAGAAGGCCACCCACAGCATTACGGTGCTGAAGCCACGGCCATCACGGAACAGCATGCTGATGGGAGCGCTGGTCCCCTTCTCGGCCTGCGGCAGATCGAACCGGTCCGTCGCTTGCGCGCGGTACGTGGGCTCCATGCGGGCCAGTGTTGCCTTGACGCTGTCCAGACGATTGCGGTGGATCAGGAACGCCAGTGACTCAGGCATCAGCCTCAGCACTGCGGGGATGATCAGCACGGGAACACTGGCCGCCAGGAATACCGACTGCCAACCGTAGGTCTCGATCAGTGATTTCCCCATTAGTGCCGCCAGCATGCCGCCCACGGAATATCCGCTAAACATCAGCGTGACCATGGTGCCGCGGATCTTGCGCGGCGAGAACTCGGTCATCTGCGCCACAACGTTCGGCATCACGCCGCCGATACCCAGTCCGGCCAGGAAACGGGTAATGCTGAACGTGACCGGATCATGGGTCATGCCCGCAGCCGCAGTGAAGACGCTGAACAATGCAATACAGATGGCGATGGCCTTGGTGCGGCCAATACGATCGGCAATGGTGCCCATGATGACGGCGCCGAACATCATGCCGAATAGCGCCGAGCTGACCATCAAGCCGGCGCGGGTGGCATCGACGCCCATGTCCTTCATGATGGAAGGCAGCGCAATGCCCACTACCGCAAGATCGTAGCCGTCAAAGATGATGATCAGCGCGCACCAGAACAGCAGGCCAGCATGGAACTTGTTGAAGCGCGCATCGTCGGCGAGCTTGTGAACATCAATATGACGCATGGTTGTCTCCTCCGTTATTCGGGATGTCTTTGGTTGATCTCGCTTCTTTGGCGAGTTTCAGCCGTTGTCGCCGCCGGCAACCGGCAGCACAGCGCCTGTGATGTAGCCAGCTTCGTCAGACGCCAGGAACAGGATCGGCGCGATCTGTTCGTCGAGCGTGCCGTAGCGCTTGAAGAAGGTGGACTCGGTAACCTGCGTCACCGCTTCGTTCATCCAGGCCTTCTCTTGCGCGTTGTCTCCCGCCGCGTTGCGCGGCACGCGTCGCGGTGGCGCTTCGGTGCCACCGGGTGCTGCAGCCACCACGCGGATGTTGTGTTCGCCATACTCCATCGCCAGCGACTGGGTTAGCGCATTGACGCCGCCCTTTGCCGCCGAGTACGGTACGCGGCGGATTCCGCGCGTGGCGTTCGAGGAAACATTGACGATGGTTCCGCGCCCTTGCTCAAGCATGTACGGCAGCACTGCGTGGCACGCGTACAAGGTTGGCATCAGCGAGCGACGGATTTCCGCATCGATCTGCGCCGGTTCGAACTCGGCATATGGCCGCATGCGAATCGCGCCGCCCACGCCGTTGACAAGGATGTCGACTCGGCCAAACACCTTTACCGCGAACGCCAACGCGGAAGCGGCACCGTCGTAGGTCTCAAGGTCGGCAATGAAGCCGGCGGTTTCAGCCCCGACGGCTTCTGCCGCAACCTCCGAAACAAAGTCCGCGCGGTCGACGAACAGGACCTTCGCGCCCTCAGCTGCTGCGCGCAACGCCACGCCACGGCCGATACCCTGTGCGGCACCGGTGACCACCATCACCTTGCCTTCGAATCGACGCGCGCTCATGCGGCCACCGGCGCAGCGTTGGGCGTGAACTTCTCATAGTGGAAGCTGTTGGGCTTCACGCCGTTGTCGTCAAAATGCTTGCGTACCGCGTCGACCATCGGCGGCGGTCCGCACAGGTACACGTCCACATCACCGTCGTTCAGGCATTCAGCCGGCATATGCTGGGTCACCCAGCCCTTGCGAGGATGGCTCGACTCTGCTTCCGCAACCACGGTGCTGAACGTAAAGCTCGGCAACTTCGCGGCGTATGCCTCGATGGCTTCGACCTGGACCAGATCGAGGTCGCGCGTCACGCCGTAGATCAGATGCACCTTCTGCTGCGAGTTCGCACGAACCAGCACTTCCAGCATCGACAGGAACGGTGCCAGCCCCGTGCCACCGGCCAGGAACAACAACGGACGCTCCACGGCGCGCAGGTAGAAGCTGCCCAGCGGGCCGGTCAGTTGTACCTTGTGGCCCGGCTGCGCCGCTTCGAGCCAGGTGCTCATCACGCCGCCGGGAATCTTCTTGATCAGGAAGCTGATCTTCGATGCGCCCGGTGCGGACGAGAACGAGTACGAACGATGCATGCCGCTGCCGGGTACGTCGATGTTCACATACTGGCCTGCCAGGAAGACCGGAGGAATGCTGTCGACGTCCAGCTCAAGCACTACCGCGGCATCATTGTGCTGCTCGACCTTGGTGACCGTCGCCGCGAACTTGCTTTGCTCGGTCTTGCACACCGTCGACGACGCCGGTACCGAAATGACGCAGTCACTCTGCGGCACCATCTGGCACGTGAGCACCAGACCGCTGGATTTCTCGTCGTCGCTCAGTGCATCCTCGATATAGTCGTCGCCCAGATCGTAGCTGCCACTCTCGGCGCGGCACTTGCACGTGCCACAAACCCCGTCGGAGCAATCCATCGGCAGGTTGATCCTGGCGCGAAACGCGGCATCGAGGACCTTTTCGCCGGCCTTGCATTCCACAAAGCGGGTTACGCCGTCTTCAAAATTCAGTGCGATGTTGTAGCTGGACATGTTGCCTCCTGCGTCCGTTCTCATTCCAACCGTTGGCTCAGACGTGGTAGACGTCGAGCACCTGGCGGATATAGTCATTCTTGAGCGCGATCTTCTTGCTCGAAATCAGCAAGCGGTCGTCAACCTTGCGCAAGGTAACGAACACGGTGCCAAAGTACTGGTCCGTTACCCTGTAGCGATGGCTCAGCGTGTTGAAGTTGTATCGAACGTCGACTTCGTTTTCACGCTCTGCCAGCACTTCCACATTGGTGACGTTGTGGCTGGTACGCGGTTCCGGCATCGACGCGCTGCTGCGTTCGGTCCGGATCCGGAACACGCGGTCTTCCAGGCCGCCACGATCCGGGTAGTACATCAGGGAGATTTCGCTTTGCGGGTCTTCGGTGAGCTGGTCATCGTCATCCCACGCCGGCATCCAGTACGTGACGTCGTCGGCGTAGCAGGCCAGCCACTCGTCCCACAGGCGGTCATCCAGGAAGCGCGCCTCCTGATAGAGCGCGGTACAGATGTGTTGATAGTCGATGCTCATGCTGCCGCCTCCGCCTGTTCCTTGCGCAAGGCATCGCGCATGACCTGCCTCCAGTATTCGTGTTGAACCACGAACAGACCTTCGTCTTCGCTGCGCTCGCCCGAGATGAGCGGGTTCAATCCCATGCCCTGCGCATTCGCGTCAGGTCCGTGGACCCACAACGGCGCGCCGCGCGACATGTCGTTCCACATCGAAGTGGTGTTGGCGTAACCAGACTGGCACGCACGGAATTCCTCGAGGTCGTCGCTGGTGCCCATGCCCGAGACATTGAAGAAGTCTTCGTACTGGCGGATGCGGAGCGTACGGCTTTCCGCGCTTTCGCCCTTCGGGGCGAAGCAGAAGATGCTGACTTCGGTCTTGTCAACGCTGATCGGACGAACCACGCGAATCTGCGTGCTGAACTGGTCCATCAGGAACACGTTCGGATACAGGCACAGGTTGCGAGTCTGGTTCACGATGTACTTCGCCTTGTCTTCGCCGACACGGCTGGCGATCTCGTCGCGATGCTGATAGACCGGACGCACTTCAGGGTTCATCGTGTTGGTCCAGAGCAGGATATGGCCGTGCTCGAAGCCATACACGCCCGCCACCGACTTGCTCCAGCTGTTTGCATCGACGGCATGGGTGCCCTCTTCCTTGCGGCGGCCCATGGTGGCGGCGTAGTTCCAATGCACGGTGCTGACGTGGTAGCCGTCGCAGCCGTTCTCCATCTGCATCTTCCAGTTGCCGTCGTAGACGTAGGAAGAATTGCCGCGCAGTACTTCGAGACCTTCCGGCGCTTGCGAAACGATCTGGTCGATGATGACCTTGGTCTCGCCGAGGTAGTCCTCCAGCGGCATCACGTCTTCGCTGAGGCTGCCGAACAGGAAACCACGATAGTTCTGGAAGCGCGCCACCTTCTTCAGGTCATGCGAGCCCTGCTTGTTGAACTGCACCGGATACTCGGTGGTCTTCTCGTCCTTGACCTTCAGAAGCTTGCCGGCGTTCGAGAACGTCCAGCCGTGGAACGGGCAGGTAAAGCTGCCCTTGTTGCCATGCTTGCGACGGCACAGCATGGCGCCCTTGTGGGCACACGCATTGATCACCGCGTGCAGCTCGCCGGTCTTGTCACGCGTGATGACAATGGGCTGGCGGCCAATCCACGTGGTGTAGTAATCGTTGTTGTTGGGAATCTGGCTTTCATGTGCCAGGTAGACCCAGTTGCTCTCGAAGATGTGCTTCATCTCGAGTTCGTACAGATCGGCGTTGGTGAAGATGTCGCGGCGGCAACGGAAGACGCCATTTTCCTTGTCATCCTGAACGGCATTGCTGAGCAAATCGTCCAGTTGTTGTGCTTTGTCGATAGTTGCGGACATGAGTCGTCTCCCTATGCGGGCTTCGTTCAAGCCCTTTGGCATCGGTTCAGATAAAACTTCGCGGAGAGGTTGGCGGCCTGGTGAAGCCGGCCGCCGTATGCGGGGGTTACGCTGTGGCGGATACGCGGGGACGATGCACCAGCTGGTTGTCCTTGCCTTGCACCAGTGGCGTCAACTCGATGTTGAACTCGATTTCCTTGTACGCGTCGCCCTTGAGGCCGAGCGCTGCGCCACCCGTCTTGTCGACCACGTGCGGTACCAGCTCTTCGCGAGTGGCGTAAGCGAAGTCATCCCAGATCAGCGGGTCGCCTTCGATGTTGATCTGCGTCGTAAGCTTGCGGGTCTTGTCGCTGGTGACAAAGAAGTGGACGTGCGCCGGGCGATTGCCGTGACGGGCCATCGCGTCAAGCAGTTGTTGCGTGGCACCTTGCGGCGGGCAGCCATAGCCAACCGGCATCAGCGTGCGGAACTCGTACTTGCCGTCGGCCCCGGTCTTCACTGCACCGCGCAGGTTGAAATCGTCCTGTGCGCCGGTCGGGTCGAAGTGCGAGTAGAAGCCCTTCGAATTGGCGTGCCAGCATTCCACCACCGCATCGGCCACCGGCTTGCCGTCCGGTCCGGTCACCTTGCCGCGGATAATCAGCGGACCCGCGTCTTCGTCGGCATTGAGGTCGATCTTCGACACGCCATTACGCACCGGGGCGCCTGCCACATACAGCGGGCCTTCGATGGTGCGCGGGGTGCCGCCATGAATGTCGGCTTCGCGATCCGCGGCATCCATGCGGATGTCGAGATACTTCTCGAGACCAAGGCCAGCGGCCAGAAGCGCCGCCTCGCCATCTTTGCCGAGCTTGTTGAAGTAGTTCACGCCAACCCAGATTTCGTCGGGCGTCATGTCCAGGTCGTCGATGGCCTTGAAGAGGTCGCTCAGCAGACGGTGCGTGATCTGCTTGGTGCGCGCATTGCCTTCCTGGCCTCCCAGATTGGCCGCAGCCTTCAGCAGGTCCTGCACTTCCTTCGAGTCGAATACTTTGGCACTCATGTCTGCTCCTAACTCTCTGTGTTTTTGTGGGGTTAACCCTCATTCCAGGTCGATCTGAGGCTACTCAGAAGGTATAATCGGGCCCTGAAACAGCGTGTAAAAGCAGAATAGAGGCGCCAAACGGACCAGTCCAACACCGTTTTAGTATTGCGCTATACCTTGGAGGTATTTTATGGAGCTGCGACATCTCCGCTACTTTGTAGCCGTTGCAGAAGAACGCAACTTCACGCGCGCGGCACAGCGGCTCCATATTGCACAGCCGCCGCTCAGCCGCCAGATACAGCAACTGGAAGAAGCACTGGGGGTGCAGCTATTCGAACGGAACTCGCGTCCGCTCAAGCTCACCGAGACCGGCAAGTTCTTCTACTCTCACGCGGTGCACCTGATTGCGCAGACCAACGAACTGGAATCGATGACCAGGCGCGTGGGCAATATCGAGCGCAGCCTGTCGATCGGCTATGTGGGTTCCACACTCTACGGCATGCTGCCAAAAATCATCCGGCGCTTCCGGGACGAGAACAAGGCCGTCGAACTCAGCCTGCACGAGATGTCGACCATGGACCAGATTCGCGCACTCAAGGACGGACGCATCGATATTGGCTTCGGCCGGATTCGACACGAGGACGCAAACATCCGCCGGGTAATCCTGCGCGAGGAACGAATGATCGTTGCGCTTCCCGTCGGTCATCCACTATCTCTGTCGAAACCGGTCCTGTCGTTGAGGGATCTTATCTACGAAACATTGATTGTTTTTCCGAAGGCCCCAAGGCCCAGCTTCGCGGACCAGGTCCTGGCGGCGTTCCAGGAACGCGCGCTTACGCCCCGGCGCATCTATGACGTGCGCGAACTGCAGATTGCATTGGGGCTGGTTGCGGCGGGAGAAGGCATAGCAGTCGTACCAAGCAGCGTCTATGGACTCAAGCGCGACGACGTGAGCTATATGGAACTGGATGACCCCGCCCTCACCTCACCCATCATCATGAGCATGCGCGCCATGGACGAGTCGCGCGACATCAAGGAAATGCTGGAACTGATCTACCGCCTCTACGAGGAAGAGAAAATCCCTTATGTACCCCGCACGGACATAGGGGCTTGATCGGATGGATTCCTTCGCCTCCAACCAAACGTGGTCTGTATCGGCAGTCACCGCCGGCCTGCTCGCCGTCATCATTTCTTATGCCGGCCCCCTCGCCATCTTCTTCCAGGCAGCGCACGCCGCCCAGGTCGGCAACGACGTGGTGGCATCGTGGGTATGGTCGATTTCGATGGGCGCCGCGGTGTCAGGACTGGTGCTCAGCTGGTGGCTAAAGCAACCGATCATCACGGCCTGGTCCGCTCCGGGAACCGCGTTGCTGGTGACGCTTTTTCCCGCCATGCCCGTCAGCGACGCGATCGGCGCCTATATCGTGGCCGGCGCGTGCATCCTCGCAATCGGTCTGACCGGACTGTTCGACCAGATTACAAAGCGCATTCCGCCAGGAATCGCCTTCGGCATGATGGCGGGCATCCTGTTTCAGTTCGGCACCAACATATTCAAGTCGATCAGCGTCAATCCGTGGCTCGGCTTCGGCATGCTCGGTAGCTACCTGGTGTTCCGGCGCTGGGCAGCACGCTACTGCCTGATACTGGTGCTCGCGTTCGGTGGCCTGCTCGCCATGGCGCTCGGACTGACGCATTTCGACACCGTCACCTTGCGCGTGACCCACCCGGTTTTCACAATGCCCACGTGGAACTGGCAATCAACCATCAGTCTGGCCGTACCACTGGTCATCGTCAGCCTGACGGGCCAGTTCCTGCCAGGCTTCGCCATCCTGCGTGTCTCAGGATACAACACCCCAAGCCGCCCCATACTGGCAGGAACCGGCCTCGCTTCAATCCTTGTCGCTTTCACCGGCGGCATCACCATCGTGATTGCCGCCATCACGGCGGCAATCTGCACCGGCGAGGATGCGCACCGCGACCCTCGGCGCCGCTACGTTGCCGGTATCGCAAACGGACTCTTCTACCTGATTGGCGGAACCTTCGCGGGAACCGTGGTCATGTTGTTCGCAGCGCTTCCCAACGCTTTCGTGGCGGTCCTGGCCGGACTGGCCCTGCTGGGAGCCATCGCCACCAATATCGTGGGACTTGTACAGGACGAAGCGCATCGCGAAGCAGCGTTCATCACGTTTATCGCCACCGCATCAAATATGACCTTTCTGGGTCTTGGTTCGGCGTTCTGGGGAATTGTGCTGGGAACGGCGGCGCATGTTGTGTTGAGGAGGAGGGGTAGGTAGGAACTGGGGGCACGTTTGGCTCGGCACACCGCCGCTACCTTTGCGAACCGCGATTCCTTAGGATAAAAGTGCTCAATACGTAATATAAATGCTCCGCGTGAGCCGCAAATTCCCAAATGCGGCTCACAAAATGAGCCGTATTTGCCAAGATACGGCTCATGGTGGCCGCGGTGAGCTGGTTGAAGGCGTCAAGCCGTCGAGGCGCCATGGCATAAATGTGCCGGACTGGGCTCAGTGGCGAAAAATTGTTGCATTGCACAATTCACCAGCTTATTCTGCGGTATCCGATGCAAGGACTTTTTGCGACACTGCGGATAACGCTTGCAGGGACTTCGCGTCCGCCACGACGATTGCCGGTGGCGGCTTAATTCTCGATCACAGGGTACGTCTCGACGTCCCCCGAAGGAACTCTGTGCATCTCGCTGCGCCCGCCCCGTTAGTCTTTCGTCCCTCTTTGGACACCTCCCATATCTTTCTTGACTTGTTCGAGCTGATTCAGGCTTCAATACAAGTTGTCGCCTTGCGCACCACGCGGCTTGCTTTCGCCGGTCCTCTGCCTGACGAGCAGGACCGCCGGGAAATCGACCTCATGAGCTTTGAAAAAGGTGAGGCTGCATCTGAATCGATCCTTGCCCTGAGTACAGGCTGGGTGGATCTGGCCATGACGCTTGCAAAAAATGCCAATGAACAGTTTGTTGCGGCCACCTCGGCCGCGGCGATGCTGGTGTCCAACCCTTCTTCCGCGCAATGGAGCGAACACCAGGCTGAACTCTGGCGGTTAGCTGCCAAACTTCCTGCCGTCCCTCTGGAACTGGCAGGCTTGGCGACTAATTTACTGGAGGACACCATCGCGCCATATCGCCGTCGCGTAACCGCGAATGCCAAGCGCTTGAGCGCTTAAAGCGCGATGCGATGAATGCCGTGGACGTCCAGCCTTCAGTCCCAACCTCGCGCCACGCGTCGCACCGCCCCGACGCCACCAAAGCTGTCCAGATCAGGCCGCGATTGGAAGGTGTCTGCGAGACGATGCTGTGGACGCTCTATGATCGGGCTTCCGAAGCGCGCAATTCGAGCGGTGTTCTCATCGACGCCGAGAGCATCCGCATCTGCGACGCATTGGACTACGACTTCAAGGGCCGCTTCGGAGAGCCTACTGGCGTTTTCGCGGCACGCGCCGCCGAGATCGACAGGCTGATTGGGCAATGGCTCAAACAACACCCTGATGGTCAGGTCGTATCGTTGGGCGAAGGCTTGGAGACGCAGGCATTTCGTGTGGACAACGGCCGCATGCGCTGGCTCACAGTGGACCTCGCGCCGGCCATTGCGCTGCGCGAACAGTTTCTCCCCGCTTGTAAACGGTTTCGCAACGTTGCCGCGAATGTGAGCGAGGCAAACTGGATCGACGAGATTGAGTCCGAAGGTGATGTGCTGGTCATCGCCCAGGGACTATTGATGTATCTCGAAGCAGAGGCTGTGGGCCGGCTCCTTCACGAACTCGCAACGCGTGTTCCGGGCGCTGAATTTGTATTCGACGTGATTCCGCGCTGGTTTTCGGAGTTGACCCGGTGGGGCATCATGCAAACACCGCACTACCGCCTGCCGCCGATGCCGTGGGGGATCAACAGCGACGAGATAGGACCACGGCTGTCTACCTGGTCATCAAAGATCACAGCCGTGTCAGTGCATGAGTATCGGGCGCCCCGCGGTTGGGCCAAGCTGACAGAAGACCTTTTCCGCCTTAACCCGTTCGCCCGGCGATACCTGCCGGCCATCGTGCAGCTGCAAATTGCCGGTACTCGTCCGAACGCGGCTACGGTCCGCTGATGTAATGATGCGCCGCTGCGGCATCACGCAGGTCCGATTGTCCCGCTAAGCGCTTTCCCCTAGCGTCCCGAAAAGCAAAGCATCTGTCCCGCCACGTCAAATCATTTGGCCACAACCTCGCATACTGCATGACACCGATAACTCTTCTGAGTCGCTGCCATGTTCGCAATTGGTGTTTGGCTTCTTTGCTCGCTCGGGGTCGGCCTGCTGGCTCATTTGCTGGGACGCGTCGGCATTGGCTGGACGATCTTCTCGCTGGCCTTTTCGCCCTCGCTGGGCCTGCTTCTGGTGGCCGTTCTCGATAAGAAAACGCCGAGGGCGCACAGGACTCACGCGCCGAGCTAATAGGTCGGGAACAACGTCCAGCCCGGCGCGTCCTCGCCTACTTTTAATCGGCTGCGGCAAGCGTGTCGCGCTTGATCTTCTTCGCCAGTGACCACTTGTGAACTTCGGTCGGACCGTCATAGATGCGGAACGCGCGAATCTCACGGAAAATCTGTTCGACGATCGTGTCCCGAGACACGCCCGTGCCGCCCAGAATCTGCACGCAACGATCCGATACGCGGTACAGCGCCTCGGAAACTGCAACCTTGGTCATCGAACTTTCCGCGGTACCGAGCAAACCGCCATCGAGCACCCCGGCGCACCAGTCGATCATCAGTGCCGACTGTTGCAGGTCAATCAGGTTCTCCGCCAGCATGAAGCCGACCCCTTCGTGGTCGATCAGCGGCTTGCCGAACGCCTTGCGCGTGACTGCATACGCGCGCGCAATCTCGTCGGCCCGCACGGCACCGCCGAACCAACGCATGCAATGAGAAAGCCGCGCCGGTGACAGGCGGATTTGCGCATACCGAAAGCCCTCGTTAATTTCGCCGAGCACCTGGGACTGGGGCACGCGCAGGTCGTCGATCACAACCAGCGCGTGACCGCCGGGCATGGAACTGTCGATGGTATCGATCAAGCGCTCGATGCGGATTGCCGGATGCGGCAGATCGACCAGAAACATCGTGGCCTGGACATGATCGGCGTCCCCGGTGCGCGCCATGATGATGCCCACGCTTGCCCCTTCGGCACCGGTAATAAACTTCTTGCGTCCGCGTATCACCCAGTCGTCGCCGTCCCTGACCGCCCGGGTCTGGAGCATCGACGGATCGGAACCCGCCCCGCCCTCCTCGGCCGGCTCCGTCATGAAGAACGCCGAACGGGCATCGCCACTGACCAACTTCGCCAGGAACTGATCCTTCTGCGCTGCAGTGGCAACCGCGCCCAACAGGAACATGTTGCCCTCATCCGGCGCCATGGTATTCACGGCGACCGGGCCGAGTGGCGACAACCCGGAGCGTTTGAGCACAGCCGCGGTCTCGCGCTGCGTCAAGTGAGCGCCATCGCCAAGGATATGAGGCGTCATGACCCCGGCGGCACGAGCCTTGGCACGCAGTTCGGAGACAAGATCATCTGACGGACCGTGATCACCGCAGCGCGGATCACCCTCGTAGGGCACCACGACGTCACGCACGAAGCGCTCGACGCGGTCGGCAATAAGCTGGCTTCTTTCAGTGGGGCATTCGGTAAACATGCGGAGCCTCCCTTATGGTGTGTCGATTACATTGGCGGCGTCGCGCTAACCCAGCCATTTGCCGAGCAACTTTCCCGACACCATCGCCCACCCGTGGTTCGAAAGTCTATCTGGAAAACGTGCCCGTACACCACTGAGACTCACACGGGATGCCATCGCCATCACCGTCCATTTCCGTGTTCGGACAGTTGTTCAGGAAGTACTTGGCCTCCTTGCAGGAAGTCATCTGCGAACAGTGCGTCCGTCCATCGCATCGGAATGGATTGGATGCCTCCGAGTTTTCCGCGGTCAGCACCGGGCTAGCGTCCGAGATCGCGGTTTGCGACACTTGGTGCTTTGGGGCGAAGTACTTGTATCCCGCTGTCGCGAGAGCAGCAACGACAAGGAATGCAGCCAGACGAGAACCCATCGAACTTCGCGCCGGCGGTTGTGAGCGTGCCCGATATGGCGCTGCCTGTCTGCTGTTGGGCCGTTGGACACTGATTGCTCTCTTCTTGCCATCCTGGTTGAGCGCAACAAGAAATGTCAATGACTCCCCTACTCTCGGCATCCCGTCCCGCCGGGGGTAATCCGAAATATGAACGAAGATATCCTGACCGCCGTTCGACGGGGCAATGAACCCGAATCCCTTGTCGTTGTTCCAGGTCTTGAGCTTGCCTTCGATGCGTGCATTCATTGGTTTCGACGATTAACCATCATCCTGCGATGTTCTCGCGGCAGAGTCTTGCGCTACGGCGTGTTGATGAAATGAGTGTCATGCCGCGCGCGCAAGCGTGAACCTGCAACCGTTCGAGTAGTTTCGACAACCCCAGAACGATCGTCCTTTACCCTCGCGCTCCACCAACTTCTGCCCGCAAGCGGAGCAGGTCGGCGTGCGATAGTCGCCTTCGAATGCCTTCGCCAACAGCGTGGCTTGCTTGTACTGATCGAGTGCCCGGATGCGTTCGACAATGCCGGCACCGTCCAGCAACTGGATACCTGCCTCGGCGGCATAGTCCTGAACCGGCTGGCCAATGAAACCCGTCAGCGACCAGAACACTCCTCGCTGCACTTGTTTGGCATGCATGACTCCGCCCAACGCCCGAACCGTTTCAACTTTTACCGGCGAGCGCCATGCCTTGCACTGGATTACGGCGATCGGCGTGGACAAGCCTTCCTTGTACAGCGTGGCATCAATGCCACCGTCCGCGCCATGCGGGACCGTGGTAACAGTGAAGCCCATGGCTTCGTAGTACCAGGCGCACAGCGACTCGAACCGTTTCCATTCCAACTGCTTGAGCGCGTCAAGGGACCATTCGGTAGGCTTTACGAGCGTAGTGCCTGGATTCAGGATTGAGCGTGCCTCGTCAATACTGTCTCTAGCATCGGGATTTCGATCGGCAACAGGGCTGATGCTCGCAACATCCCCAGCGGGGCGAACTCTGCGCGGGTGCCGCGCACCGCGAGACGATGCATCGACCTCCGGCTGGCGCCTTCGTGCGCGCAGATAGGCAAGCAGGCCCAAGAAGCTGAACATCGTTGCCGGAACCCATGCAAGGGAACGGCTGGCTATGGCGAGCCCAATCAAATAAGGATGGGAGGCGAAAACAGCGGGAACAACGGCGCGGAGCCCAATGTAGCTGCCCAATGCCAGCACGAGGGAAACCCACCATGGGGAATCGAGCAATACAGCACCGAGCGACGGCTCCCTTTTTCTACGACCCATTGACCCACCCTTTTTTGTTCACATCTTTTGGATCCCGAATCTAACAGAAGTGTCTGGGCTAATCGGTTGCTGCGGTCCAACACCCCTCGATAGAGGCAGCAACTTAATACTGATAAACGACCTGCATACCTGCCGTCATCCCAGCCGTATGGAATGCCTGCGGCTTGTACACCGGAGCACCCAGGAACACGTCATAAGACGCACCACCGAATTTCTGTGTTCCGATACCACCCCGCATGCCGATCACCGCGCCTGCCAGTTGCGTACCAACAAGTCCCTGCGTGGATGGACCGTGCACCCGGCCATAGTCCATACCGACGTAGAGTGCCTGCCCGCTACTGCCTAGCGGAGCCTGTAGTTCGTTGCGCCAATAGAATCCACGCTCGCCTGCAAGTTGGCTTTCACCATCGAAGCCACGCACCGTATAGCGGCTGCCAATCGTCAGGTCATCGACGTAGTAGAGCCGGTCATTGGTGAATTGCCCCCGCACCGAAGTGACATAACGGAACGGTTGCTCGGCCACCTTGAATGGCACGGACAGGTTGGCATCGAGCACCATCATCCGGAAGCACCATGTTGGTCCGTCGTCGGCGGCCAGCGCGTCAGGCTGCGCCCCGAACGCGCCAATGCCCTGGCGGAATGCCAGCGTGGCGTCTAACTGCGACTGGCCGAAGTAGTGGCGGTCTGTGATGCCGAATTCTAGAATCGTGTTGTTCCGATGCTGCTGCGGGATCTCGGTATCTTCGATGAAGCTCTTCCCAAAACGACGCGTCAGCCGTACCTGCACGCCGAACACATCATTCTGACTACGACTCAGTACCCGGTGCAGCTTCAGGTCGACGTTCTCCGATTGGCCGCTCGAAATGAACGTCGTATTGACGCCCGCGATCTGCTGGAAGTAATTGCTGCTGTAGGCAGACAGCGTAGCCGTCCAGTACCCCCACGGCACCGAATAGAATCCGTTCCAGCCGCGCGTGCCGTGCTCCTTGTTGTTGAACATCAGATCCTGGTTGTAGCCGATGTTGAACATGTCGTTCAACCCCAGCGGATTGTCGATGCCGACACTGAGATTACCTTGCCACTTGCCTGTCGAACGCGAGCCCGAGTTGTCGACCGATGCCACTAGCGTCCAGGGCTTGTTGCGCTTGACCGTGATCACGACATCGCTACGCCCCGGCACCGATGTCGGCACTATCTGCATGTCGACGTCCTGGCTCACCACGCGCTTCATCTGCTCAAGACCTTGCTCCAGGTCGCGCAGGTTCAGCAGTTCCCCCGGGGCGGTGGGAAAGGCTGTTCTCCAGGTCCCCCATAGGTCCGGATCACTGAAGCGGATGTCGCCAATCACACCCGGAATGAGTGCGAGCTTCAGCATGCCGGATGACAGGTCCTGTTCTGGTACCAGCACGCGGGTGGTCACGTAGCCCTTTGACAGAATCGTTTGCGAGAGTCCCTTTACCAACGTTTCAACGCCCTGCTTGCCGATGCATTGACCCTGGTAGTGATCGAGCCAAAGCTGCGAGAAGGCGAAAGGGTCCATCGGCAAGGCCGAGGCGCCGGCGGTTTGCAGGTCGGCCGGGAGGTCCTTGGGGACTTCGAGGACGAAACGGGTGACGCGGAAACACGGAGTATCCTGCGGCAGCGCAGGATATTCGGCACGCGCGATGGCCTCGGCACGCACGGCGGGTGCATCGACGATGGCAGCCCGTTCGCGCGCCTCCCGTTGCTGGCGGGTGCGCTGGTCTTGCTCGGCGTTGGTCAGGGCGGCCGCCTGGCCGGTAGGTGGCGAGACCTGCGCCATTACGGATGACGACAGGCTCGAAAAGCCAACCGCGAGTGACGCGGCAGTGGCAATGTGCGGCAGTTTGAAGGACATCGGCGTAACAAGGGCCGGACGGGGCTTTCGCGCCCGTCGGAATATGGCGAATGAATTGGGTTGGCGTTACTCGAGCGTTGCCGCTGCGGGCTCGGTTGCGGGCGCGACGGGTAGCGCGGCCACGGGCTCGGAAGCCGCCGCTTCTGCCGCCGATGGATCCTTCGGCGGCCCCTCGTCCTTCACGACATAAGACGGGTCACGCACCCACCGGGCCATATCCTTGGCAATCACGATAGCGCTGCGATCCAGGATCGAGCAGGTCCCCTTGAAGGCGCCCCAGAATCCGCCAATGGACCAGCGATTCACTTTGGTATTTCGCACGACCTTTCCATCCTCAACCAACTCAGCGATCACGGTGAGGGCCTTGGGTCCCGTCCACGCACCGCCCCCAATGCCGAGCACATGGGAGATCTGGAGCCTGAGCACTTGCGATCCGCTGGCATCGGCACCCACCGCAACCGTGCCGGTGCCACCTTTGTTGCGCTTGCGCAAGATGTCTCCAACACGGTTTGCCAGCATGTCTTCGATATGGCATTCGGTCTTGACTCGCTCAACCACCTCCGAACCGGGGGCGTAGGTCACCGGGGTTTCCAGGACGACGGCTTGCGAGGCTGCCACGGCGGTGGCGCTTGACAGGGACAGGGCTGCGAAAAGATAGAGCTTCATGTTGACGTCAATTACTAAAAAACTTCTGGCTACAGCAATTTCGTGAGCAATTATATGGCCATTTACCGTAGATTATAAATCATGATCCACATTAAACATCCATTAAACGAAAATCTGCGAAATATTCCTTATTAATTTCCGCACCCCAATCCAAGATAATACTATACGCTTTCTCTCACCACAGATACGTCATACCATCTTAAATTTTTGTAGCGCACTAGTTACTACGGATTGGAACTCTCCGCGCATCAAAAAAATGTCTAAGATACTATCTCCCTCTTCTTTAAACCCATATATCAATCTTGCTTTTTCATCTGATTCCACAAGGAATACATAGTGCCCATCGTCGGACAGGCTCTCCGCAGATACCAGATACCTGAAATCATTTCTTTCAATATCGGAATCCGCTGCAGGGAAAGTTAGATTACATAACTCCTTATATGCTTCATTGACAGAAAGGTTGAAAAAATTCTCATTTTCGACGGCATGACTCATGCAGTGCAATTGTGAAAGCATCTCTAAGTCAACCGCAAGAGTTGATCGAGTTGACCAGATTATTCTTCCACCGATGATGTAGCCGAAACATCCGTTTTTAAATCTATCCGTTGACCATGAATCGACCGAGTCACACCAGATGGCGAAGGTATCGGGGTTTCCAGATAACATTTACTTTCCTTTAAATCCGAGTATTCTCTTTACGTCGATCGGAATCTTCGAGATGTTCAAAGGTGCCGATGAATCGCCTGTTGAGCCCGACCAGTGAAAAACACCATTACCATCCGAATAAAATCGATTAATGTTACCACTCGAATCAATAGCGTACCGCACACCATCACCACTTGGCACGGATGAGTTGAACAGTTCGAGCGAATTAGCTGGTTCCACACCTGCATTCGGCCTATTGCCGGGCATGCCGGCGGTATGCTTCGGATTCGATTCCACCTGCAACCCATTTGTGCCGGTGGTAGGTTCAGGGATCGGCAACCGGCTGTTATTGCCTTGACTTTCATTATTAGCAAGAATCGCGTTCCCTGGCACGCTACCGACTGAACCAGGCGTTGCTACCACGACGGGGCATAGCGCTCCAGGTGCGCACGGTACTGCAACGGTCACAACGGCAGGCGCAGACGGTGGAGGCGCACCTGTTCCTCCAGGGCCGCCCAAATCATCAGGATTCACGTATGGGGACTGCGGCCCGTTAGCCTTCAGCAGACTTCCAAACTGGTTCGCAAAGTCGGCTGCTCCCTGAGCTATGTATTTTGCCGCATTGACTGCGTAGTCCCGCGACCGCGCTTGCAGGTCCAATACAGGGTCCAAAGGCCCGTACACAAAGAGGCCAGTGGCTTTCAATTGTTCCTGCTCGACCGTGTATTGCTGGCCGCGCTGCTGGGAAGCAAGCTTTTCGGCGTAACTCGGATCGTTCGTAGAGAAATCTGCCGCACACAGCACCAGCGCACACGCCGCATCAGCAAGTCGCTGCTCTTCTGCAGGGCTCTTACCCTGCTGCAACTGAGCCAGCTTTTGCTTTTCGTCCGGATGCAACTGCCGGTTGTACGCATCCGCCATCCCAGCCGTACCCGCCGCTGCATTGCCACCAATCGCCCCTGCCACCGCCGTACCCACCAACTGCAACAGCTTGTCCTTTGTAGCCGGATCCACCCCAAGACTACCGAGGTTCTCGTCCAGCGCGGCAATTGCCGCCGTCGCCGCCGCCACACCGGCCGCGCCCGTTCCAAAGTCCCCGCCCAGCGCCTTGCTGACCAGCCCACCTACGAGTCCGTGGACGGCAACTTTCACGTACTCCGGCTGCCCTTTTAGCGCATTCCCCACCTGGTTGTATATGATCGGTGCCGCCTGCTGGATCGTCTGGCCAGTCAGCTGCCGGAGCGCCTGCTCGTCCTTTACCTTCTGTGCGTCGAAGATCTTGTCGATGCTCTGGTTTGCGTTCTCCGTATCGCGATTCAGACTGGCCAGCGTTTCTTCCGCCGTCTTGCCGGTCTTGGCTTGTTGGCTCTCGGCGTCCGAAATTGTGACGGTGCCGGCAGCAATCGCGCTCTTCGTCGTGCCCGACGCGTTGCCGGTGATCGGCTTCTGGGCATTGCCCGCAGCACTTGCCATTGCACTGTTGGCAACGTTACCGGCCAGATTCAGATTGTCCGCAAAGTAGGCTCCCTGCTTCACTGTATTGCCAGCCAGATCCTTGCCATCCGGCAGGCTCTTGCCCGCACTAAAGGTCGCCGCATACTGCGAAGAACTGCTGCTGTATTCCGCCTTGTTCTCGATGTCGCTCGTCGTCAGCGTGCCAGTGGTGAGGCTGTTTTTCGTCGGGTCTGCCGTGCTGGCCAGGATGCCGCCCTTCAGGTCTGTGTTGCCCTTGACGTTGACATCGAACCCGCCCTGACCGGCATAGATGCCGCTTTGTTCACGCACCGATGCATACGTGCTGTCGGTGTCGCCACTGCTCATCGTCGCCGACGCATTTACCGTGGTGCCATAGCAAATCGGCGGAACACAGATGCTGGCCTGCATGCCCGACGACGATTCCTTCGAGTGGTAGGTTTCCGTGTCCTGACGGCTTTCGATATTGAGATCACGCCCGACGGATCCTTCGATTCGGTCGGCAATCAGTTGCGCACCCTTGAGGTTTGTGTCGCGCCCGCTGGTCACGGTCAGCGAGTCCGTGGCCGAGACGTGCGAGTTCTGATTCGTCACCGACTCGCCATTGCCCTTCGCCTTGTTCTGCGCGGCCGACAGTTCGATCGTGAAACCGTTCTGCGCGCCGCCCAGAGCGAAGCCAACGCCCACCCCAAAGTTATTGCCGCTGCTGCGGCTGTCGTTCTTGGTGCGATCCTGCGCGCTTTCAAGCGTCACGTCACGCGCAGCCACCAAGTCCACAGTCTTTCCGCTGATCTGGACGCCGCGGCCGGTAATATCGCCGTCGATCGCATAGCCCTCGGCGTCCTTCTGTCCCGAGCCCGTCGCCACGACAGTTACGGCATTGCCCGCCTTCACGGTCGTGCCCTGCTGGCTGCTGGCCGTGCTGTGAGACTCGCTCTGCTGACTACCACCGCCCACACTGACCGTCACCTTGATGACTTCCGGCGTTTGCTGCCCGGCACTGGTGAGCACCTCCTTGCCAATGACGCCGCCATTTACCAGCGCCAGACCTGCTTGCGTAGCGTATAGCGCCGCCACACGGCTGTCCTTGCCATCCTCCACTGCCCTGGCAGCCGATTCGGCCGCCTTGGCCGCGGTAATGCTGTAGCCCGAGAGTGCCAGTGTCACGCCATACTGGCTCGACTTGTCGACTTGGTTGTACGTACTGTCATCGGTACCGGGGTCCAGCACCACATTCTTGCCAATCAGCGTGACGTCCTGGCCTGCGGCAATATCTGCACCGCGTGCCGTCAGGTCATCCTTGGCGGCGATGCTTACGCTGCCGTTCTGACTCACGACCTGGCTGCGAATCGTATTCTCGGAGGTGCCGCCCGCGTCAAGATGGTGCGATTCGGTACGGATGCCAGTCATGCCGGTATAGCCATCGCCACCCAGATCGCCGATCACGCGACTGCTGCTGTCACTGCGCTGCGACTTCGCCTCCCGACCTGACAGGATATCGACGCGCCCCTGCTTCGCGGCGATCGCGATATCGTTCTCGGCCGCCACGCCGCTGCCGGCGATGCGCACATCGCCCGTGCGACTGACGATGGATACGGAATCGCCCGTCACGGTGCTGGCGTTCTGCTGGCTGACGGCCAGATCGCTGCTCGCATTGCTCTTTTGGCTGCCAAACGGCAACGTCGATACGCCACTGTTGTTGGCGCTACCGTTCAGGTTGCGGCCAATATCGCCAAGCGTCGCTGCGGCCGTGCTGATCTTCCAGCCGCTCGAGTTCGAGGACGTTGATTCGCTGTAGGTGTCGGTCGACGCCTCGATATTGACATTGCGCTGTGCGTCAAGCGTGGCCTTGCCGCCGGCGCTGACTGCCGAGCCGTGCAGCAGGATATCTCCATCCGTCGCCTTACCATTGGCGTCGGACTGCCCGCTGCCGGTGGCACGCAGTGTAATATCGCCGGCGCCAGTCAGCGAACTGCCACTGTTGGTAACGCTTTCGGAGTGGAAGGTGGCATTGCTGGAATTTTTACCAAGCGTGATAGCCACCTGCGGCGCCGTGCCGGCCGAGTGGCCGATTTCGCCAAGGTTTTGCTTGGCACGCGTGACCGTGCTGTCCGATTGGTTGTTGGCTTGCAGGTTGCGGATCGTGTCGAGCGGCGTACCCACCAGGCTGATACCGAACGTCGTCGACCGACTGCTCCGGCTACTGTCCTGCACGACGCTGTCGACACCGGTCGTAACCGTGATGTTTTCAGCCTGGATCGCGATGTTGCCGGCGTCCTTGTTGTCGCCAGTGCGCCCTGCGATCAGGTCGCTGCCGACGATGGTGGCGTCCTTGCCAGCGACGATGGTCACGTTGCCGTTGGTGGCCCCCACCGTGGAGCGGGCATCGCTCTGCGTCACAGCCACCGTATGCGAGTTCGACTTGGCATCGCTGCTGCCAGCCGACATGCCGATGCCGCCCTTACCTGCCGAGAACGACAGCCCGGACGCCGAACGCTCGTGCGCTTCCGTCGATTCGCGCGTGTTCTGACCGGCAGTGATCAACACATCGCCACGAGTGGCCGTCAGATTGACGGCATCTGTCGCCGTAATGGCACTCTGGCGTACCAGCAGGTCATTGCCCGCCACCGCTGTCACCGTGTCGCCGCTGACCAGACTGCCGATGCCGACATTCTCATACGTCGAAGTGGCATCGTAGCTGGACTTGCGCGACAGGAAACCACTGCTGCGCGATCGCTGTTCGCTACTCTCCTCGTGTATCTCGCGGGCTTCAGCCACGACGATATCGTCCTTGGCCACCAGCGTCACATTGCCGCCGGCAGTGCCAGTGCCGGCCGTGAGACTCGAACCAACCACACCAAGGGTTCCACCAGAGGACTTCTCGGCTGTGATGCCGTTGGCCGTGAGCACATCGGCAGCGATGTCGGCCTGACCTGCGGCAACTCGCACGTTGCCGCCAGCTTGCACCGTAGTGCCACGCACGGTCTCGTCATACGATGATTGCCTGAAGCTGGATTGCTCCCGGTTCGATTGCGCGCCCGCGCTGTGCGCACGAGTGTCCGTGGCATTGACAATGGCCACGTTCTGTCCGGCAACCAGCGTGGTGCTGTCGCCAGACTGGACGTTTGCACTCGTGAGCATCATGTCGCGGCCGGCGACTGCCGTCACGCCCCCGCCTGTCTGAACGGTGCTACCGACATTCACAACGGTCTGGTCGCGCAGGTAGTCCTGTCCACCATGCGCGGCGGCGTCCTGCGTGGTGCCCGTTACGACGGTGCCGAGGTTGATATCCCGGCCTGCAGCGATCAGCCCATTGTTGCCGGCAGTGATGGCTCCGCCGACCATGCTGAGGTCACGCCCAGCCAGCACAGCCACATTGTTCGTCCCCGAGATCGACGCCACTGCGCCAATCCTCGTGGCATTCGCACTATTGCCATTTGCTAGCACCGTGGAATTCGTAATCGTCTGCGATTCATTGACAACATCGCGACCTGCGGCCACCACCACGTCTTGTCCACCAATGCGGCCGCCCAGGTTGCGTACGTCCTGCGTGGCATTTACCACGGTCGTGCCCGCGCCGCCGATGCTGCCCCGGTTGACGATGTCCGTGCCCACCACCTGCGTGGCGATGTCGCCGACGATCACGCCGCTGTTCTGCACGGTGCCGGTCGCATTGATTGCCACGGCATTGCCGGCCACCAGCGCGCCAGTGGACTTCAGGTCGACGCCATTACCTTGCGCCAGATAGACCTTGGGCACGAGTACCGATTGCGTCGTGCCATCGGGCAGCGTCACGTCTTGCGACACCATCCACACCATGTCGGTGGTCAGCTGGCGCATCTGCTCGTCGGTCAGGCCTACCCCGGGGGTCAGATCAAACGTCTTGGCATACGTGACGCCGTTGTTCATCAGCGCTTTGTATTCTTCCAACTGGTCGGTAAAGCCGGCCAGGAACGTCTTGCCCGTCAACTGCGTGACCTGATCGCGCACCAGCTTCTCTTCATAGAAGCCGTCGCCAAGGCGCTTCTGGGTTTTCTGCGGATCGAGCCCCAGCGCGTTGAGCATGTAGTCGCTGGAGATGAAATTGGTGTACTGGGTGAAGCGCGAATCTGTGGCAACGAGGTATGTGTCCCCCGGAGCCGTGCGCAACGTGGACAGACCGTTGGTAGGCAGCTTCAGGTTTGGAATGCCGCCCTTGGCAGTACCCAGTGTCTGCGGGGGGTGAGCTTGCCCCGGGACCGCACCGGTCCCGTTTGCACCCGCAGATGCAGCACCTGCACTGCCAGTGGCCCCGGCCAGTTGGGTGCCACTCGCACCTCCCCCTGCAACACTGCTCCCGGTAACGGTCGCACCGACGGCATTGACCGACGCCACGGTCACATTCTGGGCCGTGGTTTGCACCGTCTGGTTGGCAGTCGCAATGGCGGGCAGCGCCGCGACGGTGGTAGGCGCCTGGGGCTCGCTCGGATACGGTACGACCTGAGTGTCGTCGCTCGCGCCGGTCCGCTGGTGCCAATAGAAAGTCGATGTGTCCGTGGTGGTCACGGTCTGCTGCAGAGTCGTACCAACGTCCTGCACCGTGCCGCCTGCTGCCAATCGCACCAGGTTGCCCCCGGCGGCCATCGTCGAGGACTGGTTCAGGATGTTGCCGCCGTTGCTATTGATGCGGATGTTACCGTCGGCTTGGATCTTGGCCGGGTCGGTGGCGCTCACGAGCTGGTCCGTTGCCGTCATGGTGACGGTAGTGCGGGATATCTCGTTGTAATCGTGCCCGAAGTTCTGCTGGCGGACCTGGTCCGGACGGATATTCTTGCTCGGGTCCCAGTCTGGCCAGAAGGTGATGCTGTAGGTGGATCCGTTGTCCTGGATCGACTGGTAGTACTGCGTCGCGTTCGTCGCGATGGGGCGTGAACAGATGCCGGTATCCACGTCGCAGTTCGGCGAGTTGGTTATCGCCAGGAAATTCTCGTACTCCTCGATGGGCGACTGTGTGAACGACAGCGTTTGTTTGCCGGTGTTCAGGTTCGTCACCGTCGCCTTGTCCACCGTTACGGTGATGGGGGCACGCAGCGCATTGGTTTGCGGCGTACTAACCTGTGCACTTTGCGTGTTCCAACGCCAGGCCGGGAATGTGATGCTGAGATGGTTGTTGAGGTCCCCGTCCGTGAGCCCTGCCTGCCAGAGCGAGAGCGTCTGAACGGCTGTCTCCACCGGCGTGCCAGCCACCGTCACAATGCTCGTGCGGGTGTTGCTGACCTGGTTCGCCGCAATGTCGATATCGCCGTCGGCCTCGATATTGGCCGAGCGGTTGACGAGCGAATTCACCTGATTGGCAAGCAACCCGTTACTGGCATCGCGAGTACCATCGCGCGCGATCTGCAGGTTACCTGCGCTGTAGAGTGTGGCGCCATCGAGGTTCTGCACCGAGTTCGAGGCGTAGAGCTTCAGGTTCTGGACTGCCGCCATCAGTGCCGAGGCACCGTTGTTGACGATGTCCGCCCCCTGAACCTGCACGTTGTTGCCGATGACCGCGCCCGTGTTGATCATCGCCGGGCTGTTGATCTGGACGGTTTCGCCCTCGATCTGGCCACCCTGATTCGACAGGCTGCCGGCTGTGAGGCTGGTGGCGCCCTGGCTCGACATCTGACCCCGGTCGTTGACGAGCGCGCCTTGGGCACTGGCCACAATGCCAATACCCGCACTGGTCGTAGCCCCCGTCAGGTCCAGGTTGCCGGCGCTGGCGGTCAGGTTCAGATTGCCATTGGCCGCGGTCTGGCCGCCAGCCAGGCTGACGCTGCTGCCCTGGATCGCGGCATTGCCGCTCGCAAGGTTTTGCCCCGTCGCAGACACGGCACCGGTCGCATTTACCATCAGATCCGCCGCATTGCCGGGCGTGCCATCCGGATGCAAACCCGCCGCGAGCGTGCCGCTCGATGCCACGCTCTGCGCCTGGATACCCAGCGACTGCTGCGCGACCAGCATTCCGCTATTGACAAGTGTGCCGTCGGTTTGGATCAATGCCGCGCCAGCAGCGTACGTCGTGCCGCTGTGGTCGATACCGTCGCGCGCCGAGACAGCGATGTTGCCACTGGCATTGGTCTGCCCGGCCAGCACGAGCTTACCCTGCGTGGTCAGGGTCAAATCGCCGGCCTGGGCCGCCAGCACGCCACGCGTAGAGACGCCGACGCCGAGTTCCGTCGATGCCAGCAGGATCTTGTTCGCATACATGCCACCAAGCTGGCTCACGTCGATACCGACCGCGGGAGCTTGCCCAGTGCCCGCAATCGTGCTTGCGGCCAGCGAGTTGTAGTCGACCTGGTTCGCACCGGCCACTACATTGAGCTTGTTGGCGTAGATGGCGGCGTTGGCCGTGACCGCACGCGCGATCAGGTCTACCTGGTCGATGCTAGCGGCATTGAGCCCCGCCCCCTCGACGTTGATCTGACCGCCCGTGACACGAAATGCATCAAGGCTGCCGCTGCCGCCATAGATCGGTGTGCCAGTGGTCAGCGTCACACGGCTGGTGTTGATAAAGCCCGCGCCATCCACGAGCAATCCGTTCGGATTCGCGATCACTACGTCTGCACGTTGCCCGGCGACTTCGAGGTAGCCGCGCAATTGGCTCGGTGAGGTGCTATTGACCTGATTGACGATAATTCTTGCGGCGCCCGCGGGCAGCAGGTTGGGATTGCCGTTGATGTAGCCCGCCTGCTGCGTACCCGTGATCACGGGTGAGTTGTTCAGGATCGCGCCGGGCTTGTTGACGTCGAACTGCGTGTATTGGTTGACCGAGACACCGGCGCCCGAAGGCCGCGTGATATTGACCTGCGGCAGGCCATTGGCGGTCTGAACCACGCCCGGTCGATTGGCACCGGCATTCGGGTCCGCGACGATCTGCGCGACCGCCACGAACGGAAGGCCCATCGCTCCCAAGATGGCCAGCCGGATAGCGGGAATCGCCAGCCGTGCGACATCGGTTCCCTTGTCCTTCGTGTTGCCCTGCTTGCTGGCACCCAGCTTGCCTGTGCCAATGCTGCTTGCGGTCTCCGCCACAGCCATGAACATGGCACGTGTGCGGTTGAAAACAATACGGTAACGAAGGCGATTCATGGACGACCCGGTTTGCTGGCGTGTCTCGCGGCAACGCACTGAACTGCTGCAAACTCGGGATGAACAACTCTCACCACCTGCAACTACAGCTTTAGCCGTCTAGAGCGACACAATCGGGGCGCAGGATAGATCGCGATGTACAGGGTTCACACCCCACTTTGGTCCTAGCCAAACTCCTATGTCACCCACATATACATGGCACCCGTAATGCCGATGACCCATGTCGTCAAGCCCGGCAAGGAAGTCGCAAATGAAAGACAAGTTGCAAAGCGAAAAACGTCTTATCAACTCCTCAGATAAGACGTATTTTTGGATCGGAATTGCAGTTGGGCCTGCGCAACAGCCATCGCCGTTTCGCCAATCGACCGCAAAGCGCCCGAGGATTCAGCTACGGCTTGCGCACTACGAAGTGAAACCAGTTGACGTCTCGGAGCGGCTTTGCCAACGTAAGCGGTTGACAGTCGAGATTGCCAAATACCGCTTCCGTCTCAAGACCCAATGCGGCCAACTCGCGCTGCTGGTGTTGCAGTTCCGTGTAGACAATGACGATGGCGAACTTGTGCGCGGCGCAAACGTGTATTGCATACCCGTCGAACTCGCGATTCAGCCGTGAATTGCGCCGGTAGTTGATCGCGGCCAGCGGGAAATTGATCACAATCCGCGCCACGCCAAACCCCAGCCGCAGGGGATTATTCGACCCAGACGGCCAATGCAGACCGCGAATCGGCGTCTCGCGATACGAGGGGCCTTGCAGATTATGGGTTGAGAAAATCAACCTTCCGCCCGGATGCAACACACGCCTGAATTCCCGCAGGATGGCCTGCCGACCGGCATAGTCCACCGCGTCGATGCCGTTGAAACTGAACGCAATCAGCCCGAAGCTGTTGTCGTCAAACGCGGAAAGGTCGCGTGCATCCATCAGCCGCACGCGCACGCCGGGATGGTTGCGGCGGCAGATATCAACCATCTCCTGCATGTAGTCGATGGCTTGGTAGTCAGTGCTCAGGCGGCGCAGCAGCGGCACCGTCCTGCCTCCGCCCACACCTACGTCGAGGATAGGCGTGCCCCGAACGCTGTCAGCCACCAAGGCAACCGCTGCAGCCTCGCCAGGATCGGTCCAGTCACTGAGCGCCCGGAACCAGTGCCTGGCGCCCCAACTCCCCCATGCCCTGCGATTGATCACGTCCTGCTGCAACCCTGGAGAACTCACGACTTCCACCCCGTCTTATCGATGCCATCCCTTCCAGCTCGATACGCCGGTGACCCTCAATAGCCGGGACATTGCATCTCTTGCACTTCTACAACGGTACAGTACGCGCCCCGTAGACGTTGTTATGTTGGCTCGCGTACCAACGCAGAAACTACCGTAAATGGCGGGAGATGCAAGCTACACATGACATACTGGCGAACTGGTGCGTCAGTGAATTTTTCGATCAAACACGCCGAGGAGACACCTTGCACTGCGACATAACCACTCAATTGGCTTGGGCCGAAATTCGCAGCGATGCTGCGGTTGCCTGGCACTCGATGGAAGTGGAGATCGTTGGCTGGATGATTCCCCTGGATCCGAACTCGGACGCGGCCGACTATTTCGTGCTCGCCGCAGCGGAGCCTTGCTGTGGCAGTTGCCCGCCATGCGATCCACTGACCAGCGTGGAAGTTTTCGCGATCGATAGTATTGCGTTGAGCGCCGGGCCGGTTCGTCTGCGTGGCCGCCTGTTGCGCCTGCAGGACGATCCGAACGGCTGGCGATACCGACTGGAAGATGCAGAGCTCGCGTGCGAACCCGCCGCTGTCGCGACGTCAACGCTCAGGCCAAATCGACGCGCGTTTCTCGCCCTGGGGGCCGCATTGGGCCTTGCAGCATGCGCACCGGGGCGTTCCGGCGGGCATGCCGAACCGCGCCAGGACGAATCGGCATCCTGGCGCGCGTCTGCGGGTGTCGTGACAATCGACATGCATAGCCATGCCGGCCGGGTGACGGTATCCCGCGATCCGGCGCTTGGCGCGCATCGTCCGTTCACGCCCGTTAGTGCGCCAATGGTCGCGGGCGGCATGGACGTGATTTGTCTTGCGATCGTGACGGATACGCTGGTCACGCGGGTATCCGCCGATCGGCGGCGCTTCGAGGCTTGGCGCAAGCCGGAGCCAGGCGAACTCTATCGGCTATCGCAGGACGAATTCGCTCGCGCAAAGGCGCTCGTCGAGCACGAAGGGATCAAGGTAATCACACATGCGGCCGCACTCGCATCGGCTGATGCGGCCGGGCCACGGGCGATTATCTCGGCGGAAGGTGCGGATTTTCTTGAAGGCAAACTTGATCGTGTCGACGAGGCCTTTACGCTGCATCAACTGCGACACCTGCAGCTGACCCACTACCGCGTCAACGAACTCGGGGACATCCAGACAGAGGCGCCCGTCCACGGCGGCTTGACCGATTTCGGCGCCGACGTGGTGCGCCGCTGTAACGCACTGGGCATCGTGGTTGACGTGGCGCATGGCACCTTCGATCTGGTGAAACGCGCCGCCGCGGTGACAACGAAGCCGCTGGTCCTGTCGCACACCGCGCTGGCTACGCGGCCGACTAGTCGCGGTCGATCGATCTCAGCCGATCATGCGCGCGCGATCGCCGGCACTGGCGGCGTCATCGGCGTATGGCCGAACTCCGCCACGTTTCGCGACCTGCAGGACATGGCGCATGGCTTCCGGCGCATGGCCGACGTCGTAGGCGTAGACCACGTCGGCCTTGGGACGGACATGCTTGGGTTCATTTCCCCACCCGTGTTTAATAGCTACGCGCAATTGCCACGCCTTGGCAGCGCCCTAGTTGCTGCCGGGTTCTCCCAGTCTGAATCGGAGCAAATCCTGGGTGGCAACTATCGACGCGTGTTTGAGGCTTCGGTGGCGAACTAGAACGCTGGAGGTGCCAGATCGACGCATTTGAAACGTCGATAAATCAGGCTGTACCACGCAGCGCAAGATTCAATTGGTCGACGACCGGAGCCCAGTCAGCGTCATCGATAAACTCGTCGCGCAGCAATGCTGCTTGAGACGGTGTCCAGAATGGCGCCTCGCATAACTCAATGCTGCGCGGCAAAGGTGAATGTCCGGCGATGAATTCACCGATGGCGGCTTCGTCGGTGGGGAGCCCAAGTTGGGCGAACAGGTCGGCGAAGGTCGGAAACTGCTTGGTCATGATTGATTGATTTTTTTTACGCGTGCCGAAACGTTGATCGTTTTGCCTGGGAGAGCAACATGCTCGCCGTCGCCGAGCGCTTGTTGAACGTACTGCGCGCAACCAGGGCGCAAACCGCCAGCGTTCCAGCCAGTACACCCAGGGACGACGAGGAGTGCCCGTGAGATGAAAATCCCGTCGCGAAGGCGACGGCGGCCATTTCCAGCTTGCGACCGAGATTGTGATTGCGTGTCATAGCGGTTACCGCCCTTCCCCTGCGCTTATTCAAGGTGGCCCGGCTTTCAATGCCGCGCCACCGACTGTGGATTTCAGTATTCAGTCACCGGCGCATGGACCGGGGCGATCGACTCATGCAGGGTTGCGGTACGCTGGGCTGCCTTGTGGACCA
>CAUUBQ010000040.1:0-82392 GCA_963543405.1 uncultured Cupriavidus sp.
CTACACTTCTAGCTTCGTCGGCAGCGTCAGATGTGTATAAGAGACAGGGGGTTGGGGGTGAGGGCATGGCGCTTCAAATTGCGACTGTCGCGTCTTGATGCGCTGGCCCTCTCCCCCGCCCCTCTCCCGCTCGCGGGAGAGGGGAGAAAACCGAGAGCAATTACTCGGGCGCCTTCACCGGTTCCAGCTTCACTTCCTTCAGCCGCGGCTCGATTGCCTTGCCCTTGCGGGCGCGCTTGCCCACGTAAGGCAGCAGCGTCTTGCCAGCCAGTTTCTGCGGCGGCACCTTGCCACCGCGCATGCCGGTACCGGAAATCATCAGCCCCGGCGCCCCAACGGCCACTGCCTGCTCCAGCGTTTCCTTCGGCTCCAGTTCCATCAGGATCACGCCACGGCCACCGGCCGACAGCACCTTGACCTCGTCCAGGCCCACCAGCAACAGGCGTCCATTGGCCGAGAAGCACGCCACGTGGGTGGCCTCGTCGCCGATCGGCGTGGGCGGCAGGATACTGTCGCCTTCGTCGAGCGTGATGAAGGCCTTGCCAGCCTTCTGGCGGCTGATCATGTCGCCGACCTTGGTAACAAAGCCATTGCCGCCGGCCGTGGCGACCAGCATCCGTTGTTCCGCACCACCCGCGAACGTGTGGGCAATCTGCGAACCCGCGGCAAGGTCGATCAGCGTGGTCACCGGGACCCCGTCGCCGCGGCCGCCCGGCAAGCCGGCAACGGCCACCGAATAGGCCCGGCCATTGCTGCCGAATGCCAGCAGCGTATCGACGGTCCGGCATTCAAACGTGCCGTAGAGGTTGTCGCCAGCCTTGAACGTGAACTGCGACGGATCGTGGCCGTGGCCCTGGCGCGTGCGCACCCAGCCCTTGCCCGAAACGATCACCGTGACCGGTTCGTCGATCACCTTTACCTCGGCAGCGGCACGGCTGGCTTCCTGGATCAGCGTGCGGCGCGGATCCTTGTCCTCGGGGCTGTACTGCTTGGCATCCTGTTCAATCTCCTTGATGATCTTGCGACGCATCATGGTCTCGGATTTCAGCAGTACATCGAGTTCGGCCTGCTCGTCGCGCAGCTTGGCCAGTTCCTGCTCGATCTTGATGGCTTCCAGACGCGCCAGCTGGCGCAGCCGGATTTCCAGGATGTCCTCGGCCTGACGGTCGGACAGGCGGAACGCCTCGATCAGCGCGGGCTTGGGCTCGTCGCTTTCGCGGATGATGCGGATCACCTGGTCGATGTTCAGCAGTACCAGCATCCGTCCTTCGAGGATATGGATGCGGTCTTCCACCTTGTTCAGCTGGAAGCGCGTGCGCCGGGTCACCGTGGCAAAGCGGAATTCGATCCATTCGCGCAGGATTTCCTGCAGGCCCTTCTGCCGCGGCCGGCCATCGGTGCCGATCATCACCAGGTTGATCGGCGCGCCCGATTCCAGGCTGGTATGGGCCAGCAACGTCTGGATGAATTCCTGCTGCTCGGTGTTCTTGCTCTTGGGCTCGAATACCAGCCGCACCGGCGCATCCTTGCCCGACTCGTCGCGCACTGCGTCCAGCACGGCCAGCACGGTCGTCTTGAGTTGGGTCTGCTCCGGCGTCAGCGCCTTCTTGCCAGTGCGGATCTTCGGATTGGTGATTTCCTCGATTTCCTCGAGCACCTTCTGCGCCGAGGTGTTCGGCGGCAGTTCGGTCACCACCAGTTGCCACTGGCCACGCGCCATTTCCTCGATGGTCCAGCGCGCGCGCACCTTCAGGCTGCCGCGGCCGCCTTCGTAGATCTGGGCGATTTCCGAGGCCGGCGAGATGATCTGGCCACCGCCCGGATAGTCGGGACCGGGCATGATCGCCAGCAACTCGGCCAGCGAGATGTTCGGGTTGCGGATCATCGCCACCGCGGCGCCGGCCACCTCGCGCAGGTTGTGCGGCGGGATTTCCGTGGCCATGCCCACGGCAATGCCGGACGCGCCATTGAGCAGCACGAACGGCAGTCGCGCGGGCAGCAGCTTTGGTTCTTCTTCCGACCCGTCGTAGTTGGGCAGGAAGTCGACCGTGCCCATGTCGATCTCATCGAGCAACAGCCGTGAGATCGGCGTCAGGCGCGCTTCGGTGTAGCGCATTGCCGCCGCGCCGTCGCCATCGCGCGAGCCGAAGTTGCCCTGGCCGTCGATCAGCGGGTAGCGCAGCGAGAAGTCCTGCGCCAGACGCACCAGCGCGTCGTAGGCCGACTGGTCGCCGTGCGGGTGGAATTTACCGAGCACCTCGCCGACCACGCGGGCCGACTTCACTGGCTTGGCATCGGCGCGCAGCCCCATCGCCTGCATTGCAAAGAGAATGCGGCGCTGCACGGGCTTCTGGCCATCGGCCACTTCGGGCAGGGCGCGGCCCTTGACCACGCTGACCGCGTAGTCGAGGTAGGCGCGCTCGGCGTACCGTGCGAGGGTCAGCGAATCGGCCGGCTCTTCGGGCTGAAACGTAGTATCTGCTTGATCCATGGTTGGCAAGGTTTCAGCGACCGGAACCGGGAAAACCCAGGACGTTCCGCCCGCTGGCTGTTGCAGTCAGCGTGGGATTCTAAAGGAAGTGGATGACGATGCTGCCGTAAGTGCCGGCCAGCAACACCTTTACGGCATCGGGCGGCGGCCACCGATCACCATCCGCACCCGCTCGGCCGCCACGCCCGTGCGCAACACGCGGGCCCCGGAGGGACCGGCAGGCTGGTACAGGCGGTAGAACTCAAGCACGGTGCTGACATACTGGCGGGTCTCGGGGAACGGCGGAATCTGGTTGTTGTAGCGCTGCACCGCCCCTTCTCCGGCGTTGTACGCGGCCAGCACCAGTTCCAGGTTGTTCGGGAACAGCTCCATCAGGAAGCGCAGGTAACGTACGCCAGCCGAGATGTTCAGTTTCGGGTCAGCCAGCTTCTGCTCGACCGTGCGACGCTTGTCGGCCGCGATGCCGAAGCGCGCGCCCGTGTCCGGTATCACCTGCATCAGGCCAATGGCCCCCTTGGGCGAGACCGCCGAGGCATTGAAGCCGCTTTCCACTGCCATGACCGCTTTCACCAGCGCGGGGTCCACGTTCTGGGCCTCCGCAGCTTTTTCGATGATCGGTTCGACCAGCCGGATATTCGGGTGGTTGAGCATGTAGCGGAACAGTTTGGCGCGATCCGGATTGGCCTTGTCCGACAGCGTGATCACACCGCGATGCCCCAGGTCGCCCGAATCGAACTGCCCGCCGTCCTTCATGAACAGCTGGTAGCGGCCATCGAGCTTCGCATCGGCAAAATGCGCCACACCGTCGCTATCGACGTAACCCCACAATTCGGCATGCGCGGGAGCCGCGATGCAGCACGAACCGAGCACGGCGAGCGCGCATGCCAGGCGCGTCGCCCGTGCTGCCCATCGCGTTTGCCCTGTCCGTTCCTGCATCGTTACTCCTTGTATCGGCCGTCAGATGTCGGCGACCACCTCGTTGCCCTTCTCTTCAAGCCAGCTGCGGCGTTGCGACGCTTCGCCCTTGCCCATCAGCATGTTCATCATGGTGACGGTCTGCAACTGGTCGAATTCGCCCAGCGCCACCGGCAGCAGCCGGCGCGTATCGGGATTCATGGTCGTCTCCCAGAGCTGCTCGGCGTTCATTTCACCCAGGCCCTTGAAGCGCGAGATCTGCCATGCGCCGTCCTTGACGCCATCCTTGAGCAACTTGTCCTGGATGGCTTCGAGTTCGCCTTCGTCCAGCGCATAGAGCTTCTGCGCTGGCTTCTTGCCGCGTGCAGGCGCATCCACACGGAACAACGGCGGGCGCGCCACGCAGACGTTGCCGTTCTCGATCAGCTTCGGAAAATGGCGGAAGAACAACGTCAGCAGCAGTACCTGGATATGCGCGCCGTCGACGTCGGCATCGGACAGGATACAGATCTTGCCGTAACGCAGGTTCGACAGGTCGGGCTCGTCGTCGGGGCCATGCGGGTCCACGCCGATCGCCACCGCGATATCGTGCACTTCATTGTTGGCGAACAGGCGGTCGCGCTCGGTCTCCCAGGTGTTGAGCACCTTGCCGCGCAGCGGCAGGATGGCCTGGAATTCCTTGTCGCGGCCCATCTTGGCCGAACCGCCGGCCGAGTCGCCTTCGACCAGGAAGATCTCGTTGCGCGTGACGTCGGTCGATTCGCAGTCGGTGAGCTTGCCGGGCAGCACGGCCACGCCGGAGCCCTTCTTCTTTTCCACCTTCTGCGCGGCGCGCGTGCGGGCCTGGGCTTGGCGGATCACCAGTTCGGCCAGCTTCTTGCCGTAATCGACATGGTGGTTGAGCCAGAGCTCCAGTGCCGGGCGGCTGAATGTGGACACCAGGCGCACGGCGTCGCGGCTGTTCAGGCGTTCCTTGATCTGGCCCTGGAATTGCGGGTCCAGCACCTTGGCGGACAGCACGAACGAAGCACGCGCAAAGACGTCTTCGCTCATCAGCTTCACGCCCTTGGGCTGCAGCGAGTGCATCTCGATAAAGCTCTTGACCGCCAGGAACAGGCCTTCGCGCAGGCCGGACTCGTGCGTGCCGCCGGCCGGCGTGGGAATCAGGTTCACATAGGACTCGCGCACCGGGGCACCATCTTCGGTCCACGCCACCACCCATGACGCGCCTTCGCCGTCGGCAAAACCTTCTTCACCGGCATTCTTGTCCGGATCGGCAAAGTGCTCGCCCTCGAACATCGGGATCACCAGTTCGGCACCGCTACCCTGCGCCAGCGCCTCGACCAGGTAGCCCTTCAGGCCCTGTTCGTATTGCCAGACGGTCTGTTCGCCGCTCTTCTCGATCACCAGCGTGACCTTCACGCCAGGCAGCAGCACAGCCTTGGAGCGCAGCAGGCGCTGCAGTTCCGCCATCGGGATGGCACCCGAATCGAAATACTTGGCGTCGGGCCAGACCTGCACGCGCGTGCCGCCCTTCTTTTCGCCGCGTTCGAGCTTGCGGCTTTCGAGCGGACGGGTCACCTCGCCGCCATGCTCGAACGTCAGCGTCGACATGGCGCCATCGCGCCAGACGGTGACGTCAAGGCGGGTGGACAGTGCATTGGTCACGGACACGCCCACACCGTGCAGGCCGCCCGAGAATGCATAGGCGCCGCCCTTGCCCTTGTCGAACTTGCCGCCCGCATGCAGACGCGTGAAGACGATTTCCACCACGGGCACGCCTTCCTCGGGGTGGATACCCACCGGAATGCCGCGGCCGTCGTCTTCCACGCTGATGCTGCCGTCACGATGCAGCGTGACCAGGATCTCTGTGCCGTGGCCACCCAGCGCTTCGTCTGACGCGTTATCGATCACCTCCTGCACGATATGCAGGGGGTTGTCGGTACGGGTGTACATGCCGGGCCGTTGCTTGACCGGCTCCAGGCCCTTCAGGACCCGGATGGAAGATTCGCTGTACTGACTGGTTTTGCTCGCCATGGAGTCGATACGGATAGTAGGTATCCCGGCCGTCCACGGCCGGGTTGCGCTGCATTGTAATGGATGGGCGAGACCGCAATCCTTTTTGGAAGGCCCCCGCAATGCAGAGTTCGGCACGAAAACCATGCCCGGAGTAAACTCGGCGGCCAGCACCATCGCGCACAACAAGAACAATACAGACAATGCAAAACCCGACATGACCGATCGCAAACTTTCCCTCACCACCGTACTGGTATGTGGCGGCCTGCTCGTCACCCTCTCCATGGGCATCCGGCATGGCTTCGGCCTGTTCAACATGCCCATCACGCAAACCCACGGCTGGAACCGCGAGACCTTTGCGTTCGCGCTGGCGCTGCAGAACCTGATGTGGGGCGCCAGCCAGCCGATTACCGGCGCGCTGGCCGACAAGTTCGGCGCCCTGCGCATCATGCTGGTGGGTATTGCGCTCTATGTGGCCGGCCTGATCGTGATGGCACTGGCCACCAGCGGCACGGCCTTCGCCACGGGTGCGGGGGTGCTGATCGGCATCGCGCAGTCGGGCACTACCTACAGCGTGGTCTATGGCGTGATCGGCCGCGTGGCCAGCGCCGAGAAACGTGTCTGGGCCATGGGCATCGCGGCGGCAGCCGGTTCGTTCGGCCAGTTCCTGATGATTCCGGTGGAACAGACGCTGATTTCCACGGTGGGCTGGCAGAACGCGCTGTTCGTGCTGGCCTTCCTTGCGTGCTTCATGCTGCCGATGGCTTTGACGCTGCGCGAACCGAAGATGGCGGCCAGCACCGGCGGCCACCACCAGACCATTGGCGAGGCCACGCGCGAAGCGTTCGGCAACCGCAATTTCCAGTTGCTGACGCTCGGCTATTTTGTGTGCGGCTTCCAGGTGGTATTCATCGGCGTGCATCTGGCGCCATACCTCAAGGATCGCGGCCTGGTCGACGTCAAGATCGCCACGGTGGCCCTGGCACTGATCGGCCTGTTCAATGTCTTCGGCACCTATACGGCGGGCGCGATGGGCCAGCGCATGCCAAAGCGCTATCTGCTGTCGTCGATCTACATCACGCGCTCGATCGTGATCGCCGGCTATCTGCTGCTGCCGCTGACCGCGTGGAGCACGTGGATATTTGCCGCACTGATGGGCTTCCTGTGGCTCTCTACGGTACCGCTGACCAACGGCATCATCGCGCAGGTATTTGGCGTGAAGTACCTGTCGATGCTGTCAGGCGTGGTGTTTTTCTCGCACCAGATCGGCAGCTTCCTTGGCGCATGGCTGGGCGGCTACCTGTTTGACAAGACCGGCAGCTACAACACGGTGTGGATGATCGCGATCGTGCTGGGTGTGCTGGCCGCACTGGTCAACCTGCCGATCCGCGAGCAGGCGCTGGTGCGTCCGCAGCCAGTGCCGGTGTGACATGAACTGGGCAAAGGGATGCGGCTACCTGGCCCTGGCGGTGGTACTGACGCTGGGCTTCCTGGCCTACCTGCGCCCGGCGTTCATGGTCGACCTGACCAATATGGTGCTGGCATGGTGCGGATGAATTTGCACCACCGCCAAACCAGCTCCCCTCTCCCGCGCGCGGGAGAGGGGTTGGGGGAGAGGGCATCGAGGTTCAAATTGCGACTTGTCCCAGTTTGAACCGCTGACCCTCTCCCCCGGCCCCTCTCCCGCCATGCGGGCGAGGGGAGAAAAAACCGAGTGGGAATATCAAACGCCTTCGCCCTTGGTTTTCTTCTCCAGTACTTCCCAGCGCTCCAGCGCTTCCAGCAGTTCCATCTCGATCTCGTCGTGACGCGCGGCCAGTTCAGCAGCCCGGGCGGGATCGGTGGCGTAGAGCTGACCGTCTTCCAGTTGCGCGCTGATGGTCTTCTGCTCCGATTCCAGCGCGGACATGCGTTCGGGCAGGCCGTCTAGCTCGCGCTGCTCCTTGTACGAAAGCTTGACCGTCCGGTTGGCGCCGCGTGCATCGCGCGTGTTCTGCTTCGGTGCCTCGGCTGCTTTCTGTTCCGCTTTGGCGGCCTGCAGCGTCAGCGCACGCGCCGACTGTTCCTCCCAGTCGGAATAGCCGCCCACGGACTCACGCCATTGGCCAGCGCCTTCGGAGGCAATCGTCGACGTCACCACGTTGTCCAGGAATGCCCGGTCGTGCGAGACCAGGAACACGGTGCCGCCATAGTCCTGCAGCAATTCTTCCAGCAGTTCGAGCGTGTCGATATCAAGGTCGTTGGTCGGTTCGTCGAGCACCAGCACATTGGCCGGCCGCGCGAACAGGCGTGCCAGCAGCAGGCGGTTGCGCTCGCCCCCTGACAGCGACTTGACCGGCGAGCGTGCCCGTTCCGGGGCAAACAGGAAATCGCCCAGGTAACTCATCACGTGCTTGCGCTGCCCGTTGACCTCCACCCAGTCACTACCCGGGCTGATGGTATCGGCCAGCGATTTTTCCAGATCGAGCGCGGTGCGCATCTGGTCGAAATAGGCGACCTGCAGGTTGCTGCCATTGCGGACCGTGCCGCTATCGGGCGGCAGTTCGCCCAGGATCAGTCGCAACAGCGTGGTCTTGCCCACGCCGTTCGGACCGATCAGGCCCACTTTGTCGCCGCGCATGATGGTCGCGGTGAAATCGCGCACCACAACCTTGTCGCCATAGGCCTTCGACACATCGATCAACTCGGCCACGATCTTGCCCGAACGGTCGGCCTGCGACACTTCGAGCCTCACGTTGCCCTGTACCTCGCGCCGCGCGGCACGTTCGGTGCGCATCGTCACCAATCGCTGCACACGTGCCACGCTGCGTGTACGGCGCGCTTCCACGCCCTTGCGGATCCAGACTTCCTCCTGGGCCAGCAGCTTGTCGAATTTGGCCTGCTCCACCGCTTCATTGGCCAGCAGCTCGGCCTTGCGGGTCTGGTATGCGGCGAAGTTGCCCGGGAAGGACACCAGCCGGCCGCGGTCGAGTTCCACGATGCGCGTTGCCACGCGGTCCAGGAAAGCCCGGTCGTGGGTAATCAGCAATACGCTGCCGCGAAAACCGAGCAACAGGTCTTCGAGCCAGCGGATCGCTTCCACATCGAGGTGGTTGGTCGGTTCGTCGAGCAACAGGATGTCGGGCTCGGCCACCAACCCCTGCGCCAGCGCCACGCGCTTCTGCAGCCCACCCGACAGTGCGTCCACACGCCCGTGCGGGTCCAGGCCCAGCCGGGCCAGCGTGGTTTCCACGCGGGTACGCAGTTGCCACGCATCGGCAGCATCGAGCTCGGCCTGCACGCGGTGTAGTTCCGCCAGCGTGGCTTCGTCGTGGTGGGTGTCGAGCCGGGCCAGCGCGGCGTCGTAGCGCAGCAGCAGGTCGTGCGCTTCGCCCATGCCCTGGCTCACGGCATCGAAAACCGTCAGGCCGGGCGCGAACTGTGGCTCTTGCGCCACATAGGCCGACGTCACGCCGCTCTGGCGCGCAATCAGGCCGTCGTCGGGCGCGGACATGCCGGCCACGATGCGCAGCAGCGACGATTTGCCCGAGCCATTACGGCCAATCAGGCCAACGCGCTCGCCAGCTTCGAGCGAAAAATCGGTGTGGTCGAGCAATGCCACGTGGCCAAAGGCCAGTTGGGCATTGGAAATGGAGAACAGGGCCATGGTGCGAAGACAGGTAAGCGGCGCCGGGAGCCGGCGCGCAGGCAGGCCCGAATTGTAGACGACTGGGACGGACGTCCAGGACGAACACCCGGGACGAGCACCCGCGCCAGCGGCGGGCAGCGAGAAAAAGAAAAGGCCCGTTCGGTTGGAACGGGCCCCAAGAGTCTCTCCTCGGTGCCCTGCTCGCAAGGCACGACTGAAGCATAGCCATCGGCGACCTACACCTGAAGTCGGACAAATCCGTAAGGGAAAGTCCCCGTCAACCCGCCGCGCTTCGAAGCGTTGCGCGCCGGGAACGTTGAACGCCGCCACTAGTAGTTGCAGTTGTGCCCCGCCCGCCGGCCGTGGAACAATCAGCGCGCCATTGGATTTCTCCGAACGCACAACGACAGCGGTACCGCAGCAACCAGCAGTGACAGAGCCGGACCTATCCGGCCAGCGGCGGCCAACGCGCCGCCAGGGTTATTTCCTGACTATTTTTGACGGGTGTCATTCATGACCAATTCGGGCCTGCCGCGCCGTGCCTCGCTCCGAGGCCTGGCGCTTGTCGTTTTATCCCTTGCCACCCTGCTCTGTGCGCCGGCTATCCCGGTAGCGCAGGCCGCCACGCCAAACTCGGTGGTGCTGCGCATCCAGCAGACTGGCGCGATCCGTATTGCCCATCGCGAAAGCTCGGTGCCGTTCTCGTTCGTGGCCGACGGCAAGCCGATGGGTTACGCCGTCGACCTGTGCCTGCGCGTGGCCGAGGCCCTGCGCACGCAGCTCAAGCTGCCGCAATTGCGGGTGGACTGGGTACCGGTGACGCCCGCCTCGCGCATTCCCGCCATCGTCGAGGGCAAGGCCGACCTGGAATGCGGTTCCACGACCAACAACCGCGAACGCCGTGACCAGGTTGCCTTCACGATTCCGCACTACATCGCCGGCAGCCGCATGCTGGTGAAGTCTGACTCTGGCATCCGCAAATGGGGCGACCTGAAGGGCAAGACCGTGGTTTCGACTACCAAGACCACGCCGCTCGAAATGATCCGCAAGATGGATGAATCCGGGGCAATGGGCTGGAAGGTCGTGGAAGCCAAGGATCATGCCGAGGCATTCGCGATGGTGGAATCGGGCCGCGCCGATGCATTCGTGATGGACGACGTGCTGCTGTTCGGCCTGCGCGCCAATGCGAAAAACCCGGCGGCACTGACCGTCACCGGCGATTTGCTGACCATCGAACCGTACGCGATCATGCTGTCGAAGCACGACGCCGAGTTCAAGAAACTCGTCGACAAGGCCATGATCACGTCGATCTACGACCAGGAAACCCAGAAGCTGTACCGCAAGTGGTTCCTGCAGCCGATTCCGCCCAACGGCATCACGCTCGACATCCCGATGAGCTATCTGCTGCGCGATTCGTTCAAGTTCCCGAGCGACAAGGTCGCGGACTGAATTCCTGCTCCGCGGCCGTTCCCGTGCGAAGATACCGGCCTCTCTTCGCACGACCATCATGACTGCCGCCGCTTCTCCCAAACTGTCCGACCTGTCCGTATCGACCACGGTGGCCGGGCTGATCGCCATGCTGACCGGCTACACCAGTTCGCTGGTGCTAATGATCCAGGCCGGACAAGCCGCGCACCTGACCGATGCCCAGATTTCGTCATGGATCTGGGCATTGTCGATTGGCATGGGCGTCACCACGCTGGGGTTGTCGCTATTCCTGCGCGTGCCGATCGTCGTGGCCTGGTCTACGCCCGGTGCGGCGCTGCTGATTGCGAGCCTGCCCGGCGTGCCCTACCCCGAAGCCATCGGCGCATTCCTGATGGCCGCCCTGCTGATGACCGCGGCGGGCCTGACTGGCTGGTTCGACAAGCTCATGAAAACGCTGCCAGCCAGTATCGCGTCGGCACTGCTGGCCGGCATCCTGTTCCGCATCAGCGTCGATGTCTTCGTGCAGGCCCAGCACCAGACCCTGTTGCTGCTGGTGATGTTCGCCGCTTACCTGCTGGGTCGCCGCTGGTGGCCGCGCTATGCGGTGCCCGGCGTGCTGGCACTTGGCGTGGCGCTGGCCGGCGCGCTCGGCCAACTGCATTTCGAACAATTCCACTTCGCGGTGGCAATGCCGGTATGGACCACCCCGGCATTCTCGCTATCGGCGTTCGTCAGCATTGCCGTACCGCTGTTTATCGTGGCGCTGGCATCGCAGAACATTCCCGGCCTGGCGGTACTGCGCGCCGACGGCTACCACGTGCAAGCCAGTCCGCTGATCGCGGTAACGGGCGTGGCCTCGGCAATCCTGGCGCCGTTCGGTTCGCACGGCATCAACCTCGCGGCAATTACCGCGGCAATCTGTACCGGCCCGCAGGCCGACGCCGATCCGCGCCGCCGCTACATGGCCGCCGTGGTCTGCGGCATCGGCTATCTGGTCATGGGAGTCATGGCGGCCAGCATCGCCGCGTTGTTCGCCGCGTTTCCAAAGGCACTGGTGGTGGCCGTGGCCGCGTTCGCGCTGCTGGGTTCGATTGCCAATGGCCTGACCGTCGCCATGCACACGCCAGCGGAACGCGAGTCGGCCTTGCTGACGTTCATGATTACCGCGTCGGGCATGACGCTGGCCGGCGTGGGCTCGGCGTTCTGGGGCGTAGTGGGCGGGATGCTCGCGCTGCTGATCCTCAAGCCGCGCGAGCCCAGGTCCAACTAGGCTTGCGGCTCAGAACAGCAGGAAGGCGATCTCCGCTGCAGCAATCTGCGTCACCGGCACGCCCTTGCGGCGCTGGAACAGCACGTGCTCGAGCACACGGTCACGGTGCTCGGCAAATACCGCCGGATCGAACCGGAGCGCCGCCGTGGCGTAATGCTCGGCCAGCAGCTTGTAGACCCGATGCCGCACCAGCAGCATTTCATTGTCTGCCTGCAACCGCGCCATCTCTGCGCTGTGATCTTCCTCAAGCTGGCGCATGCTCACCACTACGCGCGCATGCATGCCGCGGTAACGGTCGATTTCGGTATGGGCGCGGCGTAACTCCTCACGCAGCCCCCGCACTTCCTGCATCAGCTTCAGATTCTGCTGGACACCGCGCTGAATGCGCGACGCTTCTTCCAGCGCGTGATCGGCGGCGGCAATCGTGTTCTGCCACACACCTTCCCCGGATTCGTCGCGGTGCTCCGATGGCTCTTCGACATCAGGCATCCGCACGACGGGCCACACGGTAGCCACGCCCAGATCGTTTTTCATACAGCTCCCCTAAGCCCGTCACCCAGCCGCCCGCCACCGGCGCAATTTTTGATGCCGGCATGGTCAGACCGATGGATTCACTTCACCGCGACTTTTTTATGGCCACCTCGTTCACAATCCCGGGACGGCTATGTCTTTATGTTCTTACCTGCATTCAAGACCGGTATTGGCTTTGGCACAACCACCGCAAGGGAGGGTAAGCAAACCGCCGGAAACCCGCGTGGCATCTCGGTTTTCGGCATTCCAGGCCGCATTCTGCAGCCCCATTTGGGGGAGGTCTTGCATAATATTGGGCAGAAGCGCCTTAACCATCTCTTTTGACAGCCAAATTCAGCAGCCTGATGAACGGATACCTGCTCCTTGCCCTGGCCATCGTTGCCGAAGTCATCGCCACCAGCAGCCTCAAGGCCGCCGAGAATTTCACGCGCCTGTGGCCCAGCGTCCTGGTAGTCACCGGCTATGTGGCCGCGTTCTGGCTGCTGATGCAGGTCATGAAGACCGTGCCGGTGGGCGTGGCCTATGCAATCTGGTGCGGTGCGGGGATCGTGCTGGTGACGCTGATCGCGTCGGTGCTCTACCGGCAGGTGCCGGACGTGGCGGCATGGATCGGCATTGCGCTAATCATCGCGGGCGTCGCCGTAATCCAGTTGTTCTCGAAGATGAGCCACTGAGTGACAAACCACTGAGCAGGCCACCCAGGCCTGCGCCGTCCCGCTTCAGGTCTTGGGCGGCAGCGTGCGCAGCAGCCGGTTGACCTGCACCAGCGTCTCGCACTCGTCGTCCTTGCGCTTGCGGCGCTGGTCGATGATGTCCAGCAACGAGCGAATCTGGTCGTTCTTGCTCTCGCAGGCTTCCTTGCCATCCTTCGGACACGCCACATCAATCTCGCCACGCAGGCTTTCCTGCACGATATCGACCAGTGCCGCGCAACCCGACGTATCAGCCAAAGCCGGATCGGACGCCGGCTGCACCGCCAGAAGCGGAGCGGAGACAAGCATGGCCAGCGCTGGCAGGCAGCGGGAAAGCGTCCGGACTAGGGGCATGTATCGGCAGGGAAAACAGACGTTCGCACGGCGGTTGCGGCGTGCAGCCGACATGATAGCGGGTTGTGGGGTGTGGCTGAGGGAAATCGGGGTGGGGATGGGCAGGTGCTTGACTGGACGCATTGCTTGCGTCGGCCCGACAGCGCTAACCTCCATTGATCATCAAAGGAGAAGGCTTTGAACACCTTAGAGACCAAAGTTGAAATCAGCGAACTGATAGCCGAGTCCATCAAGCTGAATCTTGCAGCCTCAAGGCGGAATGCTGAAGCCTTAAAGCTGAACGTTGAAGCCTCAAAGCTGCATCGAGAACATCGCTGGCTGCCGGCGGTCTATACGGCCGGATTGATCGCGGCATCCATCGCCTTCGCCAAGCTCTTCCTGAACTGATCTCGTGGACTTGATTTTGGTCCTGCCGACAAACACAAGCCTTTGACAAACCGAAATCTCAGCGGAAGGCCTCGCCAGGGGTTCACCCTGTAGGACGGGCACTTACCTCGCAAGGGTGCTTTCAGTCCTAGCAAGAATCAAAGAGTATTGCCTCCGCTGGAAACAGCACCCAAGCCTAAATCGTTCGCCGCCGCGCCGCTCCATGCGCTGCGGCTTTTTTTTGCCTTTGGCGCCAGATATGTCGGACGCCTTCCGATAGCGGACCACTGCCGCCGCGCGCAGACTGTTCCATGTTGTGCGCTTCCATTGCGTCCACCCTCGACCAACTCTCTCCCATGCTCTTGGTCGAGCGAAAGCCCATCCCGTTCGTGCCCCACTCGGTCCAGGAACTCAAGTGCAACGGATACCACGTCTTGCCAGTCCCGGGCGGCCGCAAGACAGAAGTGCCGCAGCAGCATTGACGCAACACATTGATCTTCGGAAGTCGTTGCTGCGGTAACTGGCGCCCGAGGCCTAGGTAAGGAGAACTACGGAATGGGCGCTATCGCCATGCTGGCAGCAGTTATCTGTTTCTGGAAATTCGCGAGCAGACGCGCGGCTTTGATTGTGATTGGCTTCCTGGCCGTCGGATTTTTATCCTTCTCGACCAGAGGAGACCAGAGTCGCGTATGCGACGGTAGGGCGTGGTTCTGCGACCTCATCCCGGTCAACACGGGCCCGCCACCGTGCCCGGATGTAGATCCCATTACTTCCCGAGTATTTCAGAGCAAAGCGGCCAACACCGAGATGCACCGCCTGATCGACGCAGGCGTTTGCCAGCAGGACGCCATTGACCGTATTCACGATGGCTGGAAGGCCCCATATGACCCTGGGTATGGGCCGTGGTGGCGGAAGCTGCTACCGAAGACTTGATTTTGGTCCCGCCGACAGGAATCCTAAAATCGGTCGAATACCTTTATTTTCGCCGAAGACAATATTGTGAAGATTCTTGATGCCCCTTCCCGTGCCCCTAAAGAGAATCGCTGGCACTTCATTAACTTAGCTGAAGAGGGCGGGCACAGGGCGGTGACGCGGGCCCATTCTCGCGCATGTTGCGACGTCGCAATACTGTATATATGTACAGCATAAAATCACACGCCATGGGCAACACCAAATCTGCCGCCGGATGCCAGGCGCCCTCACCCACAGCCAACGCCCCGACCGTCCGACAGGTTGCGGTGCGCCTTCTCGAAGCGATGGGTCGGCTGCACGCTGGCACCGAGTCCAACGGGTTCCACGGCTGGGAGAATGGTCTGGGTGAGCCGGCTGGCGATTACCTGGAGGACGTGCGCTACGAGCTGGAGATTTTGCTGGCCAGCATGCCCAGCCAGACCAGGCTGTTCAAGGATGCGGACTTCGATCCCGAGGCGTTCGAGCGTGTCTGGAAGTCAGAAGCTGTCCAGCGAGCTGCGAGCAGCTATGGATGGCGGCGGCTGGCCGAGGCAGTTTGGGCCGTTGCTTTACAGGAGGCAAGCCTGCCTGTGTCGATAGGCGTTGAGGACGTCGACGAGGATGCTCACCTACGCTGAAGGCACGTCCCACAGGTTCATAAAACGATCACTGAGATCTTGGCGCTCAATCCACCGCGATTCGGCCGCCTTCAGGTCAGTGGCAAGCCAAGCCATGGCGCCTCTCGACGAAATCTGCATAGGCATTATGTGAGCACGATTGATGTCTTTACGATCGTAGATGTGAGGGACATCCCCCGGGCGGGGCATCTCTCGCACGAATTCGATCGGCCCCCGAAGTTTCGAGTCCTGTGCCAGTTGATATTTCTCTATAGGAATGCGGATCAACCGTAGGTCGTGGTGGATCTGCGAGAACTCTTCCCCGGCTGGATGCACTTTCCGCTCCTCCATCGCCCGGACAATCTCGTAGAGAGATCCAACCCATGCCTCGGACAACAGCGAGCGCTCTTCGCTGGCAGCGTCATCATCGATTTCCTTTAGGCCACAAAATTCCGCCTCCATGGTTCGCAGCAGCGAGTCCAACCGACCCACTCGCTGAACTGATAAGGTCAGAAGAGATCCCGGCACGCGGGGGCCAATCTTGAAAGAAATATCGATCCACCTTCTTTGCAGTCCACGATCACGCTCATCCGCTAGGGCGAACGCAGCCGCGACAATCTCCGACACTCTCATGGCCTTTCCTCCATCTTGAACGCAGCATTGTAGCCACAAGAAAACCCCAAGAATTCCTTCCAGTTACCGCACACGGGGTATCAGCGCATCGTAGGATCGCTCGCAGGCCAGCCCGACTACTTTGAGCTGGTCGGCGTAGTCAGCCAAGATGCCCGAAGTTCTGTCAGACCGGCCGAGCACGTCGACGAGCACATCGAGGGGGTCACCACTTGGCTTGCCCTGGCCACCGCCGGCAACGCCGGTATCTTTGGTGGTTCGGGCGGCGGCAAGTAGCTGGTCGACACGCTGCCGCAGCCGGTCAGCAGCGTTACCAGCAGCGCGGGCATCAGCGCGTGCCGTATCCGCATCCTGTTTCGCAACATTTGCAATCTCCGTTTGTGCCGCGGTGCGGCGTTGTTCCTCGGCGCGCGCACGGTCGACAACCTTTACCTGGTCGACGGCGGCGGACAGCGCAGCCTTCGTGCGCTCGGCAGCGTAGGCCGCATTGTCGTGGGTGGACTGCTGCCACCGGCCGCCACCGTAGGCTAGCGCCAGGCCGAGGATCACGGCCAACCAGACACGTGGATCGAATAGGCTCATGGGGTAGCGGCGCAGCGCGCGTAGATGTCGGCAATGATGCGGATGTGCTGCCTCGCATCGTCGCCGGGTTTCAAGGTTGGCAGGATTGGACAGTCGCGGCGCGGCTGGGCGGGCGGTGGCGCTGCCACGGTGCAGCCGGCCAGCGCCAGGCAAAGCAGGATAGATCTCACTTTCGGGCCTCCCTCACCTTCCGGTTCGCTGCCTCGATATCACGGTTCACCTGCTCTCGATCCGCTTCGGACATCGTGCGGGCGACTGGAGCTGGCACGGCCGGCGCGCGAGCTGCGCGCTTCACGGACTTGGCCGCCTCCACGGAAGCCTCCGCCGCCTGTGCTGATGCATTGGCCGCTGCCGCGACCTTCGGCGTCAGCGCTTCGAGCGTTTGGCTATATGCCCCCTGCAATCGGGCAATCTCGGCCTGGTGGTCGTCTCGCTGCTGCGCCAGCATCTCGCGCGACTGCCACTGGCAAAGCGCATAGCCTGCACCCATTCCACCACCGACCATCAATGCCATCAGCGTGACCGCCTCCAGCATGTGCGCCGTGCGGACAAACGTTGCACGGTGGCGCGCCATCCATTCACGAATCCTTGCCATCAAGCCTCTCCTTCAGCAGCCGCACTTCCGCCGTCAAAGCCGCGATCGTGCCCTTTAGCTCGCCAATCTCGCGGTAGGCGTCATTGCGTTCCTTGTAAGCGGTGTCGGCACGCTGCTCGGCCAGGTCTGCGCGTGCATTGGCCTTGTCAACCTGCTCGGACAGCCTGGCAATGATGTCGATCTGGGCCTGTGTCTCAGCGCCGTCGACCTTGTCATTGCGCCACGCTTTCCGGATGAACCAGATTGCCCCGCTCACCGCGGCGACGATGAAACCCAGTGCGCCGCCAGTGCCCCCCGGCACGTTCAAATCATTCAGGTCCATCGTTTCCCCGGTCGCCGTGTATGCGGCTGTCATTGGAGGCCCAGCGCCCGGCGGGCACGGTCCCATCGTTCTTTCCGGTCATCGAGACCATTGATGCCGCCGTTGATACGCCGGGTCAGCGTCACGAAGTCGCCAGAGTCAGCCAGCGCATTCAGGTTGCGGCTGTCCCAGAACCACGCAGCCGAGCGCGCCGCTAGGGCATCCGTCTCCAGCATCGCCGGCATCGCTTCGAGATCCACGCCCAGTGCCAGCCCGCATGCGCGGTGGTTCGCCCGGCCCGTGATCTGAATCAAGCCATGACCCGCGAAACGTTTGCCGTCGCCGGCCTGGTTGTTTCCCAGTTCGAAAGCCTTCTGGTTTCTGGCGTTCTTATCCGGCGGTGGCCAAGAAGCATTGAAGTCGCGCTCGTAGCGCAGCTGTGCCGGCGTTGGGCCCCAAAGCTCGCGGGTGTAGATGAAGCCGCCGGACTCGTGGCCGACCTGCCCAATCCATGCGGCTTGCCGCGCTGCGGTCACGATGTTGAACTCGCTCCAGGCCGCGCCGACGTGCGGCCACCAGCGATCGGCCATCGTCTGCGTCAGTCCCGTGGCAACGCGGAAGAGCTGCTTGTCCATGAAACCTCCAGAAATGAAAAAGCCCGCTCAAGGCGGGCTGCAGAAAATGTAGTTGAAGCGGTGCTGAGGCTTACCCAGAAAGCGCCACGGAAGCTCCATCATCGAACCGGAACTCGATCGTCCTCAAGCTCAATCCTTCTCTGTCTGCAAATACTGCCTTCATCCCTCCATCGCGAAGGCGCGCCAGTTGCTCATCAGTTAGATGAAATTCAGAGTTCACACCACAGAAGTAGGAATTGAAGAATGGGAAGCTGCCGTCAGCATTGATGGCTTTGTGCACATCTGGGCGAGGAAATCCTATCGGGGCACCGACTTCGATATCTTCGGATCGAAGGTAAAGCTTGTGGACATCCACGCGGCAACACACCCATCCCGACACATTAAAGCGTGCACGACCATCGACCGTATCGATGGACAGGTCGACATGGAAGCGAGGCGATGTATCAATCGAATGTTCAGGCATATTTGAAAATCGTTGAAAGCAGGCCGCTTTGCTTCCGAAAGAAGAAAATATACGCCGGGACAGCATCGTCCCTATCAAGCGCTCCAAAGTGCTTTGGGTAGCAATCTTCGAAAAGACTGGTCACCTTCTCCAGGAAAGGACTGGAAAGTCCCAACTGAGGCAAATAGCTCTCCAGGCAACGTGTGACGCGACGATCGCCATATGGCACGACCTCAACCAACTGGAAATTTGCCGTCTTCGCTGCACGCTCGACATCTTCACGCAAGAACAGATGTTTGTCCTCGCGGTCTGCCAACACTTCTGCATCACCAACATACTTTAAGTTGAAGTGCAGTTCGTGAATCCAGTTTCCTAGACGGATCAAATCCTCGTCAGCGTTGTTATCACCACCACGCACCAACGTCTCAAGCACATCAGACATCGAAAGAACAAGCGCCTGATGATACTTGAACCCTGGCTCTGCAAAGATGAGAGTTCCGCGGTGCTTCAAGGTAGCAAAGCAGTCCTTAAAGAATCCCTCATAGTCGAGAATGTGATGAAGTACGAAATTTCCGATGATGCAGTCCACGCTCTCAGGAGGGAAAATCCTCTCGGCAGAACTGTATGTGGCATACGTGACCTTCTTGGCCAAATGCTCACCGTTCTCTACCCGCGCTTTGCAAATGGAGAGCATCTTGGGCGATATGTCGGTAACGATCGCCTCGTTGATACTGATATTCTTGAGCAGACCCTTGGTGAATCCACCTGTACCGGCTCCAATTTCCACAAGGACGTCGTAGCTCCCCTTCAGGCGCCGCCCCAACGTCTCCTTTACATCCGCGAAAACTTGTAGCGACGTCTCATCAGACACTGAATAGTGTTCGTCGTAGTCCAGATCATCCAGCTTGGTAAAAACGCCCTCTGGGACGAAGCAAAGAATGCCATCGGCGCATGGGAACTGTGTCCCGCACGCTTTGCATGACATCGCGCCCTCGGTTTCCAGAGAAGATAGCGACTGAGCACTACACGACGGACATTGAAGCGTTGTCGACACGACGGCACCAATTCAGAAGGCAAAATTGCCAAGGGCATCAATAATATCCCAAAGCACTACGGACTTGGCCAAATGTCCCAGCACTCGACTAGTCACCGCGCTATGACCCAGTTGGAAACGGCAGTGATGACACCCCGTGAACCCCGTCAGGAACCGCTGCCTCGTAGAATGCACGCCACCGTGCATCCGTTACCTCAATGACGCCTTGATGTGGGAAATCGTCCTGATCTTGTGGGCCCGCAAAGTACGCTACTACCTGCGACTCGTCAGCGTCAGCGAATTGAACATGCACTTTGACCATTTGTTGCCTCAGAATTCGAAACCGCCAATACCGACGTCGAAGGTGACAGTGCCGGCCGAACCGGAGAAAGTGTAGCGAATCTGCTGAGGGGTCACTACCATCAATCCGGAGAAGCTTTGGTAGAAGATCCCCCCTCCCGTTCCGGGCGACACGTTCTGCTGCACCTGGCCAACGGAAAGCGTTGATGTTGGTATCAAAACAATGAATGCGTTCCCCGACCCCGTCGCAGTGATGGCCATGTAGCCCTTGACGAACTTTGCGTTACGAGGCGCTATGGCGGCGATAGACACATCCGTAGTACCTGCTGTGGTCGTCGTAATCACCGACGAGGTCGAGACGTCAATCCTTCGGTCATACTGCTGCCCTACCTTAAGCTGCCCGCTCGCGTTCGTGGGCCATACCGAAACAAGAGCGGAAGCCGTGTATCCGGCAGGCATGTTCGCGCCACCATACACTTCCGGCTGTACAGCACTTGTTGCATTCGTTGCCAGCAGCGCACTTGCGCTTGTCGTCGGGTTATAGATCGCGTACAGCGCCACAAAACCATTGGTCGGCGCAGCCCCGGTGTCCATGCCGCCTGCACCAGTGGTCGCCAGGTTGATAGTCTTGCTGAAGCTTGGAACCCGGTAGGCTAGCCCGCCCAAAGCAGACTCCACCACCACTTCATCCGCGCTGAACGTCGCCGAGGCAGAAGCGGCAGCAACGCTCATCTTTCCGTTGCGCATGGTACCGACTACGCCGATAGACTGCGCCCGCACCCCAGCCTTCAGATTCGCAAGAATCGTGGCGGTAGTGCCATCGTCCAGCACGTCCTGGCCTGTCAAATCGGACACAAACTGTGCCAGCACGGCAGACATGATGCTCGACTGCCGCCACACCTTATTGAGCTGCGCTGACTGCGCGACACCGGCAGAAAATCCTGCCATACGTGCGGCCAGGCCGGAATACGTGACCTGCGCAATGACGTTGGCGCCAGCGCCACCGCCAAATACCAGAAAATCGTTCGTTGCCATTGATAGTCCTTACAAAGGTGTGCCCCACGCACCGGCGTCGAAGCCGGCCACGAGATCGTTTTCCATGTCAAATCCGAAGATCGGCGTCCCATCACCTGAGGTAACGATGACGAGGTTGATGCCGACCCCTTCCGGCTTCAGCGGGATCAGTCCATTGCTGAGCAGCGAAAGAAAGACGGCGGACGGTATGACGCCGGCAATGCCGATCGTCATGGTCATGTCCTGGTTGTCCTGGATGAAGACGAACGTGCCACCGCCAAAGATCGAATCCAAGATCGCCTTGGACGATCCCAGCGTTCCATCCCAGTGGTTCGCGCCGATCTTGGCGCGCAGCACCAGGCGGTAGGTCTCGTTATCGAGGCGGGTCAGACCTGTGTCCGGATCGAATGGGCCCTTCCAGCTGCCCTGGTCGAAGCCGAGCCCCGCGGTATCGAACGAGAAATAGACGCCCGTCAACGGTACCGGCACGTTGCGCGAGATGCCCACCCACAGACCAACATCGTCGAGCTGCGCATCCACGGCCGTGTCCAGGTCGAACTGCCCCGGCATGCCCAGCATCAGGTTCTGCAGGTCGACCATTGGCTGGGCCAGCGTCTCGACAACGGCCATGAAGTCCGGCTGCTGGTTGTGCTCACTGGTGATTCGGCCGGTGTACTTGGTGATGTCCACCATGTCACGTCACCGTCAGGGTCACGGCCGCCGGCGTGCATGCGGCAACCTGATTGAATGCCAGAACCACATCAGGCACGCCCGCGCCGCCCGGGCCTGTCAGCGCTAGCGCCGTCAGTTTGAACGCGGTACCGCCACCTACGCTGTTGGCCGCCGTGATCGCGTCAGCCCACTCGACGCTTCCCGACTCGCCACCACCGATGGACACGGCGTTGATATAGTCAGAGACGGCCTGTTTGATAGCATCGCCCACCGCTGTGGTGTAACTGGTCAACGCCTTTACAGTCACGGCAACTGTAATGGTCGCCGTCGTCGGCCGGTAGAACCGGATCGTGATCGGTCGCCCATAGACGTCGAGCACCACAATTGCTGTCGTGCCGTACGTGCCAGATCCGGGCGTCTTCTTGGCGGCGATGGCCTGGGCAATCGCAGTGGCGTCGCCTCCCTCGACCACCAGTGAGATCGAATGCGCTGGGATCCCGTTCGCATCGGTTGCGTTCGTGTCGTTCTCGTAGGCGCGCAAGCGCGTCACGTCAGCAATGTTGGACACAGCCCCAATAATGCCGTCCAGCACTGTCAACGACGGGAGGGCCGTTGAAACGGTCTGCCGCTGTCGCAGCGCCGCGTCCTTCTCGATAGGCGCACCTTCGGCCGCGTCAGCCGGGTTCATCACGGACTGCCAGCCGCGCGTCGGCGTGCCAATCTGGGCGATGGTCCCGGCTCCCGCCGCAATGGCCCCAATCGAAGCGCACGCGGCAGTAACCGTGATCTGCCCAGATGGCGGAATAGTCACGCTCGCCGGCAATGTCCACTTGTTCTTGTTCGTGTCTGTGGCGACGCCGTTGGTGATGGTGGTGCCGGCCTGGCCGATGATCAGCAAGTCCGCCGTCGAAAAGGATGCTGCCTTACGCGAAATCCCATTGATCTTGACGTTGCTGGAAAGGGCATCCTCCTGTGCCGTGGCAGGACTGAAGGATCGATATACCGCCACGGCCACCGCGTTGGCGTCGTTGATGGAATCGGCATATACCGCCAGCAGTTGCCCGTCCTGACTGTCTTCTTCCAGATATGTGTCCGGGCCATAGATCGCCCGAAACTTCCCCTTTAAGTAGTCGAGCACGTCGGCATAGGTCGGCGCCGTGATACCGCTGGCATCGATCGTCGGTGCGGTCGTGGTGATGGCCATTACAGAGTCGCCTCAACTGTGGTGGTGCCGTAGATGGTGTTGATCGTGACGGACACGCTTAGGTGTCGCTTCTCGGTGTCTACCGCGCTCGAGTAAGCGACGATCTCCTTCACGCCCTGCGTGCCCAGGATCCGCTGGCGAATCGCCGCGTCGTAGGTGCCGTTCGTGTACTTGCCCAGCACTTCGGTGCTCCATGGCGTGCCGGCTGTCTTGTCGAGGAACCATTCCCCGCGCAGCAAGCGCAGGCGCGTGAGCACGGCCTGACCAACTGCCTCGGGCAGGTCCTTGTAAAAATCGGCCTGCTGCCCACCGAAGACGAAGTCACCAGTGGCAGATAGCTTTCGGTACCGCATGTCATCCGCCTTTTACAGTGTTGGTCAGGTGGCCGGCGCCCATCTGCTGGTTTGGTACGCCAGTCGTGCTGCCTGTTTCCGGGTGCGTATGCCCGTTGAACAGCGCCTGGAATGCAGAGGTCACAAACGACAGCAACGACTGGCCGGTCGCACCGAGCAGGATGCTCGGGGCTGTAACGCGCGCCGACGAGGAAGAGGTGACGTTGACCGGCGCCGAGGTTTGGATGTTGATCGCGTGCGTGGCGGCATTCACCTCGACGAAGGCCTGTCCATCGTCCGTACGCAGCTGCGCCGCGCTGGTGCTCACGTTCGCCAGCACGCGCGGCTGTGACCGGAAGCCCAGCAGCACGAACCCATCCGACAAGTCGTGCATCCGCAGCTCGGCCTGTTCTTGGACACCTCCTGACTGCCACCAACCATCGATACACCGCGAGGCAAATACGACCAGGCATTCGTCTCCTGGAGCAACCGGGAAGGTCAAACTACAATTGCCACCTGATGGGAATTGCACGGGGCAGTCCACCAGTAGCGGCAACGGAATCGATACTGTGGTCCCGTCCAACTGCCGGACCAGCATCTTGATTCCAGGCTGGACCTGACAGGTCATGGCGTCCGGATCGAAGGAATCGATGATTCCAGGAAGAGCCGTCCAAAGGCCCGCGCGCATCCCATCCAATGCCTCCCGGAGCGCAGTCTCGGGATCGCCTACCCTCTCTCGTCTGTCCATGGGTGTCGCTATGAAGAAGCTGGTTCTAATTGCTGCGCTAGCCGTTTCGACGGGCGCTGTTGCCGACGAAGCCTTTGTGTATCCGTTCGCCGGGATGCAGGTGGGCCAGACGGTCAACAACCCCTTCCCCACCATCCTCTACCTGCAGAAGAAGTGCGAACTGCCACTTGCCCACGCCAAGGACATGCGTGCCTATGCATCCTTCCGCGGCGTCTGGGACATCGGGTGCTGGGGTAAGGACATCGATGGCAATGCCATCATCGTGGTGCCCAAGATGCCGACGAAGTCCATGTCGCTGAACGTCATGCCGCTGGCCGATGTCGAGGCAGACCGCAGCACGATGACCATCAAGGCGCTACCTACATACGGGCGCTAGCCGAACCGCTTGATGACGTTATCAGGCGGCACGGCACCCTTGTCCTTAAAATTGTCCGGCAGTACCGTGGCGTCGGCCGCCAGGCATATCACTTCCGTGTAGTACTCATTCCCCCGCGTGTCGCCGGAGTGTTCCGCGATCGTCACGTAGTAGTACCCGTCGTCCTGCAGCTTCGCCTGCTGCTGGATCCGCTCGTTCTGGGCCTGCTGCCCGACGTTCAGGCTGTACTCGTAGCGCTGCACGCTCGCGTTGTCGATCTTGATCAGCCGACCGATCTTCACGCTGGGGTTCAGCAGCATCTTGATCGTGATGCCGTTCTGGGTCTGCTCGGGCAACCCCACCATGCCCGTTTCGGCAGTGATCACCGGAATCTCGCCAGGCATGTAGGACGTCTCAGGCACCATGATGGCCTTGCCGTCCTGGATGCTCCACACCACCTGCTGCGTGCGAGCCGTCCAACGCATGAAGTCACGCGCCATGCCGAACATGACTTTGCCGCGCGGCAGGCCTTGTTGAGACGCAACGGGGGGATCGGGCGCCGCCGCGGCTGCCTGCATGGCCTTCAGTTTCGCGGTCTCGCGCTGCCATGCTGGTAGATACAGCGCATTGACTTCCTTATCTAGATCGTCCACTTGTCCCAGCAGACCTTGCGCCTGTCTCAGCAAAGCAATAGCGCCTGCCTCGTCGCCGGCTTGGCTGAGCTGTTCAGACTGAACCCGGAGATCTTTGACCTGCGCCAGCAAGGCCAACTGCTGATTCTGTTTCGCGTCGAGCGCCTTACGCGCGGCGTCCACCTTGGCCTGCTGGGCGGCAATATCGTCGGCCGTGGGCTTTGAGGATGCCGGATTGCCAAACGGCGTATAACCCAGCGTCACGCCGTACTGCGACATCGCACGTGTGCACGCCTGCACATGGTCCAGCGCGGTCGAGCCGGCGGCAAGCGTGGTGTTCACGACAGCGAAGTTGTATGCCGAATCGCCGTCCGCAGCGGTGATGTCCAGATAGGTATCTGTCTGGCTTTCGCGCCCGCGCCTGACTTGCTTGATGGTGCCATCGAAGATGATGCCGAAGTTACCTTGATAGCCGCCCTGCAGCACTACCCGGCTGAATTCCTTCTCGATGCGTTGCCTCGTGGACTCCGATACGTTGTAGACCCGGATCCGGGCCGAGTTCGGCGTTTGCAGATCACCACGCTGCACCCGGAATACCACCCGGAGCTCTGACAGCTCCAAAGCGGGACCGCTGTCCTGGCCAACGAGCACCGAAACCTTCCGGCCAAATTGCTGGACGCCCATTATTCCGTCACCCAGAAAACATGCGAACCGATTCCCAGATCCTCGAACGTTGGGCCGTCGTCTGGGTCTTCGGCACCTTGCACCCAGATCCCGCCCCCGAAGCCCAGGTACCGGTACTGCCCCAGCAGATTGACACCAGTTACCAGCGGGATGCCTGACACGAACGGCTGCCCGTTGGTGTCGGCAATGTCGAGCACCCAACCGGCGCCACCAGCATTCCGATATTGAACCGTCAGCCGGTAGTCCACGCCACTGAGCGTGACCGTGAAGCGCTGCGGGTCAGGCGTGAGCGGAATCTCGTAGATGTTCACTTAGAAGTCCCATACGACGGGTGGCACAGCACCGCCTGGTACCGGCACGGCCGGAAGCGCGGCCTTGACGCCAGAGATCAGTGTTTCCGCTGTTGATTTCGGATCGGCCTGGCTTTCCTTCGGCGGCAGTGTCGTCGCCTGCGTCTGGACGATCCGAATCTGCTTCAGGGTGGCCGTGACGCTCAGGGCTTGGCCGGTCTTCTGATCCTTGTGCACCCGCAGCGATTTGAACAGCATGTCGCGGTAGATGCGCAGCGAAGTCACCACATCGAACGGTTGGCGCGTCTCCTGCAGCGCCAATAGTCGTGAATACACCGTGCTGATGTAATCAGCCGACGGCAGGCTGCCACCCACAAAGATCGATTCCAGCGTGCCCACCAGCGCAGCCAGGTCGGAATTCGACCAGCCGCATTGAAGCGTCACTTCCGGTTGCAGCTTGAACGCGTGATCGTTGATCTGGGCGCCCTTCTCTACGGGGTGCTCGGTGATCTGAATCTCGTCCTGATGGTCTTCCTCGATTGAGCAGCCGACGCTCACCGGGCCGATGGTCTTCGGCACCAGAGTGATGAAGTCAAGGAAACTCACGAGAACGCCCCCTGCATGTTGCGCACCATGTCATCGTTCACCTGGCGTTGCTCGTCTGCGATCGCGCGGCCAGCTGCAGTCGGGTCAGATACACCGTAGAGGTTGATGTTGGTCTGCTGCTGAAGATCAACGGCAGCGGCGCCACGGCGGGCAGCCTCGATATCCGCCTGTGCTGGCCGCTCGTAGTAGCGTGACACGATCTCGCCTGCCTGCTGAGCGTTCTGCGCAGCGCGCAGCAACTGGCCGGCGCGCTGCTCTGCACCCTGCGTCAGTTCGTGGTTCACAAACTGCAGCTGCTCCATCAGCGACGAATCCCGGATGTCCTTTCCAGACCATGCCTTGAAGTTCGCCTGGCGGTCTGGATGCCACTGAGCTACTCCATAGGCGCGGCCGCCGTCGCCGACGGCTTGGTGGTTCAGCCCGGTGCCGCTTTCGCGCTGCAGGTTGGCCACGATCCCCACAGCCTGGTCATGCGTCCAGCCCATGCGCTGGAAGAACGACACGGCATCGCCGCCGGCGTTGCCCGAGCCACTAGGCTGCCCGGCCGCCGCACGCCGGCGCGCCAGTTCGGCGTCCTCGCCATTGTTCAGGCCTCCGCTGTGGAACATGAGCGCAGCCGCGCCGCCAATCCGGGCTGCCCACGGCAGAAAGCGGGCCAGCCAACCAGCGCCCGCCCCGGCAGCAGCCCCGGCGCCTGCAGCCCCACCAGCCGCAGAGGCGCCACCCGCCGCTGCGGCTGCGGCATTGGCAGCGCCAAGCGCGCGCACCGCCGCCGCCATCTTCCAGATCCCGCCGACGATCTTGAAGCCGCCCAGCGCGCCGAACGCGCCAACTAGCAGCAGAATCTTCGTTGACCAACCATCGGTGGCCTTATCCAGTTCGATGAACTTGTCGGAAAGCCAAGACAGGGGTGGCCCAAGCGCGGCCACTGCCGCCAGGATAGCGCTGGCGATTTCTGCCACTCGGCGGGCAATCTCGTCTGAATGATCCTCAAACCATTTCTGGAACCGCTCGAGCTGCGGACCGACCTTGCGCAGTAAAGCGCCTTCCACCTTGATGGCAAAGTTCTCAAAGGTCGTGCCCAGCCCGCGCAGGGCGATCATGAACGCGTGCGCGTCCTCGGCGGCCTTGTCCAGCCCGTTGGTCCGGGACATCTCCCGGTACTGCTGCATGAACTTGGCGAAATCGCCGTCGCGCATGGCCAGCAGCAGGTTCTCGTCAATGCCGAGAACATTCCCATACTGGCTGGCCAACCACGTCGGGCGCTTGCCGAGCTCGGTTCCGATGTCGGCAAGAATGTCGACTGTGTCGCGCAGCTCGCCATTGGCATTGCGCGTCTCTACGCCGATCGAAGCAAGGTATCCCTCACCGGCCGGGTTGTTGCGCAAGAACTTCGCCAAGCTCTCGACGGCGCCGAAAGCGGTCTCAGTCGAAACGCCCAGATTCCGCGCCGCGAAGTCGAACGCCTTCAGGCTAGTGGCCGACGCACCTGTACGCTTCGAGACGAAATACAGGTTCTCCAGCTTCGACGCCAGCGCGGACACGCCAACGCTCACGGCCAGCGCCGATGCCGAGATAGTCGTCACCAGCTGCTTGACGCCCTTGGTGGCCTGCTCGACCCCGTCGGTGAACTTCTTCAGGCCCTTCTCATCGACCTTGAAGCCCAGGGCGACGAGGAATTCACGGATGACGGTGCTTTGGGCCATTGTTTCGTTCCGCAATGCGGCGCGCTTCCGCCTGGTTGTCGGCTTCCATCATGAGGAAGTCATTCATCAGCGCGATGTCTTCGAGGCCAAGCGTGCCGTCGAGCAGAGATTCGTACTTGCACATCTGAGCCTTTACCGGCGCGAGCAGGAATTCCTCGCCATTCGGAAGGTGCCTCAGCCAGCCTGTGCCGCCGGTTCCGGGCTGCTCGCTTGGCTTGTAAGCAGCCCTTGAATAAAAGGGCCGAGGTTGGCCACGATGACCTGAAGCACCAGCGGCAGGATCACGGCCATGTCCATATCCTGGAACATGAGCGTCTTCTGCTCTGTCGATACCACGCGCGCCCAGCCGGTGGGCTGCTGCCGCTGAACGGCGGTCAGACAGTTGTCCATGACATAGTCGGCATCGGCATCGTTCATGGCCGCCAGTGCGTCGGCAAACGGTTGCAGCACCTGGCCAAAGCCATCAAGATCTTGCGTCAGCGCCCCCATCGCGCCGGCAGCTCCGCCGCTCGTCTTCGCCAGCTTCACAAACACCGGGATCAGCGGCGGAATGATCGGCGCGATGCGGCGCGACACGTGGAACTGCTGCTTTGCAGTCAGGCGCCCGATCGAGTAGGCATTGCCGAAGAGTTGGATTTCACGGCCCATGGTCAGTAAGTCCCCAGCATTTCGTCGATGCGCACGCAATCGAACACCCACTCGACCGTGCCGCCTTCGGTGGCATAGGTCAGGTCAGGCACCTTCTTGAAGGCGCACTGTGTCGCCGCGACGAGGTCGCCGGCTACCGATTGGGACACCGTGATGATGTTCTTGCCCCACAGTCGGCTATCGATACGTTGGGCGTTGTACAACGCCATGAGCGTGGCATTTACGGGCGCCGTCTTCAGGTAGCGGACGGTGATCTGGCCCGAATTGTCGGCGCGCAGGCTGTGCTGGCCGTTGCCATCCGAGCCAATGGTCATGGCGTTCTTGTCGTTGGCCATGGCGACCGTGATGCCTTCTTCGGCCGTAGCCTCGCCGTAACCCAGCTGGAAAGCCCCGCCGGGCCCGACGATGGAGGCCTGTACATCGATGAACGAATACGTTCCGGACATGGTTTCCCCTATCAGCGGTTCACGTTGACCAGGATGTCAACGCTGTGGATTGCACCGGCTTCCTTCGCCGCGACTTGGAACGACACCGACTTCCGCGCCTCGCGGTCGGCCTGTGACTGCAGAGCGATCGGCGGCGCGTAGACGTAGTAGCCCTTTGCCAACGTGTCGCCCTGCTTCAGCGCACCGAAGCCGCCTGAGTTCCAGACACCCGGTGCCAGATAGCCGTTGTTCACAGCGGCCGCACAGGCACCCTCGATGGCAGTGGCAATCAGTGCATTGCCGCCATCGGTCTGCGGGATTTTGGTCGGGCTCTGGTACAGCAGGTTGTACACATCTGTCTGGATGCGATTTCGGAACCAGATCGAGTTGTAGACCGAGTCGATGAAGATGCCGCTTGGCGTCACGCCGTACTGCACGATGGCGGTGTCGTTGTCGTATTCGACGAACACGTTGCCGCGCTTGTCTTGCAGCACGTTGGCCTGAGTGCTCGACAGGGTTTCGGGCACGATGCCCGGCTCCTGCTTGTACATCAGCGTGATCGTCGTGTTGTTGGCGTTGAAATTGGTCGTCAGCAGACGGCCAAACAACGACGCCGCGGCATACGGGCTGTTGCTCGAGTACTGCGCAAACGAGTACTTGTAGCTCTTCGCCTTGAAGCGCGATAGCAGATCGGTCGTGGCCGTGCCATCCAGTGCCTGCGGCTCCTGCGTGGTGGCGCCGTAGAGGTGACGCTGATCTGCCTCGATCAGGTCGGCCACGGCCACGTGCTGGTCATTGGTCAGCCCCGTGTCGGCGAACTGGATACCAAGGAACTTGTTCGCGAAGCGGTCCAGGAAGATGTTCACGCACGCGTCCGGGGCTTCGGCAACAATGCCGTCGACTGGCACCGATGCCAGTCCGCTGGTCATGCCGAGCATGGCCGAGATGTCGGTGCCCGACCCGGTCGGCGTGGCGAAGCTGATCTTCGAACTGGTACCAGTGGTCGGCGATGTGGCCACGAATTGGGTGCCGTTCCACACGAAGCCGGCACCGGCCAGCGCGGTCTGGATGATCGTGGCAACGCCGTTCAGGTTTGTCACGCCCGAGAAATCCAGGGCGGACAGGGTCTTCACCGTTGCGTCGACCGTGATCTTGAACGAACCGGCTACGACCGCCTTCCACACTGCGATGTCTTTCTGGGCGGTCGACAGAGCTGCGCCGCGCAGCGACCCGGCGGTGGCCGTCTTTGCCCAGCGGCCGATCTTCAGCTCCGAAGGCTGCGGCGTCTGCTGGAAGTACAGCAGCGCGGCCAGGTATTCCGGCGCGGCGTTACCGTAGTCACTGCCCACGGCATCAATGGTGCCGTACGAGCGCATGCGCTCGTTGGTGTCGATCACCGCCGATGCGCCCAGGATCAGAGCCGTGTTCAGGTTGGCGCCCTGGGCCGCCAGCGGCGACATGTTGATGGTGACATTGATCAGCCGCGATACCGGCAGTCCGTTGGACATGGTCATCCCTCTACTGGTGAATGTTGGTCGTCGCGGCCACCAGCGGCACCGAGTCGGTGGTGCTTTGCACTTCGGCGGACAACAGGTTGAGGACCGGATAGGTCCGGGTGATCTTGCGGCGCAGGGTCAGCGTCAGGTCATACCGCCGATTCCACTGCTGGTTGATGAGCGCCGGCGCGGGCTGGATGTCGCTCGCGCGCGCGAACTTCATGCCATTCGCGGCCAGCTGCTCGCTGTTCTGGGGGATGGACATGCTGTCGGCCAGGCGCTGGGCGTACCCCTTCGCCGCCGGACCGTAGAACGAGCACAGCATGTCGATCTGCTGATGCCGGATGTATTCATCGCTGCCGTCGCCATCCCCATCATGCTGGATCGCCGGGCTGGCGTCATTCGCCTGCACCGTGATGCCCATCGCACACCAGTTCTCTGACGGCTCCGGCTGTTTCGGCACGGTCGGCTGCCAGCGCGGCCGCACCATGGCGCCAGGCAGACCCGTTACGCCGGCCACCAGCTCCTGCAGCAGGTTGTCCAGTTCATCGTCATCGGGCGGTACCGGCGCCGTCGGCGCAAGGTAGCCGCCTGTGGCGCTGGTGTTTGCCATGGATTACCCCGAAAGCGGTTTCAGATCGCAGGTGGCGGCCACAAAACCGCGCCCGAAATGGCTGTAGTCGTTGACGCTGACCACGGTATAGATCCGGCCCTGCCAGATCACTTCGTCGGCATCCTGGCCGGGACTGCCATCCGCAAGCCGGAACGGCGTGTGCAGCGTGATCGAGCCGGTGATCAGGCTGCCGTCGGATCCGCGCTGCAGGATGTCGCCCTTGTCGCTGGTGACCATCGCGGCGAACTGCGTGGCTGTAGCCGTGTTCTGCGCGCGGCCGTGCGCGTCGACCGTCTGCGCCATCCGCTTGCACACCAGGCCGGTGTCCATGAAATCCGGATCGAGCAGCACGTCGACGACGTCGAGTTGTGCCATGGGTTATTTCCGTTTGCGAATCACGTAGGTGACCGCGTTGCGTAGCTGGCCGGTGTCGATCAGCGGCTTGGCCAGTTCGGTGCTGGGCTGCTGGCCAGCGGCACGTGCCGCCAGTTCTTCCTTCGCACCTTTCCGGCCGCGCCGCGCGCGCTTGCGTAGCGTCGCCTCACTCAGTGCGGGGCCAATGCCGCTGTTGATGCGAGCGCGGACAGATGACTGCGCAACCTGACCGGCCATGGCCATACGCCGCTGCGCGCCATCGATGTCGCCGTCAAGAGCGGCTTCCACGCCCTTCTGCAACTGAGGCAAGGTCTTCGGCTGGGCGGCGGCCACGCCAGGGGCAAGGAACGGCCGCGCCGGGAGATTGATCTCCGGCGCCCCGTTCTCCTGGATGTACCCGATTTCCGCGTTACTGAGTGGGGCGCCCTCGTCCTTGCGCCCGGCGGTGCTGTCGGGAATGCCGACTAGCACCTGCTTGTCGACCAGGCCATTGATCGACTGCAGGACGTCCTTCAGGCGGTCCGTCTTGATGAAACCCATGGGGATGCTCCCGATGGGCTAGCGCGGCTACAGTTGCATGCCGCCTGCGCCCATCATTCTGGCGAGAGTGAGGAACCGAACACCGTAGGTTGTCAGGTTCCACATACCGGCGTCGTCAATGGTCGCCGCGCCCGTGTCGTAGCTAGCGCTGACCTTGTCGACTGCCTTGGAAGAAAGCGGGCCAGTGACCTGGCCCGGTGTGCCACCGACATCGGCAGTTGCCTCGTCCCGTCGAGCAAGAACGAGGAAGTGCGCCGCGCAGAGCTCAATACCCTGATCGGTCAGTACTCCCCATCGGCAGGGGTTCACCAATGACGTCGCAATGGTCAGCTGAAATGCAATGGACGCGTCCGAGTACTTCGTCTCGTCAGCGAACTCCGGAAAGTCGGATCTGAACTGTTCTGGCGTCATAAGTGGTTGGCTGATGCCCCTCGCGAGGCATCATACCCCGTTACTTCTTGCCGGTCTTCGCAGCAGCGTCAGCCACAGCCTTTTCGGCAATGGCCAACGCCTGCTCGCGCTGGGCCAGCGCAGCTTCACGCTCGTCCAGCGCTTCGGCGCGAGTATTCAGCTCGGCTTCACGTTGGTCGGCCGCCTTCTCGCGGTCGGCGAGCGTGCCTGCGCGCACGTCCATTGCGTCCTGAAGCTCCTTCAGCTCTTTGGCCTTCACTTCCAGGAACTCGCCCGCAGACTTCAAGGCCGCGCGCTCCTTTTCCAGCTCAGCGTCCGTTTCGGGGCTGGCCGCCGGCTCTTCGCCGGTATGGGCCTTCGTGTACCAGTGCTCGGCCACATCGGTCGGCACCGTGTGGTTGCCTACCGGGAACTCGTGCTTCTCGTCCTTGTGGTGCAGCGTGAAGGCCTTCTTGACGTAGATCTTTGGCATGCTTTCCTCCCTTAGATCCCGTCGCGGTAGCCGATCAGCTCGGGGTACACCACTTCGACCACACCGAGGCGGCCGAAGTACGTGGTGAGCTGGCGGATGTCGCGATACTCGAGCGGCGTGCGCTGAAGCGGCACCAGGGGGAAGCGGACTTTGTCCTGTTCCTTGGTGTACGCCATCATGCGATCCGCGTTGGCCGTGCCGCGCTGGTACAGCCACTTCAGCGGCTGGATGTTCAGCGGCCGGCCGTTGATCGAGTTGGAGATCGAGTTTTGCTTCAGATACTCCAGCACGCTGATGTTGCCCGCCGAGCTGACCTTCATCTGCACGATCTTGCTGAACTTTGCAGGCGGCAGGCGCAGCTCAGACGGGCAATATGCGAAGGCAGAAGCCGTCCACACGCTCGTCAACAGTTCGTTCACGTCGTCCAGAATCTGGTCCGCCGTGGCCGTGGCCCAGTTGCCCGTCACGGCGTTCGACAAGTTGGTGACCACTGAGCTGTTCACGAGGCCGGTGACGCCCAGCACAGTGTCGCCAACGTAGACCTGTTCGTCGACGTCCATGTTGTGCTTCAACTGCATGCCAGTGTACTTCTGCTGGTCCACCGGGCGCCCAAGTTTCTGGGCGCTCTCCAGCTCGGGGATGGTCCAGCCGATCTGCATACCCCAGAGCGTCAGCGGGCTGGCCGTTTTGCCGATGTCCAGCGCGATGCCCTGGATGGCCGATGCGTCCTTGCCAATCCACGACTTGCCGTTGGGCGAAGCGCCGCCAGCCGCAGCGAAGCTGGAGTTGGTGAACGACGAGGTCTCGTCGGCGATCGACACGTCTTCACGCAGGTCGATGTCACGGGACCAAGTGACCGACGCGAGCGGACCGTGCAACGTCTGGTCCAGGCGTTCCAGCTCACCGATCAGGAATGCCCCAGTGCTGTCGATCGTGCGGCTGTCGAACGTCAGCATGTTGTCGCGCGTGCGGGCGCGGATGACGGCCGGGGCATTGACCATGGCGATCGCAGCCGCCGCAGCCATGCGCGGAAGGATGATTTTGCTCATTCTGGGTGACCCCTTAGATGTTGTAGGCGATCTCGACGTTGCCATTGGCATCGCCGGCGTTCGTGAAGATGGCGCCAGCGATGGCGATCGTATTGGTGCTGTCTGCCGCAGCCTCGATGCCGCCGATGGGCTTGCCGGCAGCGGCAGCAGCCACGCGGACATACACCTGGCCGTTCAGCGCCGGCGTACCGGCATTGTTCTTGACGGTCATGTAGCCGCGGCGCATGACGTCGCCGATGCCGCTGGTAGGCGGAGTCGACGTGCCGAGCGGGTCCGAAGCGGCGCCGCCGGTGGTGGGATACGGACGGACCAGCAGGCCATATGCCGCCGTCGCGGCATCACCAGCACCGAGCGGTACGAACTTACCGCTCACGATCTTGCCGAACAGGCCGTAGCCTGCAAAAGGCGATGCCGAGTTCAGCGCGATCGATTCGACGGTCGCCTGCGACTGGCGCGAGATGTCCCCAGGAATACCCGAGGCCATGCGATACAGGATTGCGTTGCCCATGTGAGGGACTCCTTACGAGGCGGACCGATCGGCCCAGTACTTGCGGTTGGCGGCATTGATGTCGGCGACCGTGCGCGGCTTGCCGAAATCTTTGGTCTTCGCCGCGGCGTCGTGCGCGCGGCCGTTATTCTGGAGCTTCATCAGCTCGCTTGCGCCCATGAAGGCGGCGTGCACCAGGCCCACCGGCATCTTCTCGAAGTCCGCCGCCATGCCGCCGATGAACGGGGCGATCGCAGTCTTGCCGGCCTCGGTCTGGTAGGCAGTGTCGAGGGCCTTGCGCTGGCACTTGCAGAGAGCTGCAGCACGGTCCTTGGTGGTGGTCTTGGCGTCGAACGTCGGCAACTTGGTACCAGGCGCGAGGATCTCAGCGCGCGACGGGATGCTGACCGCAGCGTCGCCGGTGTACATGTCGATCTCGGCCTGGTTCAGCTTGCCGGCGGTGACAGGCTCGGTGAGGTCGCCTTCGTCACCGGTCTTCTTGCCCTTGGCGTCGTCTTCGGCTTCGTCGTCTTCGTCCTCGGTCTCCTTTTTGCCGTCCGAGTCCTTGACGCGCCGCTTGCCGAGCGCGGCGATGGCAGCGTCCTGGGCTTCCATGCGCTTCAGGAGCTTGGTGAGCAGCAGGGTCTGCGCATCACCGGTCTTGCCGCCCTTCTTGCCCTCGTCTTCGTCGTCCTCGTCGGCGTCCGTGGTGGTGGACTCTTCGAGGGCCTCTTCGAGCGCCTCTGCATCCTGCGCCTTGAAGGCGGTGCGCACGCGATCGAGCCAGGTGCGCTTGACCTTCGTCTTGCTGTCGGTGGTCTTCATCTCTTCGGGTTCCTTATCGCCGATGGCGCAGCGCGGGCCGCAACGGCCTTGCTTCTCCAGGGCTACGTGGTTGACAACGATGTTCCGCTGTACCCCGCGGCCGGGTGATACCTGTTCGTAGTCGGCCTCATAGCCGAGGCTGACCTCCTCGATGGCCTCCTCCTGCACCGCCTTGATGGCCAGCGGGTGCTTGATCAGTAGGTCGGCGACCAGCAGGTCATCGGCCAGGCCGGTGCCGCGGCGCGGGTTCAGCATCACGCCCTGGGTGAGCGTGGCGTAGTTGGACGGCTGCACGAAGTCGTCGGGGTGGTGCAGCGTCACGTCTTTGCCCATGCAGCTGGCCATAGTGGCGTCGCGGAACACCTCTTCGGGCGTCCGGCTGATCCGGATGATTCCGTCCGGGCCAGGCTCGACCGGCACCTCGCCGGCGCCGTAGAGCATCTCGCCGGTCCGCGCGACGGGCACTTCTTCGCACAGCAGGAAGCCCTCGGGCGTCAGCGATCTCTTAGGGCCGAGCTTTTGTACGGTGTAGAAACGCATGTCAACGGTCCAGCAATATCTCGCAGGCGGCCATGACAAGGCCGGCAGCAATGGTTGGAAAAGCGATCAGCGCGAGGGAGATAAAGAGGTTCGAGGACATGGGAAGTTCTCAAAATTCGTGAGAAGTCATGAGAATCAGTCGTCGGATAGGACTGGCTCTGGGTAGCAGCGGCAGTTCGGAAACTGGCCGGCATGGCCTTTCATCCCGTCGAGCGTGGGCGGGTCATCCCACGCCACGAACTTGCCTTCCATTTCACGGTGCGACTCGCGCACGTCGCCGTCGCCAGACGTCCGCCAGAAGTACCCGGGCGAGCCGACGTGCAGCGCGCGCGCCTCGGTCAACGTCGACGCCGTGCGCGCAACCTCTGTTCGGGCAATCAGGTCGGCGCGGCTCTTGGACACGTCGCCCGATTCCTGAATGGCCTTCGAGATCTCTGACGCCCTGGTGCTGTCCTCGATGCCCTCGATGGTCAGCTTGTGTACGCGCTTGGCGGCATCCAGTGGGATCGACTTGATCAGCGTGACCTGCTCGGCCATCAGGGCCTGGATGGTGGCGCCAGTCGGTGCCGTTCGAATCTCCTGACGCAGCGCCCGGGACAAATCGGCAGCCTGCTGCATCCAAGCAGCTTCATCCCGCCGGTTCACCTCGGTCAGCATCTCGGCCGCGGCGCGCTCGGCCCACGGCGTCAGCGCCTCGGCGTACCGCTGCAGCAACTGTTCAATCGTCGGCAGAACGCCGGGATCGCCATGCGGAAAGCCATTTACCAACACGCCCACCTGGTGCGCGACCTGTCGGAGCTGCGTCCGATACACCCTTTCCGGTCCGCTGGTCCTTACCGGATTGCGGCGGCGCTTCCGGTCCGTTGTTCGGGTCATCAACATCAGGCAGTTCCATTTCCGGCACCGGCGGCGGCTCGTTCTCAGCTGCCTCGATATCCTCGTCCGTGATGCTGGTGTACACCCCGGTAACGTGGCTCGACTGGCGCAGTTCCTTCATCGCCGTCGGCTTGTCGATCAGGTCGGCGTCATAGGCCGCCACCACGGCGTCCGTTGTCGTCTTGGCGTTGGTCGCCTTCTCGGTATCGGAGAGCTGCCACAGCGATCTGAAGCTGTAGGCGAAGCCCTCGGGAAGCGCTCTGCCGAGCACGGATCGCCCAAGAACGTCCATCAGCCGTGTCACAGGCCGGCGCAGACGCCTCTCCTGCTGCTGATTGACGTTGTCGTAGTACGTGCGCAGATCCGACTCGCCCGACGAGTTCAGGCCCGCCGGCGACTGCCCGAACAGACGCACCAGGGGAATTTGCAGCGCACCGGACAACTGCTGGCCGAACTGCATCAGGACGCTGTCCAGCCCAGAGAACTGGTATGTGTCGGTCTGCATATCGTCGGCAGCATCGACAAGCGTCATCCCCTCGTTCGACTGAAACCGCCGGATCATGTCAACGTTCTTGATCAGCGCCTCAAGCGCCGGGCCGCCCATGGCGATGATCTCGCGCAGCTTTTCTACCTTCAGCGTGCGCAAATGCGCCTTGTAGACGAGCTGCGCGGCGCCGATGGTCGTGCTGTCGAATGCGACGAGCCGATCAATCAGCCGCTCGATGACCGACTGACCCCACAGGTTTTCGGCGATCTTCTGCCAGTACGGCAGGTCGACGCCGTCAATCCGTAGCACCCGGCTGTAGTGGATGCGCTGGCGCGAGAGCGCCATGCTGTCTGCCACCACGTCGTAGTACTTCGGCATGCCCATATCTGGGCCCATCTCAGTGACCAGATCTTCCAGCGTTGGCTGCACCATCCAGCGGTCCAGCACCAGCAGGCCCTTGAACTGATCCTGGCTCACCGACTCCGGGCGCAGCGGCGTGGACGGGTTCTGGCCGTCGATCAGCATGACTGCCATCGCACCGCCGTACAACCGCGCCCACTTGATCGTGTCGCAGACGCGGTCCCACAGCGCCATGTCCTCGATCGCTGCGTTCAGCTTGTCCTTGTCGTCAGGCGAAAGATCTGAACCGATCTCAATGCCGGCGCGGGTCATGTCCTCGGCCACCACGTCGACAGCCTGGCCAACCACCCACGACGACCGGTACATCGCTTCCATCTGGATGCGATTCCGGCTGATGAAGTCGAAGCCGTAGCTGTACTGCGATGCCTGGTTGTTCGTGCCCAGGCCGACGCGCGCCTCGAAGTTCTGGAAGCTGTCGCCGCTGATCCAGCGCTTGGCGTTCGCGGACGCGGCCACATTGGCCTTGTGCGCCCGATGTTGCGCTTTGCGTTGATTACGGTTCATTGCTGTCCGAGTTTGGTCCAGATGTCCATCGACCGGCCGCCGGCCAGCATGTCATTGATCGCATCCACCATCGGGTCGATCTGGTCATCGTGTGCGTGCGTGTCGTCAGGCGTGAAGGCGTCGCATTCCTGCGTGAAATCGCTCACCCATGGCGCTTCCGCAGGTATGTTCACAAGGCCGCTATCGATGTAGCTGACCACGTCCATCACCCGCGTCAGCTTGTCGCGATCACGTTCAATCCCCTCGACCGGGATGCTTCCGGATGCCTGGATGTCCTGAATCAGGCCGGTGCCGCTGGCTTTGTCTTCGACGCGCATCTTCACGAGTGGCGCGCCGAAGTGAAATTCGTACGGCAGGTGCTTGTTCCAGAAGTCGATGGCCTTCTGCCGCAGCTCAGGCGCCGGCCACTTCCCTCGAATCTGGTCCAGCAGGTAGATGCGGCCGTTCTTCCCATGACCCCAACATTGCAGCACGCTGTAATCGTTCCGCTCGGCGGTCTTCTGTGCCGTGTCGGCATAGATGATCCGCTTGTGCAGCTCGGGCGCCACCGTGTACCGGCCGAAGTTGGCGCTGCGGATGATGCCGCCGCCCAGCGGGCTCGGGCGCTGCATGTACTGCCCACTGTGGACGTAGCGGTCGGCCTTCTCCAGCGCCAGCTGTTCCGCCAAAGGTTCCTTGTACGGCCAGTAACTGAACCGACCGTCTTCGTCCTTCTCGCCCAGCTCCACCATCGCGCGGATGCGCTCGGGCAGGGCCTCCACATACTCGTCAGTGATCAGCGCCGGGATCTCGATGAACTCCCAGTCGCCCGGCACCTTGCCGGCCTTGATGAAGCCCGTTGGGTCTTCCTCGGCCAGCCGCTGCATGATCACGATGATCGGCGTGTCCGGGTTGGCCTTTCGGCTCTTCACCGTGGACAGCAGCTTGCGGTTCGCCTTGTCGCGGTTCGGCTTGCTGTAAGCGTCCTCGACCTTCAGCGGGTCATCGATGATGATGGCGCCCTGCCACCCCTCGGCCATGTGCCCTGCACGGAAGCCGGTGATCTGGCCACCCAACGACACCGCGTACACACCGCCGGCCTTCTTGCCGTCGGCAATGACGTTCCAGCGCTTCTTCGACTTGGCGTCCGGCGCGATGGACAGCGGCCACAGCGCCTGGAACTCGTCCGACTGGACGATCTCGCGCGCCGTCTCGCTGTTCAGCAGCGCCAGGTCATCCGAGTACGAGATGTGCAGGAACCGCGCACGCGGGTTCACTGCGAGGCCCCGTGCGATCAGGTTGATCGCCACCAGCTCGGTTTTCGACGAGCCCGGCGGCACGTTGATGACGACGTTCTTCAGGTCGCCATCGATGACACGCTGCACCGTGTCGGCGATCAGCACGTGGTGCCAGTTGACACGGAACTTGATGCCCTGCCGATGCTTGAAGAAGTACCGGCTGAAAAACAGGTGATCGCGCTCGCACTTCGCCTTCAGGACGGCGCGCTCGACGGACGGGTCAATACTCGTCTTCGAGTTTCGCGACAGCGGCTGCGACCTGTTTTTCATCGACGACGGTGGTTCGTTGCTCGACCGGCCCGCCGTCCTTGCCTGTCAGCTCAATCCCTGTGGCCGGCTCCTTCCATCCGGCCTGAGTTTTCAGCCAGAAGATGCATGCAGGCACGGCCCCCTTGCCCGTGCCCATGGCGTGCTTGAACAGCGCCTGAGCTACTAACGCATTCGCCTTGTCCTTGCCAGTATCCAGTTCGACACGGAAATGAACGCGCAGGGTCTTCGCCGTCAGCGGCTTGTCCGTCTGCGGATTAACCACCTGACTGGCGATGTACTCGTGCGGGGCGCCGAACCCTGCCAGCGAGCTGACCAGCTTCCGGTCTGCCTCGGTGGGCGTAAATGGTTTGCGTCCCGCCATGGGTATCACTCGTCAGGTTCGGGGAACAGATCGTCCGCCAGCACCACATCACCGCACGCCGCCACGGCGCGCTTCCAATCGCCCTTCACGAACACCAGCACGTTCTGATGCACCTTGCCCAGCTTCCGGCTCGCCGCGAACTGCTTGCCCGCGCGGATCGGGGCGCTGCCCAGCGCGGTCAGCAGGATGGCCTCGTTGTACAGCCGCATGCCGGCATCGATGAATGCATCGATCGTATCTGACACGAAGTTGCGATACGGCCCGGTGCCGCGCTTCTCGCGTACGTCGCCAACCACGAAGCAGGCGAACCGGTCGCGCTTCAGCAGGCTGACGGCGCCGACAATCACCTCGCGGTAGGCCTCCATGAAGGCCGAATAGTCCATCGTGGATAGATCCGCCGGATCATCCGAATACCGTTCAAGGTCCGCGTATGGCGGGCACGAGAACAGGAAGTCGGGCTCGACATCGGCCAGGCGCCTCGCGATCTGCCGGCTGTCGCCCACATGCCATGCCGGCGCCGGGTCTTCCGTCTGCACCAGGTGCAGCTGACCACGGTTCGCCTCGACCTGCTCGGCACGCAGTTCCATGCCCACGTACGGGCGCCCGAGGCGCGCCGCGACAATACCGCGCACGCTGCCGCCGGCAAACGGGTCCAGTACCAGGCCGTCGGCCGGGCAGAACCACCGATAGGCCAGCTCGCACAGCACCGGGTCAAAGATGCTGGTGCGGTGTTGCGGCGCTGCGCCGTGCTCGGCCTTCTGGTGGTCCGACGCAGACGCGTAGGCCGGCGCCTCGCGCCCCAGCTCGGACTGGATGCCCAAGCCCAGCCATGCCGCCTTCCGTTCCTGCCACGTCGCGTCGCGCGCATTGAGCGTGCTGAAGGGCGGCACCATGAACTGTTCGGCCAGCGACCTGCGCGCGGTGCCCGGCGCCGGTGCCGGCGCGTCAAGCAGATCGCCAAGTTCGTCAGGCGTGAAGCCGATTACCGTCAGGTCAAACTCAGCATCGCGCAAGTCCACCAGCTCGGCCGTCAACAGGTCGACATCCCAGCCGGCGTTCTCGGCCAGCTTGTTGTCCGCAAGGATGTATGCGCGCCGTTCGTCCGCCGACAGGTGCGACAGATCGACTGTGGGCACTTCGCCAGGCACAGGGCAGTTGGCAATGGTCTCGCCGGACGCCCACATCTGCGTGGCCGCCTCCAGTCGGCCGTGGCCTGCCAGCAGCTCGTCGCCAGCGACCAGCGCAGGGTTAGTCCAGCCGAACTTGCGCAGCGAAGCCTTGATCTGCTCGATCTGGCCTGCGCTGTGCGTCCGTGCATTGCGGTCATAGCGGACCAGCTCGGCAGCCGCGCGGTAGCGGATTGTGAGCTGTTCGGCCTTTTTCATACGCGGTAAAAATTCGGCGGGACGGGAAAGAAAAAGCCCGGAACGGGTGGCCGGGCAAACCACCACGGAGGCGGTGGAGGAGACAACGATTGCCGCGTCTTACTCGACGCGTTTGAGCATGACGATGTCGATGTGCCGAGATCCAGTGGATGACTCACGATGGACCCGGAACACTTTGACGCGCGGGTCTTTTCCGGCTTCCCAGGCCTTAGCCTGTGCATCAAAGGCTTCAGCAGAGAGCTGCAGCGCCTCGGGATTGACGCCAAAAGTCGAACCTACGGAATGCTTTGCCAGCAGTGTTTCGAACGAGCTCAATTTGCGCTCCAGTCATTGATGAAGCGCCCATGCTACCGATTCGAAAACTGCCTAACAAATCTTTCGCCAAAAACGCAAAAAGCCCGCTTGCGCGGGCTCTGGACGTAATTCGTAGGTGTATCGAATGAGGGGCATTTTTGTGCACGAAATGCACAATGTCAAGAAAATCTCGTAAAACAGCCTACGCTTCAGCCTGCTCTTCGAGGGCCACCATGCCTGCCGCCATGAGCCGGCCGTCGATAGCCAGCCAGGCCACGGACTCAACCCCAGGCGCGGCCATCAGGCCCTTCTTCCGATCCCCTTCGATCCATAGCTTCAGCTTGGCGTTCTGGGCGCTGACCGTGTTGCGGTGCGCGCCGCAGTCCTCTGCGATCTGCTGCAGGTCCACACGAACGCCGAAGATCTTCTCCAGGATCGACCGCCGTACGCGGTAGTGCGAGAACGAGCCAGACAGCTGCTGCATGGCCCGGTCGGTCAGCCAGACGATGGCGGCATTCCATTCCGGGTTCGGCTTGCGCGCGGCGCAGCACGGGCGGCCGCAGTCGCACGGGATGTCGCGCGGCGCGGTGCGCGCTGTTAGCACCGCCTGGTGCAGCTCGGGCAGCATGCCGAGCTCGCTGCGGATCATGCCGGCCTGCGCGGCGCCGTCGACACCGACGAGCCCCTTCCCCGAGCCGATGGCCGGCGTCATGGCCTTGTTCATGGCCGATGCCTGGTACTGCTGGCCCGAGTAGTTGAACGCGAACACCAGCGCCGCGTGCGAGCTGTCGAAAAGGCGTTCTTCCATCATCGTTTCCCCGGTCACATTCATTCCTCACGCCGCCTGTAGCGGCAACTGTTCCACGCTGACCTGCACGCATGGCGACGTGCTGTAGCGCTTGCTGATGCGGTATTCCACTGCCTGTGCGTCGTCGAGCCAGACAATGCCGTTCATGCCGTCCTTGACGGCCTTCAGCACGTTGTCGGCGTCGGGCTTCTTCGTTGCGGCCACGAGACCTGCCGCGGCGTCGCGCTGGCGCTTCTTGGACCAGCTGACCGGGATCTGCAGGTTGATGTCGAGCCACAGCTCGACGGGCCCCTCGATGGGTGGCTGGCCTGCCATCGCCTGCTGCGCAGCGAGCTTGACCAGATTCTCGAAGACCAGCGTCTTTGCCGGTGTGCGAGCAGTCGGACGACCGTGGAAGCCCATGCCGATGATCGGGCGGCCCTTGGGCACTGGCTGGCCAGGAACCGAGAAAATGACCCGGCGCAGCGGGCGGGATTCGTCGAACAGCGATTTCGTCGTCATGCGACCACCTGCCCCGGCAAAACGCCGTACATGATCCGGTACACGCGCTCGAACTCGCCCGGGTTCATCCGCTCGGCTTTGCTCACCTCACGCTCGATCAGCCCATGGTCGCCGGATGCGGCGATGACACGCATCCGGAACACGATCGCGTGCTCGTCGGGATCGCGCTCGACGCCCAGCGCGTCGGCCTTCGCCTGGACGCCTTCCGGCGTGGCATCCCAGTCGGCCCCCGGGGGTGCCCCGCCCTGCCGGTCGGCCAAGGCATCGTCGATGAACATCCCGAGGAAGCCCGGGTTAACCGGCGACGTGTCCCCGTCGGCAACCCTTCGCGCGCACGCGAGGGCATGAGCCCGGAGCAACACCGGCACGTCGATGCAACGTTCGGCAATCCGGAGCAACGCCTCGCGCGCACGCGAGGACAGGCTGAGCGTCTTGCCCCGCTCGGCTTCGAGCAGCACCAGCTGTTCGCCGATCGCGTCAGCGGAAAGCGGCGGCGGCGCGGGGTTATCCACAGCCCCTACCCCGTGTGAAGTACCTACGCCGCTTGAAGTAGGTATGGTGTTAGGTGAAGGTGGAGGTGAAGGTTTGCCGTCTCGTTCGGCGCCCCGTTGGTTCATCCGTTCAACATTCGTTCCAACGTCCGTTGAACATCCGTTGCCGTTTTGTTCGGAGTCTCGTTTGATGCGCCGTGCCTCGGCCGATGCCTTCCCGGCCTTCGATCGTTGGCTGATGTTAGCGTTGGCTCGCTCAAGTTCTGCGTCTACGCGGTGATGGCGCAGCGCGCTGTCCTGCTCGTAGAAAAAGCCGCGCAGCTCAGCACCCGAGTCGCGCCAGTCTTTGCTATCCATCCGCGCAATGCGTCGCAAACGTTCATCGTCTACCGGCAGACGACCCTGATTGACCCAGGCGTGCATTAGCATCAGCAGATAGGCCCCATGTTCTGCCGCACTCAGGTGCGACGTGTCGGCCAGGTAGTCTGAGATGTAGAGTGGCATCCAGACGTCGGCCCGCTTTTCCTTCACTCTGGCCATCACGCCACCTCTAATCCCTTCCGGGCCAGCGTGCGCAGCGCCTGGTATTCGTCGCGTGGTAGGCAGACCATGCTGTCGTCGCCGGGCGCGACCACATCCAGCTCGAGTACTTCAAACAACGTGCAGAACTCGGCGAAGCTGAGGCGGTGCCCGCTGTTATTCAGAAAGCGTGAGAAGTTCGTCGCATCGACGCCGATGCGCTCGGCCACCTTTTTCTGGGTGAGCGGAGCAACGCGATTCAAAACCATCGATTCCAAGCTAGGCATGCGATGCTCCAATGTGCTCGATCGATTCCATAGGATTGACCCCAACGAAACAACGAAGCCGGGCGCCACGGCGGCCGGCCAGAATGAAATGGGAAACGGGTGCTACTACCTGGTGCCGAGCGGCACGGCGTCGAGATCCACGCGGGCCAAAGCCCCAGCGCGGAACAACAGAAAGCGACTGCGCGCGACGCAGCATGGTCATACCCCCGGTCGGACCGCCATGGGCCCGTTCAACAAAGCGCGGACGCACCGCGCAGCAATTACTCGGCTTTGGCCTTGTCGGCCCTCTGCCCGGCGAAGAAAAACGCAAGCAGATCCTCTCGCGTGAACGTCGCCCCGAAATCCACGCAGGCATTCCATAAGGCGTCCATGCTCGCCCGGCGCGGAATCTTTCTCGCGTAGACGAGATGCGTCTCGATGTAGACGGTGGTCGTGTTCGCCGCCACAGCGAACGCTTCACGTCGCTCGACCGGAAGGGATCGGTAGAACGACTTGAAGTCTTTGGCGCAAGGAGTCGAGTTCATGCGCCGATTCTATGACCTTTTTGGTCATAGCTCAAGGCAAGCTGTTACCAAAACAGCTTATTTACCTTTCTGGTCAATCAGGGTTCAATCACGCGCATGAAGTCAGTCAAGGAAATCCGCCGCGAAAAGCTGGCAATTGCGATACAGGAGAAGTGCGAGGGAAATCAGTCTCGCGCCGCGGACGCGCTCGGCTATTCGACGGCATCCCTTGTGAACCGCTACCTGAGCGGCGGGAAGGACATTGGAGACAAGACAGCTCGAAAGATCGAGGAAACCTTTGGTTACCCAACCTATTGGATGGATTCCGACACCGCCCCCTTGGCCCCGCCGATGCCGGTATCAGTGGCGCCGGCCAGTACTGCGGCCACGCTAGGGACACTTGAAAAGTGGCAGATCGAGGATGCAAGCCGCCTGAAAGAACTCTTCGATTCGAAGGCCCAGTTTTCCCAGGAAGAGTTTGGCCGCCGGTTTGAGGTCGGTACTCAAGGCATGGTCTGGCAATACCTGAACGCTCGCCGCGCGCTGAACATCAAGGCAGCCAGTGCCTTTGCCAAAGGGCTGGGCGTCACGGTGGATTCGTTCAGCCCACGCCTCGCTGACGAAATCCGTCTTGCGGCAAGCCACATCGCTGATGCCATTCCTGCTCTGCCTCGCGGCGCAGAATCCGGCGCCCGGCCGTCCGACCGCATTGCCATGGTGATGGCGGAACAACACCTGGATGTGCGGGAGCTGGCGCAACTGCTGGCAGTAGAGCCGCCGGTGGTCCGGGCCTGGCTCGAGCCAGAAGCTCCAAAGATTGGCCTCCACCACGCAGTCAAGCTGCAGGAAGCGTATGGCTACAGTCCGAAGTGGTTGATCAACGGCCACGGTGAGCCAAAGCTGGCTGGCTCGGTTGAGCCTGAGCTGGACGAGCCCAGCCTGGCTTTCGACGTCTTCCCTATTCCCCAGAATTCGTTTCGCAAGATTCCAGTGAGAGGCATGGCGCAGTTGGGCGACAACGGTCACTTCGTGGACGTCGAATACCCCGTGGGGCACGGCGACGGCTACGTTTTCTTCCCCACCAAGGATCCGGACGCCTACGCGCTGCGGTGCAACGGCGAATCGATGCGGCCCCGCGTGAAGCACAACGAGTTCGTGGTGGTCGAGCCCAACGCCCAGATCCAAAACGGTGACGAAGTCCTGGTCAAATCGCAGGACGGCCGCGTTATGGTCAAGGAGCTGGCCTATGTCCGCGACGGCATCGTGCATCTTTCGTCCGTGAATGAGCGGCACGGTATGGTGCGAATTTCGCAGGATCAGATCGAGCGGCTGCACTTCGTGGCCGGCATTGTGAAGCGATCTGCCTGGCACCCAGATTGATTTTTATGCGCATTGGAAGCGGCTGCTACAATGACCTTCATGAACCGAAAGCCGAATACCTTCGTGGACACCTTGCTCAAGGACGACGCGTCTCTTGAGGGTGTGCGTCGTGCTTTCCGGAATCTTGAGGAAGCTGTGGTCCAGTCGCACCAATCCCTGCAAAAACAGAAAGAGCAAATCGAAAGGGATATGAAAAATGGTGGAAGAGCCACAAAAAAACGGTTCCATCTTTGACTTCCTCTATACAGACCACGAGCGTCTGAAATCTTGGCTTGCCCAGACTTTTCCTGATGGCATTCCGCATTCCAGTAAGAAAACTTCCGTATCGGGCGCGAACAGCGGCTTAGAGATCGGAGGTAGTGCGGATGTTACTGGTCAAGTCAGCGCTGTCTTCGCCAAAAGTGGCGTGAAAGGCGGTGCCCAAGGCAAGATGAGTAGCAATGAAAACGCATCACGGTCTCACGAGCAGACCTTTGACAACAGTTGGGCCCTTCCTGTTGATGTGCTGGATGTTTTGCAGGAGCAAGGCTATATCCAACGCGATCTCCGGGCGGCCCAAGTTGGATCATTAGTTCTGGTATCTGGAGCACCACAACTAATCGACATCAAGTTCATGCAGGACATTTGGGATCCTGCAATCACCCATCTCACTAGCCAGGAAAAGGTCACCCACAAGAATAAGCATCAGATCGTCGAGGTACGGTCCCAACTGAAGAACATAGGCGACCTTCTTCGTGTGATGCCCCCGTACCCACAGATGACACTGGTGGACATCGACGGGAACCAAGTTTGGGCGTGCCTCAAGCAGGAACATCTTTTAATTAGTAGTTCTGCACTAGCACTTGCCCACGGATCTTTCGTTCGGGAAACCTGGCACGTCCTGGCGGCCGTGGATGCGCTGCCCGATGAACAAGTCGAGCACGCGACCACGCCACCGCCCCAGCAGTCCCAATTGATGGCCGCCGCCGCCGAGATCATTGGGCAAATGCGCGACCTAATGGGTCGCTCCTCCACGGCCTATGCCGTGACGCCAGTTTTGATCTTCCGCGCTATAAATCCGCTACCGGAATAGTTCAGCGATTGCCCCTCATAAAAGGCCCGCTCCTTCGCGGGCTTTTATTTTATCTATTGCTATTACCACTTCGGTAAAAACATTCAATCGCAACTGTTACCTTTTTGGTTTGCCTTGCTATTACCGATTAAGTAATATGTCTTCACGCCGCTGACGTTCACAGCGGTTCGCTGGAGACAGAGATGCCAACCGCCCTTCCCACCGCCGCTGCATACCGACACGCCCACGAAGCGCACCAACGCGCTTCCGGCGGTCAGGTGGTCGCAGTCCGCACCCTGGTGCGCGAGACGGTGACCCGGATCCACAACCGCGACCATTTCGAGTTCCGCGGCGCCAACGAGGATTCGGTCTACGAGGCCGCACTCGACAAGAAGAATTCGCTCGACATCTACCGCTCGCCGGCCATCGCCTACCGCTATTGGGAAGGCGACGAGTACGTGGTGATGGTTCGTTGCTTCGGTCTGGACTGAGGGGGCGCGCCATGTCCATGACCACCCAACAGGCGTGCATTCGACAAGCTGCAGCGGAGAACAAGAACGCCGAACTGCTGCGCGAGCTGCGCCACGCGCACCAGATCATCAAGAACGCGCTGAATCTGATGACCCTCGACCAAAAGTTCGACTGGGGCACGGCTAATGCCCGCGATGGCGTCGACGGTGACGGCATGACCCGTTTCCACGAGCGCGAGGCCGTCATAGGCAAGACCACGGGAGTGCAATCGTGAACCGCGATTTCTTCCTGACCGCGCTGCTCATCTGCATTGCACCGCCGCTGGTGGTGCTGACCGCCACCCTCATCAGCCGGGTGTGGCAATGACGCGCCGCCCGTCTGCCCGCCGCGCTGTGGCCGAGCTACTGGCCCTCTGGGTCGGCACCACGCTCGCCATGGCCGCCGTGTTCTTCGTCTACCAGTTGGCCAGCGCAGAGCCGAGCCAGCGACCAACCGCATCCCGGAGTTCCACATGAGCGCCGCACCGATCGTGCCGGGCAAGTCGTATTTCGTCCACGGCGCGGGCCTGTCCCTCACTGTGATCGCCGCAAATCCCGTCGACGCCATCTGCGTGGCGCTGGACATCATCCTGGAGTCATTGCAATGAGCACCATCACCGTTCGCGCGTCCAGCTGGGGCGCCCTTTTTGACTGCGCATACCGCTGGGAAGGCATTCACCTACTCGGCATGCGTAACGTTGTCGGCTTGCGCGCCGCGCTGGGCACGGCCATTCACGCCGGGACTGCGGCATTCGACCAGAGCCGCCTCGATGGCTCGGGCGTGAGCGCTGACGATGCCGGCGCCGTCTTCGTCGACAAGCTCCACGATCCGGAGAACGAGTACAACCCAGCCAGCGACGACCTCACCGTCAAGGATGCCGAGCGCATCGGCCTGTCACTGCTGACGCAGTACTGCCTGGAAGTGTCGCCGCGCTACGACTTCGTCGCCGTCGAGATGGAAACGAAGCCTCTCGATATCGACTGCGGCGGCGGCACCGTGGTGCGCCTCACCGGAACCATGGATCGCGCCCGGATTCGCCGTACGGCCATCGGCGTCGGTATTGCCGACCTCAAGAGCGGTTCCGCTGCAGTTCAGAAGGGCGCGGCCGTCACCAAGGGCCACGGCCCGCAGATCGGCACCTACGAACTGCTGTACGAGCACTCGACGGGCCAGCCTGTCGAGGACAGCGCCGAGATCATCGGCCTGAAGACAAAGGGCACTCTCGAAATCGCCACTGCGCCTGTCAGGAACGCAAAGCGCGTGATGCTCGGCACCGAGTCCATGCCGGGCCTCATCGAGTTCGCTGCCGACATGTTCAAGTCCGGCCGCTTCTACCCCAACCCCAAGTCCTTGCTGTGCTCGGACAAGTACTGCCCGCGCTACGGCAGCTGCCAATTCCACGACTGAGAGCCCACCATGAACGCACCCGCTCAACAACTGCAGGCCATCAAGACCGCCGGCGCCGCCGTGTCTATGATGCCCGACCAGGCCGTCGACATGTTCACAGAGCGCGGCTTCACGCTCGCCAACCGCATCGCGAAAGCGTACGCCAGCAGCGACGCCGTACCGGCCCAGTTCCGCTCGTACAACCTGAAGAAGGCCGGCAACGAGGAGAACTGGATCGAGAATCCGAACGCCATCGGCAATTGCCTGGTGGCCATCGAGGTCGCGCGCGCCGTGCGCATGTCGATCACCGCGGTGATGCAGAACGCGGACATGATCGAAGGCAAGTTGCGTTGGTCCGGCAAGTTCGTGATCGCCGCGATCAACGCGTCGGGGCGGTTCACTCCCCTGCGCTTCCAGGCAGTCAACCGCGGCCGCATCGAGGCCAAGTACAAGGAAAAGACCGGCTGGGACAAGGAAGCCCGGAAGCCGATCTTCGCCGAGCGTACGGTCGAAGTCGACGACATCGAATGCATCGCATGGGCGCTGCCGAAGGGCGTGCAAGAACCGCAGCTGACGCCAGACCTGCTGCGCAAATACCCGAATCGTCTGCTGGATCTGTACAAGTCCCTGGGCATGCCGGTCATCGAGTCCGCGCCGGTCACGATGAAGATGGCCGTCGAAGAAGGCTGGTATGGCAAGGCCGGCTCCAAATGGCAGACCGAGCTGCGCGCGCTGATGTTCCAGTACCGCGCCGGCAGCTTCTTCGGAAACATCCATGCGCCGGACATCGTCATGGGCATGGGCCGCACCTCTGAGGAAGAGCGCGACGTCATCGACATTCACGACGACGGTTCCTACACGGTTAGTCGAACCACGATCGACGAACTGCGCGACCGCGCACCGGCTGCCGATGTTGTCGAACCAAAAGCCACCCCAGCGGCTGCCGAAGCTACCGTTGAAGTTCAGCAAGACAACGTAGCGCCTTCAGGTGGCGACCAAAGTGCCCCGACAACTGTCGATGGCCCGACGCTCACGTTCAAGGACGTGAAGCACGAGCTGCAGCAGGCGGAAAACGCTGAAGACCTCGACTTCGCCAGAAGCCTGATCAAGCAAGTGCCTGACGACAAGGACCAGGCCACGTTGCACCAGCTCGCCTCGCAACGCATGCGCGATCTGACGCAGCCAGCCGAGAACGCCGCGCCTGCCCAGCAGACCGCACGCCGCCAGCGCGCACCCATCAACGCCGACTGAAACACCTGTGAGAGAGGACTGCCCGCGCGGACGGCTGTAGCGCGGGAGGAAGAACAGTGCCGCGCCGCCGAATGCTGAGGCGCGGCCCGAACGCAGACACGCACACCAGGACACCGAAATGAGCCAATCGCCCGAAATGAAAGCCACGATGAACATGACCGCCACCACCCTCGGCAAGGACCTGCTGTCCGCCCTCGTGTTGGAAATGAAGATGATGCCGGACACGTGGGTGAAGCTGTCCGAGAAGAAGCAAAACGACATCATCGACCGCCTGCGCAACCGCGTCGACGCGTCGGTGAAGATGGCCGTGCACCTGATCGCCGCCAACGGCCGCACTGTGGTCCAGGGCGATCTGGACAAGATCACCATCAAGGACGGCGCCCAGGCGCTGATCAAGATCGGCAAGTCGGTGTCTGCCCTGCACGAATTGGCAGAGGCGCAGGGTCAAGCCGTGCTGCTCGTGCTGAGCGGTGGCGACAGCCAGTACACGAGTGGCATGGACGAGGTGAGCGGAGAGTCCGACCAGCGCTCGTTCGAGATGGGCCGCGAATACACCGACGGCGATGGCGACGGCATGCCTGACGCCGGTGCGCCTACCGACGACAACGTAGTCGATGCCGAATTCAAGGAAGTCCCCGCGATCGAGCACCAGCCACTGAAGGAAGAGCTGGATGCCTCCTACGAGGAAGGCTACAAGGCCGCGTCCGAAGGCAAGGCGGAAAGCGATTGCCCGGTCGTGGCCGGCCCGCTGTGCATCGAGTGGGTGAAGGGCTGGAAGGATTGGCACGACGAGCACCCGGAAGAGGATCCGCTGTACGCCGACGTCGAGACCTTCGTCATCGCGAAGCAGCGCGTGTCCATCAGCCAGATCCAGCGCCAGTTCGGTATCGGCTACAACCGCGCTGCCCGCCTGGTTGAGCGCCTGGAAGCCAAGGGCGTCATCAGCGCGGCTGACGCAGCAGGTCAGCGCAAGGTCCTGAAGAGCACTGAAGAACAGGAAGGGTAAGCAGCCATGCAGATCACCGCCATCCACGCCCGCAACTTCCTCGGCCTTCGGGCGGCCGACATCATCCCAGCCACGCCGGTGTCGCTGATCTGCGGCCCGAACGGCGCTGGAAAGTCCAGCCTGCAGGAAGCCGTCCGCCTGGCCCTGACTGGCGAAAGCGTGCGCGTGAGCCTGAAGAAGGAATACGGCCAGCTGCTGCACGATGGCGCAGAAACAGGTACGGTCGTCGTATCCGCTGGCCCGCAGGCCAACAGTATCGCCCTGCCATCGGGCAAGCTGACCGCCGGCCTGCAGACCGATCCGCGCTTGCCGTACGTGCTGGACGCACAGCGCTTCGCCCGCCTCGAGGTGAAAGAGCGCCGCGCGTTCCTGTTTGACCTGATGGGCCTCAAGCTCGGTACCGACCTGGTGCGCGAGCGCTTGGTGGCACGCGGCTGCAACCCCAAGAAGATCGAGGCGGTGCTGCCGCTGGTGCGCGCCGGTTTCGACGCCGCGGCGAAGGAAGCCCAGACCAAGGCCACCGCTGCCAAGGGCGCGTGGCGCGCCATCACTGGCTTGACGTACGGTTCTGTGAAGGCCGGCGACTGGAAGGCCGACGTGCCTGCAGGCGCGCCAGCCCCGGAAGACGTCAATGCAACGATCTCCGAGCTGCAGGCCGACATCGCCGAGGCGTCGACCGAGGCCGGCGACATGCAGCGCCAGCTCGGCGAGATGGACGCCGCCGCGCGCCAGCGCGCCGCCCGCGACACGAAGATCCGCGAGCTGACCGACAAGGCAGTCGGGCTCGCCAAGGCCCAGGAATCGGTCGACCGCGCGCAGGCCGAGCGCGACGAATTCCTGCCCAAGGTCGAAGTCCTGCGTGCGGCGGCCGGCGGCAAGGCAGCGGGCATGCCTTGCACCTGCCCCGAGTGCGGCGTGCTGCTGCAGTACCTTGCTGGCCAGCTAGCCCTGCGCGAACCGACGCAAGCCGACCCTGAGGCGGCTGGCCGCCTGCCCGAATACGAACGCAGCCTGACGGTGCTGGAGAACGCGCTGAAGAGCCGCACCGCCGAGCGTGCCGCGGCGAAGGCCGCCGCGACGCAGCTCGACCTGCTACGCAAGGATGCCGCCGCCGATGCCGGCGACGATGACGCCGAGCTGCGCAAGACGATCGAGGCTGCGCTGACCAAGCTGCAGGAAGCAATCGCTGCTACTGGCAAGCAGCTGGAAGATGTGCGCGCGGGCCAAAGGGCTGTCGCACAAGCGGCAGAGCAAACGAAGCTGGCGTCGCAGCACCACGCCGACGTGGTGGCGTGGGACGCGCTGGCCGACGCGCTTGGCCCGAGTGGCATTCCCGCGGAGCTGCTGGCCGAAGCGCTGGACCCAATCAACGACCGGCTCGCCGCCACGGCCAACATGACCGAATGGTTCCGCGTAGGCATCGAGGCGGACATGACCATCACAGCGGGAACCGGCCGTGCGTATGCCCTGCTGTCCGAGTCCGAGAAGTGGCGCGCCGACGCAATGATCGCTGAAGCCATCACCCATCTGACTGGGCTTCGCCTGCTGGTGCTGGACCGCGCTGACGTGCTGATCGGCGCCGAGCGCGATCGCCTGTTCTGGTGGCTGGACGATCTGGCCGTTGATGGCGCGATCGACACTGCCCTGGTGTTCATGAGCCTCAAGTCGCCGCCCGCTGGCCTACCTGACGGCATCACGGCGTTCTGGATCGAAGACCACGAGGTCGGCACCGTAAGGGAGGCCGCGTGATGGTCAGCACCACCAAAATGATCCAGCGCCTGGAAGGCCTGCTGGGGACGAAAGACCTGACCGAATGGGAACAGGGATTCGTCCGTTCGCTGGCCTCGCGCATGCATGCCGGCGAGGTAACCAGGCTCACCGGCGACCAGGTCGAAAAACTCGACGAACTCCACGGGAAGCACTTCGCATGAATGCCATCATTTTCGACACCGAGACCACCGGCACGAACGAGCCCATCGTCATCGAAGCCGCATGGCTGCGCCTGCGGGATCCGTTCACCTTGGCCACCGCCGAGGAATTCGAGCAGCGGTACAACCCCGGAAAGGGGATCGAGCTGGGCGCGCTGGCGACCCACCACATCCTCGACGAGGAACTGGTCGACTGCCCGCCGTCGTCGCTATTCGAGCTTCCGGCCGATGTGGAATACCTGATCGGCCACAACGTCGACTATGACTGGAAAGTCATCGGCGAGCCGCCGGTAAAGCGGATCTGCACGCTGGCGCTGTGCCGACACCTGTTTCCCGAGATCGACTCGCATACCCAGTCGGCGATGCTTTATCTGTTCGAACGCGATCGTGCGCGCCAGCTGCTGCAGCGGGCCCATTCTGCCAAGAACGATGTGCTGAACTGCCGCATTGTCCTCGACTACGTGCTGAACAAGCTTGGCCTCACTGATTCCTGGACGTGGGAAGACGTGTGGGAAGCCAGCGAAGCCGCGCGCGTCCCGACCGTCATGACCTTCGGCAAGCACAAGGGCATGCGCATTGCAGAGGTGCCGCCGGACTACAAGTCGTGGCTGCTTCGCCAGCCGGACGTTGATCCGTACCTGGTCAAAGCCCTCAAGGGAGAACGGGAATGAACACCCAGCCTCAACGCCGGATCATCCGGCTGCCCGAGGTCTGCGAGCGCGTCGGCCTGGGCAAGACGGCCATCTACGGCCGCATCAAGGACCAAACGTTTCCCTCACCTATCAAGCTCGGCCGCGCCAGCGGCTGGGTCGAGGAAGAGGTGCAACAGTGGGTCGACGATCAGATCGAAGCCACGCGCGGGAAGCACTGATGTCATCCGAATTCGCACTGGCCATCAGCGTCGTCGCCGTGATCGTCTACACCGCCGCGAGCGTGTATGCGGCGCGGCGCCAGGCGAAGTGGATGGCCGAAATGGAACAGAAATTTAAGAGCAGGGAGCTGTGATGACTGACACCACGAACAGCCAAACCGACAAGGCGGCAGCTGAACGCGTGTTTCAAGGCGTGCTGCGCCAAGCTGGTGACATTGACGACTTCGAGCAGCGTCTAATGCGCGATGCATGGGATGCCGCACTGGCTTACTGCGCCCGCCACACCGCGATTCATGAGACAGAAGCATCGCGCGACGTTCTCGCCGAGCGCCACCGCCAGATCAGCGCGGAAGGCTGGACACCCAAACATGACGACAAGGCCACCGACGGCGCGCTGTCCTTGGCTGCCGCAACCTATGCCCTCCACGGCCTCCTGCCCACGCGCGGCAGCCTCCCGTTGACCTGGCCGTGGGCCCCGGAAGGATGGAAGCCCAGCGCTCCGCGGCATAACCTGGTCAAGGTCGGCGCCCTCATCCTTGCGGAGATTGAGCGATTCGACCGTGCGGCCGCCGGCGAGGTGCGTGCATGATCCGCCGCGAGTACAACAGCTTCGGCTTCTGCTGCGGGCTACACAGGTTTCCCGCTTTCGGCTGCGACGTCCTTCAAGATTCTGAGTTCTTTACGAATAAGGTGTGCGAGGTTCGACAACTGCTGGGAGAGATAGTCTTCGGCCTCGTTCGGCGGCAATTGAGTACGAGCGATATGAATGACCGCGATCACCTTGTTGGTGGTGTTCCGAGCGACCAGCAAAGCTATAGCGTGTCGCTCTTCGAGTTCCGACATGGGCAACATAGATATCGCTGCTCGAAGGTCGCGGAATTGCTCCATCGCGTATTCGCCGAAGCTGTTCACGAAAGTCTGCTCGCAGGATTTTTGCAGCGCTGCTGTGATGTCATAAAGCTGTTGCACCGTCCACACCGACAAGGTCAGTGCCTTTTCGCGCCTAGCATTCTCTGCTGCCTTCTCCCGCGTCTTGTCCAGATGATGCTGCACAAAGACGACGCCGAAGGCACCAATGATCGCAACCAACGAGGCAACGGACTGTGCGAGCGCAAGCCAGTCGCCACGGTGAAAAGAGTCCATAGACGTCCCCCATATTTTTGGAGGGCATCCTAGCATGCTGACCAACCACTGCTACCAGGGCGACTGCTGCGACATGGTGCATCGCCTAAAGCAGCTTTCCATCCTCATCGAACAACCCCTCGATTTCTTCGGGAGGAAGGATGCCTTCAGCCACCATTTGGCGGAGGTCGTACATTTCCCGCTCGATCTCTTCCTGGAGGGACAATTGGCCATTCGCTTTCCGGATCGCGTTGATGGCCCCGACTTTCCCCTGAAGTTCAAGGGTCATGCCCATGAGCTTGACCATGGTCTCGGGATCCGCGTGTTCGCCGAGGATTTCCGTAAGTTGTTTTCGAAGTTCGTCCATCCCGGTCGTATCGGCACGATGGGCGAAAACCTTGAGGCTCACCAATGAAAGAACGCCCTATCCTCTTCAGCGGCGCCATGGTGCGCGCCATCCTCGACGTCCGGAAGACGCAGACGCGGCGCATTGTGAAGCCGCAGCCGGAAATCAACAAGCAAGGGAACCTCACAGGCGAATGGCTGAGCAAACCGCTCGACGGGCTGCTACTACCTCGGCTACAGGACATCACTATCCATTGCCCATACGGCCAGACTGGCGATCGCCTGTGGGTGCGCGAGACATGGGCACAGCCTGCGCCACTCGATCCAGGCCCGACCGTCTACCGCGCTGACTATCCTGCCTGCGTGCCGGCCGGCTTCGAGAACATCCCGCCGGCAGACTCCATCACGTGGAAGCCAAGCATCCACATGCCGCGCTGGGCCTGCCGCATTGAGTTGGAAATTGCCGGCGTGCGCATCGAGCGGCTCAACGACTGTAGCGAGGCAGATGCGATTGCGGAGGGCATCGCGTCGGAACTGGAGGGATGGACGGACTACAGCAATCCCAGCTGCCAGATGTGCCTCGATCCTGTGGATTCGTACCGGACGCTTTGGGACAGCATCAACGGCGCCGGCGCCTGGGCGGCCAATCCGTGGGTCTGGGTGGTCGAGTTCGGGCGCGTTTAGACCGAATTATTCAAAACCAATAATTCAGTTGAACCCGCCCTCGCCGGACGTGCTCTAAAAACCGGATTTGAATAGCGCAACGATGGCAACTACCAGGGCAACTACGGAAATTGAGATCGACAAAATGGCCCCCCAGCATGCCCCACGTCCGGAATCAGAACGAGTTGAAGCCTGCAACACCACTCGCTGGCTTCGCTCCGCCACGAACATTGAAGCCGCCCGACGCTCCCATTCCGCAATCATTGCTTGGTTTGTGGCATCAAACTGACCTTCAGTGCGCATCATCGCGACTTTCCCGAAACCTAAATTGTCAACAAGGGCCTGGACCTCTTCTATGTTCTTGAATGACATTTTTTAGCGCTTAATTATTGCGCGACCTCTCGTAGCACGACGTTTATGAGCAATTATTCAATGCCAATAATTCTACTGCCCTGCCCGTTCTGCGGGCTGCCTGGCCAGATGAAGACCTCGCAAGGCTGGTCGGCAGTAAGCTGCACGGACGTCGCGTGCTGTGGCCATCAGATTGCGCTGACGCACAAGAGCGAGGAGAGCGCAGCGGCGGCGTGGAATCACCGCATACTCTTCGCACACGAAACTGGCAGAGCGGCTACAGACTACGCGCTTAAGGATCGGTAGGTTTTCCCGCCACGCTTTCTCCCCACTGAAAACCTCTCGGAAGCATGCGCCTTTAAGGGATGACGCGCGACTTGCGCGGTCTCGCAGTTTTCTTCAGAGACTCGGTAGCTTCCCCGACGCCATAGAGGCCAAGCAGTTGCTTCGCCAAAAGTGCGGTCGTCTCGTGCTTCAACTGCGCGTTGTCATCAGGAATATTCGCTATTACTTGGACTGCCATACCCACCGCATTAATTCGCTCAAGGACAGTCACATATTCCTTGGATTGTGACAGTATCGATCGATAGATCAACAAGAACGAACCGCCGATAAAGCTGATGATCACGCCGGAAGCCGCTCCCACTACCGCCACGGGTAGCGATTCAGGTCGTCCAATAGCCAAATTCAAGCCATATAGAATGAATAAAAATCCTGCCAACATAACGATTAATGTTAGCCAAAATATTGATCTAACCTGCGCTAGATTTCTGTCCAGATAACTTTCGAGCTTAGTTCTCGCAAGATCCCATGCCAACTGTGGCTTTTCTGGATTGGCAATCGCTTTTTCTTCAACACGTTCAATCCGCTCTCTCGTCGCCTTCGATTCAATCCATCCCTTAATAGTCGCAATGACAACTCCTAAAAAAGCAGCTGCAATAGGTGCCGCAGCGCCTGCGAACATCTCCAACGGAAGACTAAAAGCAGCAGTAATACTAGACATTCATGCCACCAATTATTTAAAGGCCAAAGAATCCAAACGATCCGCCCATGCTTGCATCATCTGGCGGCGCTCCGTGAGGTATTGCGCGTGATTATAGGCGGCGCGCACCTTGTTGCGCTCGACGTGGGCCAACTGGCGCTCGATGACGTCCGATCGGAAGCCCAGTTCGTTCAGCGCAGTCGACGCCAGGCCTCGGAAGCCGTGGCCAGTCATCCGTGAGTGGTATCCCAGGCGGTACAGGGCATACAGCATCGTGTTGTTGCTGATGTGGCCAGTCTTGCCGCGCGGGCTGTAGAACACATACGTGCGGTGACCGGTGATCTCGCGCAGTTCCTTCAGCACCGCCAGCGCCTGCGTGGATAGCGGCACCACGTGCGGGTCGCGCATCTTCATCCGCTCGGCCGGCACCAGCCACTCGGCCTTTTCCTCGTCGATCTCATCCCACTGGGCCTTGATCATTTCCGTGGTACGCACGAACGTCAGCGTCATGAGCTGCAGAGCCAGGCGCGTTACCTTGTCGCCCTCATAGCCATCGATGTCGCGCAGCAGCTGCGGCAGGTCGGCCAGGGGCACGCGGGCCTGGTGCTGGACGGGCGCCTGCTTCAGCACGACCTCGCTGTCGATGTCGGTGGCCGGGTTGCGATCGCACAGGCCATAGACGATGCCGTACTGGAACACTGCCCGCATGCGCTGCAGTACGCGCTTCGTGGTATCGCGGACGCCGCGGGCCTCGATCGCCTTCAGCAGGTCCAAGATGGCCGGCGCGCGGATGTCGGAAATGGGAGTGCTGCCCAGGACGGGAAAGACGTCGTTCTCGAGCGAGGCGAGAACCTTGCCGGCATAGACCTCGTTCCAGCTTTCCTTCTGGGTCGCATGCCAGTCGCGGGCGACCGCCTCGAAGGAATTGCCGGCGGCGATCTTGGCCGCGCGGCGCTGGTCCTGTTTGACCGCGCCAGGATCCTTGCCCTCGGCAACGTGCGACCTGGCCGTCTCGCGCTGCGCGCGGGCCTGGGCCAGCGTCACGCCAGGGTAGGTACCAAAGCCGAGCCGATTCTCGGCACCGGACGGGCGGACGTATTTGAAGCGCCAGAGCTTTCGCCCATCTGTCATGACCTCCAGATAGAGGCCACCGCCGTCGAACAGCTTATAGGCACGCTCGCGCGGCTTGGCGTTGCGGATTTTGGTGTCGGTGAGAGGTTCGACCGTACGGGGCATCGCGTAGGGGCACCGATAATCGGGGCATTAGAGAATGCCCCAAAGAATGCCCCAAAAAGTGACGGATGCCAACGGTTTCCCGCGAACTTTGGTGAACGTCGAAAGGCCAAGAGGCCTTAATTTACAGCGGGAGAGAGAACTTCGGAGAACTGCTGCGGACTTCGTTATGGTCCCGCCGACAGGAATCGAACCTGTATCTAGCGCTTAGGAGGCGCTCGTTCTATCCATTGAACTACGGCGAGCGGACCGTCTGCATGGCACCCGCGCCGCGCTGGGGCGGGCGAGTCGGAAGACGGGGCGCAGTATAGCAAACTCGGCCAGTGCCGGAGCACGATGCTCGCTTCTGCGGCGCTCGCGGTGGCGAATGCGGGTGCTGGCGGTGCCCTGCGCGCAACGGCGGTGGCAGGCGCGGACGCTGCGGCTGGTGCAGCTTTCCCAATCGATCAGTCCGGACATGGCAGGCTCCCTGGGTAGTTTGGTTGGGGAATGGATCAATCAGGCTGCGCGCAGGCCGCTGTGGCGGCCGGCGTGACGGCCTGACACCAGCAGCGCGCGTACCAGTTGCAGCACGGTGGCCACGGCGGCGCCGGGATTGCGCAGGCAGGTTTCCACCTGTTCGCTGCGCCCCCGCCCCAGCAGGCACCACGTGCAGAAGTGCTCGCAGTTGTTGGTCAGCAGGTGATACTGGCTTTCGCCCAGGCGGCTGCGGGCGCGGGCCACGGCTTCGGCGCCGAGGTAGCGTGCGCAGGGTTCGTACTTGACGGCCACGCCATGGCCGTGGGCAAACTGTTCGATGGAGGTTTCCTCGACCGGCGCGGCATGCAGAGTGTGGCAAAAGCCGGCATAGTGGATGACGCGGCCGTGGCCAGCGTAGATACCATGGTGAACGTAGCCATTGCGTTCCGTCACGAGATGGGCACCGGGCAGATAGGTGTCTTCCAGGCAGTCGGCTTGTTGTTGGTCTTGGGTGTTCATGGCAGGTCTCGGTTTGGTGTCTGTGGCGGGCAGCCAGTGTTGCGTTGTTGCCCAACCAACCGCATCAAGCGTGCCAGCGGCACTGATCCACGGCGCGACAATGGTTTGCGGGAGATCAACCGAATTTGGAGTACCGGGGTCGTTGGTCAGTAACCAACGAAAACCTGCGCAATGTGTTGGAAATTGACAGTCATCGGCGTACCAGCAGCCGGACCGGCGCAAGGTAGTAGCCAGTACTCCCCTACTACTGGTCGACTACTGAACGATGACTTGACTGACGGTGGCCGCCCACCAGTGTTGGTGGCCGGTGTTGGTCTGGCCCCAACCGCGAATGAGGCCGTTACGACGCAATCCGGATGAGAACCGCCGTCGGCATCACCCTTGGCCCATGGCACACCGTTTGCTCAATACAGGCACGCAACAATCAGCTGCCTAGCTTCAGGAGACGATCATGGCAACGCTTATCATCCGCGACCTCAACACCCACCACGAACTTGATTTCCGGGCCATGTCCGCCATCCGGGGCGGCGGTGCGCCCTGGGTTTTCGGCTGGATCCAGCCCTATGTTGCATCGCGCCCAAGCACGTTGCCCGTCGTGAACTTTTACGAGATCAACTACAGCTTCTATGCTGATCAGATGAACAACCAGTTCCAGAACATCGACGTCCATAACAACGCGCCGAATTCGAACGTTACGGTCGACGCCAGCATGGATGCCCGCAACAAGGGCCGGTTGATCTAAGTCCTGCGGCACGCAGCGGCAGGGCTTTCGCGGTTACCCCAAACATCCGGCTGCCCCGGGGGCGCCATTCGCGCGGAGCGGCAACGGTCCGCGCCGGAGCATACCGTGACCTGCGTATCGCAATTCCGCTGGGCCTCGGCCGCCTGTACAGACGTCGGCCGGGTGCGCGAGCGCAATGAAGACGCCTGCCTCGACCTTTCCGAGCGCGGCATCTGGGCAGTGGCCGATGGCATGGGCGGTCACGCGGTGGGCGACTTCGCCAGCCGCGCGATCGTCCAGGCACTGTCGGGGCTACCCGCGCCGGACAGTCTCGAACACGCCGTGGAAAGCGCGCGGATCGCGATCCAGACCGTGAACCAGTTGCTGATCGAGGAAGCCGTGCGCATGCAGGTGCGCGTGATCGGCAGCACGGTTGTCATGCTGCTCGCATGCGAACGCCAATGCAGTTGCCTGTGGGCCGGTGACAGCCGGCTCTACCTGTTCCGCGACGGCCATCTGAAGCAGCTCTCGCGCGATCACAGCCAGGTGGAACGGCTCAAGGCGCGCGGACTGATTACGGCCGAGGAAGCCAGGCACCACCCCGCCCACAACACCATTACGCGCGCGGTCGGTGCCGCCGCCTCAATCGACCTGGAGCGGTTGACGCTCGAGATTGGCGATGGCGACATCTTCCTGCTCTGCAGCGATGGCCTGAGCAACGAGGTTCAGGACGACCAGATCGCCGCCGTGCTTGCCACGGGTAACGATCCTGCGCGACTGGCCGACACCCTGCTCCGCCAGGCGCTGGACAATGGCGGACGCGACAACGTGTCGGTGGTGGTGGTACGTGCCGACGATCTAGGCGAGGGCTCCGACATGACACTGCTGAATCCCGAGGTCTGACGATTTCTCCGAGGCGAAGAATCCGCTGAAAACACGGAATTTTCGTGCCGATTTTCAGATTTATCCCCGTTTGCATCGGTTCCTGGCCTGTCCAGAATGGCCGGCATGCCTTACAACGAGATGATCTGAAATGCGCATGCCAGCCAATCGGAGCCGCCTTCTGCGGCAACTGCTCCTGCTTCTGGTCGTCGCCACCGCGGCGCCATCGTTGTCCGCTTATCCACCAACCGAGTATTACTTTGTAGACACCCCCGACCCGAACGAGCCGCCCTACCCGACTCGCGAACTTGCCTGCGAGCGCCTGAACAGCGTGTTCCGTGGCTCGTGGTCATACGACGAGGAGTCGGGGCTATGTCTCGATCTCCGTCCCGACGGCTCGTACACGCGCACCAGCGTGCTTACCCGTGCATGGCTCTGTGCACCGCATGGAAACACCCCGAATGATCACTTACCGTGGAAAGAGCAATGTGGTGGGCCGTTCTTCTGGTCGCGCGACCAGCAAGTCAGCCGGATCGAGGATCAGAGCTGCCCCGTTGGCAATGGCGTGACTGCCGGCACCGGCACCATGACGATCACGGAACCCGATATCCCGGCGACCACGCACGTTCCTGCCCTGGAGAGGACATATCGCTCCCATGTACCGTTTGACGCTGCCGACACATTCGGCCGCAACTGGATGCATCAGTGGAACCGCCAGCTCGAACTACCCGGGGAAACCGGCACCACGCTCACCGCCTTGCGTGGCGACGCCACCCATGTCACGTTCAACAAGCAAGGCGATGGCTGGCAAGCGGCCAGCAGCCGCGATACCGTGGCTCCGTTCGCGCTCGGCAATGGCGAGTACGGCTGGCAATATCGCCGTGCCGTCGACGACGCGGTGGAAACCTACGATGCACGCGGCAGATTGCTTCGCGTGGCCGAGCGCAACGGCCAACTGACTACCTTGACATACAGCGACGCCAGCACCCCCGCCGCCGTGGCAGGCAAGCCCGGCATGCTGCTGCGCGTGGCAAACCGGTTCGACCAGGCCTACGTCTTTACCTATGATTCGGAAGGCCGCATCAACTCGATTACCGATCCGTCGCAGCGCACTAGCTGGTACAAGTACGGCGAACGTCAGATGTTGAGCGAAGTGACACATGCCGACGCCACGCGCCGCAAGTATCACTACGACGCCATGCCCAGTATCGGTCGGTTCGCAAGGTACCTGACCGGCATCACCGACGAAGCCGGCGTCCGCTTTTCCACCTACAGTTATGACGGTCGCGGCCGCGTCACCAACACCGAGCTCGCAGACGGGGTGGACTTCACCGCCCACCGATACGTCGACGCCAACAACACCACGGTGTACCGCAGAAAGCGCCGAGATTCGCACTATCGCCAGGAAATGATTGGCAATACCATGCGGCCGGCTGGCATCTCTGGCCACTCGACACCAGGTGGCGCAACCAAATCAACCTATTACGACCCCTCGGGCAACCTGGTTGGCACCGTCAATTTCAAGGACGTCGCGACGCAATACGCTTACGACGAGCGCGGCAGGGTAACGCGGCGCGTTGAACAGGCGGGCAGCCCTGCCCAGCAGATTTTCACGACCGAATGGCATCCGACCCTGAACGTTCCAGCAAGGATCGCCATGCCGAATCGTATCGATACTGCTGAATTCGACGAGTTGGGCCGTCCCTCCAAACATTCGTGGCAAGCCACCACCGATAGCAGTGGCATGCGTGGCTTCGACGCCGAGCGCACTGGGCCCGTATCGAGCATTGCATGGACTTATGACGCCAACTGGCAGATGGCCAGCCTGGTCGAGCGCGAAGACGACCGGATCACCAGCCAGGCGACCTTTACCTACGACGCGCAAGGGAATCTGGCCAGTGCGACCGATTCCACCGGCCGTACGTCTCGTGGCATCGCATATGATGGCTCGGGCCGTTTGCTGGAGGGCATCAATCCTGACGGCGTCCGGATCAAGTACATCTATGACGGGCGCGGCCGCCCGATCGAATACCACTATGGTCGCAACGTAACCACTTATACCTATGATGCCGTCGGTCAGCGCATTGGCCTGGTCACCCCTCATGGCAAGGTGGTTGAGTTCAAGTATGACTCGGTGCACCGGCTGCTCGACGTGATCGAGAACGGCAAGAGCCTGCGTGATCCGGTGCCCGATGTTGTGGATCAGTCCGACGCTCCGGCGGCGGCTTCCGATGATTCGCAGAGTGCCGCTGCTTCAACGGGCATCGCCGCTTCCGCTGGCGGCGCCGCCACCCCTGCCGAACCCGCTCCCGACACACCTGCAGATGCCAACGCGTCGGCCGGCAGCGAAACTTCCACCATCGCCCAGGCATCTCCCGAAGCAGGGACTTCCGACGGCAGCGTTACTGCCGCCAGCGGCGGCGGCAGCGCAGGCAGCGCAGGCAGCGCAGGCAGCGGCGGTAGCAACGACAGCAACGCCGGTGCCAAACCAAACGGTGGCAGTGTCGATCCCGCCCCGAACAACGTCACCGCCAATCCATTCAAGCGGTGGTTTGGCTGGTTCATCAGGTTTCTCGGCTGGCTGTTCGGATCGGCACACGCGAATGTCTCGCCGGCAGCGTCGTCTGCGGCCCCATTGGGGGCGCCAACGTCAATGCCAGGCATCAGGCCGCCACTCACGTGGGATGACGTTTCCACCCATAGCGCCGCCAGGAAACCGTGGCAATGGTTTTCCATCTGGACACAGCGGCTGATCGACGCCTGCCTGGGCAAGCAGCAGAAGGTGCATGCCGGTCAAATGCATGCCCTGGGCCCCGGATATCCGAATCCCGCGATTGGCGACTCTGAAAGATGGGGACCGCAAGACGAGCCTCCCTCCGCCTCGAACGGTGTGGCCATGCTCTATGCCCTGGAAGCCCGCATGACCGAGCAGCAACTCATCGATCGTACTGACGCACTCGTGAAGGCGCGCAGGTACGTCATGGACTCACCTGCACAGGGTGGCGCCTACCCTCCCGGAAGGTCGTTCCGCGGCGTGTTCGATATCCGGAGAAACAGCCAGGAGCGGATCGACGTCGAGATCAAGTCAGGCCCCGCGTTCGTAAAAGTTCGATGAACCGAGGACGGTCAACGAGGAGACGAGATCTGCTGACTTGTACCAGGCCAGGCCACACCTCGCGGAGGTTGCAGCGCTACTTGCCTTCGGCCTGCCGATTGTTCCTGAAGTCCTTTGAATGGATACCATGCTTCTTGAGCAGCATCTGCACATGGGAGCGGTTCATGTCGAAGCGTCGCGCGAGTTCGGCGACGGTGCCGCCCACTTCCTGCAGCCCACGCTCCAGGAATGCGCGTTCGGCTTCGTCGCTGGCAGCGCGCTTGGCTTCGCTCAGTGACGTGGCGGTACTGAGGTCGGTCACAGTCGCCCTGCCACCGTTGGCGGCCACGGCCTGAAGGCCTGCCGGCTTCGGGCGAACATCCTGTGGCAGATGCATGAAATCGGCTGTATCGCCAGCCAGACACGACAGGCGGTACATCAGGTTGCGCAGTTCGCGGATATTGCCCGGGTATTCGTAATGCAGCAGGAAATCGCGCAAGCGCGGGGTCAGCTTGACGGGTCGCCGTTTCAGCTGACCTGCGGCTTCGTCGCCAAAGTAGGCTACCAGCAACGGAATCTCATCGCGCCGCTCGCGCAGCGCGGGCAGCGTGACGTGAATGACGCTGAGCCGGTAGAACAGGTCTTCGCGAAAGGTGCCCTCCTGGCTCATGCGGCGCAGATCCTTGTTGGTCGCGGCGACGATGCGCGTATCGACGGCAATGACCTCGTCGGACCCCACGCGTTGAATCTCATGCGCTTCCAGCACACGCAGCAGCTTGACCTGCCCCGTCAGCGGCAGTTCGCCAATCTCGTCCAGGAAGATGGTGCCCGTGTGTGCGCTTTCAAACTTGCCACGGCGATCATTGGCCGCGCCAGTGAACGCGCCCTTCTTGTGCCCGAACAGTTCCGATTCCAGCAGGCTGTCCGGAATCGCGCCACAGTTGACGGAAATAAACGGCTTGTCGGTGCGCGCGCCATTGGCGTGAATCACCTTGGCCATCAACTCCTTGCCAGTACCGCTTTCGCCGTCGACCAGCACCGGCAGGTCGGTCGGTGCAGCCTTTTCCGCAATTTCCAGTGCTTCGAGCAGCTTGGGATTGTCGCCAAACGTACCTTCGAAGACAAAACTCCGCTCCATCAGCGCCTGGCGACGCTCACGCGCCGACATCTCGACCGGTTCGACCACCGCCTCGGCCGACTCACCCGTGGCGGACGCTGCCGCGACAAAGCGCTCCTTGTGCGACAGGCCCATCACCTCGTCGCGCAGCGTGGTGGCCTGCTTGAGCAGCTTCTCGATATCGGGCCGTTCCAGCCGCGACGACCAGCGCAGCGTCGAACGCAGGATCTCGATCTTCTCGATCAGGCCCGCAAACGATACCGCGGATGTAGCGGGTGCAGGGTTGGGATTCGGGTTATATAGCTTCATGCGGCGCTCAGCTGCTTGTGTACCAACTGGTAATACATGCCGCGGCGTTCGAGCAATTCCTCATGCCGCCCCTGTTCCACGATTCCGCCTTCATAAAGCACCAGGATCTTGTCGGCCTGCATGATCGTGCTGAGCCGATGTGCGATGATCACGGCCGTGCGGCCCCGCAGGATCTCCTGCATATTGGCCAGGATATTGCTCTCTGACTGCGTGTCGAGGGCCGACGTGGCCTCGTCGAACACCAGCAGCCGTGGATCATGGTAAAGCGCACGCGCAATACACAGCCGCTGGATCTGCCCACCCGACAGGCCGATGCCGCGTTCGCCCACCACCTGCTCATAGCCAAGCGGCAGCTTTGAAATAAACGCATGCGCGTCGGCCATCTTGGCCACTTCCTCGATACGGCGCCGATCGGGGCTGTCGTCGCCGCAGGCAATGTTCTCGGCCACGGTGCCCGAGAACAACAGATTGGTCTGCATCACATAGCCGACCTGCGCGCGGAAGAACTCGGTGTCGATCACGTTCAGGTCGTAGCCATCCACCTTCATCGATCCGTCGGTGGGCTTGTAGAAACCCACCAGTAGCTTGGCCAGCGTGGTCTTGCCAGATCCGCTGCGGCCGACAATGGCCACCATCTCGCCCGGACGCATGCTGAAGCTGATGTTCTCCAGTACATAGGGGGTATCTTCGCCACCGTAGCGGAAGTACACCCCGTTGAACTCGATCTCGCCCTGCAGGTCCGGCAGCATCACGCGTGACAGCACGTCATGCGGTGTTTGCTCGGGCTCCAGGTCCAGTACGTCGCCAAGCCGCTCCATGGCCACGCCTGCGTCATTGAGTTGCCCCCACAACGCCACCAGCCCCATCAGTGGCGCCAGCACGCTGCCCATGAAGGCATTGAACGCGATCAGTTGCCCGATGGTCAGCTCACGTTCGAGCACCAGCGTTGCGCCCACCCACAGGATCGTGATCGTCGTCGCCGCGTTCAGCACCTGACTGACCAGTCCGACGAGGATATGGAACGATTGCGCCTGATACTGCTTGTCCAGCGCCTTCGCGTACTTGCGTTCCCAGCGTAGCCGCACCGGCCGCTCGATGCCCATGCCCTTGACGGTCTCGGCGCCGCCGAGCGTTTCCATCAGGTATGCCTTGGCGTCGGTCGATGCCGTAAAGACCTCGCGCGCGTAGGTCTTGACCTTGGGCGTCACGATGACCGTCAGCGCCGCAATCGGTATCACAAAGGCAATCAGCAGCAGGGTCAGCTTCACGTTGTACAGGAACATGATGCTGAAATAGATGAAGACCATCAGCAGGTTCAGTGCCGTGGTTACCGTGGATTCAGTCAGGAAGGCGCGAATCGTCTGGTTTTCCTGGAAGCGCGCAAAGATGTCCCCGGTCTTGCGCTTGGCAAAGAACGACAGCGGCAGTGACAAGGTGTGCTTGAAGAAGTGCGACATCATCGCGAAATCCATATTGCGCACCATGAAGTTGGCCAGATACGCCCGGATCGTCACCATCAGTTGCGTGAACACATTCGAGATCACCAGCCCCAGGATCAGCAGGTGCAACAGCCCAACGTTCTGGTGTACGACCACCCCATCAAGAATGTTCTGAATGATCAGGGGCGGCACCACGCCCAGCATCTGGATCACGAAGGTAGCCAGGAACAGGTGCGCCAGGATCTTGCGGTACGGTGCCAGATAACTGATAAAGCGCAGCCACGGCGAGCGCGACACGGCCAGTTCGGTCATCTGCGCACCCGCCGAGAACAGCAGGCAGGTGCCGCTCCAGCCGCGCTCAAATTCCTCGGTGCTCATCTTGCGGAAGCCGATGGCCGGATCCGCTACCCAGACGTAGCGGGACGACACACCATAGACCACCACGTAGTGATAGCCCTCCCAGTGGATGATGAACGGCAGCTCGAAGCCGAGCAGCGCATCGCGCGTACATTGCACGCCGCGTGTGGTAAAGCCGAGCGATTCCCCAGCGCGCGCGAGGCTGTCGAGCGTGGCGCCAGCCGTGGTGACATTGGCCAGTTCGCGCAGCTTACCCAGCGTCATCGGAATGCCATAGTGGCGACAGATCATGGCCAGGCACGCCGCACCGCAATCCATCTCCTCGGCTTGCTCCACCAGCGCAAAGCGGCGGATCAGCCGTTCCCCAAGTTCCGGCTTCGATTGCAGGTCCAGCAGCACCGGCCGCTTGCGGCGCTCGGCGAGCTTCTTCTGCCGGTGCAGTTCGCGGTCCACCACGCGAATCCGCTCCTCCAGCACCTCGCGCAACCTGGCATTGCGTTCAAGTATCAGCTGCACGGTCTTTTCGGGGATCACCAGCAGCCGCGTATCGGTTTCCGCAATCGCCGATGCAATCTGCTCCTGGCGCATCACGCAGGCACGTTCGCCGAAGATATCGCCCTGTCCAAGCGTGGCAAGCTGGAAGGTATCGCCCTCTTCCTCGCGGACAATGCGTACCGTGCCCTGCCGTACCACATACAGGCGGCGGTCCTCGCGGCCGTCCTGTTGCAGGATGCTCTTGCCGGCGGCCACGCGCTTGACCCCCACGCTGCGCACTGCGTCCTCGAGTTCCAGCTTGTCGAGCTTGCCGCGCAGATCGAAAAGGCGCGCCACGAAGCCCCCGGCCGAACTGATCGCCACATAGCTCGTGATAAACGCGAGCGCGGCCGGGTTGCCACCGACCACCGGTTCGGTCACGGTACGCGGAATCGTAATCAGCTCGGTCTTGCCCGATGCACGCACCGACGATTCATGCCGGTATTCGCGCAGCAACGCGATATCGGCAAAGACCTCGCCGGTCTTGCGCACCCCCATACTGATTTCCTTGCCGTGTTCCTCGTTGAACACGCGCACCGACCCACTGCGCACGATGAAGATGCCATCGGCGGGTTCACCGGCGTTGCATACCGTATCGCCAAAGCCAAAGTTCAGGGTTCGCGCACTGGCAGCCAACTGCTCGATCTCGTCGCGCGTCAACGGCGACAGGATCTCGACGGTCGCAAGAAAATCGGCCAGCGACTGCGGCGCCGATGCAGTGGCGACGGGCTCGCTAGCGGGCTTCGATGACATGTTCCTGGGCCCTCGCCATCAACCATTCCTCACGCAACAGCCGGCGTATTTCCACGCTCACATCGGGATCGAGCCGCGCCGGATGCTTGGCGCGCACCAGGAAGACCTCGAAAAACGAGCGGTCGGGCGCCGGAAACGGCCCAAGCAGGTCGCCGGGTTCCGCATTGAAGACGCGGGCCTCGATATCGCCCTTGAGCGAGCCGCGCAACACCTTGCCGATATCGCCGCCCTGCTCGCGCGTATCCGCGATGGAATGCTCGCGCGCCATCTCGGCAAAGCTGTCGGGATCATCCTGCAGGTATGACACCAGTTCCTTGGCCTTGCCCTCGGTATCCACCACGATATGGCTGACCTCGATGCTGTCGAACTTTGGCGAGTTAAGCTGGAAGTACGCTTCCACCGCATCGTCGGTGCCCACGCGCTCCATCATCTTTTCCTGGTACAGGCTGTCGGTGATAAAGGCCTCGAACTCGTCGAGCGTAATATTGAGCCCGTCGAGATAGTGGTTCATATCGGCCGCGCGATGCAGTCCATGCACGCGCCGGAACTGGTCGGCACGCTCCTGCACCTCGTCCGGCGACAGCTTGAGACCCTGGCGACGCGCCGCATGAGCGGTCAGCTTGTCGCGGACCAACTGTTCCACCAGCCCTTCGAACTGGCCCGTCAGCTTCAACACCCTGACGAATTCGTCGACGTCGATCACTTCCTCGTCGATGCGCACGATGGCTGTCATCGCCCTCTCCTGTTGACTACGTTTCCTGATCCCTGCCTGATTCTTCTGCCTAACCGGCGACCTGCCTGAACGGATCGAGTCCCAGGTCGATCAGGCGTCGTTCCCTGACCACGATCTCGGCCGTGGCGGTCATGCCATAGCGCAGCGGATACTTGTTGCTGGCCACGCTGTAATAGTCCTGCGCCAGCCGCACACGCCCCTCGTAGACCGGTTGCTTGTCCGGCCCCGATGGCTTGGTGGCGGGCGAGATGTATTCGAGCGTGCCGGCGACCAGGCCGTAGCGCTGGTACGGAAACGCGCTGAACTTGAGCTTGACGGGCAGCCCCTCGCGCAGGAACGCGCGGTCGCGCTCCGCAATCTCGATGCGCAGCATCGGCCGCGCATCCTTGGGTGCAATCCCGCCAAGCGGCGTATTGGCCTGCACCTTGTCCCCGCGCTGCGTCGACGTGACGTCGGTGATCACGCCCGCCACCGGCGCCAGGATCAACAGGAAGTTGTCCTTGTCGATATTCTCGAACTTGATGCGCGCGGCCGCATCGGCCACCAGGCGTGCGGTTTGCACCTGCAGCCGGAGTTTGTCCTCGGTGCTGGTGATCTCGCGCGTAGCAGCGTCGTACTGGACGCGCAGGCTTGCCAGTTCCTGCCCGCTGCCCTCGAGCAGCGCGCTGGCCTGCGTATATTCGCGCGCCAGCCGCGCATCGAGCTCGGCCAGGCGCGACTGCGCCACGCGCAGCGTATTCTCGGCATCCTGCGTTATCGCACGCTTGCCTTCGACCTGTGACTGCGAAACACCGCCACCGGCCGGTAGCGCGAACAGGCGCGCATAGCGGTCCTGCTCCTGCCGCGCAAAGTCTCGCGCGCGCCGCGAATTCTCAAGATTGCTGCGCGCCTCCGCCAGTTGCGCACGCTGTTGCTCTGCCAGCCGCGTGGTGCCTTCGGCCATGCGGTTCTCGTGCTGGCGCGTCGCCAGTTCGATCTGCTGCTTCAAGGCCAGCGCCTTGCGCTCCAGCAAGGCCTTGCGCTCCGGAAACTGCTTCCACTCCCGCTCGGCGTCGTCAAGCTTGAGCTGCGCCTGCAGCGCATTGGCCGCAGCCTCGATCGCGCCGCGCGCATTCAGCCGCGCCACCACGTCGTCCTTCGATACCGGCTGGCCTTCGGCCACATAGAGATCGACGAGTTCGCCATCGACGGGCGCGTAGAAGCGTCGCACCTCCGATTCCGGCGCCAGGGTACCTTGCGCGGTGACGATGACATCGGCATGCCCGAAGAACGACCAGATCAGCGCGCACAACACCAGGCCGGCCGTGGTGATGATGGTCAGCAGGGTCAGCTTGCGTGGCTCGGCACTGAGCAGGGAAATGCCTTCGGCGCTGTGATCTTCCAGCGCTTCGGTCAACGGACGTAAATGGTTACCCCGACTGTCGTCCTTCATGGTGTGCCTCCCGTGGCCGCCGTGGAGCCGTCCGCACCCTGCTTGCTGCCTTCACCCACCAGTGCCAGCTTGGTCTTGAGCACGGTCGGATCGAGCACCATACGCAGGTCATTGAGCGAGCGCCGCTGCGCGTCGATCTCGGCCTGGATATCGTCGCGGATCTTGTTCCACTGGTCCGTATCCTCGATCTTCAGCTGGGCGTAGATGCGCAGACCTTGTCGCGCATCGTCCTGGGCATCGGCCAGCAATTTGGCCTGCGCGCGGAATTTCGCCGAGATCCCGGCTTCAAGTCGCTGCTCTCCGGCAATCAGCCCATTGTTGCGATACTGGCGCCAGCCCGTGGCAGCCCGGTTCAGCAGCGTATTGGCACGGCGCAGCGCCACATCGCGGATATTGTTGACGTCCGCATCCACGGCCTTGGCATAGAACGCATCGGCCTGCGGATCGAGCGAGGCATAAAACGCCAGCAACTGATCCTCGTACCCCGGCGAGCCGCGCGCCGACTTCACCGCGGCGTATTGGGTGGCCACCTGCTCCTTGTGCGTAGCGTCCTTCGCCACATCGGCGGCCCATGGCCCGCTGGTGATGACTTTCAATGCACCAATTGCCGCGGCGCTGTCGCCCTGCACCCATGCCGCATTGGCCAACGCGACCTGCTTCTGTACATCGTCGGCGGGCAGCCGGCCCGCCTTGAGCTTCTGGTATTGCGCCTGGAACGGCGGCGTTGCAAGGTTTGCCTGCTGCATCAGCGCCACCAGCGGTCCCACCGCACGGTCACGCAGCGACTGCACCAGCGCCGTATATTGCTTGAGGTCGCCCTCCACGCGATCGAGTCCGGCCAGGCGCGGATATTTGTCCTTGTACTCAGCCAGCATCGATTGCAGCGCCTCGGGCTGGTCACGACCGAGCTCCGTGGCGATTGCGGCATTGAGCCGGTCGATTGCGGCCAGGAATACCGAATCGTCGTTCTGCAGCCGGCGCAGATCGCTCAGCGCACGCGCGTAGGTGTCGCGGAATGACGGCACGTCGTTGGCAATACGGCCCAGCAGCCGCTGGTGCGATGCCGTGTCGTCCTCCCAGCGCCGCACCAGGTCACGAGTTTTTGTTTCGTCGGCGTACATGCGGATCGGCGCATCGATGCCGCCTCGCCCGACCACAAAGCGTTCGAGGTCGCCCACCCAGGCCAGCTGGTCAATCAATGCACGGCCATCGGCATTGTGTTCGCTGCGCGCGCGCATTTCGCCGAGTACCGCGTCGGCGCCGTTGAAATCATTGGCTTGCAGGCGCGCGGACCATTGCGGCACATAGCCGCGCATCAGCGCCTCGGCGCCCATTACCTGATAGCGCGATTCGTCGGGATGACGCGACAGTACCTTGTCGGCCACCTCGGCCGCACGTACATACTTGCCCTCGTCAAGCAGCAGTTGCAGTGAGCGATCCGGTGCGCCGCGCCACCAGAGGTAGCCGCCGCCAATCACCAGTACGGCGATGACCAGGATCGCCACGCGCGCGGCGCGTTCCAGTTGATGACGGTCGCGGATGCCGAAGCTGCGCATCGCCTCGACCAGCATCATCGTCAGCTTGCCGCGCGGCGCGCTTGCGTGCGCGGCATCGCCGGCGGCATCGGGCAACGCCTCGGGGTTGACTTCGTCTTCCTGCGCCGCGCGGTAGTCCACGCAGAAGATATCAAGGAATGAATCGGCCGCGCCCACGAAGGTGGTCTTGTCCGGATCGACATCGACGGGCGCGGAGGGCACGGAGGCCGCGCCGTTGGCCTTTGGTTCGGCCGAGACTTCCATGAACGAGGTGCGCGTGGCCGTGGCATCGGCGTCCGCTTCGCGTTCGATTCCCACGCGATAGACGAAGTGGCTGCCACCGAAAGCAATCACATCATCGGGTTCGAGACGGATCGACTGCTCGCGCAGGCGCACGCCATTGACGAACGTGCCATTGGTGCTGCCCAGATCCTCGATCCATGGCACGCCCTGCTTCAGGTACACGTGGGCATGGCGGCGCGACAGGTAGTTGACCTGATGCGGATAGTCATTGCGGTAGCGCGCGAACGTATCGTCGGTCTTGTTGATCATGAACGGGAAGCCCGTGATGATCACCGGTTGCAGACCCAGGTCCTCGCGCATCGGCGTCAGCGTGACCGCCACCTTGGGCGGCTCTGGCTCCACCGGGCGCGGATAGAGCCTGACGCGATACGCCAGCCCCGCGCCAAAGCTGACCTCGTCGCCATCGCGCAGCAAGGCCGGCTGCTGGGCTACGGCATCGCCATTGACATGCGTGCCGTTCTTGCTGCCGAGGTCGGCCACGTAGACCGCGCCATCCTCGGAAAAGATGCGCGCATGACGCCGCGACAGCACCGATACCGCTTCAGTTGGATAGGCGGCAAACGGTGCCTCGCCGCGACCGATCGCAAACAGGTCTTCGTCGATGCGGATCTCGCCCAGGTCGGGGCGCGACACCGGCATCAGCAGGACGTCGAACGCCTGACCCGCGCGCGGCGCCATCACCGGCACATCCATGAAGGGGGCATCGTCGCGCGTCATGTTTCACCAGAGCCAACAGTGGGGCCTGTGGCACGCAACCGCGAAGCGGCACGGAGCATGCATTGGCATGCGTCGGCACAGGGGCGGCAGGTCACGGGTAAGAACATAGTAGGCCACGCTTGAGGGGAGTCAATGCGCTGCGCCGCAGCGTTGCGCAAATGCAAGCGCGGCACAGGTTTCACGGTTGCAACGCTTTGTGCGCCGTTGCGACTAACGCGCCGCCTTGGGCGCGCCGTTGGCCGTCGGTTTCGCGACGTTGGTGTTGGCGTTAGCGCGGTCGTCGACGGGCGCGTTGCGGACATCGACGTCGGGCCAGCCACCGCCCAGTGCCTTGTACAGCGTGACGGTATCGGCCAGGATTTGTTGGTGCACGGCCAACAACGACTGTTCCGCCGTCAGCAGCGAACGCTCCGATTCAAAGACATCGAGTTGCGACGCAATGCCTTCGCGCGCCTGTGCCTCGATCTGCGCGCCGACCACGCGCAACTGGTTCACCTGCTGCTGCAGCTCGATTCGCTGCTTCTTGTGTGCATCGACATTGACCAGCGCACTCTCCACCTCCTCGAACGCCGTCATCACGGTGCGGCCATACTCGTTCTCGACCACGCCGACGTTGGCCTCGGTGGTCTTGACGCGCGCCCGCACGTTGGGGTCAAGCATCGGCAGGTTGATGCTGGGCATGAAGCCGAACGTGAACGACTTCATCAGGTCGGACAGCGCGAAGCTTGCCGTGCCACCGCGTGCAGTCAGGCTCACGCTGGGCAGTTGCGCCAGGCGCGCCTGGCCCACGAGGTTGTATGCGGCCAGCACGCGATACTCGGCGGCGACGATATCGGGACGCCGCGCCAGCAACTGCGACGGCAAGCCTCCCGGTACCACCGGCAGCTTGACGCGCTCCTGAAGCCGGCCCGGCGGCACCTTGAGGTCACCCGCCGGCACGCCTACGAGCGTGCCCAGCGCATTCTCGGCCACGGCGCGCGAGCGGCGCAGTTCGATCAGGTCCTTGGTCAACCGGTTGATTTCCGCCTGCTGCTGCATCACGCGGATCTGCGGCAACAAGCCGTTGGCCAGCATGGCCTTGTAGGTCGTCAGGATGTCGTTGTTGCGACCCAGCGTATGGCGCTGCTGCGCAATCTGCTCATCGAATTGCAGGATCGTGAAGTAGGTGATCGAGACATCGGACACCAGCGACAGGTACCCGGCGCGCCAGTCGGCCTCGGTGGCGCGGAATTCGGCGCTTTGCGCCTGCACGCCCTTTTCCACCTTGCCCCAGATATCGATATCCCAGTTCACCGTGCCACCCAGGTTGTAGGTGCGCGAGACGGGCTGCCCGGTGGTCTTGGAGATGTCGAGTCCCGCGCCTACGTCGAATACCGGCAGCGCGCCGGCGCGCGCTTCGGCAATCTGCGCATTGGCCACCCGGATGCGCGCGGCCAGCACCTTGATGTCGTAGTTGCCCGACAGCGCCTTGGCCACCAGCTGATCGAGGTAGGGATCGCCAAAGCCTTGCCACCAGTTCGGCAGGATGGTTTCGGCGGGATTGACGTTGACCGCGTCACTGCCGGTCCACGCGGCCTTGGCCGGCGTTTCGGGGCGATGATATTCGGGCGGACGGAAATCGGCGCAGCCGGCTAGCAGTGCCACGCACACGGCTACCCCAAGCAGCGGAGAAATGCGACGCGGAGCAAAGGCAAAATCAGTCACGATGGCATCCTGCTTGAAGCGCCAGCGGACCGTGGCAGTGCGTCCTGGCGTTCGATTTGTATTGTGGTGCGGCGCGTGGCACAGCGCCAACCCCCTTCGTGTGTCGAGGCGCAAAAAAAGCGCCGGGGCGGAGGTGTCCCCGGCGCAAGCTCCCCGTGCGGCAGTTGGCGTCGATAGATGTTGTGATGCGTTGGCGACGCCGTTGCCGCCCTGAACCGTACGGATCAGTAGACGTTGTTGTGAGCGTCCTGGTTGGTCCGGACGTTATTGGACATGTGCTCCTGGAAGGCCGAGCCGTTGGCGAAGTAGCTGGTCACGCCCTGCAGTTGCTGGTTCGATTGCGTGATTGTCTTGTGCGAGTCGAACGACAGGCTCACCGGCGTGTAGATCGAGGTGTGCGGGGCAAACACAGCCAGGCCGCCGCGTACGGCTTGCAGCTTCTTGGCGTCGAGGGTTTCGGTCGAGGACAGGTCCTTGATGGTCAGCGTGGTCATGGTGTTCTCCTGGAAAGGAAGGTAAGGCTTGGTTGGATGTTGAGCATCGGGTTGGTGTCGCGCTCGGTACTGATATCGCAGCAAGCGTGCCAGCACCTCGAAAAAAATCGAAAATAGTTGGAAAACGTTGATGGGTAAGGCTTTGCGGGAGATCGTCGGATGCAGCGACGAGGCCTGGCAGGTGGGCTGGTGTTGGGTGTTTTGCCACAGGTGGGTGTTGGTTGTTGGGGGCGTAGTGACAGTTGATGCGGGGTTGGTGTTTCACGCCCCCGCCCTCTCCCCCGGCCCCTCTCCCGCCGGGCGGGAGAGGGGAAAACGCAGATGGTCTCGCGCAAAAAAAAGCGGCGCACATTGCTGTGCGCCTTACCGGAGACAGGCGGACCGCCCCGCCGACTTCGCTCCGGGGTCATTTCACATAGATGGTGATCTTTTTCGAGTAGACCGGTGGATTGGTGGGGATATGCTTTTCGTCGCCCATCAGTAACTGCAACGTATGCTTGCCCGGCGCGAGTTCGAGCGTGGTCTCGGTTTCGCCCGCGCCAAAATGCAGGTGATTGCGATCGTTCGGAATTTCCTTGTCCATCGGTGGCAGGTCGACATCGATCAGCAGATGGTGGTGACCCGTGTTCGGATACTTGACGTCCTTCGGTGCCACACCCATGTTGCGCAACCCGAACCAGACCTTGACCGGTTTGCCGGCAGGCAGCGTCTGGTTGTTGTTGGGGTACCCGATATACAGATAGGCGTTCTTTGGCGCTGGCGTGGGTCCGCTGGCTGCGCTGGCGGCTGGCGCCGATGCATGGTCGGCATGGGCTGCCGGCGCCGAGGCGTCGGCCCCGTACGCCAGGCCTGCGGCAGACACCAGCATCACCGCCACAAGAAGCTTCGGATTGCACTTGGTCATGGCTCCCCCCGCTCACGCCTGTGTGCGCTAGCGCACGGTGATCGTGATCTTCTTCGAGTAAATCGGCGGATCGAACGGTACATGCTTGCTGTCACCCAGCAGCAGTTGCAGCGTGTGCTTGCCCGGTGGCAGTTCGATGCGCGCATCGGTTTCACCCGCGCCAAAGTGCAGGTGATTGCGGTCGTTCGGGATTTCCTTGTCCAGCGGCGGCAGGTCGACATCGATCAGCAGATGGTGATGCCCGCAGTTTGGCCGCTCGATTCCCTTGGGACATACGCCCATGCCTTTCAGGCCCATGCGCACCCATAGCTTGCCGCCTTCGATGACGGCGCCATCGCCGGGCCAGATGATATAGACCTCGGCGCCCTTCGGGGCTGCTGTCAAGGGAATTGCGAATGTGGACCAACTGGCCAGGGATGCGGCCGCGAGCGCGCGGAGCAGGGATCGTCTGGACATTGCGGCTCCTCCCGGAGAACTGTCCGCTGCACACGGTAACCCCGCGCGGGAGCGGATTCTTGATGGATGTTCTTGATGCGCTCGGCGATGTGACCTCAAGCGTAGGTCGGCCGGCTTAAAAAAGCGAACTTTCACGCCACAAACGCTGTGCTATCTTGAAACGGCCGGTACCACGTCACGGTAACTCCACACCGCGCACCGCGCCGAGCCAAAGGGGGCTGAATATGTGGCGGAAAGCATTTGTCGTGTCGCTGCTTGGAATCGGCGTGCTGCAGGTCGACGCCATCAGGCTGACGCCCGCTGGCAGTTTGCTCGTGAAGCCGGCAGTCGCGGGTATCCTGCCCAAGAACAGCGACGAACAATACGAGCTGTCGTTCTGGGATTCGATCAAGAACAGCAACTATGCGGCCGACTACGAGGCCTACCTGAAGCAGTATCCGAACGGACGCTTCGCGGCGCTGGCCAAGACGCGGCTCGAACGCATCCGCGCCGCGGGTCCTGCCGCGGCCGCCTCTGCGCCCCCGTCTGCTCCCGCCGCTACGCAGGCGCCCAAACCCGAACCGAAGGCAGAGACCAAGCCCGCACCGCCACCACCGGCAGCGCGCCCCGCACCGCCGACCGCCACCGCGCCTGCCACCAGTGGCAGCAGTCCGCCACGGTCCCGCGCGGGCGGCGCGATTTCCCAGGGTACGGTCACGTATGGCTCCGAAGGCAAGGAAGGCAAGGAGGGCGCACCCGCGAGTGCGAGCCGGCCTTCAGAGGCCAAGGGCGGCGAAATCCGCGATTGCCCGCAATGTCCGGTGATGGTCAGCCTGAACCCGGGCGGCTTCACCATGGGCAGCAGTACCAGCGATCCGGCCGAGCGGCCACCGCATCACGTGACCATCGCCAATGGCTTTGCAATCGGCAAGTACGAGATTACGGTCGAGCAATGGAATGCGTGTGTCGATGCCAACGCCTGCCCGCGTATCGCCACCAATCCACCCGAAGCCAAGACCGCGCCGGTGCGCGATATCAGCTGGGATGACGCGCAGCAGTATGTGGCATGGCTGTCGAAAACCACCGGCAAGACCTACCGCCTGCCGACCGAGGCCGAATGGGAATACGCGGCGCGCGGCGGCACCAGCTCGGCATTCTGGTGGGGTGACAGGATGAGCAAGGGCAATGCCAACTGCAAGGACTGTGGCGATCCGTGGAACGATGCCGCACCGGCCAACGTCGGCTCGTTTGCGGCAAACCCGTATGGGCTGCACGACATGAACGGCAGCGTCTGGGAATGGGTTGCGGATTGCTGGCACAGCTCGTACAAGGGGGCACCCGTTGATAGCCGCGCATGGGAAGAATCCGCCTGCACCGCGCGCGTGATCCGCGGTGGCTCCTGGCGTGAGGGTGCAAGCTACATGGTGTCGTCCACGCGCTTCAAGTACAGCTCCAGCGTGCGGCAATCGCAAAACGGTTTCCGCGTAGTGCGCGAAGCCAAGTAATCACTTTTACTTGGCGCGCGTCGAGATCTGCACGAGATCGGCGCTGATCTTGTCGCGCCCATACTTGCTGGCCATCTGCGCAAGCGGCTTTTCCAGCGCGCGCAGATATTCCTGCCGTGTCTCGAACTCGGCACGACGCGACGCAAACAACGGCGCTGGGGTCGTCAGCAGCACCACGAGCTCGGTGCCGAACGGCTTCGAGACTACCCAGTCGCCGCTGTCGCCAATCGTCGCGCTATAGCTGGGTGGAGCCTGATGACCCTGCACGCGGGCGCTGGGCACCAGATGCGCGACCTTGCCATCGACCACGAAGTAGTCGACATAGACGTATGAGTCATGGTCGGGCGTATTGATATCGAGCACCAGCGGCATGCCTTCGGTCAGGTGCGTATCGCCACGCGTGCGTAGCACCGCCCCGCCCTTGTCTTCGGCCTTGCGGTTACCCGACCAGTAAGGCGCGATCATGCGCACCACATCGCACTTGTCGCTGGTCAGCGGCTGCGCTTCCAGCTTCAGCGACTTGACCCCCGGCAGCTTGCCAAGCTTGTCGCGTAGCGTGCCGAGCGCCGCTTCCGAGACAAACCCATCGACCTGCAACAGATTCCCGTCGACACTGGCGCGCAGTAACGAGCATGGCGTTGCCGCCAGTACCTGGGCCACCGCTTCCGGCTTGAGTGGTACGGCCGTTTCCACCGGCTTGGGCGGTTCCGGCGCGGGAGCCTGCGTCACTGGCGTGGGCGGTGCCTGGCTCTCATTGGAACCGATACTGTCGCGCCACAAATAGAAACCGACCCCGGTGGCAATCGCCACACCGGCAATCACGCCACCAACCACCATCGGCACATGCGCGCCCACGCGTTGGGGTTCTGCGCCGAGTCCGGCCAGGAAACGCATGACCGTGGGTGTGCGTGTGGCGCGATCCAGCGACAGCGCCTGGCGTAGCGCCTTCCATTGTCCGCGCGACAATGCCTTTGGTGGTTCCGGCTTCAGGTTCTTGGCACGCGCTTCCGTGGCGGACACGCGGTTGAACGGATGCTTGCCGGTAAGCAATTCGTAGCTGACGCATGCCAGCGCGTAGATGTCGTCGCGCGGATCGGGTTCACGGTGCTCGAACATTTCCGGGCTGGCGTAGGCAGGCGTCATGCCGCCCAATGAACCCGGATCGAACACGGTCTGGTCCGTTTCATCAGTCGGTTGCTGAAAGCCGCGCGCGATGCCGAAATCAATGACCTTGACCTCGCCACGGTCGGTCAGGAACACATTGGCCGGCTTGAAATCGCAATGCACGAAGCCGCGCTCATGTGCGTACGACAAAGCACTGCCCATGCCGACGATGATCGGCATCGCCTTTATGTAAGGCAAGCCGTTGAAATCAGGTGCGCGCAGGACCAGGTTGAGCGATTTGCCCTGCAGGTATTCCATGGTCAGGAATACCGTGGGCCCATCGCGATCGAAGTCGTACACCGTGACGATATTGCGGTGCGCCAGCTGCTGCGCCTTGCGCGCCTCGCGCTGGAGCGCGATCAGCGATTTCGGATGGCCGCTGAACTGCATGTTCAGCACCTTGATGGCGATATAGGGCTTGCGGTCCGATGCTTCGAGCTTGCGCAGGTCGAGCGCCTTGTAGACAGTGCCCATGCCACCCACGCCAAGGCACTCTTCGAGCACGAACCGCCCGTTCAGCGTATCGCCTACGCCCTTGGCAGGCCCCGAAGGCACGAAGCCTCCGGTGAAGAGCCCGCTCTGGCTCCCCGTACTGCCACCGGTATTGCTTCCCGTATTGCTTCCCGTGTTGCTACCGGTGCTCCCGCCAGTATGGCTCCCCGTGTTGCCTCCGATATTGCCTCCGGTGGTGCCTGCTGTATGGCTACCGGTGTAGCCACCCATCACACCACCGGTAGCACCGGCCGAAGGCGTGCCACGGCCCGCCGGCAAGTCGGGGGCGATACGCGTCTCCTCGCCGGCTGTATCCGGCCGTGAATCCGCAACAGGATCGAACTGAGTTGCCACCAGCGTATCGATGCGATGCATCACCTCGGCATACACCGTGGCGGGCAGCGGAAAGCGCGTGTGTTCCTCGGTGAGCACGCGTGCAAACTGGGTGGAATCGGTGTGGTCGTCCTTGAGGGCCAGATCCACCGATGCAAGGAATTCGTCGCGCGTCAGGCTGCCGCGCTGAAAGTTCCGTATGAGTTCGGCCAGGCTGGACATCCGATGCATCCCGACGATTGGTTACCGGCGACCAGTTGCCGACCGGGGTTGACGGGGGCGGAACCGTTGCGTCACGGCACATTGCCTTCGATGGATACTAGTGCGCACTCCGGCCATCCGCAATGCCGCACTGATGCCCGGCACGCCCACACCGTTGCCATTGCGCCGACACCCGACACCTTTCTGTTGGCCGCGCCCCATCACTCCGGCCCCTGCAGGCCCATTCCCCAGCGTTGGCGCAGCCCCTCATATCACCCGCAAACCCCCATGCAGCAAGGCTTTGCGATTTTTATTCGAAGATCTGGCGCGCGCTGGCACGCTTGCTGCGATATCAGTACCGAGCGCGACACCAACCCGATGCTCGTCACCCACCAAGCATACCTTCCTCTCCAGGAGCACATCATGACCACGCTGACCATCAAGGACCTGTCCTCGACCGAAACCCTCGACGCCAAGACGCTGCAAGCCGTACGCGGCGGCCTGGCTGTGTTTGCCCCGCACACCTCGGTCTACGCGCCGTTCAAGCTGTCGTTCGACAAGGTCACGACGATCAACCAGTCGAACCAGCAAATGCAGCAAGTGCAGAACTACTTCGGCAATGGCTCGGCGTTCCAGGACCACATGACAAATAACGTGACGACGAACCAGCACGCTGAAAACAACGTGTACGGCGCTCACTAAGCCACGCTATTACGCTACCACGCCTTCTCGCATCACTGACTACCGATATCCCCCTAGGAGACTGCCATGAGCACCCTGACCATCCTCGACCTGTCCAGCAACGTAGCCATCGACGCTGCCCAAATGAAAGCCGTACGCGGCGGCCTGGCCATCGTGGCCCCGTGGACCAGCGTCTACGCCCCGGTAAAGCTGTCGTTCGACTCGCATGTGAAGATCGACCAGTCGAACCAGCAAATGCAGCAAGTCGAGAACTACTTCGGCAACAACTCGGCGTTCCAGGATCACATGACGAACAACGTCACGACGAACCAGCGCGCCCAGAACAACGCCTGAGCCTCGGGCTGCCGGGCGGGCGAGTCCCAACCCGATCTGCCCGCCCCGGCCACGCATTCGCATCAAGGAGTCCTCCATGTCATCGATCATCGTCCGCGACCTTGCCGCCAGCAAGGACCTCGACCACAAATCGCTGTGCGCCATCCGTGGCGGCACCGACTGGTTCGGCAAGATTGCCGCTGCCGGCCCGCTGGTCAACATCAATATCAACCAGAGCGTGCAGCAGCTTCAGCAGGTGAATGTTGCCGCGTTCAACGA
>CAUUBQ010000041.1:0-81005 GCA_963543405.1 uncultured Cupriavidus sp.
AAGTTAAAGCACCAGACAACCTTAGTACCTGTCTGAAAAAACTTGACCACCACACCCCTCGCCCGCTTTGCGGGAGAGGGGCGGGGGAGAGGGCCGGCGACTCAAGCTAAGACAAGTCGCAATTTGAACCTCATGCCCTCTCCCCCAGCCCCTCTCCCGCGTCTCGGGAGAGGGGAGCAAACCAGCAGCTTTTGATATGCCCGTGGTGGTCTCCCCTCGCCCGCTTTGCGGGAGAGGGGCGGGGGAGAGGGCCGGCGGTTCAAGCCGAGACAAGTCGCAATTTGAACCTCATGCCCTCACCCCCAGCCCCTCTCCCGCGTCGCGGGAGAGGGGAGCAAAATCAGGCATCTGAAATCCTGCTGGTGATTTCCCTAATGTCTGGCCCATGTCCGCGTATGATCTGGGGCTTGCCTTTGAACACCGCCCCCTGATTCGCCATGCCTGACCATACGTTGCTGTCCGCCCTGCTCATCTTCGGACTTGGGGGGCTGCTCGGCGGCGTGGGAGGCCTGTTCGGCATCGGCGGGGGCCTGATCGCCATCCCCGCGCTTGGCCTGCTATATGGCATGGACCAACAGCTGGCCCAGGGGACCTCGCTGGTCATGATCGCGCCCAATGTGGTGATTGGCTTCTGGCAATACCGCAAGCGCGCCAGGATCGAGCTGAAGACGGCCGTGGTGTTGGGCCTCTCCGCGGTGCTGGCCACCTACCTTTCGGCCAGGCTGGCCACCTCGATCGATGCCGGGCTGCTGCGCCGCATCTTCGCCGTCTTCATGATTGGACTGGCGCTGTACTTTCTCTGGCGGCTGCTCCCCGGTCGCGCCACCACGCAACAACAGGCGCGCGTCTCCACCGCATGGATTCCCGCCGTCGGCGTGGTAGGCGGTGCGTTCTCCGGTTTCTTCAGCGTGGGTGGCGGCGTGGTCGCCGCACCGGCCCTGGTCGGGCTTTTCGGCATGCGCCAGGCCGTAGCACAAGGCCTGGCCTTGGCGCTGGTCACACCCGGCGCCGTGGTCGCGCTATTCACATACGCCCAAGCCGGACATGTGGACTGGTACAGCGGCATCCCACTTTCGCTGGGCGGCATGCTGACGATCTCATGGGGGGTGGCACTGGCCCACCGCATGCCCGAACGGCGTCTGCGCGCCGCATTTGCGCTGTGCCTGATTGCTACAGCTGCGGTGATGCTGGTGCGGGGGTAGCATCTCCTTCACTCGCCGGCACGCGATAGCCGAGACGGCAAGAATGCCAGTTGCCGCATGACGATACTCTGCCGCTCGTGGTTCGCAGCGCACAGGATTTCCATATCATCGAGCGATACCGAATTGCGATAGATCTCGGCGCACGTCAGGTCACCGAGTTCGAGGTGATGACGTATTCCCCGGGAGCCGGTCGAAGGTGAGGCTTGTCACCGGAATGCAGACGCTTGCGGCATATCCGAACGCAGCCTTCGGAAGAAATGGATTTACTCGGCGGGCCGGAACAGCCAGCATTAGCCGAACCAATCTATCGAACGATGACGTATGCAGGTCCATATCCGCTGCCGCTCACGAGTGACACTTCATCGACTCGTACCAGCGTTCCCGATGTCCATCACCGCAAGCGGCGGCGATCAACGCCTGAGTCGACGAGGATACGAACGCCCGCTGCGCGATGGGCAACCGGTTCGGATTCCGGCGTTCGAGTCAGTCGACCTGCAATTGACGGGCAGCCTGTTTTCCCCGTCAAGATGCACGCTGGAACTCAGTCAGGCTCCAGCGCTTGGGTACGGCCCGTTTTCGGATGTCCGCAATGAAGACGTTGACGGCAAGATCCTGTACCTGCGCGAACTGATCTCGGGCAGCGTGTTTCAGCAACCACAGGAGGATTGGAATGCTGCGAAGATGGCTGGTGCACTACAAACCTCACCCAGTCGCATTCGCTCAAGGCTATTCATGCAAGGCGTGGCATTCACACAACTTTGCAGGACGCAGAGGCTCATGCGCGCGCTCTTCGAATCCTTTCGCTTTGATCTATCGGTTTCCGACCTTAAGGCAAGAGTTGGATGGTCGGAGAATCACGACCTCGAGGCCTCGTTCCATGAGTGGTTTGGCGTGTCACTTCAAACCATTTCTCGACTTCGCGAGGACTGCCTATGACAAGCGTGCCCCCTTGAGGAAAGAAAGGGCAGCAAGTGCCGCCCCCCTCTCCTACTCCTTCCGAAACACCAGGCTGAAGTTGTTGGCCGGCATTGGCACTGGCTCGGCGCAAGTCAAACCCTGCGCGGCACCAAGCGCGATGACGGCTTCCATGTCGCGCACGCCCCATTCGGCATCGGCCACTTTCAGTTGCCGGTCGAACGCTTCGTTGCTTGGGGCGGTGTGTGCCCCGTTGCGGCGATAGGGGCCGTAGAGATACAGCACCCCGCCTGCGCCAAGCCGCTTGCCGGCACCGGCAAACAGCGCCTCGGCGGCGGCCCACGGGGAAATGTGGATCATGTTGATGCAGACGATGGCGTCGACGTTGTCGATGCCCCATGGTTCCTGGCGGACATCGATGGCCAGTGGTGCCAGCACGTTTGCGGTGCCCGCATGGGCGGTCCATGCCGCGATGGATTCGCGGTGCGTGGCATCGGGGTCGCTGGGCTGCCATGTGATATTGGGCAGCGCCGCGGCGAAATGCACCGCATGCTGGCCCGTGCCGCTGGCAATCTCAAGTACCGTGCCTGACTTCGGCAAGGCCTCGCGCAAGACTGCCAGGATGGGTTCGCGGTTGCGCTCCGTGGCGGGCGCCATGCGGCGCGCGATGGGGTCGGCGGCAGGCTCGGTCATGGGGTCTCCTGTGGCATGGCGCACCAGCAATTGCCGGTGCGCAGGCCACAGGTTAGCAGGCCCGCCGCATTTGCGGAGTCAGACAGCGCTGACGATGATCAGCCGCGTCGGTTCAATCGCAATGCGGACGGGGTGGCGGTCAGGTATCCGACTGCCGCACCGAAGCGGTCCTTGTAGTTGGCGCGCACCAGCGGATCGAGCGTGCCTTTTACCTTGTCATGCAAGCCTGCTTCCCAGTCACCGGGATGCTGGAAGTTGCTCATGATATAGGTCCAGCCGTGAATCTCGTCGACGGCATGCAGGCCAGTCGATTCGGCGCCAGCCGGGCATGACAGCACGCGCGACAGTTGCTTTGTATCAACGTTGTAGGCCCACAGGAAGTTGTTGACGTGGGTGTTGCTGTCTTCGCCGATAAACAGCGTGCGCAGTGTTTCCGAGAACTTGAGGTTGTCCGGCGTGGCCACCTTGTCGGGGTTGGCGTAGTTGCCGAGCGCGTCCTGCGCTTTCTTATGGCCGCCACCGAGATCCTCGGAAATCAGCGCCGGCACCGGCGCCATGTCGACGGGCACCCACTCACTGCCGATGCCCGCACCGGACTGGTCAGATTGAGCGCCCCGCAGGTTCAGTTCATAAACCGCGCCGGAGTAAGGTCCTTCCACGCGGATATCGCCCGCGTTGGCGGCATGGCCGGCCAGCATGCTGGTCTCGATGCGCGAGATCGCCGAATAGGCTTTCCGGTCGGCAATATTGACCGTGGTGCCTTCCATCTTGGTAAAGCCCAGACTGCCCCCGACCAGCGCCGCGTAGCGGTGCGTTTCCAGGAACGCGGCGGCCTTCTCCTGCCCCGGCACCAGCCTGACCCAGTTGGGCTTGCCATCGAGCAGGATGCGCGTGAAGCTCTTGTCTTCCGGATCGCTGGTCTTGACGTCCATGATGTCGGGAAGCTTGATGCCACCGTCCACCAACTTGCGGATTTCAGCGCTGGTGGCGCTGCCGAGCGGAATCCACGACAGCGTGGCCGCACCCGGACCGGCGCCCGAAGTCTGGTGCCATTTGGCCACGTAGAGCTTGCCTGCCGACAGATCGCGCGCGCGGTCGGCGATAAACATGAACAGGCCACCATTGGTGGCGTCGTCGCCCATCAGCACGGTGCGCTCGTCGGGCATCACCTGCACCAGTTCGTGCGAGATTCGGCCCATGCAATAGTGTTTCTTGATCGAACCCGTGCCGTCGGGATGCACCGTGACTTCCGGCAGGTGGCCGTAGTTGTACGGGTTGGCGTGTCCGGCATCGCCATACAGATGCTGGCTGAAGCCACGCAGCTTCTTGTCGGTGGCGGCCTTGGCGGCGTCGGGCTCGTATTCCTCGCTCGACAGGTGCGTGTTCCACGGCGACAGGCTCGCACCACAGGTAATCCACAAACCGTTCACGCCCGAGGTGTCGACGTTGTGATAGCGCACCAGCGTGAGCTTGCCCGTCTTCGGGTCTTGATCCAGCGTCAGTACCGCAATCGGCGATGGCAGCATGCCATGCATTTCAGCATTGGCCTGGTTGCGCGAGGTGTATTCGAACTGCACCACCGCAAACACCGTATTGCCCTTGACACCGGGTACCCGCGCATTGGGCAACGTCAGCAGCGAACTGCCATCTGGGCCATCGGAGAAAAACTGGCGCGACTTGCCCGGAACAGAGTCGTCCATGATCGGACGATTCTGAATATCGTAGTAGCCGCCAGCCAGTACCTGACGGCCCTTGCCGTCGGGCACCATGTCGCCAGTGACAAAGAACGGCTGGTAAGCCAGCGTGTATTCCTGCACCGTGCCATCGCGGTACGACACCTTGAGCGACGAGCCAACCGTGGTGGTGGCCATGGCCGCCGCATTGTCGAGCGTCGGCGCAGCCATACCCGTGAAGGTGGCCGACGCGAATGCAGCCGGTGTCTTGCGTCGTGGCGCAGCAGCAAATGCCGCCTCCATCGCGCTCATGCCGCCGGCCAGCGTGGCCGCGGCGGTACCTAGCGGCAGCATCGGGGCTCCACCAAGGATTTTCAGGGCGCGGCGACGGGAGGCTACGGGCTGGCTGGACATGGTGATGTGGGCGTTATTGAGCGATCTGGGATGGTTGGGACACACGGTGCCCCTCGGCGATCTTATAGCGACTTTGTGACAGTAACTTGACTTCCAGCAAGTTGTCATAAAAGCGCCGACGCCTGTTCGCACTGCCCGCCTGCGCTACACTCGCCTTCCGATTCCCGTTTGCCACCCCGTTTTGCCCACATTCACGCTTGCCGCCCCGGTTCACGCCGAGATCGAGATCCGCAAGAGTCGCTTTATTGCGATGGCCACACCGGTGCCCGACCGCGATGCGGCAATGGCCGTGATCCAGGATCTACGCACGCGGCACCCCACGGCCACGCATGTCTGCTGGGCCCTGCTGGCGGGCGGCCAATCGGGCATGTCGGACGATGGCGAGCCATCCGGCACGGCCGGTCGCCCGATCCTGGAGGTACTGCGCCACCACGATCTGGATGGCGTACTCGCCACAGTGGTGCGCTACTACGGCGGCGTCAAGCTTGGGGCGGGCGGACTGGTGCGGGCCTATACCGATGCCATTGCCGGTGCGCTCAAGGACGCCGCCCGGATCGAGCGCATCGCCTATGCCACGTTGAGCGTGCAGATCGACTATGCCGATGAACCGCGCGTGCGCCGCTGGATCGAACAGTCGGCCGACGATGGCTGCACCCTGGTCGACACCGAGTACGGGGCGCTTGCGAAACTGGTAATCCGCCTGCCAGCCTCACTGCGAGAAACGGCCATGGCCACGCTGCGCGACGCCACCCATGGACGTGCCGGTTTTCCGGACGACGAGAGCTGACGCCATGGCTGATACACCGGAGATTGCTGCGCAGGAAGATCGTGAGTACACCGCACAGGTGCTGCCCGACGCGATCTGCTTTGCCGCGCCAGCGTCGCTGAGCCTGCTTGAAGCGGCGTTGCTGGACGATGTGCGCCTGCCCAGTTCATGCCGCAATGGCACCTGCCGCGCGTGCATCAGCAAGCTGCACTCAGGCAGCGTGCGCTACCGGATCGAATGGCCCGGCTTGAGTCCGGATGAGAAAGACGACGGATACATCCTGCCCTGCGTGGCATGTCCCACCAGCGATGTCGTGTTCGAACCGGTAGGCGAATCCTGAGCCAAGAACTGGCCGATTTCCCGCTAGCCGGTCAGTCCTGATGACGACCGTTCACCGAAAAAAAGCGCAGCGCAATCTTCAGCGCATCGGGGCCAACGGGATCAGAGAATGCCTGGCCTGGCGCGCCGCCGCTCCACGCATGGCGCAAGCCTTCCACCTTGACCACCCGCAGGTATGGCCGTGCGCCCGCCTGCCAGTCGAAGACTTCCACGGCACGTCGCGTACCGCGGCGCACGCGTTTGGGTGGTACCTCTTTTGGCGCGGCCATCCCGGGCGGTAGCAATTCCAGCCACATCGCACCGGTGGATGTGGCGTTATCGTAGGACACCACGTTGTCCTGATCGCCATGCAGCAGCAACAGCGGTGGCGGCCGGCGGCCAGCCAGTGCAATCTTTGCGGCAACCGGATCAGGGGCGCGTTCGCCGCGCATGGCCTTGGGCGCCTGCGTGGCGTTGATCGCGCTGTAGGGCGCGGCGCCCGAGTGGGAGCCAACCGCTGCGAAACGATCGGGATAGTGCAGGCCCAGCATCATCGCCATTGCACCGCCCGCTGACAGGCCGAACGCGCAAACGCGGTCGGCCACGATGGCATAGCGCTGGCACACATGGTCGATCATGGACATCAGCAGCGCTGTTTCCGATGCGCCGCGCGCTGCGGGGCGAAACCAGTTCCAGCAACGCTGCGCATTGGCCTGCACCGATTGCTCCGGCATCAGCACCACCCAGCGCGCATCGCGCGCCACCGTTGCCACCCGCGCGCATGCGGCAAAGCTGGCCGCATCCTGCCCGCAGCCATGCAGCAGCACCAGCAACGGTGCGGGCCGCGCCGCGCTGACACCGGCCGGCACGAACACGCGGTAGCGGCGCTGCCCCATGGACCCGATGCCGATACCCAGGCCGAAGCCCCACATCCCTTCTTCCCAGAGGCCACCGCCGCGACTGACCGGCGCGGGCGTGGGTGTGACCACGCCCGTGAGCGCCTGGCGCGCAGCCTTGCCGACGGCCTGCCCCATGGCTTTGCTGACGGCTTGCCCCTGCTGCTTGGCAGCTTGCAGCATCGGCTTGGTCACCGTACGCGTGACCGTGCGCTGCAGCTTGCGCGCGCTCCGCGTTGCCTGCTTGCTTAACATTGCCCACAACTTGGTGCCGCCCGTGCGCCGCTTCATACCGCATCGCCCTTTCGTTTCCGGTGCTGCGTGTCCAGGCCTCCGCTGCAGACCTCCGCTGCAATGATGCACCAGTTTATCGGGCGAATATGTCAGGTTGTCACGGACCGGGCGTGTCAGAACTTGCCGCACGCGGCCGCGCCATGGATAGATACATTTACGTCAATGCCGGTCGGTGTCGTGCACCGCGCGGCTGTCGGCCGGTGCTTCCTCGCGTTCATGCAGGCCGTAGTCGCGCAACACCTGGGCCACGCGCAAGCGGTAGTTGGCAAACACGCCGCCACGGCCGGCCGCCTGTGCCTGGCGGTGATCGAGCGTATTGCGCCAGGCCAGCACGGCCGCTTCGTCGCGGAAGAACGACAGCGACAGCAGCTTGCCCGGCGTGGTCAGGCTCTGGAACCGCTCCACCGAGATAAACCCGTCGATGGCCTCCAACGTGGGCTTCAGGTGGGCGGCAATGTCGAGATAGGTGTCCTGCCGGCCCGGCGCGGGCTCGACTTCAAAAATCACGGCAATCATCGGGGGCTCCGTTGTCATTGTTGTGGGGAAAACTGCGGAATGCGGGCATTCACCGACGGACGATAACGCAAATCGTGCAGCAGCCGGCCGGGCTGGACGTCGCGCGCCAGCAGTGCCTGCACCGTACACGCTGCCAGCACCTGGGCCAGCGCATCGCCAGGGCAGGCATGCCGCCCCGCGCCGAACGTCCATGGCTTGCGATCACCGCCTGCGCCGCCAGCGCTGTCGCCCGGATCATGCGCCGCCGCGGCCAGCAGCACCAGCACGGTATCGTTGGCGCGCAGAGCTTGACCACACAGTACGGCATCGGCCGCCATGAAGCGTCGTGTGTTCTGCACCGGCGGGTCCAGATGCGCGACCCGGGCCACCAGTGCATCGATATCGCTAACCTCGCTAACGGGCGCCGATACCCTGCCGAGACTGACCATGGTGTTGCCGATCAGGCCCGCAGTGGCTTCGCAAGCCTGGATCATCAGGCCGACTGCGTTGGCAATCAGCGTTGCGGGTTCGATATCGCCGAACACGGTGTCTTGCGACAGTGCATGCAGCAAGCTGTCGCGCGGCGCCGTGGCAGCGGCGCTCTCCACGTCTCGGGTCAACCACTGCGCGGCCGCGATGCCAGCCTCGACCTCGGCAGGTGTTGCCAGCGGAGACATGGCCGCAGCAAAGGTGGCAACGAAACCGGCGACGCGCGTGCAGACGTGCCCTTCATCGTCGCGCTCCAGCGGCAGGCCCAGGACATCGGCCACCGTCAGCACTGGCAATGTGAACATCCAGCGCATGGTCTCGTTAGCATCGTCGGCAGTCATGCGCGGTAAGCCCGAGGCCAACATATGCGCGCGTATGCGCACCACGCCGAGGTCCAGCGCCGCCAGACGCCGCAATACGATCGTCTTCAACGCGGCATGCGCCGCACCATCGTTCATGCGTATCAGCCGACCGAACAGATTACCGGCGGCCGAACCGTCCAACGCGGGCGGCACAGGTTGGGCGGCTGGACGCACGCGCGCAGCGGGGTGCTCAAGCACTTCCGCCACGGCTGTTGCGCCAGCGGCCACCCACAATTTCAGTGCAGGGTCATAGTGGAACGGGCGCGACTGCGCCAGCATCCGGTAGTACGGATAGGGGTCGCGATGCGTCACCGCGGCGATAGGGTCGGCGGGAGTCATGGAGGTCCGGTGTCATGCAAGTGCAGATGCCAACCATTCTGGCACCGTGCCAACCGGAATGATTCACCGTCTCATGAAATGTCGAATGCGACGCTTACTCAGCGCAACCGCCCCGCCCGCCTGGTCAATCCCACTCTGGTGCCAAACCCACCGGGCTGACCTCGCGGCCATTACGCTCCAGCGCGGCGATGCTCGCCATATCGTCGGCATCGAGATGTAGATCGCGCGCCAGCAGGTTACTGGCCAGGTTCTCGCGCTTTGTCGACGACGGGATCACTGCATAGCCCAACTGCAGCGCCCATGCCAGTGCCACCTGGGCCACGGTAGCCTGGTGCTTGTCGGCGATCCGTGCCAGTACCGGATCATTGAGCACCTTGCCGTAGGCCAACGTCATGTAAGACGTCACGGCGATGCCTTGCTCCTTGAGGAAGGCGGTCAGCTTGCGGCCCTGCAGGTACGGGCTCAGTTCGATCTGGTTGGTGACAAGTTCGCCCTTGCCAACGATGTCGATGGCCTGCTGCGTCAGTGCGATATTGAAGTTCGAAACGCCGATCTGGCGGGTCAGGCCAAGCGCCTTGGCTTCGGCCAGTGCCGTCATGGTCTCGGACAATGCCACACCGTTGCCAGGGGCCGGCCAGTGCATCAGCGTCAGGTCGACATGGTCGGTACGCAGCTTCGCAAGGCTCTCGCGCAGGCTTGGTACCAGCTTGTCCGCCGCGTAGTTTGCGGTCCAGATCTTGGTGGTGACGAACAGGTCGGCGCGCGCCACGCCGCTGTCGGCGATAGCCAGCCCGACATCGGCCTCATTGCCGTAGATCTGCGCGGTGTCGATGGCGCGGTAGCCCAGATCCAGCGCGTTGCGCACCGAATCGACCGCGGCCTGGCCAGTCAGCCGAAAGGTACCAACACCGAACGAAGGAATGCTCATGAATTTGCTCCTGATGGCTGGAGGAATGTGAATGAGAAACGGGAGTAAGAAGCGCAGTGTGCCGTCTTTATCCTTGAAGATTAAGCCGCGTACGGACCAAATTCTTTTGAATTTTTATCAAGGATGAAGCCGGTCTTACGCTCTCCGGCATGTCGGTGTGTTATACCGGTCGAACCGATTCCACGCCTCATGCTCCACCCGCTTTACGCCAAACACCATGTTCCGGGTCACACACCTGCTTGCCGCGAGTCTTGCTGTCGCCGCCATCGCCTTTACCAGCGCCGCCCAGGCGAGCGACATCGCCTGCGAGGCGCCCGCCACGCGCGCCAGCCAGATCATCTGCGAACACGCACTGTTCTCGATGGGCTACCAGCGCATCTATACCGACCAGCAGCGCCTGCTGCAGGCCGGTGTGATCTCGCAACCCGATATCGACGCGTTCCGCAAGAAGCGCGACCAATGCGATTCCGCAAGTTGCCTCGATACCGTTTTCTCGGCCTGGAAGCAGCATCTGGTCGATATCGGCGCCAGCAAGACACTGCGCTCCAGGTCCGCGAAACCAACGCAGTAGCCCGGTTGCAATCGAAGTTTGCTTGCGCAGTATCGGACTCGACAGGCAAACCAGGCTGCTATGCTGCCAAGCACCCTCTATTCGCATTGGACATCCATGACCAGGCTGCGCCTCTGGCTGTTCATGTTCTGCGTGATAACGCTGGGCGTCTGCGGCCCGGTTGCGCTGACCGCGTGGTTGTCGCGCGAGTTTGCCGAGCAGTTGTTCCGCCAGCGCGTGGACCAGTTCACCGAGCGCGCATTATTGCGCGTGGACGCAGTGGCACGCGATGCCATCGACGCAGCGCGCCAGGCCGACGCCTTCAGCGGCCAGCCCTGCAGCAAGGCTCACCTCGATGCCATGCGCGAGGCCGACCTGCAGCACCGCTACGCGCGCCAGATCACCTTCCTCGACAACGGGCAACTGTTGTGCGCATCGTCCTCGTTTCCTGGCGCCTTGCGCAGCGTCGAGGGCCAGACCGGTGACTGGACCGAAGTGCCGCAGTTGCGGACCGCGTATCGCATCGATGCCACGGTAAGACCGCCCAGCGCGATCCAGTTTCGCGTGGGACGGCATGTTGCGGTGGTCGACGCACAGTTCTTCATCGACACTGTTCCGCTCGATGGACTGATCCGCCTGGGCATGATCGACACCCGTACCGGAAAGGTGGTGGCATCGTGGGGCGATACCGATACTGAAACGTTGGCGCGTGCGTGGGCCCAGCAGCAGGATGGCCAGGTGCAGCGTGGTCAGTATCTGGACGTCAAGCCATCGCGGCTACTGCCGTTCGCCGTGGTGGCCTACGAACCTTATGCCGAAGTCGCCGGCACCTGGCGCCAACTGCTGTTCGCCGGCCTGCCGGTGGGCCTGCTGGTCAGCGCCATCGCCACGTGGCTGATGTTGCGTTGGGGGCGGCACCTGCGCAGCCCCCAGCATGCGTTGCGGGACGCGATCCGGCGCAAGGAATTCTTCGCGGTCTACCAGCCGTTGGTGGCGCTGGACAATGGCCGCTGCGTGGGTGCCGAGGCACTGGTGCGCTGGCGCTTGCCCGACGGAACGGTGGCGATGCCCGACAATTTCATTCCGATGGCGGAGGCCACGGGCACCATTCACGCCATCACCACCTGCATGATCGAGGCCGTACTGCGCGATCTTGGGCCACATCTCGCCGCCGAGCCGGCGATGCACGTTTCGATCAACCTGTCTCCCGACGATTTCCGTGCGCGCGATACCTTGCCTTTCCTGAGCCTGGCACGCGACAAGGCCGGGATTGGTGCCGATCAGATCTGGGTCGAGGTCACCGAACGCGGCTTTGCCAACGATGCCGCGTGCCGCCAGATGATTGCCGCGTTTCGCAAGGCCGGTCACCCGATCCTGATCGACGACTTCGGCACCGGCTATTCGAGCCTGGCCTACCTGCAGGATCTCGATGTGGACGGGCTCAAGATCGACCGCGCCTTTGTCGAGTCGATGACTACCGACGCCCCGACGAGATCGGTTGGCCCGCATATCATCGACATGGCCAAGGCACTGGATATCCGCATGATCGCCGAAGGTATCGAGACCGAAGCGCAGTGCCAGGCCCTGCGCCGGCGCGGCGTGCAGTTTGGCCAGGGCTGGCTGTTTGGCCGCGCCATGCCACTGGCCGAGTTCGTGGCGTTCTGGCACGAGCGTGCCGGAGCAGCCTCTACGCGGCGGCAACGCCAGCCGGCGCAGCAAGACGCGCCGACAGCCTGAACACCGCTACCGAATTCAGCAGGCTGCGACTCTGCTCGTCAAGCGCCGATGCCGCGGCCGATGCCTCTTCCACCAACGCGGCGTTTTGCTGGGTGACTTCGTCAATCTGGGTCACCGCGGCATTGACCTGCTCGATACCGCTGGTCTGTTCCGTCGATGCCGCGGAAATATCGGCCACCAGTTGCGACACCTGACGCACGGCCTCGACGATCTCCTGCATGGTATGCCCGGCTTCGCCAACGAGCACGGAGCCCGCATCGACCTTGCCGACCGAGCCTTCGATCAATTCCTTGATCTCGCGCGCGGCCGCTGCACTGCGTTGGGCCAGCGTACGCACTTCGCCGGCCACCACCGCGAAGCCTCGGCCCTGTTCGCCCGCGCGCGCGGCTTCCACTGCAGCGTTCAGCGCGAGGATATTGGTCTGGAACGCAATGCCTTCGATCACGGCGATGATATCGACGATGCGATCCGAGCTCTTCGAGATATCGCTCATGGTGGTCACCACATCGCCCACCACCTTGCCGCCGCGCTCGGCCAGTGACGACGCATTCTTTGCGAGGTTGTCGGCATGTCCAGCGTTGTCGGCATTCTGCCTGACCGTGACAGCCAGTTCCTCGATGCTCGCCGCGGTCTGCTCCAGCGCGGAGGCCTGCTCCTCGGTACGTTGCGACAGATCGGCATTGCCCTGCGCGATCTGCCCGGAAGCGGACGCCACCGACTCACTCGATGCCTTGATGTGGTGCACAATATCGGCCAGGGTCAGCCGCATGCGGTTCATCGCATGGAGCATGCTCGACGTATCGCCGGGCTTCAGCACCACGTTGACCGCCAGGTTGCCCGCCGCGACCTCGCCCGCCACCTGTGCCGCATAGGCTGGCTCGCCGCCAAGCTGTCGCACCAGGCCGCGTGCGAGCCCGAAAGCCAAAGCCACCACCAGCACCGCCATCGTCAGCAAGGCACCGATCATCAGGTTGCGCGCCGAGGCATATACGCTGTCGACATGCTTGCCGCTGTCTTCCGATCCGGCCACATTGATCTTGACCGCCTGGTCGATACTGGCTTCCAGCGCGCCACGCACACGGAACGACTCGCCACGCAGCATGGCAACCGCGCCCGACCGGTCGCCAGCACGCGACAGCGCCAGCAGCTTGTCGTGAACGGCCAGGTATTGCGCCGTCAGCGCGGTGATCTCGCGGTGCACGAGCCGCTCTGCTTCCGAAGCCAGCAGGCCTGCAAACCCCTGCTCGGCGGCGCGGAACGCCTCGAGCTGCGTCCGCATCAGGTCCTCGTACTTGCGGAACTCGTCGTCCGATTCCGACAATACGTGCTGGAGCTCGGAGGTCCGGTATGCATTCAGCTGACTCTTCATCTCAAGCGAATGGCGCACCGAAGGCATCCAGTTGTCCTTGATGTCGCGCGTGGCCTCGCCTACCCGGTTCAACTCGTACAGTGCAAACAGGCCCATGGCGCAGGTCATTGCAAGAATGACCATGAAGGCGGCCATGATGCGCTGGAATACGGTCATTCTCTGAAAATATTGCATTCTCGCTTTACCTCTCGCGTCTCGATATTGAATGGCTGGTCATGATTGGGTATTGTCCGCGTCCGATTTCCGGTTTCAGCCGTATACTCGGCTTCCTTGAGAGCTTCTAACGGATTTGTATCGGACATTTTCCGCCCTTCCAAAGTAGGGGGCGGCCCGCGTCGTGCAAATAACGCAACGAAAATGACTAGCGTTGATAAATCAATCACTTGGTGAGACCATGCGAGGTCGCGACACCGGAGGCAAGGATCTTCCGGACCGCGTGAACGAAATATAGGCACCGGGGTTCATGAATATGTCGCAGTGATGGCAAATATCGCGCGGCAAACATAAAAGCAAAAAGCAGGAACGGGCATTTTCAGGACGCAGCAAAATCGCCATCCAGTATTTGCCAACGCGTGTTCGAGATAGCATGGGCGAACGGATGGCGACGGGCATGAACCAATGAAGACAATACGTAGTGCGGCGTTGACTCCAATGCCAGGCCAAGACGGTAGCACCACGTCGATCGATGTCGCGCTGGCACGCCTGACACGGCACGACCAGTTGCTGGCCGTCCGGCGCACGGTGCGCCTTTCCATTCCGATCAACATCGTGCTGGGCGTCAGTGTGCTGGCCGTGGCATGGCATGCGGGGCGCGGTCCTACTGCCACCGCCTGGTTCCTGGTCTCGCTGCTCTGGAATTCCCTGCGCATCTGGCTGTGCCGGATACCGCTGGGCAAGGTATCCTCGTTGGCGCGCCCCGAGGATCAGCGACTGGCGCGCACGGTGGAACGGCATCTGCGCACGCACTGCATACTCGCGCTGATGTCCGGCCTGACCTGGGCGTCGATACCGATCCTGTGCGACGGCTACAGGTCGCCGCAAACCTTGTTCTATCTCACGGTGGTGTGCGGCATCACCGCTGGGGCGGTCACGCACGGCTTTGCCTACGCCCGCATTCCGCTTTGCTTTATCACCCCGCCGTTGCTGTCGGCAGCCGGCTGCCTGCTGGTGTTCGGCGACTACGACAAGCTCTGGCTGGCCGGTACGACAGTGCTCTACCTCGGCGCGCTGGTGCGCTGCACGCTGGAGAGCGAAAAGCAGATCCGGCATTCGATCCGCCTCAAGAACGAAGCCACAGCGATACAGGATTCGCTGCGCATTGCGCATGACGATGCGGTGATTCGCGCCGACGAGATGTGGACGCTGGCCAGCCAGGATCCGCTGACCCGCCTGCTGAGCCGCAGCGGCTTCTTCGATCGCGTGAACAAGCGTCTTGTGAATGGGCTGAGCGGCAAGCACTGCCTGCTGATGCTGGACCTGGACGGCTTCAAGGTCATCAACGATGCATTCGGCCACAAGGCCGGCGATGGCGTATTGCGCGAGGTTGCAAGGCGACTCGAGGCGGTGGCCGGTCCCGACATGCTGGTCGGACGCATGGGCGGCGACGAGTTCATGGTGTTCTACAACCCGTTCGATGCCGACGATTGCCCCTCGGCGCTGGCCGGCCGGCTGATCGCGGCGGTGCGCCAGCCGCTGGATGGCTACGAATACTGCCCGGTCGGCATCAGCATCGGCATCTGCCGCGGCCCCGACATCAGCCTCGACGACATGCTGCTGTTCGCCGACGCCGCGCTCTATGCCGCCAAGCGCGCCGGCCGCAACAGCTTCTATGTGTTCGACGAGGATCTGCACCGGCACCTGCAGATGCAGCGCGATATCGAACGCGATCTGCCGCGCGCACTGGCCGACGACATGCTCGAAGTCTGGTTCCAGCCGATCTTCGGCAACGGCGGCGCCAGCGTGCGCAGCCTGGAAGCGCTGATTCGCTGGAAACACCCGCGGCATGGCTGGGTTCCGCCACCGGAACTGGTATCGGTGGCGGCGGCCTCGGGGTTGTCGGAAACGCTGCTGCGTGCCACGCTGGCCAAGGTGTGCCGGCTTTCCAAGAACATCCAGGCCCAGGGCGGCCAACTGATTCCGATCGCCATCAATATTTCGCCGCGCGAGATGGCGCAAGTGGAAATCGACAAGCTGCTGCTGTCCACACTGGAAGCATGCAGGATCGAGCCCGGCATGCTGACGGTGGAGATCACCGAGGAAGTGGCACTCGACGTGGATGCCGTACAGGGCAAGATTGCCAATATGGCCCGCGCCGGCGTGTCGATTGCACTGGACGATTTTGGCGTGGGGTATTCGGGACTCGGCGCACTGCGTCAGCTTGGCGCGGCATGCGTGAAGGTGGACCGCAGCTTCATCACCGATATCGCCCGGTCGACGCGCAACCAGGACCTGATGCGCGCGGTGCTGAGCCTGGGCCGCTCATTCGGTTTCGAAGTGGTGGCCGAAGGCGTGGAGCACGAAGCCGATCGCCAGACGCTGATCGAGATTGGTTGCCGTGCGATGCAAGGTTACCTGCTGGCCCGGCCGATGCCCGAAGCAGACCTGCCGGCGTGGCTGCATGCGCGCAACGCGCAGGCCAGCCACGCCTGACTGCGGCCTAGTTGCCCTGGTTGCTATTGCTACGCGCGCGACGCGCTTCGTAGGCTTTCAGGTTGGTCAGCGCCAGTTCCAGCGTAGGCGCCGCAACCTGGCCGCGGCGCGCAAGCAGATCGCCCACGATCTGGTCCGATTCGATCGCCGCGCCGCGCTCGAGGTCGCGCAGCATCGATGCGGTAATCGGCGAACCTTCGGTAAATAGCGTCGCTTGCGCCTGCCGCATGGCGGGCTCGCGGATTGCATAGCCGTTGGCAGCGGCAATCTCGGCGCATTCGTCGAGCAATGCGGCAATGGTTTCGCGTCCGCGCGGCGCGGCCAGGATATCGCCAATGGCTGCGCGCATCAGGCACGTGGACGAGGCCAGCGTGGCCAGGAAGAACCATTTCTCCCACATGTCCTGGCGCATGGCGTCGCTGCGCTGGACGTCGAAACCCGCGTTGCCGAAGACTTCGGCAAGTGCCTGCGCGCGATCGCTAGTGCCCGATGGACGCTCGCCAAACGAGAGAACATGGAATGGCGACAGATGCAGGATCGTGCCCTGGTCGTCGAGCGTGCTGGAGATCATGCAGCGGCCACCCATCACGCGTTCGGCGCCGAAGCGGGCCTCGAGGCGGTCCAGATGGCGCATGCCGTTGAGTACCGGTACCACCACGGTAGCGGGGCCCATCGCTGGGGCAAAGCCGTCCATGGCACTGTCGAGGTCATAAGCCTTGCAGCTCAGCAGCACCACGTCATATGGTTGCGTGATCTGCTCCGACTGTACGACGGGCGGATTCGGAATATGCAGATCGCCGTGCGGACTTTTCAGGCGCAGGCCATGCTCCGCCAGTTGTGCCGCGCGACGCTGACGCACAAGAAATGTCACGTCACGCCCTGCCTGCAGCAACCGCGCACCGAAATAGCCCCCCGTGGCGCCCACCCCGACTACCAGAATACGCATCCTCGACTCCCAGTCCGGCCCGGCACGTTGCCGGGCGATGCGCCATTGTAGTGGGGTGCCGCCAATGTTGCTGGCGGCGCCCTGGTCAGGCGCAAACGGGGGTCGGGAATGGACAAGGGGCCGCGGTGGGGATGGTGGCGGCCCCTTGCAGCATCATGTGAGCAGATTGAACAGTAGCCCCAATGCTATGGCGCCGCCCAGCGTCTCCACCGCGGCCAACGCGATCAGGTTCCTGAAAATGAGTGCATCGTCCTGCTTGGTCACCATGGTATTGTCTCCAGTTGGTTTTCCAAACTACGGTCGGTGGTGTCGTACCGACCGGTCACACTGCAACCTGTGGCTTCAGTAGACTGCAACCCCGGCGTGGCGAACAGTTGGCATAAACCCGCATCGGGCGACTACTGATGGCGCACAGCGCGCGGCATTCCGGCCCTGTGACAGGAAAACCCCTACAATAACGCCCCGCACGACGGGAGCCGTCACCGGCAACCGCTGTATTGGCTGCACTTGAACCCCTGAATTTCAATGATCTCAAACGCTTGCGGCGTCGACTTCGGCACGTCCAATTCCACCGTTGGCTGGCTCCGCCCGGGCGCGCCAACGCTGTTGCCACTGGAAGATGGCAAGGCCACGCTGCCGTCCGTGATCTTCTTTCACGCCGAAGACCCGCTGGTCAGCTATGGCCGCGCGGCATTGGCCGACTACCTGGCCGGCTACGAAGGCCGCATGATGCGCTCGCTCAAGAGCCTGCTCGGCACCTCGATGATGGACGACAGCACCGAGGTCATGGGCCAGGCCATGCCGTTCCGCAAGCTGCTCGCGCATTTCATCGGCGAACTCAAGGGGCGCGCCGAACGCGCGGCCGGACGCGAGTTCACGTCGGCGATACTGGGGCGCCCGGTACATTTCATCGACGAGGACAAGGCCGCCGACCAGCTTGCCGAAGATACGCTGGCCGAGATTGCGCGCGACGCGGGCTTCCGCGATATCGCGTTCCAGTACGAACCGATTGCCGCGGCATTCGACTACGAAGCAGGCATTACCGATGAAGAACTGGTACTCGTGGCCGATATCGGCGGCGGTACGTCTGACTTCTCGCTGGTGCGCCTGTCTCCCGAGCGCGCACGCAAGACCGACCGGCGCGACGACATTCTTGCCAACGGTGGCGTGCATATCGGCGGCACCGACTTCGACCGCGCGCTGAGCCTGGCCAGCGTGATGCCGATGCTGGGGCTGAACAGCCAGCTACGCAATGGCAAGGCGATGCCGTCGGGCCAGTACTTCGACCTGGCCAGCTGGCACACCATCAACCTGATCTACACACGCAAGGCGTGGTCGATCGTGATGGACAACTATCGCGATGCGGCCGATACCGAAAAGCTCGACCGGCTGATTCGCCTGATCCGCGAGCGCGCGGGCCACTGGCTGGCCATCCAGGTGGAAGCGGCCAAGATCGCGCTGTCGAACGATACCCGGACCGTGGTCGATCTGGGCCGCATTGCGCCGGACACCACGCTGGAAGTCGCGCGTGAAGACTTCGACCAGTCGATCGAAAAGCTGGTGGGCAAGACCGCCTCGACGGTGCAGGACATGCTGAAGACCGCGGGCGTGACCGCCGATGCGGTCGACACCATCCTCTTTACCGGTGGTTCAAGCAGCGTACCGATGCTGCGCGAGCAACTGGCGCGGCTGCTGCCCGGCGTGCGCCGCGTGGAAGGTGATCTGTTTGGCGGGATCGGTTCGGGACTGGCGCTCGATGCCGCGCGCAAGTTCGGCTGATACACCAGACCTGTAACGCGCAACGCGTTAGAGGTCTGCCCTGCACAGGCCGATCTGTTGCGCCATCAATACCAGTTCGGCAAACGTGCGGGCCTTCATCTTGCGCATGGCCTGGCCGCGGTGAATCTTGACCGTGACTTCACTAATGCCAATCTCGCCGGCAATCTGCTTGTTGAGCAGGCCCGCTACCGCCATGCCCATCACCTCGGCTTCACGCGGTGTCAGCGTCGCATGATTGGTGCGGATTTCCGCCACCTTGCGCAAACCCCGGCGCCGCAGCCGGTCCTTCTCAATGGCTGCCGCCACCGCATCGAGCAGATCCTGGTCGCGGAATGGCTTGGCCAGGAAGTCTTCCGCACCTGCCTTCATGGCGGTCACGGTCATCGCAATGTCGCCATGGCCGGTCATGAAGATGATGGGAAGATGAACGCCCATCTGTCCGAGACGGGTCTGCAGGTCAAGCCCGCTCGGGCCTCTTAACCTCACATCCAGCACCAGGCAACTCGGTGCATCCGGCAGTTCGAATTCGAGCAACTCCGCAGCCGAACCGAACAACGCCACTTTCATGCCGACCGAGCGGAACAGGTTGCCCAGTCCCGCACGTAGCATGGCGTCGTCATCAACCACGAGCACCAGCGCATCGTCTTCGACACCTGTGCCGGCAGGAGCCCCGTTCCGGGATATCACGGTCTATTCTCCATTGGGCCTGGTTGCTGGTTGGGTGTTGCGGATTGTGAGCCGCGCGGCATTGATTCTGATGGATTCGCGCGTCCGCCCCGCATTTCAGCACAGCCCTCGCCAAGGCGCCACCTATACCAAGTGCGTATGGGCTGGTGCCGGCCAATGGTGGTGTACCGAATGCCACAGGTAATCCCGACACGTGATCGGCTAATACGATCGGCCAATGGTTGCAAGCGTGCGCGCCGTCTAGGCTTGCGTCGGGTCGCATCGCGCCCACCCCCTGCAATGCGACCTCGCTCTCCGATGCACCATGGACGGGCAGATGCCCGGGCCATCGCCCCCAAACCTTCGTTTCAAGGAGCAACATCATGTCCAACCCGAAGCTCGAAGTGCTGACGCCGCTGAACAGCCAGCTGATCATCATCGATCACCAGCCGCAAATGGCATTCGGCGTGCAGTCGATGGACCGCCAGGCGTTGAAGAACAACGTCGTGGGCCTGGCCAAGGCCGCGAAGATCTTCAATGTGCCGACCACGATCACTACGGTGGAAAGCGAGTCGTTCTCGGGCTACACGTATCCGGAAATCCTCGATGTATTCCCCGACGCCAAGACACTCGAACGCACCTCGATGAATTCGTGGGACGACCAGAAGGTGCGCGACGCACTGAAGGCCAATGGCCGCAAGAAGGTGGTAGTGGCCGGCCTGTGGACCGAAGTCTGCAACACCACGTTCGCGTTGTGCGCAATGCTGGAAGGCGACTACGAGATCTACATGGTGGCCGACGCCTCGGGCGGCACCAGCAAGGAAGCCCACGACTATGCGATGCAGCGCATGGTGCAGGCCGGCGCCGTGCCCGTGACCTGGCAGCAGGTGCTGCTGGAATGGCAACGCGACTGGGCTCACCGCGACACCTATGACGCCGTGATGAAGCTGGTCAAGGAGCATTCCGGCGCCTACGGCATGGGCGTCGACTACGCCTACACGATGGTGCACAAGGCCGCGCAGCGCACCACCACGCCGCACGAATCCATCGCCCCGGTTGCGGCGGGCTAAAGGCTTCGGGATGGGTCCGGGAGGCCCGTCGCCATTAATTCAAATTTTTTGATGAATATATACAGCATGAGTGCGGCAACAACCTCATGCTGGTCATTAAAGTTCAGTCCATCGGCAGTGCGGCAGGCTCAGCGACAAGCTACGGCCGGTCAGCACTGCCCGAGCCACTAAATCAAACAAACTGAATCAATTTCATGCCGGAGAATCTCATGTCGAACGCCGCCCCTCAACAACAAGCTGATCAACACGACGCATCGCGCCGCAAGCTGCTGGTAGGCAGCACGGTCGGCGCAGCCGCTGCCTCGGTGGCGTCGATGGCAGCGCTGACGCCAGCTGCGGCCGTTGCCGCGCCGGCTGCCGGAAGCCACACGAAGCAGGGGCACTACGTCACCACGAAGGACGGCACGCGCATCTTCTACAAGGACTGGGGCTCGGGCCGCCCGGTGGTGTTCTCGCACGGCTGGCCGCTCGACGCCGACGCATGGGACTCGCAAATGCTGTTCCTGGTGCAGAAAGGCTTCCGCGTGATTGCCCATGACCGCCGTGGCCATGGCCGCTCGGACCAGCCCGGCACGGGCAACAACATGGACACCTACGCCGACGACCTCGCGGCCGTGCTCGACGCGCTCGATATCAAGGGCGCCACACTGGTCGGCCACTCCACCGGCGGTGGCGAAGTGGCCCGCTATATCGGCCGACATGGCACCAAACGCGTGGCCAAGGCCATGCTGATCGGCGCCGTGCCGCCGACCATGGCCAAGAGCGCCGCGTACCCGAATGGCCTGCCGCTGGAAGTGTTCGACGGCATCCGCAAGGGCGTGGCCGACAACCGCTCGCAGTTCTACAAGGACCTCGCCGTGCCGTTCTTCGGTTTCAACCGTCCCAACGCCAAGGTCTCGCAAGGCACCATCGACGCATTCTGGTCGCAGGGCATGGCCGGCGGCATCCTGGGCCAGTACCTGTGCATCAAGGAGTTCTCTGAAGTCGACTACACCGAGGACCTCAAGAAGATCACGGTGCCCACGCTGATCCTGCACGGTGACGATGACCAGATCGTGCCGATCGACAACGCAGCCAAACTCTCCGCGAAGATCGTCAAGAACGCCACGCTGAAGGTCTATCCGGGCGCATCGCATGGCATGTGCGTGATCAACGCCGACCAGGTCAATGCCGACCTGCTGGCCTTCCTGAACGCCTGAGCCCCATGTCTGTCACCCGCCGGCAATTCATTGCCTCGGCTGCCGCCCTCGGCGCGGCAGCCTCTTCGGAGCTATTCGCCATGTCACCGACCCCAACTCCCGATCTCATCCTCGTCAACGGCAAGTTCACCACGCTGGACCGCGCCAACCCGCAGGCCGATGCCGTAGCCATCCAGGACGGCCGCTTTGTCAGCGTGGGCACGCGCGACGAGATCATGAAGCTTGCGGCCGCCACGACGAAAGTAATCGACCTGAATGGTCGGCGGGCCATTCCCGGGCTGATCGACAGCCATATGCACATCATTCGCGGCGGCCTGAACTACAACATGGAGCTGCGCTGGGACGGCGTGCGTTCACTGGCCGATGCGATGCGCATGCTCAAGGACCAGGTAGCCCGCACGCCCGCACCGCAATGGGTACGCGTGGTGGGTGGCTTCACCGAACACCAGTTCGCCGAGAAGCGCCTGCCGACCATCGACGAACTGAACGCGGCGGCGCCCGATACACCGGTATTCATCCTGCACCTGTATGACCGCGCAATCCTGAACGGCGCCGCGCTGCGTGCCGTGGGATACAACAAGGACACGCCGAATCCTCCGGGCGGCGAGATCATCCGCGACGCCAGCGGCAACCCGACTGGCCTGCTGCTGGCCAAGCCCAATGCCACGATCCTGTATGCCACGTTGGCCAAGGGACCGAAGCTGCCGGCCGAGTACCAGAAGAACTCCACGCGCCATTTCATGCGCGAAGTGAACCGGCTGGGCGTGACCGGCGTGATCGATGCCGGCGGCGGGTACCAGAACTACCCCGAGGACTACAACATCATCGAGGAGCTGCACAAGGAAGGCCAGCTCACGGTGCGCCTGGCCTACAACCTGTTCACGCAGAAGCCCAAGGAAGAACTGAGCGACTTCAAGACCTGGACGTCGACCGTGAAGCCGGGCCAGGGCGATGATCTCTATCGCCATAACGGTGCCGGGGAAATGCTGGTCTACACCGCGGCGGACTTCGAGGACTTCCGCGTCGAACGCCCCGACATGCCGCCGTCGATGGAAGGCGACCTGGAGCCGGTCATCCGCCTGCTCGCGGAAAAGCGCTGGCCCTGGCGCCTGCACGCGACCTACAACGAAACCATCACGCGCGCGCTGGACGTCTATGAAAAGGTGGCCAAGGACGTGCCATTCAATGGCCTGAACTGGTTCTTCGACCACGCCGAGACCATCTCCGATCGCAATATCGACCGTATCGCCGCGCTTGGCGGGGGTATTGCCGTGCAGCACCGCATGGCATACCAGGGCGAATATTTCGTGGAGCGTTATGGCGCCCGCGCTGCCGAAGCCACGCCGCCGATCAAGAAGATGCTTGAAAAGGGCGTGAAGGTCGGCGCCGGCACCGATGCCACACGCGTGGCCTCGTACAACCCATGGGTGTCGCTGCACTGGCTGACCACGGGCAAGACCGTGGGCGGCATGTCAATGTACCCGCAGGCCAACCTGCTCGACCGCGAGACCGCACTGCGGCTGTGGACCGAGGCCAATACCTGGTTCTCGTCCGAGGAAGGCAAGAAGGGGCAGATCAAGGCTGGCCAGCTGGCCGACCTCGCGGTGCTCTCCGCTGACTATTTCAGCGTTCCGGGCGACGATATCCAGGACATCACCGCGGTACTGACGGTACTTGGTGGCAAGGTGGTCTATGGCGACAACGAGTTCAACAAGCATTCGCCCGAGCTGCCGCCCGCCATGCCGGACTGGTCTCCGGCCCGTCACGGCAGCCGCTATCAGCCGCGTCCCAATGCACAGGCCAAGCTGGCCATGAATACTGCCTGCGGCTGTGCCAGTTCGTGCGGCGTACATGGTCATGCGCATGCCAAGGCATGGACTTCCAATATGCCCACCTCGGATGAAAGCTCGTTCTGGGGCGCGCTCGGCTGCTCGTGCTGGGCATTCTGACCGCGTGACGCATCTCGCCATCGCACCGTAACCGGAGACCCGCCATGCCGCCCTTCTCTTCCCCGCTGGCCACGGCCGGCGAAACCACGCACCGGCTGCCAAGCTGGTTGCACTGGATCGCCCTGCTGCTGCTTTGCGCGGCCTATTTGCAAGGCGGACTGGTCAAGCTGTTCGACTTCTCCGGCGCGGTGGCCGAGATGCAGCACTTCGGCCTGACACCGGCCGTGCCGATGGCCGCCGCCACGATCGCATTGGAGCTGGTTGCGCCGGCCATGATCCTGCTGGGCATCTATCGTTGGCTCGGTGCGCTGGCGCTGGCTGCATTCACGCTGGCCGCGACCTTCATGGCCAATCGTTTCTGGAGTGCGCCACCGGAAGCGCAGTTCATGCTGATGAACGCGTTCTTCGAGCACCTCGGACTGGTGGGCGGCTTCCTGCTGGTGGCGTGGCATGACCTGGGCCAACGGAGGCAAGCATGAACGCGCCGGCTGCACCTGCATCCAAACCGGCATCCGGCGGTTCGTTCGCGCCGCTGGCCCAATCCACGTTTGCCGTGCTGTGGGTCGCCACGATCCTTGGCAATATCGGCAGCTTCATGCGCGATGTAGCCAGCGCGTGGCTGGCCACCGACCTGTCGAGTTCGCCCGCCGCGGTGGCGACGATCCAGGCCGCTGCGACGCTGCCGGTGTTCCTGCTGGCAATTCCGGCCGGCGTGCTCTCGGATATCCTGGACCGGCGCCGCTTCCTGATCGTGATCCAGATCGGACTGGCAATGGTCAGTGGCACGCTGGCGCTGCTGGCCTGGCGCGGCGGCTTGACCATCGAAATCCTGATCGGCCTGGCCTTTGTGGGCGGGATCGGCGCGGCCATGATGGGCCCGACATGGCAGTCCATCGTGCCCGAACTGGTGCCACCCAGTACCTTGCGCCAGGCCGTTGCGCTCAATGCGCTGGGCGTGAACATTGCGCGCGCAATTGGCCCCGCCACGGGTGGCCTGCTACTGGCCGCATTCGGCGCGGCGGCGACCTACGGCGTTGACCTGCTCAGCTATCTGTTTGTCATCGGCGCACTGATCTGGTGGAAGCGTCCCGTACAACCGGTCGATCCGCTGCGCGAACATTTCTTCAGCGCGTTCCGTGCGGGTCTGCGTTTTACACGCGCCCATAGCAAGCTTCACATCGTGCTGGCACGCGCGGCCGTACATTTCGCGTTCGGCAGCAGCGTCTGGGCCCTGTTGCCGCTGGTAGCCAAGCAGTTGCTGCATGGCGGCGCCGGGCTCTATGGTGTACTGCTCGGCGCGGTTGGCGCCGGAGCAATCGCCGGTGCGTTGACGATGCCGGCACTGCAGAAGCGTCTCGATGCCGATGGCGTGGTGCTGGTATCGGCGATCGCCACGGCAGTGGTGATGGCGGGGTTGTCGTTCGCACCGCCGGTGTGGCTGGCGTTGCCGTTGCTGCTGGTGCTTGGCGCGGCATGGATCATGGCGCTGACCACGCTGGGTGGCGCAGCACAGGCCATCCTGCCGAACTGGGTGCGCGGACGCGCGCTGGCCGTCTATCAGATGGTGTTCAACGGCGCGCTGGCCGGCGGCAGCCTGCTCTGGGGCTTTGTCGCGCAGGCTCTGGGCACCCCGCATGCACTGCTGATCGCGGCCGCGGGTCTGGTACTGGCCGGATCGCTGCTGCACCGCCTGCGCCTGCCACGTGGCGAGGAAGACCTGGGGCCCGCGCGCCACTGGCCCGAGCCCGAGATGGCCGGCGAGATCGCCCACGACCGTGGCCCGGTAATGATCCTGATCGAGTACTGCATTCCGGCGGCCAATCGCGACGCATTCCTGCACGCCGTGCATCGGCTTTCCGAAGAACGGCTGCGCGATGGCGCGTTCAACTGGGGCGTGATGGAAGACCCGTCCAATCCCGAATTGCTGACCGAGTGGTTCCTGGTGGAGTCGTGGGCCGAGCATCTGCGCCAGCACCGGCGCGTGCCCAATGCCGACGCCGACTTGCAGCGCGATGTGGCGCGCTTCCACGTGGCCAGCGAACCACCGCGTGTACGGCATCTGCTGGGCATCGGCCTGCCGCCCGCATCCCCCTGATTCCTATCCTGAAATTGCGAGATCGACATGAAGATCTATCTGGTTTCCCTTGGCGCCGGCGTACTGGTCGGCATCATCTACGCGCTGATGCAGGTGCGTTCCCCGGCGCCACCGGCCGTGGCGCTGATCGGCCTGCTGGGCATGCTGATTGGCGAACAGGTGGTACCGCCAATCAAGCGCATGATCGCCGGCGAACCGGTCACCATCGCCTGGTTTCACTCCGAGTGCGTGCCCAAGATCACCGGCACGCCGGGACCGACGCTGGCGGCTGCCGAGACGAAGGAAAACGATGCGGCACGCTAACATTGTGCGAAGGTTTTCTCCCCTCTCCCGCAAGCGGGAGAGGGGCGGGGGAGAGGGCAAGCGCGCGACTCTGCTACCGGCCCTCCTCGTGACACTGGCCCCCACCATAGCCATCGCCGACAGCAACGTCACGATCTATGGCCGCCTCAATACCGCCATCGAGTATTCGCGTGCCAGCACAGCCACCGATGGCACGGCGCTGGGTAGCGTGGTGCGCCAGACCAACTACCGCTCGGTGTGGGGACTGCGTGGCGAGGAAGGTCTCGGCGGTTCGCTCAAGGCGTTGTGGCAGATCGAAAGCAACCTTTCAATCGACAACGGACAAGGCGGCATTGCCACGCGCAATTCGCGCATCGGCCTGCAGGGCGACTACGGGTTGCTGTTCATGGGCCACTGGCATACGCCGTACACCGAGTCGACCATGGCGTACGACCCGTACTACCCGACCACGGCGGGCTATATGGCGCTGATTGGCAACGGCTCCACGTCGAGTTCGAACAATGTCGAGGACACCAGTTCGTTCGACCGGCGCCAGAAGAACATCGTCCAGTACCGCTCGCCTCAACTGGCCGGCGTCAGCGTCTGGCTGGGCTGGGGGCTGCCCGAGGAAAAGACCACGGTGCCGCGCAATCCGGCGTTGTATTCGGCCGCGGTGGTCTACGACAAGGGGCCGCTGAATGCGACCGTGGCCTACGAGATCCACCAGCACTACCAGGCTGCCGGCCGCAATGACGATGCCTTGAAGCTGGGCATCGCGTACCAGCTGTTCCAGGGCACCCGCATTTCGGCGCTTTACGAGCATCTGCACTACCGCACCGATACCGGCGACCTGCAACGCAATGGCTACTACGCGTCGCTGGTCCAGCAACTGGGTCCGGGCAGTGTGCGCATCGGCTTTGCGCTGGCCGCGAACGGCACCGGATCATCGACCGATACGATCGGGTTCTTCCGTAGCGGAGCGGAAACGGGTGCCACGCAATTTACCGTGGGCTACGACTACCCGTTGTCGAAACGCACCGCATTGTTCGCGTTCTACAGCCGCATCAACAACAAGCGCAATGCCGTCTACGATTTCGCGATCAATGAGCTTGGCGTCAGCGCCGGCGCCGATCCGCAAACGTTCGCGCTCGGCATGCGGCATAACTTCTGACGGGAGTGCCACGCCATTTGCGTAACTAATACCATGGTATGAATCTGGCGTGATTCGTGGCGGTGGGCGCGGGAAGAGCATATCCTTGTGCGATTTCCCGCGTGGCGGGACGACGCGGTGCGCCATGTCACCGCGCGAGAGACAGAGACTAGCCGAGGATTTCGTGTGACTGCCAACCCCGTGATTGCCATTGTCGACGACGACGCTTCCGTCAGGCATGCCATGGGACGCCTGGTGCGCTCTCTCGACATAGCCGTGCAACTGTATGGCGCAGGCGCCGAACTGCTGCAGTCCGACACGCTCGGTGACATCGCCTGTGTCATTACCGATGTCCAGATGCCCATGATGAACGGCTTTGCCTTGTGCGAAGCGCTCCGTGCACGTGGCTTGCGCATGCCGGTGATCATCATGACGGCGTTCGCGCAAGAAGGTTACGAACAGCGCGCGCGGGCCGTAGGGGCCGCATGTTTCCTGAACAAGCCGTTCCACGACGCCGAAATCGTGCACTGCATCGAAAGCGCGTTGCAGCGCGGCGTGGAGTAATCCACCGTCCACGGGGCGAATCCGAAACGCTATTGACCGGCACGCAAGGGCGGTGGGCAAGGAAGACTTAGGCTGCGCGTGAACCTATCGCGCCTGTCACAGCCAAACAGGCACGCCTTCCGAACAAGGAGCAGAACATGGCCACGGAAATCGCAGCGGACCTGATCACCAGTGTGCTTCACGGCGTCGGTGTACGCCGCATCTATGGCGTCGTCGGCGATAGCCTGAACGGCCTGACCGAATCGCTGCGCAAGCGCGGCGACATCGACTGGATCCATACGCGCCACGAGGAAACCGCCGCGTTCGCGGCGGGCGCCGAAGCGCACCTGACCGGCGACCTCGCAGTCTGTGCCGGCAGTTGCGGGCCGGGCAACCTGCACCTGATCAATGGCCTGTTCGACTGTCACCGTTCGCGTGTACCGGTACTGGCGATTGCCGCCCATATCCCAAGCGCGGAGATCGGCCGTAACTATTTCCAGGAAACCCATCCGGAACAGCTGTTCCGCGAATGCAGCCACTACTGCGAACTGGTGACCAGCGTCGAGCAGCTTCCCAGCGTGCTCGAGACCGCGATCCGTGCCGCCGTGGGGCGACGCGGCGTGGCGGTGATCGTGATCCCTGGCGATGTGGCATTGCGCGCCGCTTCAGCCGCGCTGTCCGCGCCGGCGTCGATGGCGCTGGCTGCGCCCGTGGTGACACCCGATGCCGCATCGGTCGATGCGCTCGCCGAGCTGCTACGCGGCAGCCAGCGCACAACGCTGCTCTGCGGACGCGGTTGCGCCGGCGCACACGACCAGGTGGTGCGACTGGCGGAAACACTGAAGGCGCCGGTGGTGCATGCGCTCGGCGGCAAGGAGTTTATCGAGTACGACAATCCGTACGACGTCGGCATGACCGGCCTGATCGGTTTCAGCTCCGGCTATCACGCGATGCAGAACTGCGACACGCTACTGATGCTTGGCACCGACTTCCCGTATCGGCAGTTCTATCCGGAAGGCGCACGCGTTGCGCAAGTCGACGTGCGGCCCGAAAACCTTGGACGCCGCACGCGGCTGGACCTTGGGCTGGTTGGCGACGTGGCCGCTACGCTCGATGCGCTGCAACCACGGCTGACGCCACAAACCGACAGCACCCATCTTGACGCCAGCGTGCGTCATTACCATGAAGCACGGCAGCAACTGGACGACCTGGCCAGCGGCGACAGTGGCCGCAAGCCGATCCATCCGCAATATCTGGCACGGTTGCTCAGCGAGCAGGCCGCCGATGACGCGGTCTTCACGTTCGACGTCGGGACCCCCACGATTTGGGCCGCGCGCTACCTGCGCATGAACGGCCGCCGCCGGCTGATCGGTTCGCTGGCACATGGCTCGATGGCCAATGCGTTGCCGCAGGCCATCGGCGCGCAGTCCGCGTTTCCGGGTCGACAGGTGATCAGTCTGTCCGGCGACGGTGGTTTTGCCATGCTGATGGGCGATTTCCTGACGCTGGTACAGCAAGGACTGCCGGTCAAGGTAGTGATCTTCAATAACAGCGTGCTCGGCTTCGTGGCGCTGGAAATGAAGGCGTCAGGCTTTCTTGAGACAGGAACATCGCTGCAGAATCCCGACTTCGCCGCCATGGCGCGCGCTATCGGCGTGCATGCACAACGTGTGGAAGACCCGCTGCTGCTGCCGGAGGCCGTGACATTGATGCTGGCCCACGATGGCCCCGCGTTGATCGATGTGGTGACCAACACCCAGGAACTGGCCATGCCGCCGGCGCTGAAGGCCGAGCAGATCAAGGGCTTCAGCCTGTGGGCCCTGAAGGCCGTCATGAACGGCCGCGCCGATGAGCTGGTGGAACTGGCAAAGACAAACCTGCTGCGGTGACGGTGGTTTGACGTACCACATAGCCGGCTCCCCTCTCCCGCAGCGCGGGAGAGGGGTTGGGGGAGAGGGCATGAGGTTCAAATTGCGACCTGTCTCAGCTTGAACCGCTGGCCCTCTCCCCCGCCCCTCTCCCGCCATGCGGGAGAGGGGAGAAACCACGCCCTTCTTCCTCGACCAGCCCCAATGCCTGCGCCATGATGATCAGGTCGGCGAAGGTACGCGCGCGCATCTTGCGCATGGCCTGTCCGCGATGGATCTTGATCGTGGCCTGGCTGATGCCAAGTTCGTCGGCCGCCTGCTTGTTCATCAGTCCATGCACCAGCAGCTTCATGACCTCCTGTTCGCGGCCGGTCAGGGTCACGAAACGCTCCCGCAGCTGCAGCGTCTGCGACAGCCCATGCCGCCGCTCCCGATCACGTAGCAGCGCTTCGTTGACCGCGTCGAGCAGATCCTGCTCGCGGAATGGCTTGGCAATGAAATTGATGGCGCCGGCCTTCATGGCGGCCACGGTCATCGGAACATCTCCGTAACCGGAGATAAAGACGACCGACGCGCTCCTGCCGGTACGGTTCAGATGGATCTGCAGGTCCAGCCCGCTGACCCCACGCAGCCGCACATCGAGCACGATGCAGACCGGCCGGTCGGGGAATTCATAGGCCAGCAGTTCCTCCCCCGAGGCAAACGATTCGGTGGCAAGGCCAATCGAGCGAAACAATCCCGCCAGGGCCTGTCGCACGTCGCGGTCGTCATCGACAACCAGTACAACGCCGTCGTCGGTTTCGGTCTGTTCGCACGCCATGGCGACACTGCTGTTCATCGTGAACTCTCGCTATGCGTTCGGTGCACTTCCTGAACGCGACGGGAAATTATCGATGCTTTTGCCAGAAATGCAAACAGCCGTATTTTTGTATCCACGTATGGCGCCGGCCACGGCCGCATACACTGCGATACAAAACCGGCGAAGAACGACACATACCCGGTGTCCGGCCATCCTAGACTCCTGACTCATCACCTCATCGAACGCGACAGGAGAAGGGAAATGACGAAAAAGATCGATCTGCCTCGACGCAGCTTTCTGGGTACCGCGGGCCTGACACTGGCCGCCGCGCAGCTCGGCATGCTGGGCAACGCAAACGCGCAGAGTGCGGTATCCAAGGCCAAGCCGCTGGCACCGGTCAAGCCGGGCAGCCATACCACGTTTGCGTCCATCAAGCAGATCAACGCCGGGGTGCTCAACGTCGGTTATGCCGAGGTCGGTCCCGCGGACGGCCCGGTCGCGTTGCTGCTGCACGGCTGGCCGTACGACATCCATGCCTTCGTCGATGTGGCGCCGCTGCTCGCGCAACGCGGCTATCGCGTGATCATTCCCCACCTGCGCGGTTACGGCACTACCACCTTCCTGTCGGCCGATACCATGCGCAATGGCCAGCCGTCGGCGATCGCCGTCGACATGATCGCGCTGATGGACGCACTCAAGATCCGCAACGCGGTGGTGGCCGGCTTCGATTGGGGCGCGCGCACCGCCGACATCATGGCCGCACTGTGGCCCGACCGTTGCCGAGGCCTGGTCTCGGTCAGCGGCTACCTGATCGGCAGCCAGGCGGCCGGCAAGCTGCCGTTGCCGCCCGAAGCGGAGCTGCAATGGTGGTACCAGTTCTATTTTGCGACCGACCGTGGCCGTGCCGGCTATCAGAAGTACACGCACGACTTCGCCAAGCTGATCTGGAAGCTGGCCTCGCCGCAGTGGAAGTTCGATGACGCATTGTTCGCGCGCAGCGCGGTCTCGCTGGACAATCCCGATCACGTGGAAATTACCGTCCACAACTACCGCTGGCGCCAGGGGCTGGTCGAAGGAGAAGCCAAGTTCGACGACATCGAGAAGAAGCTCGCGACCGCGCCCACCATCAGCGTGCCAACCATCACCATGGAAGGCGATGCCAACGGTGCGCCGCACCCGGCGCCGAGCGCCTACAAGGCCAAGTTCACGGGCAAGTACGAGCACCGCGACCTGACCGGCGGCATCGGCCACAACCTGCCGCAGGAAGCGCCTACTGCGTTTGCCCAGGCAGTGCTCGATATCGACAAGGCTTGACGTCCCGGTGGGCGTGTCATCGGAGGCATGCCCACCATCAATCGTTGCATGGGGGTCTTATGATTCATCGCCTGCTGATCCTCGCCACCATGGCGCTTTCCGCGCTGGCCTGCGAACTCGGTGGCGGCGCCGAGCGCTGCGCATGGAAGGGAATGCCCGGCAAGTACCGGGTGTCTAACGACGCAGCAGCATCGGCGCGTAGGCCTTCACGAAGAACGCCAGCGTGATGCATGACGTTGCCAGCAGCGTGCCGGCACGAATCACCGCCGCCGGCGCGCGCCGGCCGATGCGTGCGCCGCCATAGCCACCAATGACCGCACCAATCAGCATGGCCAGCGTCTCGGGCCAGCGCACCGCATCGGCCCCGATAAATGCCAGTACTGCGACCATATTGGCCGCGCTGACCAGCAGCGTGCGCGGTGCGTTGAGGACCTTGATATCGCGATTGTCGAGCAGGCCCCACATGGCGATCATCATGATCCCGACCGCCCCGCCAAAATAGCCGCCATATACGCCCAGCGCGAACTGGATGAGCAGCACCGCATCCGCACGAATGCGCCAGCGTGCACGCAACGCTTCGCCGATTCGCCTCCCAAACGCCAGTGCAATGGACGCGATCAGCAGTAGCCATGGCAGCACGAACGTAAAGGCCGCTGACGACGTGCGCAGCAGCAGGAGCGCACCCACCAATCCGCCGCACAGCGTCACCACCAGCAGTGCACACAGCGATACCGGCCCGACCGGGCCCAGGCCGTCGCGATATGCCCATGCACTGGCAAGGCCACCGGGAAACAAGGCCACGGTACTCGAAGTGTTCGCCTGAACCGGTGGCACACCGGCGGCAATCAGCGCCGGCAGGCTGACAAACGAGCCGCCTCCGGCCAGTGCATTCATCGCCCCAGCCACCAATCCCGCCGAAAGAACCATAAGAATCGAATCCATGGGTGGGATGCTAGTCATCGATCCACCATTCCACAATCTGGCATTTCCGGTGCTAGACTTCGGAAAATCCGAAACCTGGGACCGCTGCATGCGCTTTGACCTGACCGATATGCGGCTATTCCTGACCGTGGTGGAATGCGGCAGCCTGACCCAGGGGGCACGGCAGATGCACCTGGCGCTGGCATCGGTCAGCGAGCGCATTGCAGGCATGGAGTCGGCGCTGGGTGCGCCGTTGCTGGAGCGTAACCGTCGCGGCGTGCGCGCGACGGCCGCCGGCGAAGCCCTGGTCCGCCATGCGCGTTCGATCCTGGGCCAGGTCGAACAGATGCGCGGCGAACTGCGTACTTATGCCACCGGGCTGAAAGGACGCATCAGGCTGCTATCGAACACGGCCGCGCTGGCTACCTTCCTGCCACCCCGGCTGTGCCAGTTCCTGGCGGCGCATCCCGATCTTGCCGTCGATCTCGAAGAACGGCCCAGTCCCGAGATCGTCCAGTCACTGGTGGACCGGCGCGCTGATCTTGGCATCGTGGCCGACATTACCGATCTGGCGCACCTGCAAACCCACCTGATTGCCGAGGACCAGCTCGTGGTGGTTACCAGCCGCACGCATCGCGTGGCCACGCAAGCGTCCGTGGCATTCGCCGACATTCTTGGCGAGCCCATCGTCGGCATGGCCGACACCGCACTTGAAACGCATCTCGCCGAGCGCGCCTCGCGCCTGGGCCAACAGCTCCATTACCGTATCCAGCTGCGCAGCGTCGAGAATGTGGCGATGCTGGTCGAGGCAGGCATCGGCGTGTCGATCCTGTCTCATGCATTGGCCGGCACGTTGCACCGCAACGTTGCCATCCTGCCGCTTTCCGAGCCGTGGGCCGCGCGACGGCTTTACCTTTGCGCGCGCGATTTCTCCGCCCTGACACCGCTTGCCGACCTGCTCGCGCGCCAGTTGATGGCCGGCGCGCCGTAGCTGCCTTTCGTTCGCATTGCTGCATCGCTGTATCGCTGACTCGAAGGCCACCTTAAACAAATGCAAATTGCCTGTGCGGCAGGCCTGTCGCAAAGTCTCCCCCATCCCATCCCGGCCCGGACACGCGGCGGGTGGGTATCAGAAGAATCTATACCAGGAGGAGACAATGCTACGAATCATGCTCGCCGGTGTGCTACTGGCGCTTGCCCAGGGGTCAGCGCTGGCCGATACCTACCCATCCCGGCCAGTCAAGCTGCTGGTTGGCTATGCGCCTGGCGGACCGGTGGATACCGCCGCGCGCATCTACGCCGACTACCTCGGCCGCGTACTCAAGCAACCGGTGGTCGTGGACAACCGTGCCGGGGCCAGCGGCGCCATCGCGGCCGGCATGACGGCGAACTCCAAGCCCGACGGCTACACGCTTTACTTCGTGGCCAGCCCCACGATGACGATGACCCCGCTGGTGCAGAAGTCGGTGAACTTCAAGCCGATGCACGACTTCACGTATGTGGGGCTGATCACGGATTACACCAACGTACTGCTGATCAACAAGGACTTCCCGGCCCGGAACGTCGAGGAACTGGTCACGTATGCGCGCAAGCATCCCGGCGAAGTGAGCTTCGGCTCGGCTGGCATCGGCGCATCCAACCATCTGTCGGCCGAGTTGCTGGCACAGATGACTGGCGTGAAGATGCTGCACGTGCCGTACAAGGGCAATGCACCGGCCATGGCCGATGTCATCAGCGGCAAGGTCACGTTCATGTTTGACATTACGGGCACCGCGATCGGCCATATCCGTGGCGGCAAGGTGCGTGCGCTGGCTGTGACGTCACGGGAACGCAATCCCGCGCTGCCCACCGTGCCGACGCTGGTGGAATCGGGCCTGAAGCAATACGATGTCACTGGCTGGTATGGTCTGGTCGGTCCATTGGGCATGCCGGCCGACGTGACCGATCGACTGGTCAAGGCGCAGCAGGCAGTAGGTCAGGACCACGCGTTCCAGCAGCGCATGACCGAGGGGGGCTACGATCTCAACGTCACGGGACCCGCGCCACTGCAGGATCGCATCAAGAAGGAACTTGCGCTGTGGGGCAATGTGGTGAAGGCCGCCAACATCGAGGTTGAGTGATTGCCAGCAGCCTTCCCCATTACAATTTCATTCTTTACAAGGACTTGAGCGAGATGCCGCAGGACCGCGATATTGCGCATCGGATCAGCGATATTCCCCGCCATTGGGCGGCCCGCGCACCAGACAATATTGCGGTGCGCGAGAACGGACGCACGGTCACATTCGCGCGTCTGTGGGAAGACATCGGGCTGGCACAACGCTATCTTCAGGAACAGGGGGTGGGCGCTGGCGATCGCGTGCTGATCACCGGGGAGAATTGCCTGCCCGTGATCACGCTGATCTTTGCATTGTCGGAACTGGGCGCATGGCCGGTTGTTACCAATGCCCGGCTCACGGCACGCGAGATCGAGGAGATCCGTGCGCACTGCACGCCTCGGCTGATGCTGTTCACGCATGCCGCATCCCCCGACGCATTGCGGCATGGCCTGCGCTACCGGGCGCGTGAGATTGCGCCGGCGGGGCTTGGGCCGTTGATGGCAGCCGATGTGGATACAGGCAGCGAGCGCGAACCGGCGGAACTGGCGCGCGAAGTGGCGGCACTGATCTATACATCGGGGACCACGGGCCAGCCCAAGGGAGTCATGGTCACGCATCGCGGCCTGTTGCACTATGCCCGCGTCACCGCCGAAGCCCGGCGCATGAATTCCGACGACTGCGCGTTTGCGGTCATGCCGATCTCCCATATCTTTGGCCTGGCCACGCTGCTGCTCGGCACCTTCCAGGCCGGCGGCAGCCTGCATCTGGTAGCCCGCTTCAATGTCGCGGATGCCTGCGCGGCGCTGCAAGACGATGCGATCTCGATCCTGCAAGGCGTGCCGGCGATGTTCAGCCGCATCCTGACGCATCTGCAAAAGCAGGACATCACCACGCTGCATTCTCATCGCCTGCGCTACCTCTACACCGGCGGCGGGCCGCTGGAGCCTACGCTCAAGCGCAACGTCGAAGCCATGTTTGGCCAGCCACTGCACCATGGCTATGGCATGACCGAATATGCGGGCTCGTTGTTTATCACACGCATGGATCGGCCACGCGACGATTGCTCGGCCGGCGAAATCGTCGAGGGCGCCGAGTTGCGGGTGGTGGGAGCGGACGGGGCAACGGTTCCGCCAGGCACGCCAGGCGAACTGTGGGTAAAGGGGCCCGGCGTCATGCGCGGATACTATCGCGCGCCCGCGCAGACGGCCGAGGCGCTAGGCGCGGACGGCTGGCTCAATACCGGTGACATTGGCCGCATCGGGCCCGATGGCGCACTGTTCATCGTGGGACGGACCCGCGACCTGATCCTGCGCTCCGGCTTCAGCGTCTATCCGATTGAAGTGGAGTCCGTGATCAACACCCATCCATCGGTGCGTCTGTCCGCTGTCGTGGGAAATTCCACCGAGGATGGCAACGAGGAAGTGATTGCGTTTGTCGAACTACGTGAAGGCGAGACGTTCGATGCCGCCGAACTCCACAGCTATCTGGCGGAACGCCTGTCTCCGTACAAGCGGCCAGCACGCATCGTGCGCGTGCCTTCGATTCCAACCACTGCCAGCGGCAAGCTTCACAAGCACCGGCTGCGGGCCATGCTGGCGGAACTGCTGACATAGGTCAGTTGGGGTTGCCGATCCCGTCCTCCACCAGCAGGTCCACGAGCTTGCGCGCGAATACCGGCAGCGCCGCGAGGTCCGCCACGCAGATCTGCAACTTGCGTTCGGCCCAGTCGTCCTCGATCTGCACGATCTTCAGCGCCATGGTCTGCGCGTGCCGTAGCGCGGTGCTTTCGGGGAGCACGCCGATACCGACATTGGCCTCGATCATGCGCGCGGCGGTCTCGAAGTTGCTGACCTGGATACGCCAGTGCAGCGTACGCTGGTGGTCCGCAGCAGCACGCTTCAGGAAGTTGTGAATCGCGCTTTCTTCAGGCAGCCCAATGAAATCGTAGTCGAGCGTATCCAGGAAGCGCACGCGCCGCTTCTGCGCAAACGGGTGGCTCAGCGCCGTGGCAAGCACCAGCCGGTCATGGCGATAAGGCATCACCTCCAGACCTTCCATATTTACGCCGCTGGCCGCAATGCCAATGTCGACCATGCCTTCCTGCACGGCCCGCACGATATCCGGACTCAGCCGTTCGCGGATATCCACGGTCACGTCGGGATGGTTGACCAGGTACGTGCGCAGCACTCCGGGTAGGAACTCGCTCATTGCCGTGGTATTGGCAAACACACGGACGTGACCCTTGATCCCCGAGGCAAACTCCTGCAGATCGCCACTCAGCTGCTCGATCTGGCGCAGCACGCGGCGTGCATGCGCGAGCAGCGTTTCGCCGGCCGGGGTGACCTTGACCCCCTGGCTGCTGCGACTCAACAGCTTGACGCCAACCTGCTCTTCCAGGTTCTTGATACGGGTGCTTGCCGCCGGCAGCGACAGGTGACAACGTTCTGCACCGCGGGTCAGGCTGCTGGCTTCCGCAATATGCGTGAAGAGGTTCAGATCGACCAGGTCGAAGCGCATGACGTTGTCTCCATAGTAATCAGCGATTATCCCGCGAAAGACGGTGTCCCAGCCATTCTGGCAATCACGGGGTGCTTCGCGGCGTGCGAACACCGGATTCAAAACATGCGAATAGCCGGGCGACCGGGCATCGGTCAAGCTGTGTTCCATCGGACACGAACTGAGACATCGGATGATGGAAGAACAATCCCTGCTGGTGGAAACAAGCGACGGCGTGGCCACGCTGACACTGAACCGTCCACAGCAAAAGAACGCCCTGAACGGGCCAATGCGCGATGCGTTGCGCGACGCCATTCAGCACATTCGCGCCGACCGGACGGTACGCGCGGTGGTGCTGCGTGGTGCCGGCACCGACTTCTGCTCCGGCGGCGATATCCGCGCGATGAACGTCGCCGATGCGGAAGCCGGACGCAACCGCATCGACGACCTCCACGGCTGGATCGCCATGCTCGCCGACCTGGATCGCCCGGTCATTGCAGCAGTCGATGGTGTGGCATATGGCGCGGGCTTCAGCCTGGCGCTGCTGGCAGACTTTATCGTTGCCTCACCGCGCGCGCGGTTCTGCATGCCGTTCATGAAGGTTGGACTGGTACCCGACTGCGGTGCGTTCTACACGCTGCCACGCGTGGTGGGCATGGCACGCGCCAAGGATCTCGTCTTCAGCGCGCGCGAAATCGGAGCCGAGCAAGCCCGACAGATTGGCGCGGTGTTCGAGGTAGTGGATCAGGACAAGCTTCATACTCGCGCCGAGCAGCTGGCCCGCAGCCTGGCCGGCGCATCGCCGGTCGCGTTCGGGCTTGCCAAACGTGCACTGAACCAGTCGATGAGCAGCGATGTCAGGGCAATGCTCGAGATGGAATCGCTGGGCCAGGGGATTGCGTTCACCACCGAGTACCATCGCGAAGCGGTACGGCGTTTCAAGGAGAAAGAAGCGCCGCTGTTCCAGTGGCCGGCTTGATTCAGCTGCCGGTTTTCGCTCCCCTCTCCCGCGCGCGGGAGAGGGGTTGGGGGAGAGGGCTTGAGGTTCAAATTGCAACCTGTCTCAGCGTGAAACGCTGGCCCTCTCCCCCGCCCCTCTCCCGCCATGCGGGAGAGGGGAGCAAACCAGCAGCAAATCCTACCCCGCTGTAATCCCTGCAGTCTTGATTACCTTTCTCCATTTCTCGATTTCGCCATGCAGTCGCTGGCGCATCTGTTCCTGCGTGCCTGGGTCGGCCTCGGCACCGGCCTGCAGCAGGCGTTGACGGACGCCGGCATCGTTCATGGCAACGTTGAAGTCGGCGTTGATCTTGTTCAGGACATCCTTGGGCGTTTGCGCGGGGGCAAACAACGCGGCCCACGAATAGGCCTCGTACCCTGGCAAGCCGGACTCCGCTACGGTGGGCACGTCGGGCAGCAGGTTCGAGCGCTTGCGGCTGGCAACGCCGAGCACCTTGATGCGGCCGGACTTGATATGTTGCAACGCGGTGGGCGCGTCGCTGAACATCAGCTGCACCTGCCCGCCTAGCAGGTCGTTCATGGCCGGACTGCTGCCCTTGTATGGCACGTGCTGCAGCTTGGTGCCGGCTTCCATATTGAACAGTTCGCCCGCTAGGTGGGTGCCGCCACCATTGCCCGACGAGCCATAGGCAAGCGGCCGGTCACCCTTTTTGGCAAGCGCAATCAGTTCCTTGATATTGTTGGCCGGGACCGACGGATGGGCCACCACGAATACCGGGAACATGGCCGCGAAGCTGACCGGCGCGAAGTCTTTCTCGATGTCATATGGCAGGTTGCCCATCAAGGAAGGGTTGACCGCATGATGGATCGAGCCAAGAAACAGCGTATAGCCGTCGGGCACTTCCTTGGCCGCAATGCTGGCCCCGATCACGCCACCGGCGCCGGCGCGGTTGTCGATGACAATCGGGTTTTTCCAGATCTCGCCGAGCTTCTGGCTGAAGATGCGCGCCGTGCTGTCCACCGGACCGCCTGGTGGAAACGGCACGATCAGACGTACCGGCTTGCTGGGCCAGGCATCGGCGGCAAGCGCCGCCAGCGGGCGCGTGGCGAGGGTCAACAGGCCGGCGGCCATCAGCCGCCTGCGCATGGTGGACGAACAGGTGGAATGCATGCAGAGTCTCCTTGGAACTACATCGAACCGGCCTGCTCCTGCAGCACACGCTTGAGGATCTTGCCGTTGTTATTGGTAGGCAGTTCGGCAAGCGCCACGATGCGTGCCGGGCGTTTGTACGGCGCCAGGCGGCTGCGCAGGTGCGCCTGCAGCGCGGCCGGTTCCAGCGACGCGCCAGGGCGCAGCTCGACGAAGGCCACGATTTCTTCATTGCCGTCGCTTTCCGGACGCCCGACCACGGCCGACCGCTGGATGCTCGGATGGGTATTGAGCGCGGTTTCCACCTCTGCCGGGTACACGTTGAAGCCCGAACGGATGATCATTTCCTTGAGGCGACCCACCACGAAGAGCGCACCGTCAGCATGCATCTCGCCAAGATCGCCGCTGGCGTACCAGCCGCCATCGCGCATCACGGCCGCCGTGGCCTCGGGATCGCGGAAGTAGCCGGGCATCAAACCCCGGCCCCGCAACCAGAGCTCGCCGCGCTCTCCCGGTGGCAGCGGCTTGCCGGTCACCGCATCGGTGACCTGGACTTCGGCCTCGGCCACCGCATATCCCGCACTGGTGTCGGGGCGTTGTTCGTCGAGACGGGTCACGTGCACCGAGCCCGCGTATTCGGACAGCCCGTATCCATGATGGAGAGTCAGCCCGAACGTCGCTTCCACGCGTTGCTTCAGCGCCAGGTCCAATGGGCCCGCACCGGTGTAGAGATAGCGCAGCGCCGGCGCCACCGGTTGTGCGATGCCCTGCTCCTGCAGGTACGCCAGTAGCCGCGAGAACAGCGTGGGCGGCCCCTGCACCTGCGATACCCCATCATGGGCCAGCGCATCGAGCAGATCGGCCGGATCGAATTGCGGACGCATCACCAACTGCGCTCCGGACAGCAGCGAACTCAGCAGGACCGTGCCAAGCCCGAAGATGTGCGTCATCGGCACGAATGCATAGCTGCGGTCAGCGGGCGTCAGCGCGCGCGCAGCCTGCGTCACGCGAGCAAAGTGGATCAGTGCATCGTGCGTGAGCATCACGCCCTTTGGATCCCCGGTGGTACCCGACGTAAAGATCAACGCGGCCACCGCATCACGCAGTGGCATGTCCTCCGGCACCGCGCATGCGCGGACCGGGCCATGCTCCATGCCATCGAGCCTGGACGGCACGGCCTCGAAGCGGCGCGCATGCGCGCTGGCGGCACGCGATGCCGCGGCGGTGAAGTAGATCACGCGCGCATCCGCGCGGGTGGCGAAGCCATCGATCTCGCCCGGCGCCATGCGTGCGTTGACACCACAGGACCATGCCCCCACGCGGCTGCATGCAAGGATCAATGCCGCATGTTCGGGGCAGTTCTCCGCCACCACCATGACACGGTCGCCGGGACGCACACCGAGTTCAAGCAACTCGGCCTCGGCGGTCTCGGTGAGCCTGCCAAGCTCGGCAAAAGTCAGACTGCGACGGTCCGGCAAATGAATGAAGGGCTGGTCGGGCGCCTCGGCCAACCAATGGTCAAGCAGGTGATGAATCCGCGTAGTCACTTGTCTTACCGTCCTTTGCGTTCTGCAAAATGGTTCGCGCAGCATGACCGCAATGCATTCCCGGCGCCATTCGTAAATCAGAAGGGGCGACTTCGGATGTCTTGAAACCGCACATCACCGCCCACCACCGCGCATTCCGCATTGTCAAAGGCCGGATTCGGCAATCTCGAACCAGCCGGGCACGACCAGCCATAGAATCGATCTCACTGACAGGAGACAGATACATGGACCTGCGTTTCACCAAGGAAGAGGAGACCTTCCGCCAGGAAGTCAGCGCCTTTGTTCAGGCCAGCCTGCCGTCCGATATCCGCGACAAGGTGCTGGATCACCGGCGCGTCGAGAAAGACGACTATGTGCGCTGGCATCGGATCCTCCATGCGCACGGATGGGGAGCGCCCACCTGGCCACGCGAATGGGGCGGCACGGGCTGGAACGCGCTGCAGCGCCTGATCTTCGAGATCGAGGCGTTCCGCGCCGGGGCCCCGCGCCTGCTGCCGTTCGGTCTCACCATGATCGGGCCGGTGCTGATGAAATACGCGAGCGCCGAGCACAAGGAACGTTTCCTGCCGCGCATCCCGACCGTGGAAGACTTCTGGTGCCAGGGTTATTCCGAACCCGGTTCCGGCTCCGACCTCGCATCGCTGAAAACCAAAGCCGTGCGCCGCGGCGACAAGTACATCGTCAATGGCCAGAAGACCTGGACCACCATGGCGCATTTTGCCGACTGGATCTTCTGCCTCGTGCGTACCGACCCGGAAGCCAAGGCCCAGGAAGGCATCTCGATGCTGCTGATCGACATGAAGTCGCCGGGCGTTACGGTGCGGCCGATCAAGACCCTCGACGGCGGGCACGATGTCAATGAAACCTGGTTCGAGGATGTCGAGGTTCCGGTAGCCAACCTGCTTGGTGAAGAGAACAAGGGCTGGACCTACGCCAAGTACCTGCTCGGCCACGAACGCACCGGCATTGCCGGCATCGGCCACTGCTATCGCGAACTGCGCCAGCTCAAGCACTACGCTGCGGACACCACCGACGGTCGCGGACGCCCGCTGCTCGAAGACCCGCGCATGCGCGACAAGATCGCTCGGGTCGAGATGGACCTAATGGCGCTTGAAATGTTGCTGCTCCGGGTGGCCACGCAGGCGGCCGGCACGCCGGGCCCCGAGGCATCCATCGTCAAGATTCGCGGCTCGGAACTGCAGCAGGACATCGCCATGCTGCAAATGGAGGTTGCCGGGCCCAACGGGTGGCCGTATTCGCCCGACTGGCTGGAGCCGGGCGTGCCGCAACCGGTCAGTGGCCCACAGTGGGCAGCGCCCGCCGCCTCGACCTACTATGACATGCGCAAGACCTCCATCTACGGTGGCTCCACCGAAGTACAGAAGAACATCATCTCCAGGATGATCGTTGGCTTCTAACGGCACAGGACGACAGCAATGGATTTCACCTACAGCGAAGAACAGCAGATGCTGGCTGACAGCCTGCGCCGCTTTGTCGCCACGGAATACACCTTCGACAAACGCCGCACGATGGCGCGCGAGACGGCCAGCTTCGACCGTTCGATCTGGTCGTCACTGGCCGAGATGGGCATTCTGGGCATCAGTGTGCCGACCGAACATGAAGGCTTTGGCGAAGGCCCGGCAACCCAGCTCGTCGTGCATCGCGAACTGGGACGGGCACTGGTACAGGAGCCGGTGATACCGGCCGTCATCGCGGCGGCCATTCTTACGCATCATGCTCCGGCGCAAATGCAGGCCGCCCTGCTGCCGGCACTGACGCGTGGCGACACGGTGCTGGCCGTGGCCTACCTCGAACCGACCACCCGCTATCGCGCCGACACCGCGCGCACCACGGCGCGCAAGCGGGACCAAGGGTATGTACTCACCGGCACGAAGTCTGTCGTATGGCATGGCAATGCCGCCGACGCCTATCTCGTTTCCGCGCAACTGGACAGCGCATTGGCGCTTTTCCTCGTGCAGCGCGACGCACCGGGACTGACCGTCTCCGGCTATCCGACCATCGACCGGCTGTCCGGCGCCGACCTGCAATTGGCCGATGTTCCTGCCACGTTGGTAACGGCCAATGGTCTCGATGCACTCGATACCGGCATCGATCACGGTATTGCCGCGCAGTGCGCCGCCGCGGCGGGCGCCATGGAGCGTCTGATCGAGATCACCGCCGAGTACCTTGCCACCCGCAAGCAATTTGGCAAGCCGCTGGCCTCGTTCCAGGCGCTGCAGCACCGTATGGCGGACATGGTCATCCAGAAGGAGCTGGCGCTGTCGATGGCCTATGTAGCCGCGCAAGGCCTGGATGCCACCGATGCCGCCGAACGCCGCCGCAAGGTATCGGCCGCCAAGGTTGTCACGGCCAAAGCTGGACGCTTTGTCGGCCAGCAAGCCGTGCAGCTGCATGGCGGCATGGGCATGACCGACGAACTGGAAGTCGGCGACTATTTCAAGGCGCTGACCATGGTCGATGTACTGCTGGGCGACACCGACCTCCATCTGGAACGCTACGGCACGGCCATGGCCGCCTGATCAAGACCTGACAACGGATGCATATTCATGACCATCAATAGCAAGGCATATATCGTCGGGGCGTATGAACACCCCACCCGCAAGGCGCCGGACAAGACCGTTGCCCAGTTGCATGCCGAAAGCGCCAAGGGCGCACTGGAGGATGCAGGACTGACGCTGGCCGATATCGACGGCTACTTCTGCGCAGGCGATGCGCCCGGTCTCGGCATGGTCAACATGGTCGACTACCTGGGCCTGAACGTAAGCCATGTGGATTCCAGCGAGATGGGCGGATCGTCCTATATCGCCCACGTCTCGCACGCCGCGCAGGCCATCGCCGCCGGCAAGTGCAATGTCGCGTTGATTACGCTGGCGGGCCGCCCGCGCTCGGAAGGATCGAGCGGCACGCAGGCGCGCAACTGGGGGGCGAACCTGCCAGACCAGCCGTTCGAGGCGCCCTACAGCCCCGTCACGGTCAACCTGTATGCGATGGTGGCGCAGCGCCATATGTACGAGTACGGCACCACGCCCGAACAGCTGGCGTGGATCAAGGTCGCCGCATCTCATCATGCGCAACATAACCCGCATGCGATGCTGCGCGAACTGGTCACCGTGGAAGACGTACTGAATTCACCGATGATCTCCGATCCGCTCCACCGGCTCGACTGCTGCGTGGTATCCGACGGCGGCGGCGCGCTGATCGTGGCCCGCCCGGAAATTGCCGCGTCGCTGAAGCGCCCGAAGATCAAGGTGCTCGGTGCCGGCGAACACGTGAAGGGCCTGCTGGGCGGGCAGGTCGACCTGTCATGGTCGGCCGCGAAAATCTCCGGCGCAGCGGCCTTCGCCGAAGCCGGCGTAACGCCTGCCGATATCAAGTACGCGTCGATCTACGACAGTTTCACGATCACGGTGTTGATGCAACTGGAAGACCTCGGCTTCTGCAAGAAGGGCGAGGGCGGCAAGTTCGTGATGGACGGCAACCTGATTGCCGGCGTTGGCAAGCTGCCAATCAATACCGACGGCGGTGGCCTGTGCAACAACCACCCGGCCAATCGCGGCGGCATCACCAAGGTGATCGAAGCGGTGCGCCAGTTGCGTGGCGAAGCGCATCCCGCCGTACAGGTCAAAGACTGCAACCTGGCGCTGGCCCAGGGTACCGGCGGCTATATGGGCTCGCGCCACGGCTCCGCCACGCTGATCCTCGAACGTGAATAACCAGGGCTGCCAACAATGACGACTCCTTACGTCCCGACTCCGTACAAGGCACCCGACGAGTTGCCCGACAACACCGCGTTCTGGCAGGCCGCCCGCGAAGGCCAACTGCTGGTGCGGCACTGCAAGTCCTGCGGCAAGCCACATTGGTACCCGCGTGTGCTGTGCCCGTTCTGCATGGGCGAAACCGAATGGAAGACCGCCAGCGGACTCGGCGAGATCTATTCGTACAGCATTACGCGCCGCGCTGGGCCCAATCCGTTTTGCATCGCCTATGTCACGCTCGACGAGGGCGTGACGATGATGACCCATATCGTCGATACCGACCTGGACAGCGTGCGAATCGGCCAGCGGGTCAAGGTGCGCTTCGCAGAAACCGAAAACGGACCGCCGGTACCGGTCTTTGCACCGGCTTGAAATCCCATGACGACGACCTCGTTCGATTCGGCTAACGACCTGCCGCGCCCTTCCCGGCAAACCGGCGCACTGAGTCACCTGCGTGTGCTCGATCTCTCGCGCGTGCTGGCGGGCCCCTGGTGTACCCAGAACCTTGCCGACATGGGCGCCGACGTGATCAAGATCGAGAAGCCCGGCGAGGGCGACGACACACGGCGCTGGGGCCCACCCTACCTTGCCGGCGATGACGGTCCGTCGAGCCAGGCCAGCTACTTTGCCGCGTGCAATCGCAACAAGCGCTCGGTGACTGTCGACATGGCCACCGCGGAGGGACAGAAGCTGATCCGCGAGCTGGCGTGCCAAAGCGACGTGGTCGTCGAGAACTTCAAGACCGGTGGTCTCAAGCGCTATGGGCTCGACTACGACACGCTCAGTGCACTGAATCCGCGTCTGATCTACTGCTCGATCACCGGCTTCGGCCAGACCGGACCCTACGCGGCGCGTCCCGGCTATGACCTGCTGATCCAGGCCATGAGCGGCCTGATGAGCATCACGGGCCAGGCGGACGGCGATCCGGGCGCAGGACCGATCCGGGTTGGCGTCGCCGTAATCGATGTCTTCACCGGCATGTACGCCACCACCGCGATCCTGGGCGCGCTCGAAGCACGCCACCACACAGGGCGCGGACAGTGCATCGATATCGCCCTGCTCGACGTTGCCATGGCCGTGCTGGCCAATCAGGGCGCGGGCTTCCTGAATGCCGGCAACGTGCCCACGCGCCAGGGCAACCTGCATCCGAGCGTGGTGCCGTATCAGGATTTCCCGACCGAAGACGGTGACATGCTGCTGGCCATCGGCAATGATGGCCAGTTCGCACGCTTCTGCGAGATTGCCGGCGTCGACTGGGCGCGCGACGAGCGCTATGCCACCAACACCGGCCGTGTGGTCCATCGCAAGACGCTGATCCCAATGATGTGTGATCTCACGCGGACCAGGCCGACCAGCGAGTGGATACGACTACTGGAAGCCGGCTCGGTGCCGTGCGGCCCGATCAACAATATCGCGCAGGCGTTTGCGGACGAGCACGTTCAGCACCGTGGCTTGCGCGTCGAGCAGCATCGTTACGGCGCAGATGACCCGCGTGGCGCCGATCCTGTGAATCGCGTATGCAGCACCGCAAGTCCGCTGCGGTTCTCCGAGACACCCACGATCCTGCGTCATGCCCCGCCCGCGCTGGGCCAGCACACCGATGATGTCCTGAGCGACTTCCTGAAGCTCGACCCTCAGCAGATTGCTGACCTGCGAGCCAGACGCGTGGTGTAGTAACTGCGGCGTAGTGGTTGGTATTTTCGATACGATTTTCAACACATTACTTTTCAGCGCCTTTCATTACAGGTTTGTCATTATAAAGATAATGACAAACCTGTAATGTCATAACGCCATCCACCCTGTTTTTCACATACTTTTCAGGTATTTATTTCAACCATCACCGACCGATACCGCCTTAAGTACGAGGCTGCGTGCGGCTCCGGCGATTATCCCCCCCCATAATCTGCGACTTTTTCCGACAAAGCGGTAATCCCCCAGCAGGATGCCATGCCAGACCTATGGCTGAGTGTGTCCGCAGCTCCCTCGTGAAAACATAAAAACACATTATTCAAAAACGAGGGGCGTGCGATGAAAGCGAAATTGGCATCATTTTCCATGGCGTTGCTGGTGGCGTTGACCGCCGGCTGCGGCGGTGGCGGGGACGGCAGCGGGGGCTCCCAGCAGGAGCACGTCAGCGGCGGCGATGCACCGGCACAGCCCGGCACGCCACCGGTCACGACACCGCAGACCCCAGCCACCGAGTTGCAGCTCACGCAGGCGCTGATCAAGGCCGCCGCCGCGCGCGGCGCCATGCCGGGCACCATGTCGTCGCCACCGATCATTACCTGTGGCGCCGCCAACATGCCGTCCACGATCACCGACAGCACGCTGATCTCTCCCGACAATCCGGCGTTGCGCTACAGCGGCACCATGGTCCAGGCAGGGACCGTACATCCCGACCAATTGCTGGTGCGCAACGCCGCGGTCAACTACGGCGGCCTGGGTCGCGGGTCGAATGTGCTCTACATCGAGTTCATCACCGACGCCCCGGTCTTCGAGATCCTGTCAAAGGGCAACGTCGAGATCTCGGCCCACCGCATCCTGGTGGATGGTGAGTACGCATCCACCACGCCGACCGCGTACCCCGACGATGGCAATCTCTACCTCACGCGTGTCGACTTCCAGGGCGCCAGGAAGGCGCGGCATATCCGCATCGAGACCATCGACATGCGCTTCGGCGGCGTGCAGATCGGCCCCGGCGACTCGATCTCGGCCGCTCCGAAGCAAGGCAACGTGCGCGCCATTGCCTTGGGCGATTCCATCACCGAAGGCATGTCCGGATACGGCTACAACTTCGAGAACTATGCCACGCGGCTCGGCCACATGATGGGCTGGAAAGACATGTACGTGTCTGGCGTGGGCTCTACCGGCTACCTGGCCGCGCCATTCACCAAGCTCAAGTTCCGTGACCGCATGGCAACCGATGTCTATCCGTTCAGCCCCCACGTGCTGCTGATCGCGGGCGGCCTCAACGACGCCGATTTCACGAAGGAGGCATTGCAGGCCGAGGCATCAGCATTGTTCGATGAAATTTCAGTGAAGCTGCCGAACACCGTCGTCTTTGTACTGGGCCCCTGGTCCGCGGGCTCGCGGCATGTTGATCAGCAACAGGCCATCAAGGCAGCGGTTGGCACTCGCGCCAACTTTCATTTCATCGACAATGTCGGCGAACAATGGCAGACCGGTACCGGCAACGTAGCGAACCCGAAGGGTGACGGCAACGGCGATATCTACCTGTCTGGCGATGGCACGCATCCGACTCTGGCCGGCCATGTGTACCTGGCGGACAAGGTGGCCACGGCAATGAGGCAGGTCATCGGGAAGTTCTGAGTTCCGGGGGGCGACGGGCGGCTGGCATGTAGCCGCCCTCATTCACCCGCATCAGTGATCGGAGAACGAGTACTCGCGTTCGACCCGGCAGATGCGCGTGGTATAGGCGCGATACCATTTCTCGCGCCCGGTACGTTGCGCCGTGATGTGTTCCGCGTTGCGTTTCCAGGCCGCAATCGCCTCAAGGCTTGCCCAATACGACACGGTGATGCCGATCTCTTCGCGAGCCGATTCAACGCCGAGAAAGCCGGGCTGGCTTGCGGCAAGCGCAACCATCTCGTCGGCAGTCTGGCCATAGCCATCGTCGACCTCGGTGCGGATCGAAGTAAAGATCACGGCGTAATACGGGGTGGGTGGGGTGTTTGCGATTGTCATATTGTGTTGAACCATCGGACGCCGACAGGTTACGCCACGCGCCAGACGCTGGCCAGTGCCGCCCTTACGGTACGGATCGCCGGTTCATTCTCCAGCGCGTCAGGATAGAGCAGCGCCAGGCTGGTCTGCGCGCCATATTCCCCGACAAATACCAGCTTGCCATCAGCCAGTGCTTCGCGCGCCAGGTCCTCCCTCAGCAGACCGATGCCCACACCGGCCGCCACCAGATCACGAATCAGCAATTCGTGATCGGCCAGCACGGTTTCCACAGGCTGAATGCCGGCGCGCGCAACGATTTCCGCCATCAGTTCCTGATGGGCGCTGTGCGGGGTCATGCGCAGCCACGGTAACTGCGCGAGCGCGGCCGGCGAAGCGCTTTCGACCTGTTGCTGCCATGCGGCTGGCGCAACCAGCCGGAATGTCAGCGGTTGCAGCACATCCATGCTGCAACCACGCGGTGCGGTACGCGCGACCATGATGGCTGCATCGATTTCCGATGCCTGCAACGCCGTCAGTAGCCATGGCGTACGGCCTACCTGAAGGTCAATCTTCAACGCGGGGCATTGCTGCACCAGCAGCGCCAGCAACTCGCCCACACGCAGCATGCCCGGGTCGAGCATGACCACCCCGATGCGCAAATGCCCTTCTATCTGCCCCTGCAACGCCTTGGCGGCATGCATGAAATCGCCGAACGCCTCCAGTGCCCTCTCCGCCCGCGACAGTAGCTCCTGACCGCTTTGGGTCAGGTTCACGGAAGACTTCGTGCGCGCGAACAACTGCACGCCAAGCTCTTCCTCGAGTTGCCGAAGCTGCCCGCTGACGGCTGGTTGCGTGATGTGAAGCGCCTCTGCCGCACGCGTGACATTGCCGAATCGGGCAACCGTGATGAAGGTGCGTATCTGCCTGATGTCCATGGTCGAAGCGGAGCTTATGGGCGTCATCAGCAGATGTGATTTCCGCCCGGGATGTCCGCCAATTATTCTGCAATCGTCCCGGCGCCACAAGCCTGCACGGCCGCGCCACACGGACCACGACAACATTTAGGAGACAGGCATGACCCCGAACATCGACACCGTCGAGCGCCCCGACACGACCGCCAGCCGCGGCAATGCGCTGTGCGATCTGAGCGCTACGGAGGCCGTACGGCTGCTCAAGCGGCGCGAGCTTGCGCCGCTTGACCTCGTCGATGCCGCCATTGCGCACATCGAAGCCGTGGACCCGATCGTCAACGCCCTGCCGATCCGCAATTTCGAGGCAGCGCGCGCCGCGGCGAAACGCTTCCCCCAGCCCGATGCCGAAACCGCGATCGCGCCGGGGTGGCTGGCCGGACTGCCAATTGCGGTCAAGGACTATAACGACCTTGCCGGGCAGCCCACGACCTATGGGTCTCCGATCTACCGGAACAATATTGCGACAAGGTCTGATCTGACGGTCGCGCGCCTCGAACAGCGCGGCGCGATCCCGCTTGCCAAATCGAATGTTCCAGAATTCGCAGGCGCGAATACCTTCAACACGGTCTTTGGCGCCACCCGCAACCCATGGAACACCGAATGTTCCGCAGGCGGTTCATCGGGCGGTTCGGCGGCCGCCCTGGCGGCCGGCATGGTGTGGCTGGCTACCGGCAACGACCTGGGTGGCAGCCTGCGCATTCCGGCCAGCTTCTGCGGCATTGTGGGCATGCGCCCGAGCGTTGGCCGCGTACCGCGCCCCGCATCGGTAATGCCATACGATCCGCTTTGGGTGGAAGGTCCCATGGCACGCAGCGTGGCCGACGTGGCGCTGATGCTCGATGCCCAGGCCCATTTCGACATGCGCGATCCGCTGTCGTGGCCCGCACCATCGAAGCCATTTGTCCACGCCATCGCCAATCCGGCCGTGCCCACGCGCGTGGCGTTCTCCCCGAACCTCGGCATCGGCAAGGTTGAAGCCGAGGTTGCCGCGATCTGCCGCAATGCCACGCTTCGCTTCGGCGATCTCGGTGCCGACGTGGATGCGGCACAGCCAGACTTTACCGGTGCGTTCGAAGCATTCCAGACCCTGCGTGCCAACCTGGTGGCCGCCGTACGTGGGCCGCTGCTCGAAGAGCATCGCCCACAGATCTGCGACGAGATTATCTGGAATATTGAGAAGGGCCTGAATCAGACCGGCACAGACGTGGCACGCGCCGATCGCCTGCGCGGCGAACTGTTCCAGCGCGTGGCGGGCTTCTTTAAAACGTATGACGTACTGGCGTGCCCCACCGTGGCGGTGGCTCCGTTCCCGGTCGCCCAACGCTTCCCGACCGAGATCGATGGCCAGCCACTCACCTCCTACATCGACTGGATGTACCTGACGTTCGTACTGACGCTGACCGGTTGCCCGACCATCTCGGTCCCGGTCGGGCTGACGTCGGACGGGCGTCCGGTTGGCTTGCAGCTGGTAGGCCGCCCGCGTGGCGACTTCGACCTGCTTGCCGCCGCGCATCTGCTCGAACAGACCACCGGCATGGCTTCGCACGTGCCGTGTGTCCCGGCGCAACGCCAGCACGCATAGGCGCGCAAGGAGATGCACATGTCAGTTCAAAAGGAAATTGCCGCTGCGGCACGCGTGCCGCAGGGGATAGAGACCCATGTAGAGACTCCGGCCTTCGAGCGCCTGGCCCTGCGGGTCACGGCCTGGTGCGAGAAGTGGTATCCCGATGCCTATGTGTTCGTTGCATTGACCGTGCTGGCGGTAGCGATCGGGGCCTTGGCCATCGGTGCGAAACCCGCGGCGGTCTCGGTAGCCTTCGGCAACGGATTCTGGAGCCTGATCCCATTCACCATGCAGATGGCAATGGTGGCCATCACCGGCTACGTGATTGCCAGTTCCCCGCCCATGGCGCGGCTGGTGGAACGGGCGGCACGGCTGCCGCGAACGGGGCGCTCCGCGGTAGCCTACGTGGCCTTTGTCAGCGTGGTGGCATCGCTGCTGCACTGGGCCATCAGCCTGATCTTCGCGGGGCTGCTGGCCAGGGCACTGGCACGCCGCACCGAACTGCGGATGGACTACCGTGCTGCCGGCGCAGCCGCCTACCTTGGCATTGGCGCTACATGGGCGATGGGCATCAGTTCTTCCGCCGCGCAGCTTCAGGCAAACCCGGCCAGCATTCCGGCCAGTCTGCTGAAGATCACCGGGGTAATTCCGTTCAGCCAGACGATCTTCCTGTGGCAGAGCCTGATGGTGACGGCCGTGCTGCTGGTACTGTCGACGCTGATTGCGTACTGGACCGCTCCGGCACCGGAGCGCGCGAAGACAGCCGCCGATCTTGGCGTGGACATCGAACCCGCCGCGCATGCAGCGCCGGTCTGCCGGCGGCCCGGCGAATGGCTCGAGCACAGTCCGCTGCTGACAATAGTGCTGGTAGCGCTGGGGGCGGGATGGGTGTGGCATGAGCTGGCCAGCAAGCCGTTGCTGGTTGCCATTTCGGGCCTCAACACCTACAACCTGCTCTTCCTGCTGATTGGCATGCTGTTGCACTGGCGTCCGCGCAGCTTCCTTGACGCCGTAGCCCGTGCGGTACCTGCCACGACCGGCGTGCTGATCCAGTTTCCGCTGTATGGTGCCATTGCCAGCATGCTGACTATGGCGAACGGATCTGACGGCGCCTCGCTCTCGCATCATCTCTCGACGCTATTTGTCGGCGTTTCGACGAGCGAAAGCTATCCATTGATGATGGGCATTTACTCTGCGGTGCTGGGCTTCTTCGTACCGTCGGGCGGTGGCAAATGGATCATCGAAGCCCCCTATGTGATGCAGGCCGCCAACGACCTGCACGTGCACCTGGGCTGGGCGGTTCAGATCTACAACGCCGCCGAGGCGTTGCCCAACCTGATCAATCCGTTCTGGATGCTGCCGTTGCTTGGCATTCTCGGGCTCAAGGCGCGGGACCTGGTTGGCTTCACGTTCGCGCAGTTCCTGACCCATACACCGGTCGTGCTGCTGTTGCTATGGGCGCTGTCCAGGACCCTGCCCTATGTGCCACCGGTAATGCCGTAGCGTGACAGGGAGCCTGCGTCGGAAACACCTCGTTCGAACGGCGCGGGCTCCCCTGTCAAATCTCACAAAGTCACCGCTCCACTCCCCCTTCAAGGTCACGCGTCACCGTGTCACCGTGTCACCAGCGCGAAAGGCCCATCCGTAAGATGCTGCTTGAGAAAATCCACGCAGACCCTGACTTTCGTCGACGTTGACGATCGCGCCGATGTCACGGCCCAGACATCGGCTCGCTGCATGTAGTCGGGCAGCACACGCACCAGTTCGCCCGACTGGAGGCTTGCGGCTACGTCCCATATCGACGCCATGATCACCCCATAGCCTTCGAGCGCCCACTGCCGCACGATATCGCTGTGATTGGATGCCACCGGTCCCGTCACCTTGACGGACTCCTCGCCATTGGGGCCTGCCAGCCGCCATACGCCAAACCGTTGGTCGCGTCCGCGAAACGGCAGGCAATCGTGCTGGGCAAGGTCCGCCAGGCACTTTGGTGTGCCTGCACGGGCAAGGTAAGCGGGGGCCGCGCACAGGATGCGGGCGCTGTCCGCGATCTTGTGCGGTATCAGATGCGGCTCCTGAACCTCGCCGACGCGGATGTCGATATCGAAGCCCTCGCCCAGCAGGTCTACGCGCCGATCGAGCAGTTCTAGCCAGATCTCGAGCGCGCCGTACTTCTGCCTGAGCAACGACAGGATTGGCGACACATGCTCGCGCCCCAGCCGCAAACTTGTGCTGATGCGGACCAGGCCACGCGGGTCACCGCGCGGGCCAGCCAGCGAGTCGGCCATTCCCTGAACATCGTCGAGGATCTTCTGCGCCCACTGGAACGCCGCCTCGCCATCGCTGGTGATCGACACGCGCCGCGTGGTGCGCGAGAACAGTTTGACGCCGAGTGTTTTCTCCAACAGTGCGATGCGCTTGCTGACGTGCGACGGCGAAATGCCGGTCTCCGTCGAGGCAGTAATAAAGCTCGCGCGGCGCGCCACCGTGCAGAAGAGCTGCAGGTCGCGCAGGAATCCGTCATTGTTGGCTATTAGCGCATGATGATTTTCCATCTGGACTGATTATGGCCGTGATTGTCACGAGTAATCTAGCCTCAAATCACGAGGTCGTCCAATCCATGTGCGGCCGCAACCCATCCAGACCACATGAGAAAAATCCAGTTGGCGGTAGCCGGGGCAGGACTCATCGGCAGGCGCCATATCGAACTGATACAGGCCAGCCAGCGCTGCGAACTCGCCGCAATCGTCGATTTCAGCCCCGCCGCGCAAGAGATCGCCGAGGCGGCCGGGGTGCGGCTGTTCCAGACCTTCGCCGAGCTTTTCGAGCAACACCGCCCTGACGGCATCATCCTGGCAACACCCAACCGCTTGCATGCCGAGCAGGCACTGGCATGCATCGCCGCAGGCGTACCGGCGCTGATCGAGAAACCGGTAGCGCACTCCCTCGAAGACGGTGAGCGATTGCGTCGCGTGGCGGAGCGCATCAATGTGCCAATCCTCGTCGGGCATCACAGGGCGCACAGCCCGGTACTGGCAAGGGCGCGCGAGATCATCGGACAAGGGCGGCTCGGCAATATCGTGAGCGTGATGGGCAGCGCGGTGTTCTACAAGCCCGACGACTACTTCGACGCCGCGCCCTGGCGCCGCCAGGCCGGCGGCGGTCCGATCCTGATCAACATGATTCACGAGATCGGCAACCTGCGATCCTTGTGCGGCGAGATTGTCGCGGTACAGGCGCTGGCGTCGCATGCCACGCGACGCTTTCCGGTGGAAGACACCGTCGCGATCAATCTGCGTTTCGAAAGCGGTGCGCTCGGCACGTTCCTGCTGTCCGATACCGCCGCGTCGGCGCGTAGCTGGGAACAGACGTCGCGGGAAAATACGAGCTACCCCTCATACGAGGACGAAGACTGCTACGTAATTGCCGGCGATATGGGTTCGCTGTCGGTGCCCACGATGCGGCTCAAGACCTACGCACGCAAGCAGGATCGGTCCTGGTGGAAACCGTTCGAGTGCACCGTGGAAGCAGTCACTCGCGCAGACCCGCTGCAACGGCAACTCGAGCACTTCTGCGACGTGATCTGCGGCGCGGCCCAGCCGCTTGTGACGGTGGACGACGGCCTGAGAAACCTGCGCATCACCGAGGCCATCGTCGAGGCCGTCCGCACCGGCGCGGTTGTCACCACGGAACGCACCACTACCAACACAAACACACACACGAACGCACACACGAACGCAAACACACGTACGAGGGAAGAAGCGTAATGAAAATACTGATGTTGCACGGTATCAATCACAACATGTTCGGCAAGCGTGACCCGGCGCAGTACGGTACGGTCACGCTGGCAGAGATCGACAACCATCTGCAAGCGTTGGGACGTGAAATTGGCGTATCGGTGGAGAGCTTCCAGACCAACCATGAAGGCGAGATGTGTGAACGCATTCACCAGGCCTTTACCGACGGTGTCGATGCGGTACTGATCAATGCCGGTGCCTGGACCCACTACAGCTACGGCATTCGTGATGCACTGGCCATTCTTACCGTACCGGTGGTCGAGGTGCATATGTCGAACATTCATGCCCGCGAGCCATTCCGCCATCATTCCGTGTTCGCCGAGATCGTGAAAGGACAGATCTGCGGCTTTGGCGTCGACAGCTATCTGCTCGCGATGCGTGCGGCAGTGAATGCGGCAATGGATGCGTCCATCGAACCCATCGCCGCAACGCCGGACCATCAGAAGCGATGACGCAGGCCCACGCTGATCGAGCGCGCATCGTCGCCGCTGCCCGGATCGATGGCGATGCTGTTGTTGGTCACGCTGCCGCCCGGGCTGTTGTGGACATAGACCATCCGCAGATAGGCGGTGGTGCGTTTGCTGAGATCATGGTCCCAGCCAAGCGTCATCGACCATGGGCGTTCACCGCCCCCAAGCACCTGCCGCTTGATCGCCACGGCCTTCAAGGTATCTTTCTGCGTCACGTTCCAGCTGAACGTGACACCGTAGTGGCGCGCGACACGCGTATCCGCCAGCCGGCTGCTGGCCTGGGCAAGCAGCAGCCCGATCTCCACCGGCTTGAAACGGTAAGAGCCGCCGAGAAAATGGTTCGACGTCAACGCAGTTGGCACCTGCGGCAGGTTGGTACCCGTGTACATGCCCTGATAGCTATAGAACGCGTAGACATTGCCCAACTCATACGTCGCATTCATGCCGAAATTGGTACCCGAGCGCGGATTCCCGGGCACCTCGCCGGGCGCCACGGCAGCGCCAATCGCAAAGCCTCGCCACGTCGGCGAGAAGTACTGCACGGCATTGTCGAAGCGCGCGCCATAGGCGACCTGCCCGGTGCCCTGCGATGCGGTCGCGCTTAACAGGTTGAACGGCGACACCATGCCGTTGAGCAGGAACGGGTCCAGCCGCAGCAGCGCATAGAACGACGGCGTATATTGGCGGCCCAGCCGGAGTTCGCCCCACGATTCGTTGGAAAGCCCCAACCACGACTGCCTGCCGAACAGTCGGCCATTGCCGAAGAACTCGGTGCCGGTATCGACATTGAAGCCGGACTCCACCAGGAAATTGGCCTTGGTACCGCCGCCAAGGTCCTCGATGCCACGCAGTCCCCAGCGCGATGCCGCCTGCTGGCCCTCGCGCATCCGTACCACGCTTTGCGAGCCTTTCGCGTATTCGATCGACGCATCGGCTACGCCAAACAACTGCACCGTCATTGCCGTTGCACTGCCGCATGCGAATGCCAATCCCATGCCAAGGGCGATTCCGGATATTCGTCTGCTACCTGTCTGCTCACTCACGCTGCTGTCTCCCGTTCTTTTGTCTTAGTGGTGTTGTGTTCTTGGTTTTGTGGTTGCTACTGGGGCGTCACGCCGGCGACCTTGACCACGTCACCCCAAGCGGCCAGATCGGCGCGCACCAGTTGTCCCAACTCGTCTGGTGTGGAAGGCTTGCCCGGTTTCAGGTACATCGACGCAAAGCGTTGCTGTTCCTCGCGCGACTGCAGGATGCGGTTCACCTCGGCATTGAGCCGCGCCACAATCGGCGTGGGCAGACCCTTGGGGCCGAACAACGCCAGCCAACTGGCCTGCTCGAACGGCACGCCCTGCTCGCCCATCGTCGGCACTTCAGGCGCCGGCAACAGGCGTTCCGGGCCCGATACCGCAATACCGCGGATGCGGCCCGACTTCAGATGGGGAATCGCGGACAGCGAATCGGTGAATGCAATCGACACGTGTCCGGCGGCCAGGTCGTTGGTGCACTGCACGGCGGTCTTGTACGGCACGTGCCGCAAGCGGATGCCGGTTTTTGCTTTCAGGTACTCCATGGCAAGATGGCCGCCCGACCCTACGCCCCAGGAGCAGTAGGCCAGCTCAGTGGGGCTTGCCTTGACATAGGCAATCAGCTCCTTGAGGTTGTGCACCGGCACCGTGGATGTCACTGCCAGCATGTTGCCGCCCGGTGCGCTGGGACGGGCGATTGGCGTGAAATCCTTGACGGGGTCGTAAGGCAGGCTGACCGTGGTCCACGGATTCACGGTCAGCGTGGCCGAATAGGTGAACAGCAACGTATAACCATCGGGTTCGGCGCGAGCCACCATCTCGCTGGCAATGATGCCGTTGGCCCCGGGGCGGTTATCCACCACTACCGGCTTCTTGAGCGCTGCGGACAGCCGTTCCGCCACCAGGCGGGCGGTCTGGTCGGTTACGCTGCCCGCGCCGGAAGGCACGAGCACGCGGATCGGACGATTGGGATAGGGCGCTGACTCGGCATGGGCCACACCTATGCCGGACAACGTGGCCAGCGTCGCGGCAATGGCCGTCAAGGCCACGCGGACGCCAGGGTTCTGGCTGTACATGTTGCTGTCTCCGTCACGGCGCATTGGCCGCTCATGCCGGTACGTTGCCGGCGTGTCGTGAACAGGCGCGTTGCGCCTGAGGTGTGATACGGCTCAGGCGTGCACCTGTTCCGCGGATCCGATTGCCGACAGACGTGCCAGATGCCAGTCGGCATCGCCGAACAGGTTGGCATGTGCCGCAAGGCGCTTGTAGCAGTGCCCCACTTCCACTTCGTCGGTCATGCCGATGGCCCCGTGCAACTGCACGGCGTCCTCGCCGAGCGTCCGTCCCGCCGTCGATACGAACACCTTGGCGTATGAAACCGTCCGCATGCGCGTGATGTCGTCGGCGTCCAGTGCCGCTGCTGCAACTTCGGTAATGGCACGTGCCTGTTCAATGCTGACGTAAAGATCCACCAGCCGATGGCGCACTACCTGGTTCGCGCTGAGCGCTCGCCCGAACTGGCGGCGTGTCGCCACGTACTCGCGTGTCAGGTCGAACGCGCGCGCCATGGCGCCCACGGCATCCGCGCACGCCATCACCGTGGCACGGTCGATGGCCGCTTGTACCAGTGGCCATGCGCCGTCCACGGGGCCGATCCGCGCATCGTCGGCAACCGACACGCGCCGCAATGCCACCGTGGCCGTCTGCCGGCCGTCATAAGTGGGTAGTGCGTGGATGCCGATGCCGCGCGTGCCGCCAGGCATCGCGAACAAGGTCAGGCCATGCCGGTCGCGCCGCTCGCCGTCGGTGCGCGCCAGCACGAGCAACACATCGGCGCTGCCGCCGCCGAGCACCAGCGTCTTGGTGCCATCGATCTGCCAGGTGCCGTCCAGCCGCTTACGCGCCTGGGTCGCAATATCGAACGCATCGTGGCGCCCCTGCAATTCGTAGGCGGCCAGCGCGGCCAATGCGCGCCCCTCGGCAATGTCCTGTGCCGTCGCAACGTGCGCGGCGTTGTCCGAATCGGCCAGCAGCGGCGCGCACAGCGCGGTGTTGGCAAGCCACGGCTCGACCGGCAACGCGCGACCAAGCGCTTCCGCCAATGCCATCTGGTCCATGGCATTGCCCACGCCCGCGCAGGCTTCCGGCAAACCCAGCGACAACCAACCCATCTCGGCAAACTGTCGCCAGGTTCCGCGCGAAAAGCCGTCCGGCTCGGCCATGGCAGCCTTGCGTTGTGCGAATCCGTAGTCGCGCTCGACAAAGCGCCGGACGCTGTCCAGCAACATGCGACGCGCCTCGATATCGTCGTCTTCCACCATTGGTGTGTGCTCCATCATCATCGGGTTTCAGAGTCCGAGCACTTGCTTGGCCAGCAGTTCGTGCTGGATCTCGCTGGTGCCCCCGGCAATCGTGTAGCCGCGCGTCACGAAGCGCCGAGCCGACGCCGCTGCCGCATAGGGCGAACGGCCGGGCTCGGCATCGCCCACCTCGAAATGGACGATCCGGTCGTAGGCCAATGTGTCAGGCCCCAGCGCGTCGACGGCCAGGTTCTCGATGTCCTGGATCAACCGGCTGCCGAGCAGCTTCAGCATCCCGGTCTCCGGCCCCAGCGCGCCGCCCTGGCGTTCGAGCCGCCGGAAGCGCAGCACGGTCGCGGCCAGCGTTTCGAGCCGCACCTCCAGTTCATGGAGCCGCCGCGCAAACCACGGGCGCTGGATCAGCAACTCGCCGGCTTCCTCGACTTCGTTGCCGATGGCACGCACCTTGGCCAGGCGCCTGCGGTTCTCCGCCACGCGCGACAGGTTCAGCCGTTCATGTTCCAGCAGCGACTTGGCAATGGACCAACCGGCGTTCTCCGCGCCGACGCGCATCTCCACCGGCACTTCCACGTCGTCCAGGAACACCTGGTTGAACAGATGCCAGCCGTGGATACCGATCAACGGACGCACGCTGACGCCCGGGCTGCGCATATCGATCAGCAGGAAGCTGATGCCTTCCTGCGCACGGGCCTCGGTATCGGTGCGCACGAGGCAGAAGATCCAGTCCGCATACTGCGCATACGAGGTCCAGATCTTGCTGCCATTCACCACGTAGCATTCCGATCCGTCCGGACGGGTCTTGCGCACCGCGCGCGTGGTCAGTGAGGCCAGGTCCGAGCCCGCATTCGGCTCCGAGTAACCCTGGCACCACCAGTGCTCCTGGCTCAGGATGCGCGGCAGGAAATACTGTTGCTGGGCCGGCGTTCCGTGATGAATCAGGATCGGGCCAATCATCTCGATGGAGATACCACCGGTCTCCGGCGCGTGAGCCAGTACCAGTTCCTCTTGCAGGATTGCCCGGCGCGCCGCAGGCCAGTCCTGGCCCTGCCACGCGCGTGGCCAATGTGGCGCCAGCCAGCCGCGCTCAGCCAGCCGGCGCTGCCAGTCGATCATCTCTTCCTTGCCGAGTTCGAGTCCAAGCCGAACTTTCTGGCGCACCTCGGGCGGGAGCGCTTCGGCGACAAATGCACGTACGTCGCGACGCAAGGTGTCGCACGCCTCCACGTCGAAGTCATTCATGTCGCGCCTCCGCTGGGTTGGTATCGCCGCAGGCCTCGAACCATTGGCTTATGGCCATGCGTGCGCTGGACGCGCGCAAGGTGCCCTTGATGGCCTGGACCGCTTCGGCGGGAAAGCCAGCCACGGTCGCTGCCATGGTGCGTGCGCGCGCCAGGACTTCGGCATCGGCAACCACTTCGGTGGCAATGCCGAGCCGCAGCAACTCGGTTGCCGGCACACGCTCGCCCAGCAGACAGAGCCGCGCTGCAACCGCCTCGCCGTGCCGCAGCGCGAGCCAGGCGATATTGCGCGGCGCATTCATGCCGATTCGAATCTCTGCGATCTGCATGAACCCGCCCTCCCCGCACACCAGCAGATCACCGGCAAGTGCCAGCGCCGCGCCACCGTTGACCGCATGGCGTTCGAGCGCGACGATCCACACCTTGCGGCTCGCAATCAGCGCGGCATGCACGCGATCCCAGCGTGCCGCGAAACCCGCAAGACCATCGCGATGATTGCGCAGCGCCTGAAGGTCGAGCCCGGAGCAAAAGGCCCCGCTGGCGCCACGCAACACGATCGCGCGTATGGCGTGGTCCTGCTCCAGCGCTTGCACCGTCTCGGCCAGCGCCTCGGCGGTTGGCATGTCGATCGCATTGCGCGTCTCGGGCCGGTTCAGCGTGATTTCCGCCCAGCCATCGTGGCGCGACACCAGGACTGAAGATTGGGCGTTCATGCGTCAGCCCCCTCGCCCAGCGGCACGGCAAGGCCGATGGCACCCTGCTTCACCATTGCGTCGATGGCGTCGTCGGCGTAGCCGAGTTCGCGCAGGACTTCAGCCGTGTGTTGGCCGAGTCGCGGTACGGCGGGCAGCGATGGACGGACCACCGCGCCCATCCGGAACGGCAAGCCCGGCAGCGAGATGTGTCCGCCAACGCCGTCGGCCACGGCCATCAGCAGATCGTTGGCCTGCACGTCGGCGCTGGCCTCGACCTGGCGATAGTCACGCACCACGCCCACCACTACCTGATGTTCTTCGAGCAACGCGCGCGCGTCCTCGCCGGCATAACCCCGCAAGGCATCCTGCAGGATCGCCAGCATGGCAGGCCGGTTTTGTACGCGCAGCAGGTTGCTTGCAAAGCGCGGATCGTTGGCCAATGCGGGTTGGCCGATCGCACTGCACAGCCTCGCCCAGTGCTCGTCGAGATAGGCCGACAACACGAGATGGCCATCGGCCACGGCAATGACATCGGCGGCCGGCGCGGCTTTCGGCTGGCTGTTGCCGCTGCGCACCGGCAATGCGCCCGAGCACTGGTACTCCGCCCAAAGCTGGGCCTGCAGATGCACGCCCACGGTCAGCAGCGACGTTTCGATGGTGTCGCCCAGGCCGGTACGAAAACGACGGAACAGTGCGGCGACGATGGCGTTTGAAGTCGCCAGCGATGTCGCGGCATCGATCAGCGCAAACCCGGCCTTCAGTGGCTGGCCGCCGGCCTCCCCCGTCACCGACATCATGCCGCTTTCCGCCTGCGCGGCGATATCGAGGCCCGGGCGCAGCCGCGACGGACCACGCGTGCCGAAGCCAGTCACGCTGGCATGCACCAGCGCCGGCTTGGCCTCGCGCAGCGTGGCGGCATCCAGCCCGATGGATTCCATCGATCCGGGCCGCGCGTTGTGCAGCACCACATCGCACGACAGCGCCAGTTGGCGGGCAGCCTGCGCGCCGGCAGGCTGGCGCAGATCGAGCGCGATGGCACGCTTGCCACGGTTGTAGGCCAGGAACATGGGGCTTTGCGTGCTGGTGCCGTCAAAGCGCCGCGCGCTGTCGCCACGCAGTGGCTCAACCTTGATGACCTCGGCGCCGAGATCGGCCAGCAGCATTGCGGCGCCCGGTGCCGCAATGAACTGACCGAATTCCGCCACGCGAATTCCTGCGAGTGGCAGGTCGTTCTGGGTTTCCATCGTCGTTTCCGTTTTCATGCCATGACGGCATCGATGAAAAGGATCATGCGACACGCGCGCTCAACCCGGCAGTTCCCCAGATCGCTGCGGCGTGAACCAGCGGTTAGCACCGCGGGTTATCCCGTAGCGGCGCGGTTGGGGCTATGCTGGCGGACAGGGCGTCAACATGAACGCCCGCAGAAGGAGACCATCCATGCGACTGAGCCAGGTTCAGGATTTCATCGCCGTGGCCGAACACGGCAGCATCCGGGCCGGTGCCAAGGCGCGCGACGTGTCGGCGCCCGCCATCACCAAGAGCATCCGGCAGCTTGAGGAAGAGCTCCATGTGCCGCTTCTGACGCGCACCACGCGCGGCATCGTGCTCTCGCGTTATGGCGAGGCATTCCTGCGCCGTGCCCAGCTGATTGCCAGTGAGGCACGGAAGGCCGCCGATGAAATGGCCCAGATGCTCGGCACCCGCAATGGCGTGGTACGCATTGGCGCCACGGGCGGCCCCGCGCACCTGCTGCTGCCGGCAGTGCTCAAGCGCTTCCGGTCGCAGCATCCCGACGTGCAGGTCTGCATCGAAAGCGGCGTCTATCCGGCACACCTGTCTGACCTGCGGGCCGGGGCCATGGACATGGCCGTCAGCCCGATTCCGGACGAGGGCATCGAGCGCGAATTCATCTGCGAGCCGCTGTACAACAACGATTCCGTAGTGGTGGCACATCGCGACCATCCATTGCGCAACGCGCGTACGTTGCGTGAGCTGGTGGGCTCGGAATGGGTGCTGACGGGCCAACGGATGCACGGACCCGGCGCGGCCATCATGGACGCGTTCCGGGCGCGTGATCTGCCGCTGCCACGCGTGGCGGTGCGTTGCGACACCATCGGCATGATCCAGACGCTACTGGAAGACCGCTCGCTGCTCTGCCTGCTGCCGCGCCAGTTGGTGCCGGGCCGGCTGGCCACTGCAAACCTGGTGGCGCTGCCGATCGAGGATCCGTTGCCGAGCCATGCCGTGAGCCTGATCTACCGTGCCGATTCGCCCATGACGCCGGTAGCCGAGCAGTTCGCAAAGCTGCTGCGACGCGAGGTGCACTACCTCAGCAAGATGCCCGACAGCCCACTTGCCCGGCAGATGCCGCGCACCTCGGAATTGTCGGTCTAGCGTATTGCCGCTGCGGCGGGAATACCCGGTTCAGCACGGGTGCTAACCAGCGGTTCACACCCGAGAATTGGTGAATGCCGCCAGACCGCGCCAGCACTGCCCGGGACGGCTGCCAACCCGCCCGTGCCGGGATTTTCCCCACTGACCATAACGCGCGGTATGCGCGTGAATATCCCCTCGCCATGTTCGCCATTTGGGAGGGATATTCATGAACGCAATCGAAGATCGCCCCGCCGCGCTGATTACCGGCAAGGGCATCGACACCATTGGAGATGGCGTCTGGCTGCTGCACGGCCAGGGCCAGAGCTTCGTGGCCGATGTTGGCGGAGGCCTGCTGGTGATCGACAGCGGACCCGGCGGCGGCGTGACCGCCGGCATGCTCGAAGTCCTGCGCACGCAGACCGACCTGCCCGTGCTGGCAATCTGCTATAGCCACGGACACCTTGGCTACAACGCCGGCGTAAAGCAGTGGCTCGATCACGCCGCGCAGCGTAGCGAACCGGCGCCCCGCATCCTGGCCCATGCCAACGTGCTGGCCCGCCAGAGCCGCTACCGCGAAACGCAACGCATGCAGGAACGCATGGCGGAGATCCAGTTCCGCCACGGCAGTGGCGCCCTGGCCGGCAAGCTAAGGCAAAGCACGCCCGCCGAGACCTTCACCGATGGCATCACCGTCGGGCATGGCGCGCGGCGCGCCGAGATCCTGTGGGCGCCCTCCGAAACCGACGATGCCGTAGCCGTGTGGCTGCCGGAAAGCCGGCTGCTGTATGGCGGCCCAGCCGTGATCGACTCCATCCCGAACATTGGCACGCCGTTCCGCACCATGCGCGACACGGTACGCTGGGCCGAGACACTGGAACGGCTGGCCAGCCTGCGACCACAAACCGTGGTTCGGGAGTTCGGCGCCACACTGCATGGTGAGGACAACTGCCAGCACGTACTGTTGCGCACCGCCGCGGCCTTGCGCTGGATGCGCGAGGAAGTGGTGCGGCTTATGAACGCAGGGTGCAACGAGCGCGAGATGCTGGCCGCGCTGCATCCGCCGGCTGAACTGTTCGAGCAGCCGTGGATGCAGCCGACCTACGGCGATCCGAGCTATATCGCGCGCGATATCTACCGGTCCGAGAACGGCTGGTGGGACCGCAATGCCACCACACTGCATCCAGCCGCACCCGAGGCCGCTGCCAGCGAGATCGCGGCCGCCATTGCCGATCATGGCGCCGTGGTGCGGCACGCCCGCGCGCTGGCAGATCGCGGCGAGATCCAGCTGGCGCTGCATGTAATCGACCTGCTGGCACAGGCGCCCGGCGAATCGAACCACGTACAGGAAGCGCGCCAGCTCAAGGCCGAATGGCTGCGTGCGCGCGCCAGGCAGGTACGCAGCTATGTGTCGCGCAGCCTCTACGTGGCCGCGGCCATGGTTCTGGAAAGCGGGTCCGACGACAACTTCGGCATCCACTAGGGAGACCGCCATGACGCACCCTCACCCCCTGCTCTCCGAAGACACAGCGGGCCGCAGCCGCCGCGATGTGCTGCGCCTGCTCGCCATGCTGGGGCTTGGCACCGCCTTGCGCCCGATCACGGCCAATGCAGCCACCAAATGGCCCTCGCGCCCGATCCGGCTCGTGGTACCCGCCTCGGCCGGCAGCGGTCCGGACCTGTTCGCACGGCCGCTGGCCGACGTGCTTGGCAAACGGCTGGGGCAGTCGATCGTGATCGACAACAAGCCCGGCGCCACCGGCATCATCGGCAACGACATCGTGGCCAAGGCAGCGCCAGACGGACAGACGTTGCTGTTCACCTATGCAGCCACCGTGGTCATCAACCAGACCTTGCAGCCGAAGATGCCATACGACGGATTGCGTGACCTCGTACCGATCGCACAGGTCGGTGCCGGCGGCAATTTCCTGGCGGTGTTGCCGGACTTTCCCGCGCGCAACCTCAAGGAATTCGTGGCGCATGTACGCGCCAGGCCCGATGTCTACGACTATGCGTCGTGGGGCATCGGCTCTGGCGGCCACCTGACGATGGAAGCGCTGAAGATGCAGACCGGCATCCGCATGCGGCATGTGCCGTACAAGACCGTGCCGCAGATCCTGAACGACATGCAGGGCGGCATCGTCAAGGTGGGCTGGGTCGATACCTCGTCATCGCTACCGCTGATTCGCGCGGGCAAGCTGCGCGCGCTGGCGATCAGCGGCACGCGCCGCGGATCGGCCACGCCGGACATCCTGACGATGACCGAACAGGGCTATCCGTTCGACACCAACAGCTGGTACGGGCTGTTCGCCCCCGCAGGTACGCCCAACGATATCGTCCAGCGGCTCAATGCGGAAGTGAACCGCGCACTGGTCAGCGCCGACATGCGTGAACGATTCCTGCAAATGAACATGGCCGACTGGCCCATCAAGACGCCCGAGCAGTTCGCGCAGACCATACGCGACGATGTGGCGACATGGGGCAACGTGATTCGCACCAACCATATCACCGTGGATTAACGACAGGTTCAGGAGAGGCATGACCACAGACCAGACACTGGATACACGCATCCGCGACGCGTTTATCTATGCATTCCCGCTGCACGACCTCGCGCGCACGCGCTGGCGCTTCACGCAGCACGAGACCGCCCACGGCAGGCCCGCCAACCAGCTGTACCACAACCGGCATCTGCTGGACGACCGCGCGCGCCAGGTAACCATGCCAAACAACGACACGCTGTATTCGTCGGCTTGGCTCGATCTCTCCGACGCGCCCGCCGTGCTCAGCGTGCCGGACATGGGCAGCCGCTACTACAGCGTGGCGCTGCTCGATGCCTTCACGAACAACTTCGCATGCCTGGGCCAGCGTACGAACGGACCCGGCGCGCACGAATTCGTGATTGCCGGACCCGCGCATCACGCCAGCGCGGCAACCAACCTGCCAAAGGATGCCATCCTGGTTCGCGCGCCCTGCAATGACGTGTGGCTACTGGCGCGCGTGCTAGTCGACGGTCCCGCAGACCTGCCGCAGGTGCATGCACTGCAGGACCAGATCCGGCTGCGGACCAGCGCTGTGGCACCGGCGCCGTTCCAGACCACACCGGACGAGAACCACCCTGCCGCATACCTGTCGCTGGTCAACGAAGCACTGGCCCGCAATGGCGTGCCAGCCGCCGAACAGCAGATGGTGGCCGGCTTCGAAGACCTTGGCATCCGCGCCGGGGACCTTGCCGCCTGGGATCGCCTGTCTCCGGAGATGCGCGACGCATGGACACGCCTGTGGCCCACGCTGCGGCGCGACCTCGAACACCCACCCAAGGGCAGCATCCGCAGGAGCGGGCCGCGCGGATCATGGTTCAGCGGCCTGGACCATATCGGCAACTTCGACACCGACTATGTTTATCGCGCCTACATCTCGTTGGTGGGCCTGGGCGCGCTGGAACGTGCCGAAGCCATCTATGCCAGCGCCCTGACCGACGGCGACGGCCAGACGCTGGATGGGGCGCACCGCTACCGCTTGCATGTACCGGCGGCAATGCCAGTAGATGCGTTCTGGTCGTTGTCGATGTACGAGTTCGAACCGGACGGGCGGCGCTTCTTCACCGCCAATCCGATCCGGCGCTATGCCATCGGCGATCGCACACCGGGCCTGGTACGCAATGCCGATGGTTCGCTCGATATCCGCATCCAATGCGATCCGCCTGAAGAAGGCGCCACCAACTGGCTGCCGGCGCCCCCGGGCCGGTTCGCGATGGCCTTGCGCTATTACCATCCCCAACCGGACCTACTTGAACACCGGTTCGTGATGCCGGATTCAGAGCGCATATCAAGCTAAGGCAGACGTCGGGGCAGCCAGTGGCAATTACCCACGGCGCCCCTGCGTTGCGCTGCCGTTGCGCTGCCGTTGCTGCTACTTCGCTGCGTTCGGCGGCGTGCCCGGCGCAGCCCCCTCCGTTTGCTCCGCGCCGTAGTTCTTCACCAGATAGTCGACGATTGCCGGCATGTCCTCATCCTTGAGCGGCGCACCGAACGGCTTCTTCATCTTCTTGACCGTGGCCTCCCAATAGGCGCGGGACGAAGACGACGGTTGCGTGGCCACGTACTGCGCGGAATGGCACGTCATGCAATTCTGCAAGGCGAGGTTGTACCCGGGAAGGCTGCTGGCCTTGTAACTGGCGGTCTCTTGAGGCAGCTTGATTTCGAGCGCCATCGCACCGGTTGTCACGGACATTGCAACAAGCGCGGCGAGCTGGACGATGGTGGTCCTGGAACGAAGGCTATTCATGGTCCGATCCCCCTCACTTGGCCACAACGCGCGTGGACTCCACGACATTGCGCATATAGCCGGCGGGATTCCAGTTCGCGGTCAGGGGCTGGGTCTCTCCCGACTTGCTCTTGGCGCGAACCCGGAGGTCATGGGTTCCATTCTTGACCGGCCGGAACCTGACGCTCCATTCACGGAACGAGTAGCGACCCAGATCCTTGCCCAGCGCCGCAGGTTTCCATGTCGCGCCGCCGTCCTCCGAGAAGGCAACCTCCGCAATGCCCTGGCCGCCGTCGAATGCGATGCCCTTCACTGTCACCTCTTTCCCTGTCGGCACGACACTGTCGTTCATATGGCTGGTAATGAAAGACCTGACATTGAAGCGGCCAATCGGCACGGTACTTTTCGGGGCGGTTCCCGGTGGCACGCAGGCACAGTCGTTATCGGGAATGCGATACGCGGTGCTCATCCAGAAGCCATCGAACGGATGATCCAGGACTTCGATATGGGACAGATGCTTGACCCAGTACGTGCCATAGTGTCCGGGCACCACCAGCCTTAGCGGATAACCGTTCAGGAAAGGCAGATCCTTGCCATTCATGGCCCAGGCCAGCATGACCTCGCCGTCCAGCGCGTGATCCATGGTCAATGCCTTGACAAAATCCGGCCCGGTTTCCAGTGGCGACCGATCGAGTCCGTCAAAGCTCACCTGCACTGCGCCGGCCTTCACACCAGCCTTCTCCAGCACCACGCGCAGCGGAATACCGGTCCAGCGCGCGTTACCCATCGCACCATTGCCGAGTTGGCCGCCATTGACGCGGGGCGAGAAGAAACCTCGGCTATTGCCGGAACACTGGTTGACCGCGACCAGATCCACGGCGCCGCCCAGGCTCCGCAAATCCTTTAGCGAGAGATCCAGCGGCTTGTTGACGTGCCCATCGATCTTGAGCCGATAGGTCGCCGGATTGATCGAGGTAGGGATGCCACTCCAGTGATAGCGCACGAAAAACGCATCGTTTGGCGTGATCACGTTCTCGTTGAATACCTCGAAAGGCGTTTCCAGCTGTGGCGGCCGACTGGTCAACAGAATCAAGGGGCGCTTCTGGGGGAACGCCACCAACTCGCGGTGCCCGTTCTCAAACGGCATTTCCGTAGTGCGGGTGGCTCCGAACGCGTTGGTCGCCAGCAGTCCAAGCGAGGCTTGCAATGAAAGCGCCGCACCGCCCGACAGCACCCTGCGACGGCGCTGATCGATGTCTTCGATTTTGTCTTTCTTGTCCATGGGGTCTCCTCATGGCTGGCTCGCCTGAACCAGCCGCCATGTCTTTGTGATGGCCACTCAGCGTAGAACAACGAACTCATCACGTAAAACAGCTTATTTCGCTATGCTTGACCTGACAAACCGTTTATCGCTGCAAGGTGGCAGGTTTGGAGAGGCATCAACCGATTACCATGAAAGAGGCCCATTCGCCTCATACATCAGTTGAACCGGATGGCCTAAAGAAGGAGCGCACCATGGCGAGCCTGTCCCTTTCGAGCGGTACCACGATCGACGAAATTGCTAACCGCATCTATCGGATCGCCACGCCGGTAGAGATCCCTGGGGGCGGCGGATTCTCGTTCAACCAATACCTGATCGACGACGATGCGCCGCTGCTGTTCCATACCGGCCTGCGCAAAATGTTTCCTGTCACGCGGGAAGCCATCGAGCGGATCATGCCGATCGATCGCCTGCGCTATATCGGCTTCTCTCATTTCGAATCCGACGAATGCGGCGCACTCAATGAGTTCCTCGCCGTCGCACCGCATGCAGAGCCGCTGTGCGGCCAGATCGCGGCCATGGTCTCGGTGGGTGACTTTGCCGATCGGCCGCCGCGCGCGCTCGACGACAACGAGACCATCTCCCTCGGGCAGCACAGCGTACGCTGGCTAGATACCCCGCATCTGCCGCACGCATGGGAATGCGGGTTCATGATGGAAACCACTTCGGCAACATTGCTCTGCGGCGACCTATTTACCCAGGGCGGTTCGCAACACCCGCCGCTTACCGAGCACGACATCCTTGAACCAAGCGAGGCATTCCGTCACCAGATGGATTACTTCTCGCACACCAGGAACGCCCGTGCCATGCTGGAACGCCTTGCTGCGTTGCAACCGGCCACACTGGCCTGCATGCATGGCAGCGCCTGGCATGGCGATGGTGCTGGCTTGCTACGCGCGCTCGCCGACAGCGTGGAACGGGACTACGGTCACGGGCGAGCCTGATGGCGGTTCGCCGGGAGCGGTGCTGTGACGGGCCCGACTTGATTTGACGGAGCGCGGAGCCGAAAGGTCTTCGCTCACGGGCCTGTACTGGCACCGCCCGCCATCGTTTCCTTACCACCGTCCAGTGGATCTTCCGGCGTCAACACAACACCGCGCGGCCAGACTACAACGTCGTCATACGCATAGAGCCGACAGTTGGTGAAACGCATCTCCCGGCAACGGGTCATCGCCTTATCGATTGCATTTGAGTTGTTGGACCAGAAGGCATAGTGGCCCCCATCCGCCAGGACGAAGGCCTTGGGCGCTCTACGATCGAGATAGGCGGCGTACCCTTTGCGGGCTCGCAGATAGGGCACCGCATCTACGTTGGAACCATCCGCATACCCCGTGGGGCCTGGCAGCGATGATTCGACATGCCCCGATCCGTTGCCGGTCGTCGGAACACTGACGATGGAGTTCATGCCCATGCGAACCGAAATGACGTTTGGATAGTCGTAGGCTGCGCCTGACGCTGTATCCACTACAACACCAACAGCGCCACCAAAAATGACGTTGCCAAATGCCATGGCCTTCGTCGTCGACTTCACCGTGGCTAACCCTGGCTCTTGCCCGGCCTTGTCGCACCGGACATTAAGATCGCCATATGCGCGATGGACAGTAACAGTCCCCGGTGTAGTGACGTAGTAAGTTCCTTTGCTATTGGTGAGCTTGCATTTCGCCCCAGAATGCGGTTGATCATTGTCACGCGATTCCACGGAGACAATCTGACTGGTTCCGCTAACGATCGATGCGCAACCCGTAAGCAAACCAGTCGCAAACATAATGCAAATGACGACAATCCTCATGCCATCCTCTAATGAGTCAGCTCGAACAAAATCGACGCGACAAGTTGCGTCACGGAGAACTTGTGAACACGTGGTAGCGACACGCTCTAATGCGGCGCCAGACGACTTGACCTAGTGTCTTGTGCCGGCAGTAGTGCTTTGACCTGGAGGGTCAATGATTTCCCAAATTTTCAACATTCACTCTGGTGTGTCTTTTTAGAGGAATTTCACCACTCATTGAGGCTAACCCTTGCCTCGCATTCCTCTTTTCTATTAATCCAAAGCCACTTGAAATTAAATAATTCATTTCCGCACGCTTTGTGTCAATCAAGATACAGAAGGCGCGAAACGTCCACAACGTCCCCACACTTCCTGGGGGGCAATGCCTGTTGTTATAACCACGCATAATGCACGTTAGTTGTATCTATATTAAGACTAAGTGACGCATGCGCCGCGAGTGGGATGGAGGCCGCCTTGCCATGGCACCCGATGAGGTTTATCAGCGCGCAGTCGTCAAGGGATTACCGGGCCCATGCCCTAGCTGAGATCGCCCAACCGACGATTGATACCGCAGTAGAGAAAGCGTCTAATGGTTCAGCGCGGATCAGGCAAGTCGAAGGGGCCTTATGCACTGCTCAACCTGCGGCTCCGAGAACCCCGCTGGAGCCAAATTCTGCAAGGACTGTGGAGCGCGACTCTCGCGGTGCTGCCCATCCTGCGGACATGAGGCGGGGGCCGACGCCAGGTTTTGTACCGAATGCGGCGCACCGCTGGCGTCCTCGGCGGCGGCGCCGGCCGCTCCCGACCCGATCGACTATACGCCACGGCATCTGGTCGAGCGCATCCTGGCCGAGCAAGCGGCCATGGAAGCCAGAGGAGCAAGCGCAGGAGAACGCAAAACCATCACCGCCCTTTTTGCCGACATGGCCGGCTCCACGGCGTTGGTCCATGATCTGGATCCTGAAGACGCACGCCGCCTGATTGATCCTGTCATGTCGCTGATGATGGAGGCTGTGCACCACTATGAGGGCTACGTGGCCAAGTCCCTGGGAGACGGGATATTGGCCCTGTTTGGCGCACCCATCGCCCACGAGGATCACCCAAAGCGTGCCCTGTATGCAGCAATGCGGATGCAGGAAGCGATGCGGCACCACAGCGATCGCATCCGCCTCGAGCAAGGCATCCCGCTTCAGATCCGGGTGGGCATTCACACCGGAGAGGTGGTGGTGCGCTCCATTCGGCGAGACAACCTTCACACCGACTACGATCCGGTGGGGCACACCATCCATATCGCCTCAAGGATGGAGAGCATCGCCACACCGTCGTCCATTCTCGTGAGCGAGTCCACCTGCAGACTGACTGAGGGGTACTTCGACTTCAAGGCACTGGGCGCAACCCAGGTGAAAGGTATTCCAGAGCCTCTCGCAGTGTATGAGGTGTTACGGCTTGGGCTGTTACGCACCCGCCTGCAGGTCGCGCAGCATAGGGGCCTGGCCCAGTTTGTCGGACGGGAAGGCGAGTTGGCGAAATTGCATGGGGCGCTGGCGCAAGCCAAAGCAGGCATCGGGCAGATAGTGGGCGTGGTGGGAGAGGCAGGGGTCGGCAAGTCCCGACTGTTTCACGAGTTCAAGATGCAATCGCAGCGCGGTTGCATGGTACTTGAGACCTTCTCGGTATCGCATGGCAAGTCCTTTGCCTATCTGCCCCTCATCGAGTTGATGAAAAACTACTTTCAAATCGAGACGCACGATGACGACAGGCGGTGCAGGGAGAAGGTCGCCGGCAGGGTACTGATGCTGGACCGTGAACTGGAAGTTCAACTGCCTTACCTGCTCTACTTGCTGGGCATCACCGAGCCCAGTTCAGCCATGCCGAACATGGACCCACAGATCCGCCGCCAGCGCACCTTCGATGCGATCGCGCGCCTGCTGGTCCACGAGAGCCACAATCAGCCGCTTGAATTGCTGTTCGAAGACCTACAGTGGCTTGACACGGAAACGGAGACCTTCCTGGCGGTCCTCATCGACCATCTGCCTGGTGCCAGGATCCTGCTCATGCTGAACTACCGACCGGAATATCAGCATGGTTGGCACCATAGGCATGACTTCACACAACTCCGGCTAAATCCCCTGGGGCAGGTAGAGGCACAGCAACTACTCGGCGCCTTGCTAGGCGAAGATGCCGCGCTTGTGCCGCTCAAGAAGCTCATTCTGGACAAGACCGAGGGAAATCCGTTCTTCATGGAGGAAGTGGTGCAGACCCTGTCCGAGGAAAAGGCGCTCCTCGGCGAGCCCGGCCACTATCACATCGAAAAACTCCCCTCCACGTTGCATATCCCGACCACGGTTCAGGGCGTACTGGCCGCCCGCATCGATCGCCTGCCTCGTGCCGAGAAGGACCTGTTGCAAAGCCTTGCCGTGATCGGCAAAGAGTTCTCCTTGCGTTTGATCCGAGAGGTTGTCGTACTGCCGGAGCTTCGACTGCATCAATTCCTGACACAACTGGAGGCGGGTGATTTTATTTACGAGCGTCCGACATTTCCCGACACCGAGTACACGTTCAAGCATGCCCTGACTCAAGAAGTCGCGGGAAGCTCCCTGCTCACGGAACAACGTACAGCGCTGCATGAACGTACCGCCCAGGCAATAGAGTCACTCTTCAATCATCGGCTCAAGGACTACTACAGTGAACTGGCACGGCACTATAGCCTGAGCGGAAATGGCCCCAAGGCGGTGGAATACCTTCAATGTACGGGACAACAGGCCATCCAGCGATCGGCGTATCAGGAGGCGATCCATCACCTGGATTCCGCCCTGGCGTTGCTCAAGAATCAGCCCGACACCATCGAACGCGCACGGCAGGAGCTCACGTTGCGGCTTGCCATCGGGCCAGCCTGGCTTGCGACCAAAGGCTTTGCCTCGCCAGAAGTCGAAGCGACTTACAGCCGCGCCCTGGCATTGTGTGGCCAGGTCGGGGAGACAACGCAACTCTTTCCGACGCAGGTAGGATTGCGCACCTATTTCTCGCTGCGAGCAGAACACGGAAAGGCCTATAAACTGGGGAAGCAACTTCTGCGTCTGGCTGAAAACGCGAAAGACCCGGAACTATTGGGCGAGGCGCACGTTTTACTTGGCACGACGCTGTATTACGCGGGCAGATTCAGGGCCGCAGATGCCAATTTGAGCGAAGCTATCGCGCTCTACGGCACCGAACCCCGCCACACGCACCCTAATTTTCATGGCGTGGATCCAGAGGTGCGTGCGCTGTCGACTTCAGCACTAGTCCTCTGGAGCCTCGGCTATCCGGATCGTGCCAACCACAAGGCAGAGGCGGTGATTGTCTTGGCCCGCAAGCTGTCCCACCCATTCACGTTGGCGCATGCCTTCTGCCTTGTGGCGGAACTACACCAGTTCCGCCGTGAGCCCCATCGCTCGCAAGAGTACGCCGACGCCGCCATCACCCTCTCGACTGAACAGGGCTTTCCGCTTTGGCTTGCGTGGACAACGGTGCTGCGCGGTTGGGCGTTGGCTGCGCAAGGACAGCACGAGCCAGGCATCAGGCAAATGCACGAGGGACTAGCCGCCTATCAAGCGACAGGCGCCGCATTGGGACACTCCCACTTTCAGGAACTGCTGGCCCATGCCTATGGGTGTGCCGGACAGTTTGCGTCAGGCCTGGACGCGCTTGCCAAGGCAAGGGACGCCATTGAAAGGACGGGCGAACATTACTGCGAAGCGGAGTGGCATCGAATGAAGGGGGAGCTACTGCTTAATCGCTCGATCGCAGATGGCGGGAAGGCTCGTGATGAAACCGAAGCGGAAACGTGTTTTCAGAACGCGATCGCGATCGCCCGTCGGCAGAAAGCAAGGTCACTCGAGCTGCGGGCAACGCTGAGCCTGGCAAGGTTGTGGCACGCACAGGGCCAAATGGAGCCGGCCAGGCAACTGCTGGCTGAAATCAGGAGTGCTTTCACCGAGGGATTCGATAGTGCGGATATGCACGACATGTCCACATTGGTAAGCGATTGATCGCCTGTACCCGCGCCAGCGCGTTGTGAAAAATCCGGACCCGCCTCGCGACTTGTTCCACCGGGTATCAATTCATGTTCTCCCGCACGGCTTTATCGGGGCCCACGGCGTCCCTATAGTTCGCCCCAAGAGCGCGTGACCGCGTTTCCTGATAATCCGGAGAACCTCATGAAATCTGTTGCCCGACGAATTGGCCTGGACCTGGGAGTGGGCCTCGGAATGGCCCTTGCCGCCGCGCTCGGCGCCGGACCGGCCTTGGCCGCCGGCCTGTCGCCCAAGGCCAACGGCGCCATCCTGCAGGAAGACATCCAGTGGTCGTCGTTCCCGGCGTTTCCGCAACGCGCGAAATTGTCCGTGCTGGTCGGGGACCCATCGGCCGCGGGACCCTATGTGGTACGCGTGAGCGTGCCGGCAGGCGTGAAGCTGATGCCGCACGTGCATCCGGAGGATCGCATCTACACGGTGATATCGGGCGTCTTCTACATCGGCATCGGCGACGAATTCAACCCGCAGCGGCTGGTCGCCTACCCGCCCGGTAGCGTCATCGTGCTACCCGGTGGCACGCCGCACTTTCACTGGGCCCGCTCGGGTGGCTACGTCACGCAGGTGAGCGGCAACGGCCCGCTGGGAATTGACTACGTCAACGCCGAAGACGATCCCCGCCAGAAGGCGCACGCCCACTAGGAGGTTGCCAAATGGAACTGATCTACGTAGGCGATCCGATGTGCTCGTGGTGCTATGGATTCGGCAAGGAAATGACGGCGCTCCGCGAACGCTTCCCCGAACTGCCACTTCGCATCGTCGTGGGTGGCATCCGCGCGGGTGCCACCGATATCCTGGACGACGCCGGCAAGCAATTTCGCCTGCAGCACTGGAGCCGCGTCGAGGCCGTCAGCGGCCTGCCGTTCAATCGTGATGGCTTCGTGGCCCGCGAGAACTTTGTCTACGATACGGAGCCGATCTGCCGCGCAGTGGTAGCGGCGCGCCAGCTTGCCCCGCGGGCCGATCTGCTGGCGGTCTTCCGGGCGTTGCAGCACGCGTTCTACGTCGAGGCCCGCGACACCACCGATGGCCAGACACTGGCCGAAGTCGCCACGCAGGCGCTGGGCCGGCAAGGCCATGACATCGCCGTGCAGACATTCCTGGCAGCGTGGGCCAGCGAAGCCACCATTGCGGCTACCGTCGACGACTTCCGCCTGGCCCGCAGTTGGGGCATTTCCAGCTTCCCGGCATTGGTGCTGGGCCACGCAGGCAAGCTCTACCGCGTATCGGCCGGTTACACCCCGGTTGCCGATATCGCGCAGCAACTCGAGCATGTGCTGCAAGCCGCCAGCGCCGCCGCCTGACGCATCCACCCAGTCGCCGTTGCGCCGTTGCGCCGTTATTCGGCATTCAGCCGATAGCGGCGCAATGGCATCCGACCGCCGCGGTGCGGTCTCGCATGCATCAGGAGGAACGAAAATGTCGGCTTCACTCACCCAGGGGCCTGTCGACAAGACCCATCAGCAGATCCTGCAGCAACTGCAGGTCTATCTCGACGCGCTCTACGACGGCGACGCCAACGCACTGCGGACCACTTTTCATCCCGCCGCACAGCTCTTTGCCGAAGTGCGCGGGGAGATCATCCAGAAATCGCTCGACGTCTATCTGCAAGGGGTGGCATCGCGCAAGAGTCCCGCCTCGCTGAACGAGGCTTATGGCATGTCGGTACTATCCGTGGAAGTCATCGGCAAGATCGCCTCGGCCAAGGTGCGCGTCCGCATGGGCGACTTCCGCTACCAGAACTTCCTTTCGCTGTTGAAAGTCGGATGCGAGTGGGTCATCGTCAACAAGCTCTATACGCATATCGACGACTAAGGTTTGAACTCTCTTGACCTCAAGTCGACTTGAACTTGTATAAATTCAGTTCCTCTTCTTGTAGGCAAGCCAGTAGGCAAAGGGAACGACCATGAATGTGAAGGATCAGACTGCCGACGAGCAGACAAGACTTTGGAATGGCCCCTCCGGACGCGCCTGGGTTGACGCACAAGCGTGGCTCGACGCGATGTTCCAGCCGTTCGAAGAACTGCTGGTCAACGCCGCTTCCGCCTCCGGAGGCCGGGTACTCGACGTCGGCTGCGGCACCGGCGCCACCACGCTCGCCGTTGCCCAGCGGCACGGTGCCGCCAGCCGCTGCGTCGGCATCGACATTTCGGGGCCGATGATCGCCGCCGCACGCGCGAGCGCCGAACGGGCGGGCTCGCCAGCCAGCTTCATTCACGCCAACGCGCAAACCCACGTGTTCGCGCCGGCAAGCTTCGACATGATCATTTCGCGCTTCGGCGTGATGTTCTTCGACGACCCGGTCCTGGCCTTCGCAAACCTGCGGCGCGCGGCCAGTCCTGGTGCCGTGCTCCGGTGCATTGCCTGGCGCAGCCCGGCGGAGAATCCGTTCATGACGACGGCTGAGCGCGCGGCTGCGTCCCTCCTGCCTGACCTCCCGGCTCGCCGGCCGGACGCCCCGGGTCAATTTGCCTTCGCTGATCCGGGCCGCGTTCAACGCATCCTTGAACAAAGCGGTTGGCAGGAGATCGAGATCCGGCCGATCGACGTGACCTGCACCTTGCCGGAACAAGGATTGGTGGAATACCTGACCCGACTCGGTCCCGTCGGGCTGGCCCTTCAGCAGGTGGATGACCGCACGCGCGCGAAAGTCATCGAAACGGTTCGCGCCGCCTTCGAGCCCTATGTACACGGGGCCGAAGTTCGCTTTACCGCCGCCTGCTGGATGATCGCGGCGCAGGCGCCATCAGCATCGGGCGCGCAAAAGGAGGATGAACATGTGTGAGGCCGGGCAGTGCATGATCTGTGCGTTGCTCTCCAGGATGAAGAGTGCGTTCAGTCCCTGGCCAGGTCCCCGCTTCCGCGAATGCCGGCACCGTAGCTATGTTGACTGGACGGATGGCCAAGCAAACACGGTCGTCGAAGCAGCACGTGCTACGCGATGAGGAACTGATGCAACAGCGCCACCTTTCCCCGAGTGGCGCTTTCTTTACGCCAAGCCGCCTGACGGAGTGCATCGGCCAGCGACCGCGTGTCCGCCCAGCCATCAACCTGGCGGCGCTTCTTACCTACGCCTGGATGACCGTCTCCATCCGTTTGACCTCGCTGGCAGGAAGCCTCAGCTTCTCTGCTTCCTTGCGCCACCCGGCAATGGCACCCTTCACCTCATCGAGCACGGCCTGCGCGTTTTGCGCGCTCAGGCGATACAACTCGGCCTGCTCCATGGCTACGCCAATGTTTGGCGCCGCGTTATTGCTGTCGATAGCCAGCGCATGTTCCTGTTTGGCAGTGTTCGGGTTGACATCGAATACCGGGGAGAGTCGCCAGCCAGTCGTCTCGCGGATGAAGCCGTGGTTGCGCAGGTGGTCGTCTCGATTGCCTACCAGGATGTTGAACAGCACCCGGCGGAAGAGCTGAGCCAGGTCGGCATCCACATGGCCTTGGGCCCCATGGTCAGAAATAAACTCCACCAGGTCCAGATAGCTACCCTCCCCCTGACCGTCCCTGCGCTCCAGCAAGGTCATCGCCGATGCGTACATCCGGCGACCTCCATCGACACGATCGAACCGGGAAGAACAGAAGGTGCCGTAGTTGCTGGTCAGGTGCTCCAGCCTGGCTTCAGGGACGACAATGCCAGCCTTCCTGGATAGAACGTGCATCAGGTATTCCCAGCCACCCACGTCATAGCGGTCATCCTTCGCCGGGAACTTGGCAATCCACAGCCGCTTGTCGTCATCGGTGAAGTTGGCCTTAGGCCGGGCGCCACCAAGGGAGGTGCCGGGCGCGATGAGCATGGCAAGCCAGCGCTCGTATTCCGGGAGCTTCTCGACGCCGGGCTCCTCGATTCGCCGGCTGATATGGGCCAACTCCTTCAGGTCGGTAGCCGGCGGCGCCGCTTTCAGGTGATTGTCAAGAAAGACGCCACCAGGCTCACAGAAGCGCAAGCCGCCCATGCGCGTATGGTCGAACACACCAAGCAGGAAATCCATCTCATGGAAGGTTCGCATTTGGCGCTGATCACGCTCTGCAGCCGCAGCTTCGCGCCGCTCCATCAGTACGCGGCCCCAGCGGTCAGGTGCCGAATCCATGAAAACGCCAAACGCCGGCGCGTCTGCCGGCGGATGTTGCTCGCTACGATATAGCTCGAGCCGCGGGTCCAGGGCAAACCGAAACTCGCCCTTGAGCCATGCCTGGTCATATTCGAAGGCGGGCGGAAAATCCGTGCGGGTCGCATGACGGTACAGCTTACCGACGAGCTGGTTCACCCCTAGCTCCGGCGCGTCGAGGTGGACCTCATAGGTGAGGCGGTTAGCTGCCTTGGCCATAGTTCTTCTGCGGTGCTGTCATCTTTGCCGTGCGGGGTTTGGGCTGCGGCAGTTCCAAGTCCTGCAGTTTCCGGCCAAGCGTGTCATCGCGCGCAACTGCGTCGATATCGCCGTCCAGCCCGAGGACGCGCAGGGCGCGCACGTAGGTTCCCATGGCGATGCTGGGGTCTCCATTCTCCAGCCGTCGGAGCGTCTCGCGCGAGACTCCCATGCGTTCAGCGAAGAGTTCCGTCGTCAGCTTGCGACGCAGGCGGGCGAGCCGGAGACGCTCACCAAGGTCTTTGAGCTGACGCAGGAGGGAGGGAAAGGCGGGGAGCTTGGCTTTCATAATGCCACATATATTAGTCAATATCCTCGTTATTGTCCAATTTATGTGGCAATTTGAGTTGATATGACCCATACGATACCTTATAAGTTAGGCAAAATCCCGGGGATTGTCCAACTTATGTGGCGACGTAATATGCACAATGTTTCCCGACATCGCCGGACCATGCAGCGCGTACTTCGGCTGCCAATTCGGCGCCGCGGCCCTCATAGCGCGGCGAGAAATGGAAAGGGGTTACCGCGCGGGCACCCATGCAGCGGGCAATCCGGCCGGCCTGGGCCCCGGTCAAATGGTTCTTGCGCAAACCGTGAGCGCTGTCCTGGTCCAGAAACACGCTCTCGATGAACAGCTCGTCGACGCCCTGCATGAGTTGCGACAACGCTTTCACGTTCTCGTCCGAATAGCGCAGGTCGGTGACGTAGCCGATACGCCGGCCAGGTCCGACATCAAGGATCAGCCGGCTCAGCTCGCCAACCTGCCGCGTCGTCGCGTGATCGCCCTTGCGGTCGCGCCATTGCACCAGAATCGGCGCATCGTCGGGCGCGCCAGTCAGGACGGCGTGCTTCAGTTCACGCAGCCAGGCTCCTGTCGTCAGGCCTGACGCGACCAGCCGCTCCTTGTTGATACCGGGCCGTGCCTTCTCTTCCAAAAGGTAGGCCAGGCAAGGTGTTCCATGATCTACGAAGCACGCACGCACCCGAAAGGTTGACTCCTCGTGGACGATGTCGCCAGTACTTCCCATCAGCACCTCACTCTGCCTCGCAAAGCTGTGCCGGCTGGAAAAGCAGGCGCTGCGCCGCTGCCAGTCCAAGCCGAGCTCGACCGCTTCAATCGTCAGCTCGACTGCATAGCGATGGACCACATTCCACGTGTAGCCGTGCAGCTTGTGCTCGATTTGCGCGAGAAATCCTGGTCCGCCGTACAGCACGATACGGTCCTTGCGCCCGAGTAGCACGCGCAACAGGTGGTCGAAGCCGGAGAAATGATCCATGTGTCCATGCGTGACGAACACGTGTGACAGCCGCATCAAATCCCGCGGCATCAGTCCGGTGATGTCGCCCAGATCGAACAGCATCGCGCGCCGTTCCTCCAGGAAGTCTACGAAGAGTCCAGGATCGCCAAAAACATCATTGACGAGGTGGACTTGCAGCAATCGACGCATGATGGTCACGGGCGCAATGAACACCGTCAATTTCTCCGTTCCCAGGCCATGCCCGGGAATTCGACATCGACATCCTATGCGCCAATTCGAGCCTGTGTCGAGCGCATGAACGGAACGTTGCGAGAACAATGCTGAGCGGCTGGACCACCGGCCGCTCGGCAAATCAACAGGCGCAGCCAGACTCTGGCGCGGATGCTGGCGCTCCGCTAATGCGTATCGCCTTTCATGCTCTCGGCTTCCATCGCGGCATGCAATTCCTCATACGCCTCGATTGGCTCCATGTCCTGATCGACGAACGCGGCTGCGCGCTCTGCGGCGGCCACCGCGTCGGGCGGAACGTCGCTCTGGCTGTCGTCCTCGGTACTTGGCGGCATCAGCATGTCCTCAAGCATCCCGCGCAGCTCCGGGGTATTCCATGGCTTGCTCAGCCTGGCCTTCCTGTTCAGGTAGTGACGGATTTCCGAATCTTGCTCGGCGGTGAGCGGAAGCCCTCGGAAAGTAGGGTCCGTGTTGTGATGAATCATGATGCGCCTCCCGAAGCGGTCTGCGCTTCAATGTAGAAATATCGATTCCCTGCGGTGAACGTTACAAGTTGCGTGTGATCACTGTGCGGCGTGTCCGCGCCCAACCGATTTACGTCTTTTTCTTGGCGACACCTTCGTTCCCAACCCGCGAATGAACCGTGCTTAACGGGGTTGCCGGCACTGACGGCTTCTTGGGCTGCTTGGGCTTTTTCGCTTCGCGAGTGCTGCGTAGTTGACTCTTGGCCATGGTATTGCTCCTGGTGCGTTGCTTGCCAAGGTGGCAGTCCCAGCATACGCGCTTAGAAGCTCTAACATAATGACTTTCACGACTTTATGAGATGGCGCCAGCAGTTGATCGGAATGCGCGTCAAACCTCGTCCTTCAGGGCGAGGAAGGATAGCGCGGACGCCGTAG
>CAUUBQ010000042.1:0-78933 GCA_963543405.1 uncultured Cupriavidus sp.
CGGGAGAGGGGCTGGGGGAGAGGGCATGAGGTTCAAATTGCGACCTGTCTCAGCGTGCACCGTCGGCCCTCTCCCCCACCCCTCTCCCCCACCCCTCTCCCATTTCCTGGGCGAGGGGAGCGCATAGCAGCGGGTGACGGTACTTTCAGAGTTGCGCGTGTGATTACAGCACCGGGCGAACCGGCGTAGGGCGCAGCGGCTGGATGTTGCGCGTGCGTTTTGCGCGGTGGCCGCGCTGGCCGCCGACAAACCAGCCGATGGTCAGGAATGCGATGGCGGCGCCGCTGCCGTAGGCCACGGCGATCATCAGTGCCCCACGCAGGGCGAAGATCAGGAAGAGCGAGAAGTAGATTCCGGCGGGCTTTGCCACCGCGCCAGTGCCGTGGCAAAGCTTGTCGAGCAGGCGCACGATGCACGCCAGCGCTGCTGCGTAGGCCACTACACCGAATACGAAGAAGTCGATAAAGGCTTCCGCGATCAGTGGCGCCGACAGGTTGTCGAAATCAAGCTTGTAGTACGCCATCAGGAACTGGCCGATGTCGATCCCGGTAGCGTGTGGCTTGGATTCCCACAGCGTGTGGGGCACAAAGAACAGCAGGCTTCCCAGCAGTTGCTCGCCATAGTGCAGGCCGTCACGGTTGACCATTTCCAGGACCGTGCTGATATTGGCCCAGGCATCGTAGTGCAGGTCCAGGAAGTGCGAGAAATAGAGCCAGGGATCGAGCACGTCCGACGGATGCCAGGAAGACATGTCGGCGTGCGTGAAAACGGATAGCAGCGGAAAGAAGACGCCCATCAGCAACAGCAGCGTCGACACCTGCCGGCGTGACGTGCGGGAGAACCAGGGCACCATCATCAGCAGCAGGCTCAGGTAGACCGGCCCGATTGCGTTACGCTTTTCGATCAGCGGATTCTGCGAGACGAAGACGCAGAGCAGCAGGAACACCGCAACCATCAACCAGAATGGCTGGCGCAACAGGTTGCGTCCTTTCACGTTCAGCAGCATCAGCAGCATCGGCACCGGCAGGAAGCACAGGAACTTCTGCTGCAGCAGGTATTGCGGGGTCGCGTCGATGATTTCCGACTGGGCGCGCAGGTCGACCGATTGCCATGACAGCAAGGCGGCCACGGTCGCGACGCCGAGCATCACGAATGCGCGTGGTACGTTCAGCTTCAGCGGATGCGGAGGGCCGGGCCTGCGTGGCCGCAGGGCCCGGTACCGGTCACGCCGCGCCATATAGCATCGCGTGCCAACGTACACCATGACGAACAGCATGCACAGCAGGTTGGTGGCCACCGCGCGGCTTTCGTCGAGCTCGCCGGTATTGACCATTTGCCCGTCGAAGTAGGCGCGCTGCACGGCGGGGGCCACCACGAGGAACAGGATCTCGAACAGCAGCACGCCTGCATCGGCCAGCGAGGGCGCGCGCTCCCGCGTGTGGATCCACCAGTGAACGATGACCGTGGCGGCCAGCATCAAGGTGGACAGCAGCAGCATCGGCGAATCGATATGCGACACCGCGTGGCAGTAGCCCACGATCAGCAGCAGTGTCGCTGTCAGCACGATGTCCCACACGAGATTGCGCGACATATGCATGATGCTCTCCTAGGCGGGCGTTTCCAGCGCGTGGGGTTGCGTGCCAACGGCAAGCCGCCCGCTCGCGATTGCATCCTGATAAGCAAGCTGAAGACCCGATTCCAGTGCGACCAGCGGCTGCCAGCCGGTTGCGCTGATGACGCTGCAGTCCAGTCGCTTGCGCGGCGTGCCGTCGGGGCGTGTGCTGTCGAACACGATGTTGCCTTGATAGCCCACCACCTGCGCAATCTGAAGCGCCAGCTCGCGGATCGAGACCTCCTCGCCGGTACCGACGTTCAGGAAGCCCGCCTTGCCCGTGTGTGTCCGGTATGACTGGCGGGACAGGCCCGTGACGTGCAAGCATGCACGGGCCAGGTCGTCGGAGTACAGGAACTCGCGCATCGGCGTTCCCGATCCCCAGATCGTCACCTCGGGCGCGTCCGCAAGCTTGGCCTCGTGGAAACGTCGGATCAGGGCCGGAATCACATGGCTGTTCTCGGGGTGGTAGTTGTCACCGGGCCCGTAGAGATTGGTCGGCATCACGGACCGGTAGTCCACATCGTACTGGCGGTTGTAGGTCTCGCACAGCATCATGCCCGCGATCTTGGCGATGGCGTAGGGCGCGTTGGTGGGTTCAAGTTCGCCGCCGAGCAACGCGGATTCCTTGATCGGCTGGTCGGCGAACTTCGGATAGATGCAGCTCGACCCCAGGAACAGCAAACGCTTGACGCCGTTGTGCCAGGCCTCGTGTATCACGTTGGCCGCGATCATCAGGTTCTGCTGGATGAACTCGGCGGGGTAGGTGTCGTTGGCGTGGATGCCGCCCACGCGCGCCGCTGCAAGATAGACCTGCGAGATTCCTTCGGTGGCGAAGAAGTAGCGGACTTCCTGCTGGTCGGTGAGATCGAGTTCGGCATGCGTGCGGACGACGAGTTCCACGTCGTCGCGCTTGGACAGCGCACGCGCGATGGCGGAGCCGACCATGCCGCGATGGCCGGCCACGAATACTCGTTGAATAGGCTTATTCATGGTAGTCATAGGTCCGGAAGCCTGCCATCTTGACCAGCGCATCGCGGCGTGCTGACAGGAAGTCCGCCTCGATCATTTCATTCACCAGCTCATTGAACGTGGTGCGCGGTGTCCAGCCGAGCTTCTCGCGCGCGCGCGTGGGATCGCCCAGCAACGTCTCAACTTCGGTCGGACGGAAATAGCGTGGGTCCACACGCACGATCACGTCGCCAACCTTGCAACGCGACGACAGTTGCCGGCCTTCGCGGCGGATGTCCGAGATGACGCCGACTTCGTCCACGCCAGTGCCCTCGAATGTCACCGTAATGCCTAGCCGCTCGGCGGCGCAGGCCACGAATTCACGCACGCTGTGCTGCTCGCCGGTGGCAATCACGAAGTCTTCCGGCGCGCCCTGCTGCAGCATCAGCCATTGCATCTCGACATAGTCGCGCGCGTGGCCCCAATCGCGCAACGCGGACAGGTTGCCCAGGTACAGCGTGTCCTGCAGCCCCAGCGCAACGCGTGCAATGGCGCGCGTAATCTTGCGCGTGACGAAGGTTTCGCCGCGCACCGGGCTTTCGTGGTTGAACAGGATGCCGTTGCACGCATACATGCCATAGGCTTCGCGGTAGTTCACCGTGATCCAGTACGCATAAAGCTTGGCGGCAGCGTAGGGGCTGCGCGGATAGAACGGCGTGGTTTCCTTCTGCGGAATTTCCTGCACCAGCCCGTAGAGCTCGGAGGTCGACGCCTGGTAGAAGCGCGTGTCCTTTTCTATTCCCAGGATGCGCAGGGCTTCAAGCAGTCGCAGCGTGCCCAGCGCATCGGTATTGGCCGTGTACTCGGGTTCCTCGAACGATACCTGCACGTGACTCTGCGCCGCGAGGTTGTAGACTTCGTCGGGCTGGGCGTGCTGCACCACCCGCACCAGGCTGGAGGTGTCGGTCATGTCGCCGTGATGCAGGATCAGCTTGCGGCTTTCAGCCTGAGGGTCCTGGTAAAGGTGGTCGATACGCTCGGTATTGAACAGCGAGCTGCGCCGCTTGATACCGTGTACCTCGTAGCCCTTCGCAAGCAGGAACTCGGTAAGGTAGGAACCATCCTGGCCCGTGATGCCAGTGATCAGCGCACGTCGCGTGCCATTGCGTCCGCGCGGTGCCGCCCCATCAGCCGTATCGCGTCCGAGTTTGTCCAGATCGTGTGCGCCCATGACCATCCCATGTTGGTTACCGATGTGCACCACTCTATGGTTGGCCCAATTGGGTCACTGTCTGGTAGCCCACATAGTCGGCACCTGCAGAGGGAGGACGTTGTGCGCAAATGTGAAAACGGGCGCCTGCCCGAAGGTGGCGCCCGTTGGCAGGCCGGATCAGGTGCGGCAATGCCGCTCAGACTGGCATGCCTGCTTCGTAGGAAGAGTCGTCGCGGCGCTGGCGCAGCGCATGCGTGCCGCTCTCACGTGCCACGCGCTCATCGCCGCTGACCCATTCCAGCGTGGCGCCGCGTTGTAGTGCCGCGTAGACGGCCTCGCCCTTGTTGCGCACCTTGAGCCGCTGGTAGAGCGTGCAGGCATGGCTCTTCACGGTTGCCACCGAGATATTGAGCATGCGGCTGACGGTCTTGATCGGATAGCCGCGGGCCAGCAGCACCAGTACTTCATATTGGCGCGGCGTGATCTTGAGCATTTCGGCTTCGTCGTAGCTCGGCTCCTGCTCGGTGATGGCCATGGCGGGTGGCGGCACGGCTGTCGACGAAGCGATCGGCTGGCCCGGACGCAGGCTGGTGAGATCGCGCACCGCGACGGCCGCACGCATGGCACTGGCGCATGCCGCCGCAGACGACGGATCTTGCGGCATGGTCGGTGAAAGCGGCAGCGGCGCAGCCGATGCCAGCGATGTGGCCGCAGGCATGGCGGAGCGTGATGCCACGGGCGTCGCCACGGCTTCGCCGGCAAACATCAGGCCTTGCACGCTCGAGATGGCCAGGCGAATGGCAGCCTCGATGACGGCCAGCGAGGCCGACTTGGGCAGGCACCCGCAGATGCCGCGTGCGGCATCGGGCGAGGGTACATGCAGCGGCAGTGCGTCGGCCAGCACCAGGATACGCTGCGGCGCCAGCCGCTCGCGTGCCTGTTCCAGTTGTTCCCAGCCAGCGGTCTGGTCGGCGGGCATGCCAAAGACCAGCAGGTCGGCGTTTCGGTGCGGCGTCTCCAGGCGATTGATGTCGGCCGGCGCCAGCGCCAGCACGTGACCGGATTCCTGGATGGTTTCGAGCATCTGCAGCAGCCCGAGCCGGAGCAGCGGATGCTCCTCGATCAGCAAGGCGTTCATTCTTCTTGACTCCCCGTTTATGGGTGAGATGCGGGACGCTTTGCGTGCGGGGAGTGCACTACTGACCAGGGCGAACACCCTTGGAAGGTGCCGCGCATTCAGCTGTAACCCCGTGCTTCCGTGTCAGTCGATGCCCAGTTGTAAGAAGGCTTGTCCGCGCGACCGGAAGTATGACCCGTACCCTAACCCGAAAAAATTTCGCTCCTAAATCGAAACTTAAATTCATCTTATGGGCTGGTTGGAACGAATGCAAGCAGCCGGGATGTGGCTCAGGCGGGGTTGTAATGCGAATCAACTCATAATCCATTGCCAGTCTCGTGCATTTGGCTGGAGAAGTATTCAAAACGCCATTTGCATCAACCTGCCACGCGGTTTCACGGCTGTTACAGCCACTTTTAGATGTGTTTCATGCGTGCAACCGATTCGAATGAAAATGGCTGCACGAATATCAAAAACTCACCCGCTTGGGGGGTGTGGCATTAACGAAAATCGTGTGTGGTGACGCATTACTGAAACTCCCTGAAAATATTCCGGATGTCAGTATTTATGGGGTCGACTTTCGTGGGGAGTCTGGCGGACTAGTGCAAAAGGATGAGATGCAACTCGTGCCTTGGCAGGAAAGAAAAACCGGTTGTACCGTTGCGGCCGCACGACCTGCAACCAACCAGGGTTGAGGCCTTGCCGATCCCGACGCGCCTCTTTATATGGCTTCTGATACAGCTGCGGGCCGGAACCACATGCCCATGGTTCCGGCCCGCTTCAGCCATCGCCGGTGCGTCAGGCACCGGTCATCGATCAACGCCCCCAGTGCCCGGGACGCTGGTACCAGCCGTTGGGTCCGCGCTCCCAGCGATCGGGTACGTAGCGGTAGCCAGGACGTGCGGCCTGGTAGTAGCCGCCGCGCCATGCGTAGTTGCCGTGTACGCGGTCATAGTGACCCGGCACCCAGACCTGTCCTGGGCGCGGCCCCGGACGTACCTCATGGTGGGGCGGGGGCGGCGGGCTCTTGTAGTAGCCGTGGGCTTGCGCGGCAGGCGACAGCAGACCGAAGATGCCACCCGTGGCGAGAATGGCGGTAGCAAGCAGGATTTGGCGTTTCATGTTCAGGTTCTCCTTGTTCCGGGGTGGCCGGATGGTCGTCGGTTTATGGAGCGTGAAACTCAGTAGCGGCCGCCGTTGTAGTAGTGGTAGTGCGGGCCACGAGGCGGCACCACGATGCACGCTGAAAGCAGGGCGCTGGTGGCGGTCAGCAGGATGGCCAGGGTGATTGCGCGTTTCATGGGGACTCCGTATCCGGTTCGCGTTGAACACGGCTTCACTCTAGCGGCGCGTCCCGCACTGGCGCGGTTGCACTTGTAAGCCTGTTTCACATCGAAATTGCCATTGGCGAGCCCGCGCGGCACCCTCTGCGCAACCCGCCAGGCCTTGTGCCACAAGGGTTTGATGGAATGTGACGCAGCCGTCGAAAAGATGTCTGACGCGTCAGCCGCTGGTAATGTGGCGTTACATCGGAAATGAGTGCTGCAAAGATTTGGGCACGTCGAGCCGGCCGCTCGGGTTTCGCAGGCGCTGTCATCCGTAAGCGCATTCGCCACGTTGTGCGCAGAAACGGGTACGCTTCGATCATGTCGGGCGTTTCGTCAGCGCAATCCGCCGGCTCGGTTGCCCGCTTCCCCGCGGCGGTGCGCGAGACGGTCCGGCTGGGCGGGCGCGGCTGCAAACGCGCCCCACAATGCGTCATGGCGTCGGGCAATACGTGCCAATCCGGTGGCATGAAGCTTGCGCCAGTCTGTTTGCCGTATTCCCGAGGGAGGACGTCATGCCGGTCATGTTCATCGTACTGGTACTGCAGGCGCTTGAAGGCTTGAGTCCGCTCACCGTGCCCCAGTTTGCACGCGCGCGGTTCGAAGACGGCGCCGTTGACGCGGTCGCGGTGATGGAGCGTACCCAGTCGCCCTAGCACAGGGTGATGGCGCTGGCGCGTTCGTCCTCTCCGGGTTCATCCACGACAACGGAGAGACTGAACATGAACCGCAGTGATGTGACTGACCTGATCATCGAGGCCAAGGTAAAACGCGGCATCTCGTGGGCGCAGGTGGCTGAACGGGTAGGCAAGAGCAAGGAATGGACAACCGCTGCGTGCCTGGGCCAGATGACGTTCGACGAGGCCGGTGCGCGGGCCGTCATGGAAATCTTCGATTTGCCCGCCGAGGCCGAGCCATGGCTGCGGACCGTGCCTTACAAAGGCTCGCTGCCAACGCAAGTACCCACTGACCCTCTGATCTACCGGTTCTACGAACTGGTCAGCGTATATGGATCGACGTTCAAGGCGCTGATCCACGAAGAGTTTGGCGACGGCATCATGAGTGCCATCGACTTCCGCATGGATCTGCAGCGCGAGGCTGATCCGAACGGCGATCGGGTGCGGATCGAGATGTCTGGAAAGTTCTTGCCCTACAAGACGTACTGAAAGACGTACTGAAGCACTGAGGGCGCCAGGGTAGCCTCGCCAGGCAGGCGGGCTACCCTGGACATCTTCTTGCCGATGGGCGCCGGCCCAATCTCAGCCGAAGTATTCCTGATAGAAGCGCGTGCACGTGCCGGCCTGGCGGAACGTGTAGGGCAGTTCGACCATGGCGGCTGCATCGAGCGAGCCAAACGGAATATCGAGATCGGCTTCGGGTTGGTCGGCCACGTCGTCGGTGCGGGAAATGTGCTGGGGATTCACGGTAACACTCACTGTTCAAGGGCGGGCCTCGTGGGCGCCGCGTTACTCGGATGTCGCTGGCTGCGCGATTGCGGCCATGCAGCAATCCTACGCAACCGGACGCCCGGGATCAGCCTGGCCACGCTGAAAAGACTGTTCCAGATCGGGGATCAATCGTCGAAAACTATCGGCGTGATAGGGGCCCAACAGGGTCGCACCAGCATGCTGCACTGCGGCGCATCGGCCACAATGGCCGCCCAATCGGGCTGCGATGCGCTACCGCGCCGCCCTCTCCCGCGACGACCGCAACCACCGCGCAACATCGCATCAATAAAGCGTCACCGTGAGGTTGGCGCAGGACTATAGTTGGCTCTGGGGACAATTCCCTGAAAGCGGTTCTTCACTTCCACGCTATCTGCGGGAGCTTGCCATGAGCCTGCCGCCCTGTTTTGCCGACCGCCGCGAGGCCGGCCAGTATCTTGGCCGCCGGCTGGCCGAACTTGGATTCGCGCGCGCACCCGATGGCGACCCGGCGCTGGTGCTGGCCTTGCCGCGTGGCGGCGTGCCCGTTGCCCATGAGGTCGCCCTGGCCATCGACGGCACGCTGGACATCCTGCTGGTTCGCAAGATCGGCGCGCCAGGCTACCCAGAGCTGGCGCTCGGAGCCGTGGTCGAGGGAGATGCCAGCGGGCGTGGCCCGCACACCGTCATCAATGACGACCCCTGGGCGCGACGCGCGGAAGAATCGGGTGCGTTCGACGCCGAGCGAGGCCGGCAGCTGGGCGAAATCTGCCGCCGCCAGCAGCGCTATCGCCAGGGGCGTCCGGTGGCGGCAATGGCGGACCGCTGCGTGATCGTGGTCGACGATGGCGTGGCCACCGGCGCGACCATGCGCGCCGCACTCGACGCCGCGCGCATGGCCAAGGCGGCGCAGGTCGTGGCAGCCGTCCCGGTCGGCTCGTCGGAAGGGCTTGATACGTTGCGTGCCGTGGCCGATCAGGTGGTGTGCCTGAACATACCGGCCAGCTTTGGCGCGGTGGGGTCTTTCTATCTGGATTTCACGCAGACCACTGACGACGAGGCCATGGCACTGCTACGCGACGCCGGTTGCGCGTCGGTGTTGCCGCACCGGGCCGCCTGGCCGCGCGGCGACGCCCCGCTCAGGGATGGTCCGTTCGCGCACTGAGGCGCGTTTTCAGATGCGGGACCAGCCCGCCCGCATGCAGCAGCTCGCGCAGGAAATCGGGCACGGGTTCGCACGCCACGCGTGATCCGTCGTCAAGCCGCACGTGTGCGCCATCCAGATCGAAGATGGCGCGCGCGCCATCGGCCAGTGCATCGGCATGCGTGCATACCAGCACCGGCAAGCCAATATTGATGGCGTTGCGGTAGAACAGGCCTGCAAACGACTGCGCCAGCACGGCGCTCACGCCCAGATGGCGCAGCGCCTGCGCGGCCTGTTCGCGCGAAGAACCCATCCCGAAATTGCTGCCGGCCACTACGATGTCGCCGGGGCGAACCGCGATCGGAAACTCGGCGCGCAGGTTTTCCAGGCAGTGACGGGACAGTTCGTCGAGTCCGGCTTTCATATATATGCCGGGCGCCATGGCGTCGGTATCGACATTGTTGCCGAAGCGCCAGATACGGCCGGCGGGGGGGCGGGAGAAATCGGGGGCAGGAGTCATGCGAGCAGTGCGCGCGGATCGGTGATCTGGCCGGTTACGGCCGTGGCTGCCACGGTCAGCGGCGAGGCCAGCCAGACCGCGCTGCCGGCATCGCCCATGCGGCCAGAGAAGTTGCGCGCGGTCGAGGCAATGGCCCGGCTGCCTGCTGGAAAGCGGCTTGCGCCATAGCCCGCGCACGCATTGCAGGCATTCGGCAGCAATTGCGCGCCGGCATCGGTCAGTACGCCGAGCGTGCCCTCGCGCGCGGCCTGCTGCTGGTCCCGCACGGATGCCGGTGCAACCTGCAGCGACACGCCAGCTGCCACCTTGCGCCCGCGCAGCACGCTTGCGGCCATGCGCAGGTCTTCGAGCTTGGCGCCCGTGCACGCGCCGATATACGCAATGTCGATTCGCTCGCCCGCGGCCTGGGTGACCGGCGCGCTGTTGGCTGGAGAGTGAGGCGCTGCCACTTGCGGTACCAGCGTGGCAGCGTCGAAGCAGTGGGCGGCCAATACCGGAGCATCGGCATCGCTGCGCCAATGACGCGGATCGATGGCCGCCAGCGTGGCCGTATCGACGCCGGCTTGCGCGAGCCATGCCATGGTCGTGGCATCGGGCGCGATCAATCCGGTCTGCGCGCCGAGCTCGGTGCACATGTTCGTCAGTGTCATGCGCTCCTGCATCGGCAGGGCCGACACGGCCGTGCCGGTGAATTCGATGGCTTCGTAGCGGCCGCCGGCCAAGCCCAGGGTCGCGCACAGGAACAGCATGATGTCCTTGGCACAGACCCCGGTGCCGAGCGTGCCACGCCAGTCGATGCGGATGGTCTGCGGCACGCGCAGCCAGATTTCGCCAGTCACCAGTACGCCGGCCATCTCGGTGGCACCCACGCCAAACATGTACGCGCCGAAGGCGCCGCCCGTGGGGCTGTGGCTATCCCCACCCACGATAAAGCGGCCGGGCAGCACGAAGCCACGCTCAGGCAGCACCACGTGGCAGATGCCCTCGTTGTCGATGAGGTTGGGAATGCCCGCGTCGCGCACCCAGTCGCGCGTAAAGCGTACGATGGCTTCCGCATCTGGATCCGTCGCTGGCACGAAGTGATCGGTAACTACCACGAAGCGGGCCGGGTCCCATACCGGCGCGCCCAATTCGCGCAACAGCGGCGCCACACGGCGCGGGCCACTGGAATCGTGCGACATGGCGAGGTCGACCTTGCACATCACGATGCTGCCCGGCGTGACGTGCGCCACGCCGGCCGCGCGCGCGACGAGCTTTTGCGCGAGCGTGGCGGGCAATTGCACTGGGTCGACACCCCTGGCGCTGGAAAGGGTCATTCCGGCTGGGCTCCAGAGTACTTGACCACGGTGGCCCAGCGCTTGACGTCCTGTTTCACGAAGTTGGCAAACGCTTCGGGTGGCATTGCGCTGGGTTGAGCGCCATCGTTCTCCAGCCGTTTTCGCACGGCCGGTTGTTCCAGCCCATGCCGCGCCGCCTGGTAAAGCGCCTGCGTGACCTCGGGCGGCAGGCTGGCGGGACCGAACAGCCCGAACCACGCGCTTGATTCAAAGCCCTTCACGGTGGCGCCAATCGGCTGCGCGCCGGGAAACTGTGGCAATGGCGCCGGGCTGGTCACGCCGAGCACCTTGAGCTTGCCGGCCTTCACGTGCTGCGCCACGTTGATGGTGCTGGCGAACATCAGGTCCACCTGGCCAGCCAGCAGGTCCGTAATGGCCGGGGTCGTGCCCTTGTACGGAATATTGACGATGTAGGTGCCCGTCATCATCTTGAACATGTCGCCGGCCAGATGCACCGACGAACCGACCGAGCCAATGCCGAAATTGAGCTTGCCCGGCTCGGAGCGGGCCAGCCGGATCAGCTCGGGAATATTGTTGGCGGGCAGTTTCGGCGTGGCCACGAGCACGCTAGGCACGGTAGCCACGAGCGTGATCGGCGTGAAATCCTGGATCGGATCGAACGGCAGCTTCTTGTAGAGCGTGGCGTTGATCGTATGGCTGGTGAAACTCATCAGCAGCGTGCTGCCATCGGCGGCACTCTTTGCCACCATGTCCGCGGCGATGTTGCCGCCGGCGCCGGGTCGGTTCTCGACCACTACCGGCTGGTCCAGCGTCTGGGACATTTCCTGGGCGATGGTGCGCGCCAACGTGTCCGTGGTGCCACCGGCCGGCGCACCGACCAGGATGCGGATCGGCTTGCCGCCGGCAATGGCGGCCTGCGCGGCCGGCGCGGCCAGCAGTGCTGCCAGGGATAGCAGCGCAGCGCTGAACGCGCGGCGCCTGGAACCGGACGACGAGCAGGCGGGGCGGGCGGCCTGGAACGCGCCCGGGCGAACGACTGGCATGAAAAGCTCCTAGATGGTGTGATCAGGAGTGCGCAGTATGGCCCGGAATCCCCGGCACGGAAAAGTCGTAGCACGTGGGGTAGACCCCCACGTCAATGCCTAGTCGCGCAAACCGGTGCGGGTTTCGTTCTCCACCCACACGTTCGCACTGTCGCCGCCGCCCATGGGCGACAACTCCATGCGATATTCGTAACGGTCCGGACGGTACTGGCCCATCAGCAGTTGCACGGGGCGTCCGGCCTTGTCGAGTACCACGCGGCGTACCGCCAGCAGCGCGCCACCCACGGGAACGTCCAGCAGCGGCGCTACCACCACGTCGGCCAGGCGTGCCGTCAATACCTGCGAAGCGCGGCCCAGTTCCACCCCGGCACCTTCCAGCAGGCGCAGCATCGGGGTGTTCTCCAGATCCTTGCGCGCCAGGTGACGACCGAGGTCGGCGGGCAGATACACAGTGATATGGGACAGCGGGCGGCTCTTGTAGTGACGCACGCGCACGATCTTGATGACGGGGTCGCCAACCTGGATCTGCAAGGACTCCGCCACGTCCGGGGTGGCGTGCACCTCGTCGATGGAGATGACCTTGACCGAGGTCTTCTCGCCCATGTCGATGATGGTGCCGAGCAGGCTGGTGGCACGCTCTTCACTCGATTGCGGCTTGACCGGGTGCGGGTTCACGAAGGTACCCAGGCCACGATGACGGCGCACCAGGCCTTCCTGCACGAGACGGTCGAACACCCGCCGCATCGTCACGCGCGATGCATGAAACTGTTTGGCGAGGTCAATTTCGCCAGGCAACGGGCCCTGGCCAAAGCGGCCTTCCACGATTTGCTGGCGGAGCACCACGTAAATCTGGTGATACAGGGGAACGACGGCTTCACTCATGGTTTCCCTAGCGAATGCGCTAACAAGTCCTTGATGCGACTAATGTACTGTAAATCAGACATAGAGCCTAGCATGAAACACGTTGGCGGCGCCTCAGGCACTGTGTAACGGCGCATTTGTTGCCGACAGGCGTCGGCGACGCGAGTTTCGCAAGAAACCCGGCGAAATTCGTGCGATTCCCGTCGTGCACGGTACTACGCGTGCCAGTCGGCGGCCAGCAGACATTGGTCTGGCGGAATCATTGTCCAGACATTCTGCCCGCGCGGTGGAACGGCACGCCTTGAGCGGCATACGGATCACCGCAATTGCCGTGTTTCATGCCCGTTACGTCGCGTCGCGCTGCGGGTTATTTCGGGGGTGTGCGCTAACTCATTGAATGCAGGCCCTTTTTCGGGGCCCCTGCCAACCGCGTCCGACAACCGGCCGCAACCCGTGTCACAGCCCTGTGACATGTCTACTGCCAAGCACAGGCTGGAGGCCAGGCAAGGGCATCGTTTCCCCGAAAAAGTTCCTGCGTTTTACCCCGCGAGCCTTTGTATTTCAACGGATTACATCCGGGCACGCGAGTGCTGGCACCGAATATGCGCGAGGGGAGGCTGGTCTGGCATTCGTGTCGGACCCGAACCTCCAGCCGATGTTCTCGAGAGCGCCTGCCGGAGGCTGAGCCGCAGTACAAACTTCCTGGGAGCTTCGTATGAAAAAGACATTAGTCGCGTCGGCAGTAGGCATTGCCCTGGGCTTCGCTGGCCAGGCAATGGCGAACCCGACCAATACAAATGAGGGTAACGGCAATAACAGCAATACCGCGACGGCAACGTCAACTCAAGGGTCAGGGGCTTCCGCGAACGAAAATTCAAAGGCCTACCAGGACAACAGCTACTACTCCTCCACCAAGACCGCAACACTGACGTCGACCAAGACGTCGACGCGGACGTCCACCAACACCAACTCCAGGAACCATACCGACCAGGACATGAGCGGGTACGGTAACGCAGCGGCAGCCAATGGCAGCACTGCTACCGCGAACTTCACCAACTCGTTCAACAGCAGCCGGGCAATCGCTGTCAGCAAGCTCAGCGGCACGGTGTCGGGCAACGCCATCCATAACATCGGCAACTATGCCGTGAACAACGGCAACGCCAATGGCGCAAATGGCGGCGCGGGCGGCAATGGCTATGGTGGCAATGGCACCGGCGGCAGCGGTGGCAATGGCGGCAACGGCGGCAACAGCGGCAATGGCGGCAATGGCGGCAATGGCGGCTCGGCCACCAACGGCAGCGCCACTTCCGGTTCGGCCTACAACGACGGCGCACAAGCCGGCAATGGCGGTCGTGGCGGTAGTGCTTCGGGCTATGGCGGCGACGGCGGCAATGGTCGTGGCAGTGGCGGCAGCGCATTGTCCGCAAGCCTTGGCGCTGGCGGCCGCGGCGGTTCGGCACTGGGTGCTGGCGGCAGCTCGGCTTCAGGCGCACGTGGCGGCTCTGGTGGCGATGGCGGCTATGCCCGTGGCAGCGGTGGCAGCGCATTGGGCGCCGGCCTCGGCGGCGGCCTTGGCGCTGGCGGCAGCAGCAGCTCGTCGAACTCGTCCAATGAACGCGGTCCAGGTAACGGCGGCACAGGCACAGCCACGGCTGGCGCCGGTGGGGCTGGCAGCGGCACGGGCACGGGCTCGGGTACTGGCGTAGGCGGTGCAGGCACTGCAACTGGCGGCGCCGGCGGTGCAGGCGCATCCGGCACGGCAACGGCCACGGCCGGTGCAGGTTCGGGTACTGGTGGTGCTGGCGGCGCTGGCACGGCAACGGCTGGGGCATCCACTGGCGGTGCTGGTACAGGTACCGGCGGCGCAGGCGGCGCGCAAACCAGCGTAGCTGGTGCTGGCGGTGCGGGCGGTTCAGCCACCAATGGCAGCTCGACCACCACGGCATCCAACGGCAGTGCTACGGCTGGCGCCGGAGCAGTGGGCGCGGCGTCCGGTACTGGTGGTGCAGGTGCAGTAGGCGGCCAAGGCACGGGCGGCACGGGTGGCACTGGCAATGGTGCAGTAGGCGGCGCTGGCGGTGCTGGCGGTACCAACTACGTCGATGCCGGTACCTTCAACATGTCCAACACGATGACCAGTGTCGGCCAGTCCGCCGCAGGCATCATGATCGCCAACCAGAACAGCGGTTTGTCTTCGCTGGTGCAACAAAGTGTCAACGTGCAGGCCAACATGGCTGTCGGCAAGTAAGTCGGTGTGAATGTTCCGCTCCGCACGGAGCGGAACAGCTGCATCGAGGTTGAATCTGGCAAGGCAGCGCGCGTCGGCACCCGGCGTGTCGCGGGCCCTGCCTTGCCAGACACCTGCAGGTCCGACGTTGCGGCCCGGATGGGAGCCGCATCATGGAGCACGAGGGGAGACGCACCATGCGATCGCATCGCCCAGCTGTCGTGGCATTGTCGACAGCGATCCTGGCCTGGCCGTTCATGCAGGCCATTGCGGGGCCGCCAAGCACCGAGGCATCCGCCACGGCCGCCGCGGTGATAACTAGCGAAACGGGTACACCCACGGGCAGCGCTTCGGCGGCAACGCCGGACAGCGGTCCAAAACTGAACATTTTCGGCACGGCGGCAAAAGCGGTTGCGACCAACCGTCTCGATGACGTGCGTGGCGGAGCCGAACTGGTCGTCAACGACATGCGGTTGCATGGCACGGTTGCCGATAACGCGGCCATCAATACGTTGTCTGGCAGCAATATCGTTTCGGACGGGGCCTTCTCGAACGCTTCGGGATTGCCGACCGTAATCCAGAACTCGGGCAACAACGTCTTGATACAGAACGCGACCATCCTCAACGTCCAGTTCAAATGATCATGCGCAGCCTGCTGTTGGCGGCCGCCTGCGTGGCCACGGTGCTGACTGGCACCGCCGAGGTTCGTGCCGACACGATCCGTGTCCCTGGTGACCAGGGCAACTCGTATTACGTGCCCGTCACGAGCCTGCGCGAGGCGCGCTTTCGCACGACGATCCGGCAACAGTACGACTTCAGTTGCGGATCGGCGGCGGTGGCGACGTTACTGACCTTCCAGTACAACGTTCCGACCACCGAGCAGACGGTATTCGCAAACATGTACGTCAACGGCGACCAGGAAAAGATCCGCGCCGAAGGCTTTTCGCTGCTCGACATGAAGCGATTCCTGGAATCGCGCGGCTTCCAGGCCGACGGCTACGAATTGCCGCTGTCGAAGCTCGAGGAAGCGAAGATCCCGGCAATCGTGCTGATCGTCGAGAACGGCTATCACCATTTCGTCGTGGTCAAGGGCGTCAGCGGCAATCGTGTCCTGATTGGCGACCCGGCCCGCGGCACGCGCGCACTCGAGCGCGAACATTTCGAGAAGATCTGGGACAGCAGCCTGCTGTTCGTGATCCACAACCGCACGGAAAGCGCGCGCTTCAACCTGGCCTCGGACTGGCGTGTGGCGCCAACGGGCCCTTATTCCATGGGAGTACCGCGAGACAGTCTGTTCTTCACCGTCATGCCCAAGCATGGCGCCTCTGATTTCTGATCTGAGGAACATCATGGTCCAGACAACCGTTTCATCCGCGCCGAGGCGCACCGCCGGTCAAGCGACCGCCGCGGTGCTGCTGGGTGCGGGCCTGGCGTGCGCGGGCAACGCGCACGCCAGCACAGAGGCACTGGCCAGCGAGACCACAGAAACCGCCGAAGCCATTGAAAGCGCCGGCGTGGCGATCCCGACCGCAATCGACATGGCCATGGCACCCGTTGCCATGGAGCTGCCAACCTTGGTGGAGGCGCAGCCTGCAGCAGCCGTAGCACCCGCGGCACCCGTGGTACCCGCAGTCTCAGCAGTAGCCGAATTGCCTCCGGTGGCGGTGGTTGCCGTCAGCAAGCCCGCGCCGGTCGAACGCGTTGCAGTCAAAACCGTTGCCGAAGCGCCTGCGCGAGTGGTTCCGGTCGACAAGGCCAGCGTGGTCCAGCATCGCCCTTCCGAGGATCTGCTCGCGGTCGCCATGAACATGGCCGTAAGCGTTCCCGATGCGCCGGTTGCCGCGGCACGCAAGGATATGGCCAAGTGGAAGCCGGTCGCGCAGGCGCGGCTTGAAGAGTCGCGTGGCGGTTTTGATGCGGGAGGATTGCAGATCGGGTTCGGCATCGACCGGGCCGTGTTCGTCAATGGTGCGCTGGCCGTTTCCACGAGCATCACGATTCCCGACATCAGTAGCATCACCGCGGCGCAGGCGACGCAACTCGCGCAGGCGCTGGGACAAGTCACCGTGGCGGTTGGCGCGGCCAACAACGCGGCCAATGCGGCAGTAGCGTCGGCTCAGGCCGCCGCGGCGGCGGCGCAGGGCTCGGCTGGCCAGGCCGGGCAATCGGCTACGGCATCGGCCAATGGCGCATCCAGTACGGCGCAGGGCGCGGCAGGGGCAGCCAGCAGTAGCGCCAGCGCCGGGGCTACCGGCGCGGCGGGCATGGCAGCAGGTGCCGCAGGCATGGCGCGGCAGGCCGTGGCCAATGCGGCCGGAACGGTGGTGACCAACGGATTGCTGACCGTGATCCAGAACGGCGCTGGCAATGTAGCGAATGTAGGTGCGATATCGAACATGCCCGGCACGGTCATCCAGAATAACCTCAACAACCAGAACATCCAGAGCCTGATGACGCTCAACGCAAGCGTGAACACCCTGGCGGCGTTCCGCTCACAGATGGCAAACACAGCGTTGAACAGCGTCCTGCAAAGGTCCGCAGCAATGAGGTAAGTCGCGTGTAGTCGTGAACGAACAGGTGCGGGCCCTGCAGGATGCCCGCCGTCCCCGGGGGAGGAAGACGTCATGAAGAAGCGTTCGCTGCAGGGCATCCGCTATGCCGGATGCTCGACGATGTTGCTGCTTGGCAGCGTGGCACAGGCCCAGACATTGCCGGATGCGGGGCCACCCGCCGCGGCCAGGCTGGAGGCCTTGCAGAAGGAGCTGGCGGCGCAGGCCCGACAGCTCGAAGAGATGAAGCGTGCGCTGGCGGAACAGCAGGCCACGATCCGCGAACTGCGCAGTACCGTGAATGCCGATACGCTGTCGCGCAAGCGTGGCGGGCAGGGCGTGGGCAGCGGCGTGACGCCGGGCAACACGGCCACCAACGCAGCGGCGGCCGGAGCGGGCGCCAGCGCCACGCAGATCAACAATACCGCGCAGCAGGGTGTACAGGCGCAGCAGGCGCCGGTGGCCGCGCCACCTGATGGCATGCAGCAGGACCAGGCCGCGCAGCCGGGCGAGTCGGCCGCTGGCATCGAGGAACCGGTAGGCAAGCCGCCCGAACGCGATACGCGCCCGCCTGAAATCGCACCGATCTTCGACCAGCCGGGTGTGCTGACGCCGGCCGGCAAGATCATCGTGGAGCCGAGCTTCCAGTACGGCTACTCATCGAGCGATCGCGTGGCGCTGGTCGGCTACACGGTGATTCCGGCCATCCTGATCGGACTGGTGGATGTGCGGCAGGTCAAGACCTCCACGTACATCGGTGCGTTGGCGTTCCGGTACGGCCTTACCAAGCGGCTCGAAATCGAAGCCAAGATTCCGTATGTGCATTCGAGCAGCGATACCGTCAGCCGCGAAGTCTTCACCGGCACGGCGGTCGACAACGTGTTCAATTCGAGCGGCAGCGGACTCGGCGACGTGGAGGCCACGCTGCGCTACCAGCTCAACTACGGCAACGAGAAGATGCCGTACTTCATCGGCTGGTTGCGCTACAAGTCGAACACCGGGCGCGATCCGTTCGAAGTGGTGACCGATTGCGTGACGCGCTGCGTGAGCAATACAACCGGCACCGGTCTGCCGCTGGGCATGCCTACCGGTACCGGCTTCCAGGCCATCCAGCCGGGCGTGACATGGCTGCTGCCGACCGACCCTGCGGTGTTCTTCGGCACCTTCAGCTACCTGCACAATTTTGCGCGCGACAACGTCAGCCGCACCGTACTCAACGGCCAGACGGAATCGCTGGGCAAGATATCGCCGGGAGACATCTTCCAGTTCAACTTCGGCATGGGCCTGTCCCTGAACGAACATGCGTCGTTCAGTATCGGCTACGACCAGAGCATCATCTGGCCGACCAAGCAGAACGGGCAGACCATTCCGGGTTCGGTGCGCATCACGCAGGGCACGCTGCTGGTGGGCTATTCGTATCGCTTCAACAACCGCTACACGCTCAACCTTTCCGTGGGTGCCGGTCTGACGCGCGACACGCCTGACCTGACCGTCACGGTGCGCCTGCCGATCACATTCTGACGCCATGATGCAGTGCGAGGTGATGCACGAAATCCTTTCGACGCAGCTCACCTCGCAGTCATCCGTTCGGTGCCTTGCACTGTGCTGTCGGAGAGAGTAGAACGAACGAAACCGTCCCAGACGGATGACCCATGTACCGGGGCGGCCTGACAGAGGAGGCAAGTCATGCGCAAACGGATCTTCTGGTTGTTGCCCGACCTGGCAAGCGCGCGCCGTACCATGGACGACCTGTTGCTGGCTCGCATCGAGAACAGCCACATCCATTTCGTGGGTCGCGATGGGGCCGACATGACTGGTTTGCATGAAGCAAACCTGTTCCAGACATCGGATATCGTGCATGCCGCCGAGATGGGCCTGATGGTCGGCGGTGGCGTCGGCATCGTGGCCGGTGTGGTGGTGGCGATGTTCCCGATCGTCAGCGATACGCCGCAGTGGGGCCTGGTCGGTGTGCTCGCGGTGCTTGGCGCGGTATTCGGCGCATGGGCATCGAGCATGATCGGCAGTTCGGCGCCCAACAGCCGGCTGCGTGCCTTCGAAAAGGATCTCGAGGCGGGCAGGTTGCTGCTGATGGTGGATGTGCCGCGTGGCCGCGTGGAAGAAATCGAGACGCTGCTGCAGAATGCCCATCCGGAAGCCCGTTTCGCAGGTCTTGATCCTGCCGTGCCAGCTTTCCCCTGAGCAGCGCAACGGTCTTTACCGTAGTCTGCTTCTGCTTTACCCCCGACGCGCCCATGCGGCGCGCATCCGGCGCACGTGAATTCGTGCGCCATGCTGCGGCCACACCAGGCCATCACCGGACCAACGAGGCCCGGTGTGCTGCCGCAGCAACAGTCCCCCCCGCAGAATTGTCCCGGAATTTGAACAATTACCTCCGATGAGGTACTTTGCGAGGACCGCCGTGCGGCGCGTCTTCAGGATGCGTGCACTCGTGCGGCGAGCAGCGGCAAGAAAATCAATCACGCCAGCGCTTCTGGAGGGGTCAACAAATGAATGCAAGATACTTTGCGTGCGGCATGCTTGCCGCCACGCTGGGGTTTGTCGCGCCCATGGCGGCGCAAGCGGAGCCCGGCATCACCAAGTCCACGATCCGCATCGGCCAGTCGGCCGGCGTCAGCGGCCCGGTAGCGGGGTCGGTGAAGGAGCAGATCGCCGGTGCCCAGGTGTATCTCAATCACGTGAATGCAAACGGTGGCGTGGGTGGCCGCCGCATCGAACTGCTGACCTACGACGACGGCTTCGACGCCAAACGCACACCGGACAATGTGCGCAAGCTGATTGCCGAAGACAAGGTGTTCGCGCTGTTCATGGTGCGCGGCACACCGCAGAACGAAAGCATCCTGCCGCTGATCGGCGCGGAGAAGATTCCGCTGATTGCGCCACTGACCGGCGCGATCACCTTGCATCGCCCCGTGAACCGCTATGTGTTCAACGTGCGGGCAAAGTATCAGGACGAAGTGGCGCGTGCGATCAACCATCTGGCCACATCGGGCATGAGCCGCATTGCCATCTTCTACGCCAATGACGGGTTCGGCCAGGATGTGTTCGAAGGCTTCAATACGGCCCTGCAGGCACGTGGTGTGCAGCCGGCCGGTGCCGCATCGTTCAACCGGCCGATGGGCGATATCAGCCAGGGCGTGGCCAGTGTCAACAAGGCCAACCCGCAGGCAGTGATGGTGATCGGATCGGGCTCCGAGGCCGCCAGGATCATCCGCGAGATGAAGAAGGCCGGCAGCCAGGCGCAGTTCGTCACGCTGTCGAACAACGCGGCCGATTCATTCATCAAGGAACTGGGCGAGGACGGCAAGGGCCTGATCATCACGCAGGTGGTGCCGGGCATGAATTCGAGCCAGATGAGCCTTGCCAGCGAATATCGCAGCATGGCCAAGGCGCAGAAGGCGGAACCCAGCAATGCGGGCATGGAAGGCTTCATGTCGGCCAAGGTACTGGTGGAAGGGCTGCGCCGTGCCGGGGCCGAACCCACGCGCGAGAAGCTGGTCGCCGCGCTGGAAAGCCTGCGCGACTATGATCTCGGCGGCATCCTGATCAGCTACAGCGCCGCCCGCCATACGGGCTCGTCGTTCGTGGAGATGTCGATCGTCTCGTCCACGGGCAAGCTCATCCGCTGAGCCACTGACACGTCAAGTCGTCAGGCGGCGCTGCGGTATAGTGCCGCCATGGTGACCTCTACCGCAGCCCATCCTTTCTCGCTCGCCGGCCGCGTGGCCCTGGTAACGGGCGGCGCGCAGGGCCTTGGCCTGGCGATTGCCACCGGCCTGGCCGATGCCGGCGCGCACGTACTCCTATGCGCGCGGAACGCCCAACGCGTGGCCGATGCCGTGGCGCATTTGCAGGCGCGCGGCGGCAGTGCGTCGGCACTCGTACTCGACATCGTCGACGAAGCCGCTGTCACGCATGCTTTCAGCGAGATTGCGGCGCAGCACGGGCGGCTCGATATCCTCGTCAACAATGCCGGCGCGCGTAACCGCAACGGCATGGCGCAGCTCGATGCCGACGACCTGCGCGCAATGCTCGAAACCAATCTGGTGGCGCCCTATGCGCTGTGCCGCCATGCCGCCCGCCTCATGCAGCAGGGTCAGTATGGCCGCATCGTCAATGTGACCTCGATTGCCGGGCAGGTGGCGCGTGCCAACGACGTGCTCTATCCGGCCACCAAGGGCGGTCTCGATGCGCTGACGCGTGCCATGGCCGCCGACCTGGGCCGGCACGGCATCACGGTCAATGCCATCGCACCGGGTTATTTCGCCACCGAGCCAAACCAGGCCATGGTCGACGATGCCACCGTGGCGGAATGGCTGCGCAACCGCACGTCACTCGGCCGCTGGGGCCAGCCGGACGAAGTGGCTGGCGCGGTGGTCTTCCTGGCGTCTCCGGCAGCGTCCTATGTCAGCGGACAGGTGCTGGCTGTCGACGGCGGATACCTCGGTCATTTCTGAGCGCCCTGGCGCTTGCCTGTACCGCCTGCGCCGCCAGTACCGCCCGTGCCGTAGTGGGCGCGCAAGCAGTCGATCATGGCCGCGGCCGCGGCGGAATCGCTGCGCTCCTTCAATCGCACCAGGCAGATATCGCGCACCAGCGATGGCATCTGCATCGGCCGGATCGCCAGTCCTTCACGGCGGAACTGGAACAGTGCCAACGCGGGTACCACCGAGACCCCCAGGCCAGCTTCGACGAGCGCCGCCACCGTCGCCAGATGCTCTACCTCCATCACGCCATGCAACCTGAGCGGATGCAGCGCCGCATCCAGGTGCTGGCGCACGCTGCTGGTTCTCGATAGCTGGATGAATGGCAGCCCCGCCAGTGCCTGTGGCGCAATGCGACGCCGCGCGGCCAGCGGATGATCGGCCGGACAAACCAGGTGGAAGTTGTCGTGCACGAGCGGTTCGATACGCAGGTCGGTATCCTGCGCCGGGGCCGGTGCCAGCGCGAAGTCGGCCTGCCCGCGCCGGACCATGTCGATGCAGCCGTCGGCGAGTTGATCGTGAAGCTCCAGCGAAATGCCCGGATAGTGCCGGTGAAAGTCCGCCAGCAACGGCGGCAGGTCGCCGCCCGCCAGCGATGGTAGCGCGGCAATCGCCACACGGCCCTTGCGACGTTCGGCGTGGTCGCGCAGGTCTTCGAAGGCCGTTTCGAAGTCGGCCAGCAACCGGCGCGCCACTTCCTCGAAGCGGCGGCCGTCGGCACTCAGGTCCACATGGCGCGTGGTGCGTTCGAACAACCGGCTGCCCGCCTGGTCTTCCAGCGTCTGGATCAGCGTGCTGAATGCCGATTGCGACAGGTGGCACGCCTGTGCCGCACGCGTGAAATTGCGGTGGGTGGCCAGCGCCACGAAGGCGCGCAAGTGCTTGACCGACAGGTTCGAGAGCATGGCGAGGGCGGTCGGCCTGAGCAGCCGAATTTATCCACGAGACCGATAGATTAATCCAAATAATCTGTTTTATAAGATATAGGCATAAGCCTAGAATGAAACCGCTGCCACTCCAACCTGATAAGCGCGAACGCCCATGACTGCTCCCCTGCTGATCGGATCCGGCGCCGGATTCTCTGGCGACCGTACCGACGCCGCCTTGCCCGTGGTGCGTACGCTGATCGCTTCCGGCGCGCCCGCCGCGCTGATCTTCGAAACGCTGGCCGAGCGCACGCTGGCACTGGCGCAACTGGCACGCCGCGAGAATCCTGAACAGGGCTACGAGCCATTGCTGGACCTGTTGCTGACGCCCGTGCTGGGGCTGTGCCTGGCCAACCGGATCCCCATCATCGGCAACTTCGGCGCTGCCAATCCGCGCGCCGCGGCGCGCCGCATCATTGCACTGGCGTCGGAACTCGGTCTGCCGGCGCCGCGCGTGGCGGTGGTGGAGGGCGATGACCTCTCGCACGACGCCGGCCGTGCACTGCTGCGCGGCATCGTCGGCGATGCGTTTCCCGAAGCACGCTTCGTTTGCGCCAACGCGTACATCGGCGCGCAGGGTATTGCCGATGCATTGCGCGACGGTGCGCAGGTGGTAGTGTGCGGCCGCGTGGCCGACCCGGCGCTGGCCGTGGGGCCCGCGATGGCGCATTTCGGCTGGGCCTGGGACGACTGGAACCGGCTCGCTGCGGCCACGATGGCAGGCCACCTGCTCGAATGCGGCGCGCAGGTCAGCGGCGGCTATTTTGCGGATCCCGGCATGAAGGACGTGCCCGACGTACATGCCGTGGGCTTTCCGATTGCGCAGCTCGACGCGGACGGTGGCATCGAGATCTTCAAGGCGGCCAATACGGGCGGCTGCGTGGACCTGCGCACCGTCAAGGAACAACTGCTCTATGAAGTCCATGATCCGTGCGCCTACCTGACGCCCGACGTGGTGGCCGACATCGGCCAGGTAACGGTCACGCAGCTTGGCCCCGACCGCGTGGCCGTGCGCGGTATCCGCGGACATGCCCGACCCGCGCAGCTGAAGGCCAACCTGTTCCACCAGGGCGGCTGGTTTGCCGAAGGCGAGATCTCGTATGCAGGGCCCAATGCCGCCGCGCGTGCGCGGCTGGCTGCCGATATCGTGCGCAAGCGCATGCAGGGCCTGGGGCATGAGGTGCCGATCCGCTTCGACCTGATCGGCGTGCTGAGCGTATTCGCCGACGATGGCGGCACGATGCTGGCCGCGCCACAGCCGCACGAGGCCGAGGCGCGCGATGTGCGCATGCGTGCGGCCCTGGCGCACGAGGACAAGGCCGTGGCGCAGGCATTGCTGCGCGAGGTCAATGCACTCTATACCTGCGGCCCGGCCGGTGGCGGCGGGGTGCGTACGGGGCTGCGCACGCGGCTCAATGCAACGTCCTGCCTGGTACCACGCGAAGCCGTGGCCGCAGCCCATTCGTTCATTGCCTGACCGGAGCCCGCCATGACCACTACCCAATCCGCGCCGCTCTACCAGTTTGCCCATGGCCGCACCGGCGACAAGGGCGATCGCTCCAATATCAGCGTGATTGCCTATGACACGCGCGATTTCGATCACCTGGTGACGCATGTCACCGAGGAAGCGGTGCGCGCGCTGTTCGTGGCGCGCCAGCCCAAGGCCGTGAAACGCTACGTCGTGCCGTCGATCCAGGCCATGAATTTCGTGATCGATGGCGTGCTCGATGGTGGCGTCAACGATGCCCTGAATCTCGATACCCACGGCAAGGCGCTGGCGTTCCTGCTGCTGGGACTGAACATCCCCCTGCCGCCGCGGCTCGCCGGCGGCGCCTCATGATTGCCGAGCCGTCCCAATGTCAAAACGATTAGAGGAGACACAGATGTACGGAATTCGCAGGCCGCTGGCCGTCGCTGCCCTTGCCATGTTCGCGAGCCTGGCCCTGCCCGCCGGCAGCGCATGGGCCGAGTATCCCGACAAGCCGGTTCGCTTTGTCGTGCCGTTCGCCGCAGGCAGTGCCACGGACCAGCTGGCGCGCGCGGTGGGCCAGGCCATGACGATCGACAGCAAGGTCACGGTGGTGGTCGACAACAAGCCCGGCGCCAATGGCTTTATCGCCGCCAGTGACGTGGCCAAGGCCGCGCCGGACGGCTACACGGTGCTGATCACGACCAACACCACGCACGCCGCCAACGAGCATCTGTTCAAGAAGCTGCCGTATGACCCGGTCAAGGACTACACGCCGCTGACCGCGCTGGGTCGCGGCGGCCAGATCATGGTGGTCAATCCGCAGGTTCCGGCCAAGACCGTGGGCGAATTCATCGCGCTGGCCAAGAAGGAGCCGGGCAAGCTCAGCTTCGGCAGCGGCAGCTCGTCGTCGCGCATTGCAGGCGAGCTGTTCCAGCAGATGGCGCATGTCCAGTTGCTGCACGTGCCGTACAAGAGCAATCCGCTGGCCATTACCGACCTGCTCGGCAACCAGATCCAGATGATGATCACCGACACCGCGACCGGTCTGCCGCAAGTGAAGACCGGCAAGTTGCGCGCGCTCGGGGTCTCCGGCAAGGCGCGCTCGCCGCTGGCGCCGGACGTGCCGACCATCGACGAAGCCGGTGTGAAGGGCTACGAGATGAGCTACTGGTTCGCCGCCTACGCGCCGGCCGGTACGCCGCCGGCCGTGGTGAACAAGCTCAACCAGATCCTGGTGAAGGCAGCGAAGAGCGATACGGCATCGACGTTCTACAAGTCGACCGGCACTGACGTGTTCACGAGCACGCCGTCCGAACTGGCCAAATTCCAGGCCCAGGAATCGGACAAGTGGGGACGCATCATCAAGTCAGCGGGTATCCAGCCGGAGTAGGACGGCGTAAATCGGGTACGCAGAAACGGGTACGCTTTTGCCACGCCCCCAATGAAAAAGCCCGCCAGTCATGGGACTGGCGGGCTTTTTTGTCCTGTCGCCAGGCGTTGGCCGCGCGTTACTGTTTCAGCTTGGTCCGGTAGTCCACCGCATACGGCAGCTTGCCGGGCTTGGCGGTTCCCAGCGGCTGTGACAACGCCGTGAACTCCGTTTCGTTGAACGTAGCGAGGCGGCCCAGCGCGGCGGCGGTCTTGCCATTGCTGACCACGTCGGTGGGTGCCAGCGCGACCATGGCCGTTGCCGCGGCGCGGACTGCGGACAGGTAGCTTTCGACGCTGTTGAGGTCGTACTTGCTCACGTCCACCTTCTTGCGCAGCCAGTCACCCCAGTAGAACTCGGTGAACTCGGTCGCATCGGCCAGTTGCTGGTAGCCGATATCGCGCGTGAAGTAGACCAGCGCGCGGTACGGGTCGTTGCCCAGGCCGTTGTTCAGGCCCAGCGCGCGCGGCAGGTCGGCCGGATACGACAGCCGGTTGTCACCATCCTTCGACCAGATCAGCTTGCGCTCGCGCAGCGTGCGGAAGAACGTGGCGCGGTTCAGGGTCGACAGGTTGTCTTGCACGCGCACATAGACCTTGCTTTGCGACCCGCCGGAAACCGCTTCCCACAGCGAGGTGAACGTGTGGTGGCCATCGGTCAGGTACGGCTCGCCATAGGGGCCTACCACCAGCGTCTTCATGTCCGCGGGCTTGTTGCCGACGGTCTTGGTGCACGTGAACGAGGCCAGGGTGTCGATACGCGAGTTGGCATCGGACGTGCTGGTCTTGCTCTGGCCATTGGCCTCGCAGACATCGTCGAAGCGCTTGACCGGATCCGCCGCGTAACGGCCCAGCTTGTAGTAGATCTGGTCGCGGCCAATCGCGGGCTGGGTCGGGCGCAGGTCGGCCAGCGTGACCAGGATGATGTCGTTGGCCTTGGCCGACAGGTAGGTCGCGATTGGCGTTGGCGCGGGCAACGGCGCGCAGACGGCCGGCAACATGCGTTGGGTACCCGGCACCTGGCGCAACTGGTAGGCCAGCCTGGTGCTGACCGGCAGCCAGGTCATTGCACCGGTTTTCGGTTGTTCGGCGACCGTTTCCTGCCAGTTGCCCGAGATCAGGCCGTTGGCGGCGACGCTGGCGGCTGTGTTGTAGGCCAACGCCACATCCACGGGAATGTTGTCGGCGGCCAGCGTGTTGCCGGCGACCGAGACGATATTGCGACGCGTACGGCCGGTCAGCGCGTTGGCCTCGTCGAGTTCGGGTTCGGCACAGAGCCAGTCTCCATCCACGGCGTTGGTGGCCAACGGCGTGGCGGAACGCACCACCCAGTTGCCGGTGGCGGCGCTGGCGTTGGCGCCGGTTTCGTCGACGAACAGCGCCACATTGCCTTGCTGCTTGCCCACGAACAGACGCCCCACCTTGCTGCCCGCGAGCGTCAGCGCATAGGCACCCGGATAGCGCGACTGGTCGGCATCCGCGCTGAGCTGGCCGGTCTGGCCGCCCGTGCATGCCGCGCTGTAGCCCTGGCCAGCGCACACGCGCACGGTGCCGTCGGCCTGGATGTTGAGCTGGCCCGCCGTGGCGGTGTCGCCGGCCTGGCGCAGATAGCTGTAGGTGCCGGCGATGTCGGCCAGCTGGGCGCCCTTGTTGGCGGCCGAAACATAGCCTTGCAACAGCGCGCCGTTACCTGCGGCAACGTTGGGTACCTGTCCCAGTGCGCCGGACAGCAGGCCATCGTCGATCGTGAAGCTGAATGTGATCGATGCCGCTGCCGCCGCCAGTGCCGCCGGTACATCGCTGCCCGAGGCGGCCAGCTTCGATACGCGATAGGTATTGCCATCGACCGTGTACTGGCCGGTCAGCGTACCGGCCAGGCCGTAGCGCGAGTCAAGGAAGCGCAGCGTCAACTGTCCGGCCGCCGGCTTGTCGAGTTCGACCGAAACCGTATCGCCGAAGCTCACCGCGCCCACATAGAGCGCGCCGCCCGCCAGCGGCTGGACTGCGGTCGGCGTGGTGCCGGTGTTGCCACCGCCGGCGCCTGACGTACTGCCGTCATCGCCGCCGCCACAGGCGGTCATTGCCACGGTGGCCAGTACCAGCATTGCTGCCGTGCTGGCGCCTCGTCGTACCCAGTGCCCAGGCTTCCTCGACCTGCTTCCCATGTCTTTCCCTTTTATTCGTTGTGACTGCGGTTGTGACGGCCGGCGTGCGCCGTGTGCGGCACGTGGCCGCGCGCCAGTCTAGGTAGCGGGTATGACGGTCCTGTGACAGCCTGCCACGTCGGGGCGACAGGTTTTCGCCTAGAGTGACTGGATCGGCGTCACCGGAGACCAAGATGGCCCAGACAAGGCAAGGCACGCTGCGCGGGCGGCGCAGGCTGTTGATAACGGGCGGCTGGTCGATGTTGCTGGCGGTCGTGGCCGATCACGCCACGGCGCAGCCAGCACGTGGTGCGACCAAGGCGAAGATCGGTGTGATTGGCTCGGGCCGCATTGGCGGCACCATTGGCGGGCTGTGGGTCAAGGCCGGTCATCCGGTGATGTTTTCCTCGCGCCATCCCGAGGAACTGAAATCCCTGACCGACGGGCTCGGTCGCCTGGCCCAGGCCGGCACCGTGGCCCAGGCCGTGGCTTTTGCCGATGTGCTGTTGCTGGCGGTGCCTTACGGCGCCGTACCCGAGGTGGGACAACAGAACAACTGGCAGGGCAAGATCGTGCTCGATGCCACCAATGCGGTGTCACCGCGCGATGGCGCTATCGTCGAGGAGGTCAAGGCCAACGGTATCGGCGTGACCACGGCGAAATACCTGCGCGGCGCACGTATCGTCCGGGTATTCAACTTCACGAGCGCGGGGGACTTTGCGCGCGAAAGTCATCGCAAGGGTGCGTTGATGGCGGTGCCGCTGGCCGGCAACGATGCCGAGGCGCTGTCGGTGGCCGCCGCGCTGGTGCGCGATGCGGGTTTCGATCCGGTGGTGGTGGGTGGACTTTCCAGCGCCGATCGCTTTGCGCCGGGTGGCAAGCTGTTCCATCAGGTGGGCAGCGCCGAAGAATTCCGGCGCGCCATGGCGCAGTGAACGTGGACGCGTGGGCGCTGCCTAGCGCCGGCGCCACTCCATGGCCACCATCGAAGGCGTAAAGCCGAGCTGGCCGAAGAATGCGGCTTCGGATGAGCGCGCCGCGCGCAGGACCCACGTAATGTCCGGATCGTTGCCCATGACGTGTCGCAACAGTGCACGCCCGATGCCGCGACGGCGATGCTGGGGGGCCACGGCCACCATCGAGATATAGCCGTTCGAGATATCGTCGCAGAGCGCGCGCGCGAAGCCGATGACCTCGCCGTTCTCGATGGCCACCGCCACGCGCTGGGAGTTGGCAATCAGCTGGGCAAACCGTTCGGGATTGCCGACCCGTTGTTCCCAACCGTTGGCAACCAGCAGCAGCCTGGCTGCCTCGATCTCAGCGGGCAACGGGTTACGGATTTCCATCGACGATTCCTCCAGCCTGAAAAGCGGTGCGCATGTGTGCAGCCCCTCCCGAAGTGGGGGGCGCAGGGGCGCTTGCGCCACGGCTTGCGCGTGAACCGCGTCAATGCCGCGCATTTTGGCGACAGAGTGTAGCGAAGCCAATGCGGCGACGTCAAACAACTTTGTCTGGAATATGCGAGCGTTCGTACCCACACGCATGTCGTGCATGCCGGATGGGCATTTGCCTGTCGCATGGCCAAAGCTGGCGGTATGATGGTTGCCATGAACGCACCGATCTTCTCTTCCGCTCATCCGGCTGATCAGCTCGCAGAGTTCAGCGATGCCGACAGCGCGCTCGCGCGAATTCGCGAAATTTACGACAGCTCCGTGGCTGCGGTGCGTGCACGCTTCGATGCGTTTGCCAAAGGCAAACCTCTGCCGTCCGCCGCACACGCGTGCTATCCGTACCTTGGCATCTCGGTCAATCTCGAAACCATGGTGACCGACAGCCGGCCATCCTGGGGCACCGTTGCATATCCGGGTGTGTACGGCACCACGGTGACGCGTCCCGACCTGCTGTGCGACTACTATCGTGACCAGATCGAGCGCCTGATGCGCTATCACCGCGTGCCGGTGGTGGTGGGCCTGTCGCGCCGGCCGATTCCGCTGCCGTTTGTCATCGAGGCTTCGACCACGGACATCAGCTATACCCAGGCCCGCGAGCTCGAAGCATCGTTTGTATTGCCCGAACTGAGCCGCATCGACGACTCGATTGCCAACGGCACCTATGAGCCCACGCCCGGTGAGGCCTGGCCGCTCTCGCTGTTCTCTGCCGAACGCGTGGACCTGGCGCTGCAGCGGCTCTATCACTACACGGGCACCGCACCACACCACTTCCAGCGCTTTGTATTGTTTACGAACTATCAACGCTATGTCGACGAGTTCGTCACGCTGGGTCGCAATCTCATGTCAGGTGATGGTGGCGACGGCTATGTGCGCTTTGTCGAGCCGGGCGATATCGTGCAGCAGCTTGGCGAGGCCGAGCCCGATGACGCCTCGCGTCCGCGCGCGCTGCCGCAGATGCCGGCCTATCACCTTGTGCGCGAAGACGGGCTTGGCGTCACGCTGGTGAACATTGGTGTCGGACCGTCCAACGCCAAGACCATGACCGACCATCTGGCCGTGCTGCGGCCGCACTGCTGGCTGATGGTGGGGCATTGCGGTGGCCTGCGTCGCTCACAACAGCTTGGCGACTACGTGCTGGCGCACGCGTATGTACGTGACGACCACGTGCTGGACCACGACTTGCCGCCGTGGGTGCCGGTGCCCCCGATTGCGGAAATCCAGGTGGCACTGCAGGAAGCAGTGGCACGTGTGACGGGTTTGTCGGGCACGGAGATGAAGACGCGCATGCGCACCGGTACCGTGGTCTCGACCGATGACCGTAACTGGGAGCTGAAATCGAAGGCGCTGTACGCGCGCTTCAACCAGTCACGTGCGATTGCAATCGATATGGAAAGCGCGGCAGTGGCCGCCAATGGTTTCCGGCTACGCGTACCGTATGGCACCTTGCTGTGCGTGTCGGACAAGCCGCTGCATGGCGAACTGAAATTGCGCGGCATGGCCAACGCGTTCTATCGCCAGCGCGTAAGCCAGCATATGACGATCGGTCTGGAAGCTATCCGCATCCTGCGCGAGAACGGCGTCGAGCAGTTGCACTCCCGCAAGCTACGCAGCTTCGACGAACCGGCATTCCGCTAGCGTACCAAGGGTTCGCTCCCCTCCAGCAGCTTCGCTTTGTGTGGTTCCCTGCTGTACCACCCCTCTCTCCCACTCTCTCCCCATGAGGGGAGAGAGAGCCGAGACACTACCTTCTGATTCCACTTGGGCGTGGCTTGCGGTGTTGGTGGTCAAACCACCCACGCCCCGAGTTCGTCCGGCGGTTTAGAAGCGATATCCCACCCCCGCACTGAACAGCCAAGGATCAAGGTTGACCGTCGAGACCTTGGCGCCGCCAGCGTAAACGTTGCTGGAAATCCACAGCTTCTTGGCGTCGACGTTCAGGAACCAGTTCTTGTTGAGCTTGTAGTCCATGCCGATCTGCAGGGCAGGGCCCACGCTCCAGTTATCGAGGCTCAGCGTATTGCCGGCAATGTCCGCGCCATAGATGCGCGTCACGTTGACACCGGCGCCCACGTATGGGCGGAACGTGCCATTCGGCAGGAAATGGTATTGCAGCAGCAGGGTCGGCGGCAGATGCTTGAACGTACCGATCTTCGCGCCATCGAGGCTTACGTCCTGCTTCTGCGGAATGGTCAGCACCAGTTCGGCCGCGATATGCGGCACGATGAAGTACGTGACGTCCAGCTCCGGAATCCACTTGTTGTTGACATGGATGCGGTCCGACGCACCGGCCCCGCCAATCGGGTCGGACTTGTTGGCCATGTCCATGTAGGTACCGCGCAGGCGGACCATCCAGTTGCCTTGCGCGTCGTCGGCGGCAAATGCCGGCGCGGAAAGGGTGCCAATCGTGGCGGCGGCGAGCGCCATGCAGACGGCGGAAGCGAGGGGGTTGCGGCGGGGATTGTTTGAAGTGGTCATGTTGGTCAAGCACTAAACATCGAAAAAGTGCGACCAGTGTGTCCCGCGCAGGGATACCTAACCTTGATGCAAGACAAGTGAGGTGCAGGCGACACGCTTTTGGCGCAACGGCGTCGTCAATGCGCGACAGCCCCTGCGCGCCGTGGCTTCTATCCACATGCGGATTTATTCGTGGCGCGCGAATGGCGCCCCCCGTAGGCTGTGCACACGTGGTTGTGCACCGCGCATGTCGTGGGCGTCCGCGAGGACGTCTTTCCAGGTGTGCCCTGTGGGGGCAGGGCACACCGTTTTTCTACTGCGTGCGATTAGCTACGTACGATCTCAGGCTGCCCTGGCCTCGGCGTCGGCCCGTACGTGTACATGGCGGTTGACACCAGATACCACCGCTTTCAGCGACGCCGTGACGATGCTGGCATCCACGCCCGCGCCAAAACCGGTCGGCGAATCGCCCACTCGCACTTCCACATAGCAGGCCGCGTTGGCATTGGCACCGGTAGTCATGGCGTGTTCGTGGTAGTCCATCACGCGCACCGCAAGGCCCAGGCCGCGCGCGAAGGCGTCGACCGTGGCATCGATCGGACCGTTGCCGGCGCCACGCACCCGCACGGGCTGCCCATCGCGCGTCATCTCGATCTCGATTTCCACCGTGCTGTCGCTGGTTGACACCATGCGGTGCGAGACGTAGCGCAGCGGCCCTTCGGCATCGAGATATTCACGCCGGAACAATGCGTAAAGATCCTCGGCGCTGGCTTCAAGACCGGTTTCGTCGGTCATCACCTGCACCGAACGGCTGAATTCGATCTGCAGGCGGCGCGGCATGAAGATGCCATGCACCTGCTCCAGCAGGTATGCCATGCCACCCTTGCCCGACTGGCTGTTGACGCGGATTACCGCGTCGTAGCTGCGGCCCAGGTCCGCGGGATCGATCGGAAGGTAGGGCACTTCCCAGATCGCATCCGGCTTCTGCTGGGCGAAGCCCTTGCGGATGGCGTCCTGGTGCGAACCCGAGAACGCGGTGAAGACAAGATCGCCAACATAGGGATGACGCGGGTGCACGGGCAACTGGTTGCAATGCTCCACGCACTGGCGGACTTCATCGATATCGGAGAAATCGAGCTCCGGATCCACGCCTTGCGTATAGAGATTGAGCGCCAGCGTGACCAGGTCGACATTGCCGGTGCGCTCGCCATTGCCGAACAGGCAGCCTTCCACGCGATCGGCGCCCGCCATCACGGCCAGTTCGGCGGCTGCCACGGCCGTGCCGCGGTCGTTGTGCGGGTGGACCGACAGCACGATGTGTTCACGACGCGCCAGATGGCGGTGCATCCATTCGATCTGGTCGGCAAAGATATTGGGCGTGCTGCATTCCACCGTGGTCGGCAGGTTCAGGATCATCGGCCGCTTTGCGTCGGGTTGCCACACCGCGGACACGGCGTCCGATACCTCGAGCGAAAAGTCGAGTTCGGCCAGGCTGAAGGTTTCGGGCGAGTACTCGTAGGACCAGGCCGTTTCCGGCATGGCGTCGGTCAACTCGCGAATCAGGCGCGTACCCGCTACCGCTACCTCCTTGATCTCCTCACGCGATGCATTGAACACGATCCGGCGCCAGGCCGGCGCGATCGGATTGTAGAGGTGCACGGTGGCGCGTCTGGCACCACGCACGGATTCCACCGTACGGCGGATCAGGTCTTCGCGCGCCTGCGTCAGTACCACGATGGTGACATCGTCGGGAATGCGGTCTTCCTCGATCAGCATGCGCACGAAATCGAAATCGGTTTGCGATGCCGACGGGAATGCGACCTCGATTTCCTTGAGGCCGATCTTTACCAGTTGCTCGAAAAACTGCAGCTTGCGCGCGCTGTTCATCGGTTCGATCAACGCCTGGTTGCCATCGCGCAGGTCGGTGCTCATCCAGCGCGGCGCACGCGCGATCCGGCATGAGGGCCAACGGCGATCGGGCAAATCCACAACGGTTGCGGGACGATACTTGGCGGAGGGGTTGCGCAACATGGGCATGGGAATCTCTCCTTCCTCGCTCAGGAAGTGTCAGGAAACGCCGCATTCTGCAAGTTGTCTTGCGCGCGTTTCGAAAATCAGAAAAGGGTTGTGGCGAAAGGCTGCCGAACTGCCACGGGGCGCTAGACCCGGCAACCGATCGTTAGGCTTAGCAGTAGCGAGGAAGCGCTCAGGGCGCGGCGCGACGACAGGCCGGCAACGCACGCGCGCACGGCGGCATCGATGCGCGAGGCATCGGCGGCGTGGCGGAGGTTGAAGGCGGCTGCGTGCATTAAGTTCAGTTGGTACTGAGGTGGATCCTAGCCGCTCGTAGCGGACAAGAATCAGCAGCGTAGTGCAAAACGCCGCATGACGTCAACCGTGGACGCCGAGACTGCCTCGTCCGAATCCCTCCGGCAATGTGGGGCGCCGCACGCCGATGCCTTACCCCGAACGGATGACCTCATCCCGAAATGTTGGGTCCCGCTCAGTCCTCTGGCTGGTACATCGCGGTGCACATCGCGCCTAGTCTGAGTAGCACGGGGTAAGGACCATAACTACGAAGGGGACAAATCATGCGTACGCGCTCGTGGACACGCTGGCTCGCCTGCATGGCGACGGCAATGCTGATGGCAGCTTGCGGCGGTGGGGGTGGCAGTTCGGGTACGGCAAGTACCTCGCCGACCGACACCGGCGGCGCGGGAGGTGGCAGCACAACAGTTGCCAAGTCCTATACGCTGGTCATGAACCGGACCTCGGGCCAGGTCAGCATCGGCGGGTCACTGTCGCTGGTGGCATCGGTAGTCGATGACCTTGGCAACGATGTGACCGGCTCAACGTCCTTTGTCTGGTCGAGCTCCGGCACTTCCGTGGCGGCCGTGGCCAATGGCACGATCCCGGGCAGTGCGGTAGTGACTGGCGTGGGAACCGGTACGGCAACGATCAGCGTGGTGGCCACGGTGACCGGTGCCAACAATGTCACCACGACCCTGCCGCAAGTCGCCGCGACCATCACCGTGGTGGCGCCCGGCGTCCGGACCTATAGCCTGGCGTTGCCATATCCGGTGCTGTCGATGACCGATGGCCAGGTCTTGCCGGTAACGGCGTCGCTGATCGACAGCGATGGCGCGGATCGTTCGTCGTCAGGAACCGCATGGACATGGCGCAGCAGCACCTCGGCGGTACAGGTTACCGGCGTGGCCAACGTGGGCACGCTGCGTGGCGTGAACACCAGCGATACCGCTGCGCAGTCGGTAGTGACCGTGCAGGTGACCGCGCCCGATGGCAATACGCTGACCGGCGCATTCCTGGTGTCGGTGTTCAAGAACAGCGTGTTGACCTACCGCCTGGTGCTGTCGCAGTTCGGCAAGCAGATCAACGCGCTCAACGTTCTCAACGGCTATCCGCAAACTTACGACTCGCGCGTGCTGCGTAACGATGAAAGCGATACGACGGCGGATTTCACCGGCCTGTGGACCTATATGACCACGTCGCCGTCGCTGGCGGTGCAGCCCAACTCGAGCACGCGTGTCACGACCGTCAGCACCAGCCGTCCCAACATGACCACGCCATTGCAGAGCGTGTTGTCCGAGATGGCCAGCAGCCTGACCCTGACCGCCAAGCCGCGCGCAATGTTGTTCGTGACCGAGCAACCGACCTGGGCACTGGTCTACGACGGCCCGAACCCGCTGGTGGTGCCGAGCAGTGGCGTTCCGATTGCCGCGCACATCATGCACAGCGGGATCGACGAGGGCATCACGAAGTGCAATGGCACGTGGAACTGGTCGGTCACCAGCGGCCCGGTAATGCTCCTGCCGACGATCACGGACAATTCCGTGACCGTGAAGCCAACCGGCTCAGGCCCGTTCCTGGTGACGGTGACATGCACCGCCGGAACGGAAGCCATGCCCGTGTCGCTGACGATCCCAGGCACAGCGCAGTAAGCGGGGCGTACCCGTTTCTGCGAAGGTTTGAAATGCGGTAGACAGGCTCCCCTCTCCCATGAAATGGGCGAGGGGCTGGGGGTGAGGGAGGGCGGTTCTGCTTGCCGATATGAGGCAATTTGAGCTGCCTGCCCTCTCCCTCGACCCTCTCCCGCGCGCGGGAGAGGGGAGCGAACCGGCAGTATCAAAAGGTAAAGCGTACCCGTTTCTGCGTACCCGATTCCTTCGCTCCAAAAGCAAAACGGCGATCCCCTGGGATCGCCGTTTTGCCTTCGTTTTGCCTTGTCTGCCGTGTAATTCAGGACTTGCGTACGAAGTGGATGACCTGTTCGTTGTCCTGCTTGCCATCAGTACCTGTAGGGGCCGAGGTATTCGACCCGCAGGTCCCGCAACCGCTATTGGTCTCGCATCCGCTGGCGCAACCTGCAGCCTGGCTGGGCTCCAGGCGCTTTGCCAGCCATCCACGCCAACCGCTGGCCGATGTGCCCCCAAGCATTGCCGCCAGGCTCGCCTTCACACGCTCGCGCGTGCGGGGCATGTAGCGTCCCGCCACGTGCACGGCACAGGCCAGCACGATCAGCGGAACCAGCAGGGTTTCAAGGGCGTGGTAGAGCGTCATGGCCGTTTGACTGGATAACGATGGAGCAGTTTCCGCGAAATCAGCTGAACATCAATGCCACGCGATACGTGATGAACGAGGCAAGATAGGCCAGGCCTGTCAGGTAGGCGGCCGAGGCGGCCATTACCTTCCAGGAGTTGGTCTCGCGACGGATCACGGCCAGCGTGGAAATGCACTGCGGCGCGAATACATACCAGGCCAGCAGCGACAGCGCGGTGGCCAGCGACCATTGCGCGGCGATCATCGGGGCCAGTTGCACTGCCACCACATCGTCGCTGCCCGACAGGGCATACACCGTGGCCAGCGCGCCAACCGCCACTTCGCGTGCGGCCAGGCCCGGCACCAGCGCAATACAGATCTGCCAGTTGAAACCGATTGGCGCAAACACATGCTCAAGACCGCGCCCGATCATGCCGGCGAAGCTGTAGTCGATCGGTGGCATGGTCGCGCCTTCCGGCGGCGACGGGAACGTAGCCAGGAACCACAACAGCACGGTCAGCGTCAGGATCACCTTGCCCACGCGCGACAGGAAGATACGCGCCCGCTCCCACAGGCCGATGGCGATATCGCGCGGATTCGGCACGCGGTACGACGGCAGCTCCATCAGCAACGGATGATCGGTGCGGTCGCGGCGGAACCACTTGAGCACGTAGGCCACCAGCAGCGCGCTGAGAATGCCGGCCACATACAGCGCGAACAGCACCAGACCCTGCAGATTGAACAATCCAGCCACGGTGCGCTCGGGAATGAACGCGCCGATCAGCAGTGCATAGACCGGCAGGCGTGCCGAGCAGGTCATCAGCGGCGCCACGAGGATCGTCGTTAGGCGGTCACGCGGGTCCTGGATCGTGCGCGTGGCCATGATGCCGGGGATCGCGCAGGCAAAGCTGGACAGCAGTGGAATGAACGATCGTCCCGACAGCCCGGCGCCCATCATCAGGCGGTCCAGCAGGAACGCCGCGCGCGGCAGATAGCCCGATTCCTCGAGCGTCAGGATGAACAGGAACAGGATCAGGATCTGCGGCAGGAACACGATCACGCTGCCCAGGCCGGCAATCAGGCCGTCGACCAGCAGGCTTTTGAGCATGCCGTCGGGCAACAACGTGCCCATCCATTCGCCGATCCAGTGCACGCCGCCTTCGATGCCATCCATCATCGGTGCGGCCCACGAGAACACGGCCTGGAACATGAAGAACAGCAGCACGGCCAGGATTACCAGGCCGAATACCGGGTGCAGCACGACGCGGTCCACCGCATCGTCGAAACGCGCGGTGCGCGTGGGCATCGTCACTGCCGCCTCGAGCAGACGCTTCACCTCGGCGTGGGTATCGAGTTCCGACACGCTGTCGATCGGCTGCGCCGGCGGCGCGGGCGGCAATGTTTCGTCGAACAGCCGGACCAGTGCCGCGGCGCCGTCGCGCTTGACCGCCACGGTCTGCACCACGGGTACACCCAATGCCCGGGAAAGGGCGTCGCGATCGATCACGATACCGCGGCGCGCGGCGGCATCGCTCATGTTGAGCACCACCACCATCGGCAGGCCCAGGCGGCGCAGTTCCAGCACGAAGCGCAGGTGCAGGCGCAGGTTGGTGGCATCCACCACCGATACCAGCAGGTCCGGGCGCGCTTCGCCGGGGCGCTGGCCCATGCAGACCTCGCGCGTGATGGCTTCGTCGAGGCTGGCCGAATGCAGGCTGTATGCGCCGGGCAGGTCAAGGATGCGCACCGTACGCCCGGCCGGCGACGTAAACTGGCCTTCCTTGCGCTCGACTGTTACGCCGGCGTAGTTGGCTACCTTCTGGCGGCTGCCGGTCAGGCGGTTGAACAGCGCGGTCTTGCCGCAATTGGGGTTGCCTACCAGCGCAATGCGCAAGGCTGAGGCATTCTGGGCAACTGACATGATGGGTCTTGGGTGCTGGCGACGGCGGGCGGGCCTTCAGGCAATGCGCTGGGCCGCGTCGGAAGTGTCGGCCTGGCTGGCCGGAGCAATGCTGGAGACGGTGGCGGTTGCAACGTCCACGCCAATGCGGTCCGCTTCCGAGCGGCGCAACGCAAAGCGTGTGAAGCCCACCTGGGCGACCAGTGGATCCTTGCCAAACGGGCCGAAGGTAATGATCTGCACGGTTTCTCCCGGCACGAAGCCGAGATCGCGCAGACGCCGCGCAACGGGGTCGTTCGGGGTGGCATCGTCCACCGATTTCACGATGGCGACCGTGCGCCGGGGCAGTTCAGACAACCGCATATGCTTCCAGTCCAGGGGCGGGATCGCCGCCGCGCGACAGCAAAAATCCTGTCGGGTACGTAAATAAAAATCGTTCTCGATTGTATAGCATTCGCGCCACTTGCGGGCCGTAGGGCTACTTTTACCGGCAGGAAGTCAGTGCGAATCGGGAATAAGCGGTATTGCGGTTCGTATACCTTGTAACCAACCCCTGCTTCGATGGCATCTGCCGTAACCAGACCGATGGACAAGGACTTTACAGACGACGCATTGCGCGAAGTGATTCCGAGACTGCGCCGCTTCGCCATTTCGCTGACGCGCAACGATACCAGCGCGGACGACCTCGTCCAGGCCTGTCTGGAGCGTGCGCTGTCCAGGCGCGCCACGCGCCACGACGGCAGCGACCTGCGCGCATGGCTGTTCTCGATTCTCTATCGCCTGTTTCTCGACGGGCAGCGCCGCACCCGGCGCTACGCCGGGCTGCTGTCGCTATTTGGTGCGGGCAGTGACGAAGACAGCGCGCCGTCGACCGAAGACGTGGTCATGGCGCGCTCGGCACTCGAGGGCTTCAACCGGCTGCCCGCCGAACAACGTGCGCTACTGGTACTGGTCACCGTGGAGGGCCTGAGCTACCAGGAAGCCGCCGATACGCTCGACGTGCCGATCGGCACGATCATGTCGCGCATCTCGCGCGCCCGCAAATCGCTACGTGAACTCACCGAAGGCAAGGTCGTCAATCCTCCCCTGCAGGTCCTGAAATGAATACCCTGATGCCCACCGAACCCGAACTCCATGCCTACGTGGACGGCGAACTGGATCACACGCGGCGCCAGCAGATCGAGAGCCTGATCGCCAGCCACCCTGAACTGGCGCGGCAGGTGGAACAGATCCGCCAGGAATCGCATGCGTTACGTGCCAGCATGGAACCGCCACCGGCCGCTACCCCGGCGCGGCTCGATCCATTCCGGATTCGCCGTGACCTGCGCGATCGTATGCGTCACCGCGTGGCCATTGCAGCGTCGCTGGTCATGGCCGTTGCCTTGGGCGGCATGGGCGGCTGGCAGACGCGCGATATCGCGCTGCGCCAGACCTACCTGCCGATGGCCGATGCGATGTCGGCTTACCGGCTGTTCGCCGTCAGCGCCTCGCCGCAGATGGTGGATGTGCAGGCCAGCGATCCGCGCCAGCTGCAAACCTGGCTCAACCAGCATTTCGTGCAGCCGGCGCCGTTGCCCGACTTTTCCGCATATGGCTTCCACCCCGTGGGCGGTCGCCTGATGTCTTCGGAGCAGGGTGCCGCCGCCATGATCCTGTACCAGAACCCGCAGATGCAGTCGATCGTGTACTACGTGCGTCCGTCCGGAAAGCTGCACTTCAACAATGGTGCGCGCAAGGAGGGCAACCTGCTGGCCCAGTACTGGCGCAACGGGCGCTATCTGTATGCGGTGGTGAGCCCGACTGATAACCCGGCGGCGCTGCCGGTGCAGCAGGCCGTCGAGCCCGAGCGGACATGAGCACTGGCGCAGTGCGTGGGGAACAAGGCGGGGGAAGGGTAGTACGTCCGTTCGATTAACACGTTTGTGGTATTGGTCCGCCGCACGGCTCGGCATAAGCTGCAGGCACGCTGAACACCCCGTTCCACGCGTACTTCTGAGCCACTGGTCCCTGGGCCGGTGGCTTTTTTCTTTCTAGATACCGGCCTGTGCCGCAGCGGCCGCAGCTGCCTTTACCGTGTCGACGAAATGGTCGCGCGCCGGATGGTCGGGCGCCTGTTTCCAGACGCAATAGACCTCGGACGGTACGGTGGCATCGGCCAGCGGACGGAATGCGGCGCCGGCCATGCCGGAGCGCGCCATCGCGGCAGGCACCACGGCCACCCCCATGCCCTGTGAAACCAGCGACACCACCGATAGCCAGTGGCGCACTTCGTGCCGGATGCGGGGATAGAAGCCTTGCGTCGCGCACATGTCGAAAATGCGGCTGTAGTAGTCGGGCGAAGCCTTGCGCGAGAACAGCACGAACGGTTCGCCGCGCAGGTCCGCCAGGGCCACGGCGTCACGCCCGGTCAGCGGATGGTCGGCCGGCATGCAGCAGACAAATGCTTCCGAGTGGGCCAGCGTAGTCGCCAGTTCATCGGGCACGCGGCTGGTGTGGACGAATCCCGCATCGAGTTCGCCATGCAGCAGCGCGTCGATCTGTTCCTGCGAATTCAGTTCGGTCAGCGCCACATGGATGCCTGGATAGCGCGCCTGGAATTCCTGCAGCCGTTGCGGCAACCCCCGATACAGCATCGAGCCGACGAAGCCTACGCGCAAGCGCCCCACCGCGCCGGCCTCGATCTCGCGCGCGAGCAGCCGGGCCGACTCGGCCTGCGCCAGCAACGCAGTGGCTGACTCGCGGAAGGCGCGTCCCGCCGCTGTCAGCCTGACGCCGCGGCTGTCGCGCTCGAACAGCCGGGCACCCACCGAGGTTTCCAGTTGCTGGATATTGAGCGACAGCGGCGGCTGCGAAATCGACAGTCGTTTCGCGGCGCGACCAAAGTGAAGTTCCTCGGCCAGCACGAGGAAGTAGCGCAGGTGGCGGAATTCCATGGCAATACAAAATTTATATTGATCAAGCCAATTTTAGAATTAGACACGAATCGTTGCCCATCGAATAATGGTTTCAAACAATCCCGCCCCCGTTCTGCAGGGCAGGAAGCCATCCGGAGACGATTCATGCCGACCAGCGCCGCTCGCCCCGCTGCATCCCCATTCGCCCCAGCTACCTCGCCAGCCCCCGCCGCTGACGCGCATCCGGTTCCCGATCGTCATGGCGCGAGCCTGTTCACGGCGGATCCCGACCTGCGCGCGCTGCTGCCGCTGTACTTGCCCGCCGACCTGTTCAACCACCTGCTGCCGCATCTGGAGCGCATGGGTGCGCTGGCCGGGGGCGTGCTCGACGAACTGGCCAATGTGGCCGACCATGAACCCCCCACGCTGTCGCATCGCACGCGCAGTGGTCTCGATGCCCAGCGCATCCACAAGCATCCGGCCTATGTGGAACTGGAACGCGTGGCGTTCTCGGAATTCGGCCTGGCCGCCGCTTCACATCGTGGCGGTGTGCTCGGATGGGACAAACCAATGCCGCCAGCGGCCAAGTACGCGCTGACTTATCTGTTCGTGCAAGCGGAATTCGGCCTGTGCTGCCCGCTTTCGATGACCGATTCGCTGACGCGCACGCTGCGCAAGTTCGGCGATCCGGCACTGGTCGAACGCTTCTTGCCGAGCCTGACCACGCAGGTCTTCGACGACCTGTACCAGGGCGCAATGTTCATGACCGAGCAGGGCGCGGGCTCCGACGTTGCCGCCACCGCCACGCGCGCGATTCGCGATGAGGGCGCCGAAGGTGGCTGGCGCCTGGTGGGCGACAAATGGTTCTGCTCGAATCCCGACGCGGCGCTGGCGATGGTGCTGGCGCGCGTCGAGGACGCTGACGGCAAGGCCGTCGAAGGCCACAAGGGGGTCTCGCTGTTCCTGCTGCCGCGCAACCTGGCCGACGGCAGTGCCAATCATTACCGGATCATCCGCCTCAAGGACAAGCTTGGCACGCGCTCGATGGCCAGCGGCGAGATCCGTCTCGAAGGGGCGCATGCCTACCTGGTGGGCGAGCCGGGCCGCGGCTTTGTGCAGATGGCCGACATGATCAACAACTCGCGCCTGTCCAACGGTGTGCGTGCCGCGGGACTGATGCGCCGGGCACTGACTGAAGGTCAATTCATCGCAAGCGAACGCCGTGCATTCGGCAAGCGGCTCACGGACATGCCGCTGATGCGCCGCCAGTTGCTCAAGCTCACGCTGCCCACCGAGCAGGCGCGCACCATGGTGTTCCAAACCGCCGAAGCGTTGCGCCGTGCCGATGCCGGCGAGGCCGACGCGTATCCGCTGATGCGCATCCTGACGCCGCTGATCAAGTTCCGCGCCTGCCGCGATGCGCGCAAGGTGACCGGCGATGCCATGGAGATTCGCGGCGGCTGCGGCTATATCGAGGAATGGAGCGATCCGCGCCTCGTGCGCGACGCCCATCTTGGTTCGATCTGGGAGGGCACCAGCAATATCGTCGCGCTCGACGTGCTGCGTGCGATCCGGCGCGAAGGTTCGTTGCCGGTACTGCAGTCGCATCTGCAAGCACTGCTCAAGGACACGCCGATGCATGCGCAGGCGCGCGCCACGTTTGAACTGGCCATCGCCAATGCTGCCGCGCTGGCCGCGCGTGCCGCCGAAGCCGGTGCCGCCGGCGATGTGCTGGCCCGCCAGGCCGCTTCCGCGCTGTATCACGTGACCAGCGCCGTGGCCATGGCATGGGAAGCAGGCCAGATCGGATCGGTACGTCGCATGCGCCTGGCGCAACTGGTGCTCGTGCATCGCGTGTTGCCGCAAGATCCGCTTGGTGGCGGCACCGAACCCGACTGGCTGGCCGACACCGTTGCACCGCCTGCCGACGGCACCGTCCGCGCTGCGGGGCAGGTCGACCAGATCAATGTGTTCTAAGTGGCGGGCATACGCCACCTTCACGACAAATCAAAAGCTTCACCGGAGACAACGCATCATGCCCCAATGGCACCGCCGCGCGGCCCTGGCCGCATTCGCCTCACTGGCCGCCTGCACGCTGTTTGCAACCGCCACGCCCGCCTTCGCGCAGAAGGATTTCCCGAGCAAGCCAATCATGATGGTGGTGACCTACCCGCCCGGTGGTCCCACTGACGCGATGGCACGCACGCTGGCCGCGGCACTGAAGAACAGCCTGGGCCAGCCGGTGGTCGTGGAGAATCGCGCCGGCGCCGGTGGCAATATCGGTGCCGAAGTCGTGGCGCGGGCCGAATCCGACGGCTACACGCTGATGTTCGGCACGTCGGCTCCGCTGGCGATCAACGTGAGTCTCTACCGCAAGATCAACTACGATCCGGTCAAGAGCTTTGCGCCGGTGATCCAGATCGGCCATCTGCCGAACGTGCTGGTGGTGAACGCGAACGTGCCCGCGAAGAACGTGCAGGAGCTGATTGCCTATGGCAAGGCGCATCCGGGCAAGCTCAACTATGCGTCGTCGGGCAACGGTGCATCGTCGCATCTGGCCGGTGTGCTGTTCAACAACCTGGCCGGTACCGACTTCCAGCACGTGCCTTACAAGGGCACGGGACCCGCGCTCAATGACCTGCTCGGCGGGCAGGTCAGCATGACGTTCACAGACGTGCTGACCGCGCTGCCGTTCATCAAGAGCGGCAAGGTGCGCGCGAAGGGCGTGACCACCAAGGGACGCTCGCAGGCATTGCCCGACGTACCGACCGTGGCCGAGCAGGGTGTCCCTGGCTTTGATGTTTCGGTATTCTTTGGCGTGGTGGCACCGGCCGGTACGCCGCCCGCCGTGATCGCCAAGCTGAATCATGCATTTGCCGACGCGCTGCAACAGCCTGACGTCCGCAAGACATTGCTGGCACAGGGGCTGGAACTGGCACCGTCGACCTCGCCCGAGCAGCTTGGCAGCTTCGTGAAGTCCGAAGTGGCCAAATGGCGTACCGTCGTGCAGAAGTCCGGCGCGCAGTTGGACTAAGACCAGGAAGAAGACAAGGAAGAGACCATGACGCCATCCCAACCCGGCGCGCTGGCCGGTATCCGCGTAGTCGATCTGTCGCGCATCCTCGGCGGCCCGTTCTGCGGCCAGATCCTTGGCGATCACGGTGCGGACGTGCTCAAGATCGAACCGCCGCAGGGCGATGACACGCGCACGTGGGGCCCCCCGTTCCGCGAGGGCGTGGCGTCGTACTATTTCGGCCTGAACCGCAACAAGCGCGTGATGAAGCTCGACCTCACCACCGACGCCGATCGCGAAGTCCTGCTGGCGTTGCTCGCCGATGCCGACGTGCTGGTGGAGAACTTCAAGACCGGCACGATGGAGAAATGGGGCCTCGGCTACGATGTGCTGTCACAGCGCTTCCCGCGCCTGGTCCACTGCCGCGTGTCGGGGTTTGGCGCCGATGGTCCGCTAGGTGGCCTGCCCGGTTATGACGCCGCGATCCAGGCGATGGCCGGCATCATGAGCATCAATGGCGAAGCCGAGCGCGATCCGCTGCGTGTGGGACTGCCGGTGGTCGACATGGTGACGGGCCTGAACGCGGCGCTGGGCGTACTGCTGGCACTGCAGGAACGTGAGCGCAGCGGGCGCGGGCAATTCGTGGAAGCGGCGCTTTACGATTCGGGCCTGTCGCTGCTGCATCCGCATGCGGCCAACTGGTTCATGAGCGGCAAGACGCCCGGACGCACCGGTAATGCGCATCCGAACATCTATCCATACGACACGGTTGCCACCGCCACGGATCCAATCTTCCTTGCCGTCGGCAACGATCGCCAGTTTCGCATCCTGTGCGAGCACATCGGCGTGCCGCATCTGGCCGATGACGAACGCTTTGCCACGGCCGGCGCGCGTTCGGTCAATCGTGCACTGCTCAAGGGGACGCTGGAATCAAAGATGTCCACCTGGGACGGCAAGGCGTTGGCCGACGAACTGGCCGCGGCCGGCGTGCCATGCGCGCCGGTGTTGTCGGTCCCCGATGCGTTGAACCATCCGCATACCGCCCATCGCGAGATGGTGGTGGAGATGCCGGGTGGTTACAAGGGGCTCGGCGCACCGGTGAAACTGAGCCGGACACCGGCGACGTACCGGTATGCGCCGCTGACGGAAGGAAATGCGTTCTTGCCACGCGAAGCTGCCAATGACTGACTTGTTGCTCCCCTCTCCCGCGCGCGGGAGAGGGGCTGGGGGAGAGGGCCAGCAGTTCAAGCCGAGACAAGTCGCAATTTGAACTTCATGCCCTCTCCCCCGACCCCTCTCCCGTTTCACGGGAGAGGGGAGCAAGACATCAGTGATCAACTACCCAACTACCCCGGAATCATCCCGGTCAGCACATAGGCCTGCAGCATCGTGATCACGCCCACGATGAACGCAAACAGCAGGCTGTGCTTGAGTGTAAAGCGGAACAGCTCCGACTCCTTGCCGACCAGGCCGGTTGCCGCGCAGGCCACCGCGATCGATTGCGGCGAGATCATCTTGCCCGTCACGCCGCCCGTGGTGTTCGCGGCCACCAGCAAGGTGTCCGAGACGCCGATCTGATGCGCGGTGGTGTGCTGCAGCGAGCAGAACAACGCGTTGGACGACGTATCCGAGCCGGTCAGGAAGACCCCGAGCCAGCCCAGCAGTGGCGAGAAGAACGGGAACGCCGCACCGGTACCCGCCAGCAACAACGCCAGCGTCGACGACATGCCCGAATAGTTGGCCACGAACGCGAAGGCCAGCACCAGACCGATGGAAAGAATCGGGCGGCGCAGTTCCATCATCGTTTCGCCGAATGTCACCAGCGCATCGCGCGGCTTCATGCGTAGCAGCAGCACGGAGATGATCGCCGTCAGCAGGATGGCGGTTCCCACGGCCGACAGCAGATCAAGCTTCAGCACCGCTTCATATGGCTTGGGCGATGCCACGATCGGCGCGGCCTTGATGACCAGTTGGTCGAGCATTGGCACCTTGAACTTGAGCACCGTACCGGCCAGCACACCATTGCCCGCAAACAGTGCCTTGAAAGGCGGCAGGCTCCACACGGTCACGATGGCAGTCAGGATGCCAAACGGAGCCCATGCACGGACGGTCTGGCCGAACGTATAAGGCGATGCCTTGCGGCTTGTTGCCGCTCCCATGCCACCACCGAAGCCGGCCAGCGCCACCGTGCCGCCCGATACCGTGCCGCGCGCCGACTGCGATGCCGAACGCGGCTGCCAGACGCGCAGGAATGCGGCCAGCGAGATCAGGCTCACCAGTGCCGAGGTGATGTCCGGCAACTCCGGGCCGATATGGTTGGACGTGAAGTACTGCGTCACGGCAAAGCTGCCGCCAACCACCAATGCGGCAGGCCACGTTTCGCGTACGCCCTTCCAGCCATCCATCATGAATACGAGCCAGAACGGTACCGCCAGCGACAGCAGCGGCAACTGGCGGCCGGCCATTGCGCCGATATGCATCGGATCGATGCCCGTGACCTGGCCGGCCACGATGATCGGAATGCCCATCGCGCCAAACGCCACCGGCGCCGTGTTGGCGATCAGGCAGAGCCCTGCGGCGTAGAGCGGATTGAAACCCAGCCCTACCAGCAGTGCGGCAGTGATGGCCACCGGCGCGCCAAAGCCCGCGGCGCCTTCGAGGAACGCACCGAATGCAAAGCCGATCAGCAGCATCTGCAGGCGCTGGTCGTCGGTGATCGACAGCACCGAGGCGCGGATCACGTCGAACTGGCCGGTCTTTACCACGATCTTGTAGAGGAACACCGCCGTCACGATGATCCATGCAATTGGCCACAAGCCATAGGCAAAACCGTAGCCGGCCGCGGCAAATGCCTGCGGCGCGGGCATGCCATAGGCCAGGATCGCCACGGCCAGTGCCAACGCCAGCGTGATGGCAGCGGCCACATGGCCCTTCATGCGCAGTACGGCCAGCGCAACGAAGAAGAACAGGATGGGAATTGCCGCCGCGAGTGCGGACAGCCAGAGGCTGCCCAGCGGCGTGTAGATCTGGGTCCAGGGTTGCACGGGTTGTCTCCTTGGTGGTGTTTAAATTCTTGTCGGCTGCGTGGCCGCTATTCCGGCTGATTTCGCTCGGCCAGCAGGTCTGAAAGACTCTTCGGTGCCGGTGTCAGCGGCTTGCGATGCTGCGTCCAACCCATCTGCGACGATGGTGTCAGCGCACGCAAGCGCGTGGCGGCCCAGCGGAACAGGCGGTAGGTGGCCGGATGCGCGAATGCGCCGCTCCAGAAGCGCCACACCAGATGTTCGCGGCGGCTGTACTTGGCGCCCTGGCCCTTGAGCGGATGCGGCACGGCTTCGTCGGGGTCCCGATTCGCTTCGGTGCGCAGCCGCACCAAAAGTTGCGGAATCGGAATCCGCACGGGACACACCTCGCCGCATGCGCCGCACAGGCTCGATGCGGTGGGCAGGTCCGCCGTGGCATCGAGGCCCAGCAGGTGGGGGGAAATGATCTTGCCGATCGGTCCCGGATAGGTCGTGCCATAGGCATGGCCGCCGATGCGCGTATAGACCGGGCAATGGTTCATGCAGGCGCCGCAGCGGATGCATTGCAGCGTGGCGCGCAACTGTTCGTCGGCGTAGGCCTGGCTGCGGCCGTTGTCGAGCAGCACCAGGTGCACCTCGCGCGGGCCGTCCTGCTCGTTGGCCTTGCGCGGGCCCGAGATCAGGTTGAAGTACGTGGTGATCGGCTGGCCCGTGGCCGAGCGCGTGAGCAGGCTCGACAGCGGCACGATGTGCGACAGCTTTGCCACCACCTTTTCCATGCCCATGACGGCGATATGCACATCGGGCACCGTGGTCGAAAGCCGGCCATTGCCTTCGTTCTCCACGAGCCACAGCGTGCCGGTATCGGCGGCGGCGAAGTTCACGCCGGACAGGCCGATGTCGGCGTCGACAAACGCCTGGCGCAGCGCCCGGCGGCCGGTCTGGATCAATGCATCGACATCCTCGGTATAAGGCGTGTCGGGAATATGCTTTTCGAACAGCGTGGCGATGTCGGCCTTGGTCTTGTGGATGGCCGGCATCACGATATGCGACGGCTTCTCGCCGGCCAGCTGGACGATGTACTCGCCCATGTCGGATTCGATGCAGTCGATGCCGCGCTCGGCCAGGTAATGGTTCAGCTCCATTTCCTCGCTGGCCATCGACTTGCCCTTGATCACGCGTGTTGCCGAGCGCGCCTGGGCGATGCCGTGGATGATCGCGTTTGCTTCTTCCGCGGTTTCGGCCCAGTGCACCTGCACGCCAGCCCGGGTCAGGTTGGCTTCGAGTTGCGTCAGCAGGTCGGGCAGGTTGGCCAGCGCATGCTGGCGTACCGCTTCGCCAAGATCGCGCAGATGCTCGAGTTCGTCGCCATCGGGAAACTGCACGGCGCGCTTCTGTTGCAGGAAGTCCATGGCGCCGCGAAAGCTCTGGCGCAGCTTGGGGTCATCGAGCGCGGCACGCGCCCGCGCGCGAAAGTCCTCGGACGGAACGAAGTGCAGGGTTTGCTCGCTCATTGCGCGGCCCCTTCATGATCGGTCACGATCACGACCCAGAGCCTGCGGGGGCCATGGGCGCCGTAGGCCAGGGTCTGCTGGATGTCGGAAGTCTTGGATGGGCCGGATACCATGACGAGGTTGGTCGGCATGCCGTCGCCCCAGCTCTCGGTGCGCACCGCGCTGTGCAGATCAGGGTGCAACGTCGAGGCATACACCAGTGCGATATGCGTCGGGGGTACCAGTGACATCGTGCGCGGCGAGCCGGTATCCGGTTCCAGCACCAGCGTTCCGGTGGCGGCCAGGCCCGAACGTGCCACCGTGAAGCCGGCGTCGACGGTATCGAACAGCTCTGCCTTCCATGCTTCAAGTGGACGATCGAATGCCGCCAGGGCGATGCCGGCTGGCAGCGCCCTGGCCAGCGCGGCGCCTTCGGGACGATTTTTGTCGAGCAGCAGGCGGCGCACGCCTTCGTCGGCAAGACGGCTGGCTAGCCACGTGGGCCAACTGGCGGCATCGGAGCAGATCACTTCGGCGTGCGAAGCGGTCAACGCGGCCTGCATCGACGCCACCATTGCAGCAATCGAGGGTTGCTCGGCGCGGCGGATATCGAAATGCCGGTCGATGCGCTGGTCCAGCGCAACCGTCTCCGTCGTCAGCATCGATCCGGATGTCGGCACGGCAGCACGCAGCCGGCCCAGCATGCGTTCACGGGCGCTCATGGTCGTCATGCGGCACCTCCGGTACGGCGCCACAGGAATGACGCCAGGTGTTCGACCGGCAACGGCTTACCGGCATGCGCGGCGGCGTGACCGATGTTGAGCAGGCAGCCGCAGTCGGCCGACACCAGCCGGTCGCAGCCGGTAGCGCAGGCGGAGGCCACCTTGTCACGGACCATCGCGCCAGAAATATCGGCATGCTTAAGCGAGAACGTGCCGCCAAAGCCGCAACATTCCGACTCACGCTCGTGCTCCACCCGCGTGACGCCGGGCAACGCATCGACCAATGCCACACCGTGTACCCGCGTACCCATTTCGCGACGTGCCGCGCACGAGGTATGGAGTACGACGCGCTCGTGGTCTGCGGCATGCAGATGGTCGAAGCGCACGTGCAGTACGTTGAGCAGGAATTCTGCAAGTTCATAGACGCGCCCGGCGATGTCGCTGGCCAGCGCAGCGGCCTCGGGATCATCGGCAAATAGCGCGGGCCAGTGATGGCGCATCATTCCGCCGCAAGAACCTGACGGTACGATGATTGGCCATGGCTCGCGGAACAGGTCCAACTGGGCACGCGCCACCTTGCGGGCCTGTTCAGGATTGCCGCTGCTGTAGGCGGGCTGGCCGCAACAGCTCTGGCCACGCGGAAAGTGAACGGTCAGGCCTTCGCGTTCCAGCAGGCGCACGGCATCGAGGCCGGCTTGCGGAACGAAAAGATCGACCAGGCAGGTGCCAAACAAATACACCTGTTGCGGGACGGTGGTGGGGTACTGCCTCGATTGCATTGTCTGCCTCCGGTATGGCATTGCCGCGTCTGATACGCGCTGCGACATTTTTGAGCGCATAATTCCCGCTCTTGCGCCGGAGTACAAATTGGTTGGACCAGTTAGGCGTCAAGGCCAGATTTCAGGCCAGATTCAGGGTTCCAGGGGAAGGGTTCGATGGCAGGCGGCGCACGCAATCGCGTGGAAGACATCATGCGCAGGATGGAAACCGCGCTGCTCGATGGCACGTGGCCGGTTGGTGCGAGGCTGCCCGCCGAGCGCGTGCTGGCCGAACAGTATGCGGTGGCGCGCAACACGATCCGCGAGGCGATCCAGCGGCTGGCCGCGCGCGGCCTGCTGCAAAGCCGGCGTGGCGCCGGCGTATACGTGACCGACCAGTTGCGTACCGGGATTGCCTCGCCGTGGGGGCAGCTGGTTGCCGATCACCCTGCGCTGCGCGACGACATTCTTGAATTCCGGCGTGTACTGGAAGGCGCCACGGCCTACTTTGCCGCGCAGCGTGCCGATGCCTCGGACCTCAAACGTATACGCGGGCTGCTGAAAGAACTGGAGCGTTCGCGCAAGGCTGACGACAAGGCCAGCGAGGCGGATGCCGATGCGAAGCTGCACGATGCGATTGCGCAGGCATCGCACAACACGATGTTCCTGCACCTGCACACCAGTGTGATCGGGATGCTACGCGAGCACATCACGATCAACGGCACCGGCCTGCGTGAAGCCGATGCCGCCTCCTCGGATTTGCTGTTGCTGCAGCACCGCACGCTTTGCGAAGCCATCCTTGCCCGCAGACCCGAGGAGGCGCGTACCGCGATGCAGACGCATATCGATTTCGTCCGCAGCAAGGTCGACGGCGACGGCACGTGAGCCGTGCCCCGCAATATTGGTCGTACCAATTGCTGCGTACGACAAGGCAATGGAATCAGGTACTTGGGATCGCGGACTACACGAGTTCGGCGGTCGTCAGTTCGCGCTTCAGGTACGCATAGAAGATGGGTCCGGCGATCACGCCCGGGATGCCATACAACGTCTCCATCACCAGCATCACGGTCAGCAGCTCCCACGCCGCCGCCTGTATACGCGCACCGATAATGCGCGCGTTCAGGAAGTACTCGAGCTTGTGGATCACGACCAGGAAGACCAGCGACACGACCGCGATCGGCAGCGACACCGACAGCGACGCGATCACGATGGCGGTGTTCGAGATCAGGTTGCCGAGCACCGGCAACAACCCCGCGATAAACGTAATGGCGATCAGCGTCTTGGACAACGGCAAGTGCTGGTTGAACAGCGGTAAGACCACCATCAGGTATACCGCCGTCAGGATCGTGTTGATCAGCGAGATCTGGATCTGCGCGAAGATGAACTGGGCAAACGCCTTCTGCAAGGTGCGCGCGCGATCGATCAGTGCGCGCGCCAGTGGCCGGCGGTTGGGGCGCGAGATGGCACGGTATAACGCCACCATGGCCCCGATGATCAGGCCCAGCACGATATGCAGCAAGGTGCGGAGGATGTCGGTACCGAGCCGCTGCGCCATTTGCGCATGTTCACGCAAGGCCGAGATCAGCGTGGTAGCCAGTTCTTCGACTCCGTTGGGCAGGTAATCGCTGAGCCAGGCGGGCAACTGCGCGCGCGACTGGTCGATGATGTCGGCCGCATGATCCAGCAGCCGCTCGATGGTCGTACTGTCGACACTCAGGAAACGCACCAGCGCCCAGATACCACCGGTCAGCGCGAGCAGGATGATGGCCGAAAGGATTGCCACGGCCAGCGCATCGCGGCGGGAATGGGTCAGGCGTGGTGCCAGTACGTCGACCAGCGAATATAGCAGCAGTCCCGCCAGCAATGCGGCCACCAGATTGGCGTGCATGACCAGCAGCAGCGCGCCGCCCACCAATACAAATGACACGGTGGTGACGCTGAACCAGCTGCCTGGCGTCAGGCGCCGGGACGGGGACGATGTCGTGGGCATTGCAGCGCCAGCGTCGGCGCGGTCTTCCTGATGTTCTGTGTCCAGCTGCTTCATGTCTCGGCAGGTCTCGGCAGTCGAGTACGAAAATTGGAATGGGTAGGCGGATTGTCGATGTGGCGCGTAACAATGGCAAGTCAGGATGACAGACAAGCCGGCCAGCGGACCGCGGGCGACTGCGGGCGTGAAACTTGCGTCGCCCGTTGGCCTATATTGATGAGCAGAGGACGGCGCAACCCCAGGAGACCGCTCGCCATGGCCTTTACCCATACCGTCGGCACCCGCCGGCATGTCTTTGCCGATCTGCGCTCGCTACTGGCCAAGGCCAGTTCCGCACGTTCGGGTGATGCGCTGGCTGGCATCGCGGCCAGCAGTGAGGAAGAACGGATGGCGGCGCGCATGGCCCTGGCGGAGATGCCGCTGATGCATTGCCTCAATGAGGCATTGGTACCTTATGAGGACGACGAGGTTACCCGCCTGATTGTCGACAATCATGATGCGCTGGCTTTTGCGGAGATCGCCAGCCTGACCGTAGGCGACTTCCGCAACTGGCTGCTGCGCCATGAAACCGATTCAGTGGTGCTGGCGCGCGTTGCGCCCGGTATCACGCCAGAGATGGCGGCAGCCGTGAGCAAGCTCATGCGCAACCAGGATCTGGTGGCGGTGGCGCGCAAGTGTCGCGTGGTCACCCGCTTGCGCAGCACCATCGGCTTGCCGGGACGATTGGCAGTGCGGCTGCAGCCGAATCACCCCACCGACGATCCGCGCGGGATTGCCGCGTCAATCGTCGACGGACTGCTCTATGGCTGTGGCGATGCAACCATCGGCGTCAACCCGGCCGGCGACAACCTCGGCGCGATTGTCACGTTGCTGAAGCTGATCGACGATATCCGCGTCCGCTACGATGTACCGACCCAGTCGTGCGTACTCACGCACGTCACCAATACCTTGCGCGCCATGGAGCAAGGCGCACCGGTTGACCTGGTGTTCCAGTCGGTGGCGGGTAGCCAGGCCGCCAACCAGTCGTTTGGCATATCGCTGGCATTGCTCGACGAAGCGCACCAGGCGGCCTTGGCACTGCAACGCGGCACGGTCGGCAGCAATGTCATGTATTTCGAGACCGGGCAGGGCAGCGCGTTGTCTGCCAATGCGCATCACGGCGTGGACCAGCAGACCATGGAAGCACGCGCCTACGCGGTGGCGCGCCGCTTCGAGCCATTGCTGGTCAATACCGTGGTCGGCTTTATCGGGCCCGAGTATCTGTACGACGGCAAGCAGATCATCCGGGCCGGACTGGAAGATCATTTCTGCGGCAAGTTGATGGGCGTGCCGATGGGCTGCGATGTCTGCTACACGAATCACGCCGAAGCGGACCAGGACGATATGGACACGCTGCTCACGCTGTTTGGCGTGGCGGGTATCAACTTCATCATGGGCGTGCCCGGTGCCGACGACATCATGCTGAACTACCAGAGCACGTCGTTTCACGATGCGCTGTACCTGCGCGAGGTGCTAGGCCTGCGGCCCGCGCCGGAATTCGAGGGCTGGTTGCAGCGCATGGGAATACTGGACGGCGCCGGCCGATTGCTCGAGCCCGCGGCGCGCCAGCCACTGCTGGCCATGGCCGAAGCGCTGTAGGTCCGGTGGAGAACCGAGATGCCGAGCCCACCCGATCGCGCAGTTCCCCCTGTTCGTTCCGAAGACGCCGTGGACCCCTGGACCCGTTTGCGCCAGTTCACGCGCGCACGCGTGGCCATCGGCCGCACCGGCCACGCGCAAACCACCGACACCATCCTGGCGTTCGGCCTGGCGCATGCGCAGGCGCGTGACGCCGTGCATCTGCCGCTCGATACGCGCACCATCGATGCGGCCCTGCACGATGCCGGGCAGTCCGCGATTCATGTCCACAGCGCTGCCCCCGATCGAGACCAGTACCTGCGCAGGCCCGATCTGGGACGACAGCTTGACGAAGACAGCCGGGCCAGGCTGGTTACCGCCGGGCAGCCGTTCGACGTGGTGTTCGTGATTGCCGATGGCCTTTCCGCACTCGCGGCGCAATGTCATGGCGTGCCGCTGTTGCAAGCGGTACTGGCGCGCCTGCGGCAGTGGCATATCGGGCCGGTGGTAGTTGCGCAGCAGGCACGCGTGGCATTGGGCGACGAGATTGGCGAGCGTATTGGTGCCAGGCAGGTAGTGATGCTGATAGGTGAGCGGCCCGGCCTCAGTTCGCCGGACAGCCTCGGCATCTACCTGACCTACGATCCGCGCGTGGGACGCACCGATGCGCAGCGCAACTGCATTTCCAACGTGCGGCCGGAGGGGTTGTCGTACGCGCAGGCGGCGGATCGCCTGGTGTTCCTGTTGCGCGGCGCGGTGGCGTTGGGCAGGTCCGGGGTGGACCTGAAAGACGACAGCGTCGCCGTAGGGGCGACGCTGCCGGGTGATACGGGTTGAGATGGGTGGATGCCGGAAGCTGCGCTACATCATGCGGCGTGAAAAACGCCCGCGCTGCGCGTCGTCCATCAGTGACATGAACTGTGCGCGATCCATATGCACCAGTTCCATGTGGTCGCCGGCCTCGAACCAGACTTCCGGCTCGTCAAACAGGCTTTCGTCCACATAAGTCTGCATGCCATACGACATGGCGCAAGGCGGGATGGCGCCGAGGTCGCAATCCTTGAACACTTCGCGGATTTCGTCTTCGTGCGCCAGCACGAGCTTGCGGCCCGTCTGTTCGCAGATAACGGAAAGTTGCAGATGGTGATTCGAAGGAATCACCGCTGCCACGTAGCCGCCATCGTCTTCCAGCAATAACGTCTTGGCCAGCCGATGACCTGGTATATGGGCAGCCTGTGCAGTGGCCATGCTGCTGAGGCTGTAGGGGTGACGAATGATGTCGAACTGGCTGTTCATGCGGCTGAGCCGGCCAGCCAGGGTGCCTGCCATTGCCATGATCGCCTTCCTTCCTGCGCGGTGCGCAGTCTAGTCCTGAGTGTTCTCACTATAGGCATTGGCAGCATGCATGCGAGGCCAGATTGCCTGCAGTTCGGTCTTCAGGAACGTCAGCAGGTAGCGTGTGGCCATGGTCTGGTAGCGGTTGGGCATGGTCAGCATGTAAAGCTTGCTGCCGAACACGCTGATACGGTAGTCGGCCAGTAGCGGCATGAGCTTGCCGTCCGCCAGATCGTTGCCCACGGCGTACAGCGGAAAGATGCCGATGCCGAGGCCGCCGACCACGGCATCCTTGAGGAAGGCGAAGTTCTCGGAGCTTAGCGTCGGTTCCAGCACCACCTGCTCGCGCTCGCCGCTTTCGGCGCGCGTGCCCGCTGCCTTGAGCTTCTGTCCGATCGGCGACGCGCAGACGATGGCGTGGCTGGTCAGGTCGGCCAGTACCGTTGGCGAAACTCGACCGGCCAGATACGACGGCGCGGCGCAAACTATCCAGTCAACCGTGCCAATCTCGGTGGCCACCACGGAATCGGGCGGTGTGGAAATGATGCGCAGCGCCACTTCCACATCCTCGGACACCAGATTGTGGATGCGGTTGTCGAACACCACGTCGAGCGTGATATCGGGGTAGCGCTGCTTGAACTGCACCAGCAGCGGCGACAGCATCGCGTGACCCAGCCCCGTGGGTACCGACAGCCGCACATGGCCCTGCAGGCTTTTGCCCATGCTGCTGATCAGCGCATTGGCGGCGGCCACTTCGCCAAGGATATTGCGGCCATGCTCGTAGAGCCCCGCACCCACCGGCGTGGGTTCCACATGACGCGTGGTCCGGCGCAGCAACTGCACGCCAAGCTCCTCCTCGAGCGCCTTGAGGTGGTAGCTGACATTGGCGCGTGTCATCTTGAGCTTGCGCGCGGCGGCACTGAGATTGCCCGCATCGACGATATCGACAAACAGGCGCAGGGCATTGAGGTCCATGACGAGGCTGGCGCGGAAATGAATAAGGGGCCCGAAGGCCCCTTAGTTTGCCATGATGGCGAAGGTGTACCGCTCAATGTTCGTGATGCAGGTACTTCGCCTGGCGTGGCAGCCGCAGGCTGACCAGGAACGCCAGCACCATCATGCCGGTGACGTACCAGTAGAACGCATTCTCGTGGCCGATCGATTTCAGGGCCAGCGCCACGTATTCGGCCGAGCCGCCAAACAGGGCGTTGGCGACTGCATAAGCCAGGCCGACACCGAGCGCGCGTACTTCGGGCGGGAACATCTCGGCCTTCACGATGCCGCTGATCGAGGTATAGAAGCTGACGATGGCCAGTGCCACGCAGATCAGCAGGCCGGCCATTTCGGGGCTCGACACGGTCTTCAGGGCAGTCAGGATTGGCACGGTGGCCAGTGCGCCCAACGCGCCGAACAGCAGCATGTTGTTGCGGCGGCCGATGCGGTCTGACAATGCGCCGAAGAATGGCTGCATGCACATGTACAGGAACAGGCAGCCCGTCATCACATAGCTGACGGTCTTGATCGGCATCCCGGCCGTATTGACCAGGAACTTCTGCATGTAGGTGGTGAACGTGTAGAAGATCAGCGAACCACCTGCCGTATAACCGAGCACGGTAAAGAACGCGGCCTTGTGATGACGGAAGATCGCGGCGACGCTGCCGGCTTCCTTGTTGTTGCGCTGCTGTGCCGTGGAGGTTTCATGCAGGGTGCGGCGCAGCAGCAGGGCCACCACCGCCGTGATCGCGCCGACTACGAATGGAATACGCCAGCCCCAGGCCTTGAGCTCGGCTTCGGTAAGCAGCTGCTCCAGGATTACCACCACCAGCACTGCCAGCAACTGGCCGCCGATCAGCGTCACATACTGGAACGATGAGAAGAACCCGCGTCGACCCTTGAGCGCGACCTCGCTCATATACGTGGCGGTGGTACCGTACTCGCCGCCAACCGACAGGCCCTGCAGCAAACGCGCCAGCAACAGCAGCGCGGGCGCCCAGTTGCCGATGGTGGCATAGGTGGGCAGGCATGCTATCAGCAACGAGCCGAAGCACATCATCACCACCGAGATCAACAGCGAGTTCTTGCGGCCATTGCGGTCGGCGATGCGGCCGAACAGCCAGCCGCCGATCGGGCGCATCAGGAAGCCCGCAGCGAACACCCCAGCCGTGTTGAGCAACTGGGCGGTAGGATCTGCCTTCGGAAAGAACGACGGCGCGAAATAGAGCGCGCAGAACGCGTAGATGTAAAAGTCGAACCACTCCACCAGGTTGCCGGACGACGCGGCCACGATGGCGAAGACGCGTTTCCTGATTTCCTCGGGGGAGGGTGCCGTGCCGGTGACGGCAGGGTTGGCGATGTCTGTCATAGAACCTTCTTTGCTTGGCGGCCGGGGATGCCGCTGAAAGGGAGCGGGGCGCGAAGGCGGCGAGATTCCGGCAGGCATGCCGGGAGGGGCGTCGCACATCGGGACCCGTGTGCACGGCAAGCGTAACGCGGAACCGCGAACAGCCCAAGAGGGGCGCGTAACATCGTCGCACTGTTTTATTTCAAATGCCTTGCTACCTATGGTTTTGCGCGGCATTGTCCGGCTGGGTGGAAAGAGTTTTTTACATGGCGGTTCGCAAGGCGATAAAAATTTCACTGGCCTGACTTCCATCATCCAGCTAACTTGCGTGAGCGATTGCCCTGCGCAATCATGCATGCCAATCTTGCTGCCCGATCTCTGCCGGTAGTTTCTCGAATCCTTTTCAATGTCCGTACTGCGCTACCTGTCCATCCCGCTGTTGTTGCTGCCTGTCCTGGCAGCGGCCGAGGACGCCGATCTTGTGCAATGCCAGCGCGTCAACCAGGCCCAGTTGCGGACCGCCTCCGAAGCAACGCTATTGTTCCTGCGCTGCCGCGCGCGGCAGATTTCATATGACGCACCACGACTCAAGGGCGTGACACAGAAGTTCAAGGACGATCTGGTGTTTGCATGCCTGGACCAGGCCGATGCTATCGAGCATCAGCTGCGCGTCAGCCATGGCTATACGCGCGAGTCACTGGCCAGGAAAAAATGTGACTATTGATATGCATTGACTTATTGTCAAAGAATATTGTCGGTTCTGTACAAGTCAGCGTGGATTGTCAAAATCCATAGGCCGCGTACCATGGGCGTCCATTGCCGATGTACCAGATTGACGTACCGAATTACCGGAGACTGCCATGGCTCTCGATGCCGAATCCTTTTCCCTGCTGCGCGCCTCGGTGCAGCGTTTCATCGACGAACGTCTGAAGCCTGCGGAAGACATCCTCGAGGAAACCGACGATGTGCCGGCCGATATCGTGGCCGACATGAAGGAAATGGGCCTGTTCGGCATCTCGATCCCGGAAAACTACGGTGGGATTGGCCTTTCGATGTCGCAGGAATGCGATGTGGTCTACGACCTGGGTCATACCGCCTTCGCGTTCCGCTCGGTATTCGGTACCAATGTGGGTATCGGCTCGCAGGGCATCCTGATGGATGGCACCGAGGAGCAGAAGCAAGACTACCTGCCCCGGATTGCCAGCGGCGAACTGGTTATCTCGTTCGCGCTGACCGAACCGAACGCCGGTTCCGATGCCGCCTCGCTGCAGACGCGTGCCGAACTTGACGGCGATCACTACGTGATCAATGGCACCAAGCGCTTTATTACCAATGCGCCGCGCGCCGGTGCGTTCACGCTGATGGCGCGTACCGGGGGTGCTGGCGCCTCGGGCATTTCGTCGTTTATCGTGCCGGCGGACACCCCGGGTATCTCGCTGGGCAAGCCAGACAAGAAGATGGGCCAGCGCGGTACCAAGACCTGTGACGTGGTGCTTGAAAACGTGCGTGTGCCGGCCGCCAATATCATCGGCGGTGTACCGGGCGTGGGCTTCAAGACGGCCATGAAGGTACTGGATCGCGGTCGCCTGCATATTTCCGCACTGGCTTGCGGCATGGCGCATCGCCTGATTACCGATGCCGTGGCCTATGCGAAGGAGCGCAAGCAATTCGGCAAGGCCATTGGCGATTTCCAGCTGATCCAGGGCATGCTGGCCGACAGCCAGGCCGAGTTGTACGCGGGCCTGTCGATGGTGCGTGACTGCGCGCAGCGTTACGATGCCAAGCCGGCCGGCAAGAGCGATCCGGAAGTCAGCATGCTGGCGTCGTGCACGAAAATGTTCTGTACCGAAATGGTGGGCCGCGTGGCCGATCGCGCCGTGCAGATCCACGGTGGCGCCGGTTATATTGCCGAGTACAAGGCCGAACGTTTCTATCGCGACGTGCGCCTGTTGCGCCTGTATGAAGGCACTACGCAGATCCAGCAACTGATCATCGCCAAGCAACTGCTGCGCGATTGAGTCCGGCGGCGGCATACACCAGGCCGGCAAGACAGGGGATAGGAGACAGGATGAGCAAGATCCAGGTAACAGCCCCGCAAGGGCCGGTCGCTGCCAATGACAATGGGATGCACCGGCTGCGCGCCGTGGTGGCCACCTATCGTACGGCGCTGCAAGCCTACACGCTGGTGGTGTCCGCCAACGAGCTGATGGCGCTTACCAAGGGTCCGGAGCCGGCGCACTCGGCGCGCGACTATCGCGCGCAGGCCCATCTTGATCGGCTGCGCGACAGCGTACGCGAATCCGGGCTGGCGCTGCCGAGTGCCATCGTCGTGGCCGTGGCTGGTGGCACCATGCACTGCGAGTGCGATCACCTGTACACGCTGGATCTCCATCCGCAGGCTGGCGACAGCCTGATCGTGCTCGATGGGTATGATCGTCTGACCGCGCTCGCCGACAGTGGCCGCGGGCATATCAAGACGCTGGTCACGGCCGTGCTCTGCTCGACCGCGATTGACTGCATCGGACAGTCTCAACCTGCCGCGACCGAGGCTGAATGCGCGCTCATGCACACATCGGCAGCGGCGCGATGGGCGGGTGCTACCCGGGTCTGGCGCCAGTAATTGCCAAGGGCTCAGGCCCACCCGGGTTTCAGGTCCATCTTCAGGCCCACCCAGACTCAGGCCCAGATAGTGTCCACATCGCGAAGCAGGTGCCCCGCCAGGATGTAGTCGCCCAGGCGGGTCGCCTTGGCTTCGAGTTCCAGCAGTTCTTGCTCGGACAGCAGGCCGAGATCGAACTGGCAGTACAGATTGCGCTGCCGGAACGTCGTCTTGGGTTTGCCAAACCCTTCCAGCAGGGCTTCGCGGGAGCGGACAGCAACGCTTTCCTGTCCGCGGTACTGCACCTTGATGCCGCGCTTTTCCCCGAGCCGGCCCAGTTCGACGGCGTCCTGCCATCCGGTCTCATAGTCCAGTTCAAGCGCAATCGCTTCTTCCGAGGTCAGAAGCCTGAGCGCTTCCGCCTTGCTGCCAGCTCGCACGATTGACATCCACACCTCAAATCTCTACAAAGACTGTATAAATATACAGTGATCAACGGAAGCGCTCAAGGCCTGGTTACATCGGCTGGCGCCGCGGCCGCAGCGGGCGCTGCTTCGGCAGGGGCGGCGCTCGGCACGCCCGTCCCCGTACCAAAATCGCCAGCGAACGCCTGGGTCAGCGTGGGCGGTCCAAGATAGCGCCGGATGACCGTATTGACTGCCTCCGGCGTGGCGGTACGGATCCGCTGCTCTATTGCCGCGGTATGCGCCATCGTACGGCCCAGGTAGGCCTGGTTGGCGAGTGCGCCGGCCAATGCGCCATCGCGGCTACGGCTAAGCACGCCCTGTTGCAACAGGCCGCTCGTTGCTTCCGATAGTTCGCTGGCGGTGATGCCATCGCGCACGAAGCGGTTCAGTTCCTCGTCAACGGCCTTGCGCAGGCGCGGAAGGTTCTGCGGGGCATAGGCTGCCCACAGGCCGAAGCGTCCCGCGCGGTCTAGCGCCCCAATGGAAATGGAACTCGACACGCCGTAGCTGATGCCGTCGATCTGGCGTAGCCGGTCTGCCAGCCGGCTGCGCATGCCCGTGCCGCCAAACACGCGGGTGGCGATCAGCATCAGCGGATAGTCGGGTGAGTCACTGACAAGGTCGATCGGCTGCGAGGCCAGGTAGACCGCGTTGGCCTTGCCTGGGGTGTCGAGCGTGAACTGCGAGGCCGGAATCTCCACGAAGGGGCGATCCACGCGCTCGAACGGCACCTGTGCTCGCCAATCGCCAAACAGGAACCCGGCCTGCCTGATCGCCTCGTCGGCATCGAAATCGCCGACCATGGCCAGTTGCGCGTGTTCCGCGCCGTAGAAGCGCGCGTGGAAGTCGCGCAGCTCGGCAAGAGACACCGCCTTTAGTCGCGCAATGCTTTCATCGAAGGTTGGCGTATAGCGCGGATCGCTGGAGGGGTACGGGTTGCCATGACGGCCGAGCGCATTGGGGGCCAGCGCACCGGGCTGATTGCGTTGGCTTTCGATGCCCGCGATGCTGCTGGCCCGCAATGTTTCGAGCTCGTTGCCCGGGAAGGTCGGCATGCGCAACACGGTGCGCAGCAGCGCCAGCAGGTCTGGCAAGTATTCCCGCCGGGTCTCGAAGCGAACGCTCAGCTGTTCCGCACTGCCGGAGATCGAGACGTTGGCTTTCAAGGCCTCGAAGCGGTCGGCAATCTTCTGTCGGTCGAATGCACCGGCGCCACGATCGAGCATGGCGGCGGTCAGCGACCCGACCGAAGTCTTGCCTTGCAGGGTCTCGGTATTGCCCAGGCGCAGGATCAGCGTACCGTTGACCGCGCCGCCTCGCGTGGGTTTGGGTAGCAGTGCCAGTTGCATGCCATTGGGCAGCGTCTGACGCACGGTATGGGCGTCGATATTGGCCGGGCTGGGATCGAATGCCGCCACCGCCTGCGCGGCGGGCTTGCCCGTGTAGTCACGCGTCAGCGCAGCCAGGTCCGGCGAGGCCGGAATGCTGGCGAGCCGAGGCTTGTCGCCGGGCAGGAACTCGCCGACCGTGCGATTGGACGGGCGGAAGTAGTTCTCGGCCACGCGTTGTACGTCGGCCACCGTCGTCGTTTCCACGCGATCGCGATTGATAAAGAACAGTCGCCAGTCGCCCTTGGAAATGGCGCCCGAGAGTGCCACCCCATAGGCGGCGGGATCATTAAGCGTTTTCTCATAGGAGTTGCGCAGCCGCACACGCGCGCGTTCGAGTTCTTCCTCTGTCACCGGCTGCGTGGCGAAGCTCTCGATTGCCGCCAGCAGCGCATCGCGTACCGGTTCGATCGGACGATCCTTGCTGGTACCCGCCGCGAACAGGATCACGCCAGGATCCTTCATCGACGTGAAGAACGAACCTTGCCATGCGGCCTTGCGGGTATCGACGAGCGTACGTTCAAGCCGACCGCCGGGCGTATCGGCCAGGATCACGGACAGCATATCCAGTGCGGTGGTGTCGGGATGGGCGCCCGGTGCGACGTGGTACATCGCGGCAACGATGCTGCTGTCCCCGGGGCGTGTCAGCGTGAGTTCGCGCGCCCCTTCCTGGGTGGGCTCCACTGTGTACTCGGGGGGCAGCACGCGCGTCGGGCGCGCAATCGACCCGAAGGCCTGCTCGATGCGTGCCAGCGTGCGTGCCGGGTCAAACTGGCCTGTGACTACCAGTACCGCGTTGTCCGGCTGGTAGTAGCGGCGGTAGAACGCCTGCAGGTTCTCGATGCCCACGCGTTCGACGTCGCTGCGTGCACCAATCACCGCCTTGCCGTAGTTGTGCCAGCGATACGCCGCCGCATACATTTGCTGTTGCAGCATGCGCATGGGATTGTTCTCGCCAATCTCCATTTCGTTGCGCACCACGGTCATCTCGCTGTCCAGGTCCTTGCGCGCGACGAAGCTGTTGACCATGCGATCCGCTTCCATGCGCAACGCCCAGTCGAGGTTGTCCTCGCTCGCGGCGAACGTCTCGAAGAAATTGGTACGGTCCTGGTTGGTGGTGCCGTTGTACTGCATGCCGCGCCGGGCGAATTCGGTCGGGATGGTCTTGCCGGGCAGCGTCGGCGTTCCCTTGAACAGCAGATGTTCGAGCAGGTGTGCCATGCCGGTTTCGCCATAGCTTTCGTGGCGGCTGCCGACCAGATAGGTCACATTGACCGTGGTGGAGGGTTGCGCATCGTCGGGCGCCAGCAGGATGCGCAACCCGTTTGGCAGCCGATACTCGGTGATGCCTTCCACCGTGGTTATGCGGATGGCGTGTGCTACCGGCGCGGCAGATAACGCAGCGGCCGGCGCCGACGATGATGATGGCGCAATGGCCAGCATGTCCGGTCGGGCCGCAAAGGCGCTGGATACCAGCAGGCTGCTGACGATTGCACAGGCCACGCCGGCAATACCGGCACGACCCGCAACAGGACGACGATTCATGCATGCTCCGTTAGCGGCGAGGCTGCCGCCGTTGGGCAGATTCTATCCGCTGCGGCATGCCGTGAAACGCGTCCGACCGCACTTTAAGAATCTGGAGCATTCCGGGCCGTAAACCGGCGAAAAATCCGATCAAGGAGGATGTCCGATTCCAGCGCATCTGCCTCACCGTAAACGCGTACGATGCATGTCATGGAACTCGATCCCGACACCTGTTACAAGGCCGTTGCCTCACACGACCGACGCTTTGACGGCCGCTTTTTCGTAGGCGTATCGTCGACGGGCGTGTATTGCCGGCCGATCTGCGCGGTGCGCACGCCCAAGCGTGAGAACTGCACGTTCTACGAATCGGCCGCGGCCGCGGAAAAACACGGCTTCCGACCCTGCCTGCGCTGCCGGCCGGAGCTAGCGCCCGGCCACGGACTGGCAGATATCTCGGGGCGCCTGGCGCAAGCCGCCGCCACGCTGATCGACGAAGGTTTCATGGTCGGCGCGGGCGTGACGCAACTGGCCGCGCGCATTGGCGTGACGGAACGTCACCTGCGGCGCCTGTTCGACGCGGCCTTCGGTGTGTCGGTGCATGAGTATGCGCAGACGCAAAAACTGTTGCTCGCCAAGCGACTGCTGACCGACACCGCGCTACCGGTGACGGAGGTGGCGCTGGCGTCCGGCTTTGGCAGCGTGCGGCGTTTCAATGATGTGCTCAAGGAACGTTATGGCCTGACGCCGCTGGCCATGCGCCGTCGTGCCGCCGACGGCATGGCGGACCGGCTCGTGTTCGAGCTCGGTTACCGGCCGCCACTGGCATGGGCGGAGATGCTTGAATTCCTGGGGGTGCGGGCCGTCGATGGCGTTGATGTGTGTCATGGCGACGTCTACACCCGCACGATGGCGCTCGACGTGGATGGGCGTCGCCATCTCGGGTGGGTACGTCTCGAGCATGTCGCCAGGCGCACGGTGGTTCGGGTGACCCTGTCAGGTTCGCTCGCGCATGTCATTCCACAGGCGCTGGGCAAGGTCCGGAGGCTTTGCGATCTTGGTTGCCGGCCAGACATTGTCGACGCGCATCTGGGTGACCTCGCGGAACAGACGCCAGGCATGCGTTTGCCTGGCACGTTCGATGGACTGGAAATCGCGGTGCGGGCAATAGTCGGACAAGTGATTTCGGTAGTCCATGCGCGGCGCATTCTCGCGCGGCTGGTAAACATCGCTGGCGATCCCTTGCCGGAGGCGGCGCTGGCGGGACTCGTACTGCCGCCCGGCGCGGGCTCGCTGACGCATGCGTTTCCCAGTGCGCCGGCATTGGCCGCGCTGCCCGACGCCGACTACCAGGCGGCCGGCCTGCCAACTGCAAAGATCCGCGCGATTCGTGCGTTGGCACGGCAGGTGTCATCGGGCGCGATCCGGCTCGATCCCCATGCCGCACCCGACGACACCGTGGCGCAATTGCGCGCCATCGACGGTATCGGCGACTGGACCGCGCAGTACGTGGCCATGCGGGCGCTGGGCTGGCCCGATGCGTTCCCGGCAACCGACTATGCATTGCGCAAGGTTCTTGGCGTCGAGACCGTGCGTGCGATGCACGCATTGACCGCGCACTGGGCGCCTTGGCGCGCCTATGCGGCGATTCATCTCTGGCATCGCTACGAGGCACTCAAGGAAGAGTCCAAGGCGACAGACCACGATATCGAGGAGCAGGCAGCATGAGCAGCTATCAGATCATTGCCAGCCCGTTGGGCGACATCCTGTTGCGTGCGGAACGCGGCGAGATGACTGGCGTGTTTTTTTCGGGGCAGAAGTACTATCCCGCCGAAGGCAAACCCGCGGTACCGATGCCGGCGGCGGATGCGCGCGTGATGGCGCAGGCAGCCATGCAACTCGATGCTTACTTCGACGGCACGCTGCAAGCCTTCACGGTGCCGTTCCGGTTTGCCGGCAGCGCGTTCCAGCAACGGATCTGGCAGGCGTTGTGCGAGATCGGTTTCGGAGAAACCTCGACTTACGGACAACTTGCCGCCGGACTTGGCCTGCCACCGAGCCATTCACGCGCGGTGGGCGGCGCGGTAGGCCGCAACCCGTTGTCGATCATCGTGCCGTGCCATCGCATCGTGGGTGCATCGGGCGATTTGACCGGTTACGCGGGCGGTGTCGATCGCAAGCGCGCGCTGCTTTCACTGGAAGGTGTGTTGCCGGCTGCGAGCGCCGCTGGCCGTGCCCCATCGAGTCAGGCTGCGCTCGCCTTTGCCTGAACGTTAAACGGTGCCCCGGCTTTTCCTCGCCATCGATACGCCGCCGACCCTTGCGCAAGGGTTGTTACAGACGTTACCCGCGCATCGTGGCATTCGCGCCACGCCTGCCATGCAGTTGCATCTGACACTGCGCTTCCTTGGCGAGCAGGACGACGCCACCACGGCGCGAATCGCGCAGGCCTTGCGCTCGGTCGAGATGGCGGCGATGTCATTGCAGGTACATGGCGTCGGCCGCTTTCGCGGCCGACAGGGAGCAATTCTCTGGGCCGGCTTAACCGATTCGGCCGACTCGCAGCAATTGCTGGCACTGGTCGATGCAATCAGCAAGGTGCTCGAACGTGAGGGCATCGCACCCGAGCATCGCCGGTTCTGGCCACACCTGACCCTGGCGCGCTGCCGGCCTCGCGTGCCGGAACCTGTATTGCGCGAATGGATCGAGTCCTGTCGCACCTTGACGTCGCCAAAGTGGCAAATCGACCGGTTTGCATTGTTTGAGAGTTTTCTCCATGCGGAGGGGGCGAAGCATGTGGCGCGGGAAATCTACCTGTGCCACTGATTTCTATAGTCTGCTGATGCAAGTCATGGCATCGCAAGTTAGTAGAGCCGCGGACTTGCGCCTGGACAGTTTCAGATTAATATCCGCTTCAACGCATCTGGCATCATGCCTAGGTGCCCACCATACGAGGCCCGCTTCGAGCAATCGATGCGGGCTTTCGTTTTTTCCATCTCGATCTCAGCCCAGCCGCCCACCCCGTCTCACCCCAAATTGCTGAGTCCGAGCGCCACCCCCAGCCCGCATAACGTCGAGCCGATCAGCCGGTCCAGCAAGCGTTGCCGGCGCAGCATTGCCGTGCGCAGTGCCGTCGAACCGAAGCACCACGCGACGATGCTGAACCAGGCCCAGTGCGCGGCCGACATGAACAGTCCGTACCCGAACTGCATGGGCAGCGGCGTGTGGGCGCCGACCACCTGCGTGTAGGTGCTGACCACGAACAACGTGGTCTTGGGGTTCAGCGCGTTGGTGAGAAATCCCATGCGCAGGGCGGCGGCTCCCGAGATTGCTGGTGCCGCCGACGTGTCGACGGTCAGCGTCGAGCGGTTGCGCAGCGTCTGGTAGCCGATCCACACCAGATAGGCCGCGCCCAGCAACTTGATGACCGTCAGCAGGCCGTGCGCATGGGCGATCAACAGCGATACGCCGAACATCGTGTAGGCCACGTGCACCTGCACGCCCAGCGCAATGCCCAGCGCGCAGAGCAAGCCGGTACGGCGGCCGAACAGGTAGCTGTTACGCGTGACCATGGCGAAATCCGGCCCTGGGCTGATAACGGCAAGGATGGTGATCGTGGCGACGGCCAGCAGTTCGGCGAACGGGGTCATTTTCTGTCAGTTTTCGTCAATGAAAGCATGGCCGTCAGGCCATTGGCATGCCCATTCTGGCTCGCAGAAATGGGTACGGAAAGCGATATATACTTGCCGGATTACGTGAGAAAAACTGACTGATTGGCATGGCTTCGATGCATTGGCTTGGCTGGATCCGCTTTTTCGAGGCGGCCGCGCGCCATCAAAACTTCGCCAGGGCGGCCGAAGAACTGCACCTCACGCATGGCGCGATCAGCCGCCAGATCCGGCAACTCGAGGATGCATTGGGCGTGCCCCTGTTCGAGCGGCGCAATCGTGCGGTCTTCCTGACGGAGGCCGGCCGTGCCCTGCATGCCGCGGCCAGCCAGTCGATGGACCTGCTGGCCGCGACGGTTGAGAAAATTCGCGCACCGGCACCGCAAGCGGCCCTGGTACTGTCCTGCGAGCCGACTATCGCCATGCGCTGGCTGATTCCTCGGCTGGGACGCTTTACGGCAGCCCATCCGGACATCCCTCTACATCTGATGGCGGCGGGTGGTCCGGTTGATTTCCAGTCGAGCGGTATCGATGTTGCGCTGCGGCGAAACGACTTTGCATTTGATCCGCGCTGGCACACGCGGGAACTGGCGCCGGAGCGGGTCGGGCCGGTTTGCAGGCCCGATCAGGCCGTGACCGATCCTGGGCGCATGGTTCGCCTGCATACGCGTACCCGGCCAGATGCCTGGCAACGGTGGGCGAGCAGCGCCGGGGTTGCGTTGGCTGGCTCTGCGCCGGAACCGTCGAACGAGGCCTGGTACGAACACTTCTACCTGAGCGTGCAGGCCGCCGCCGCTGGCCTGGGATGGGCCATGGCATCGGCGCTGATGGTTGCCGACGAACTTGCCGACGGACGTCTCGCGGCGCCGTTGGGCTTTGTGGCCGACGGCTCGGCGTATCACCTGATCTCGCCGGTTCCGTTTGTCCATGACGGGCGCAAGCGAGCATTGCTAGACTGGCTGCGCAGTGAAATCGGATCGCCAGTTGCTTAATGCTCGTAGTGCACGTAGTGCAATGTGTAGGGTGTTTTCTTTGCCGAAAGCGTAGCGGAAGCTACCCCACCGAAGTTGGTCGCTAAAGTTACGTCGTATTTTGCCGAAGGCCATGGCATATGCTTGCGCCGCCTTGATGGCGCGCTTACCATGCGGCGCTGGCCGCCGCCCGATTCCAGACCATTGCGTCGCCTGCCCCAGGGCGCATCGCGGTGCAACCACCTTTAGAAGTAGCGTATTTCCATGAGTCTTCAAGATCCCCGCGGGCCGCAGGCAGCCCAGTACTTGTCCCAGGCAGAGGGTGAGTCCGACGAGCAGGATGTGGTTCAGTCGGATGAACGCTACCGGCTGACACACAGTTCCCAGATCGGTACCGTGCTGCGCGACATGGCATGGCAGAAGTGTCTGCTCAACGTGCGCTCGAAGGGCGGTTCGGAGATCGTGACGTCGATCCTGCACGTCGATCCGGCCAACAAGACGTTCATCTTCGACTGGTGCCGCGCCGATGGCGAGCGTCAGGCGCTGATGGCCTCGGACCAGAACGCGTTTTCGGGTCTGCTGCGCGGCGTGCCGGTGAATTTTGTGGTGGGCACCCCGGGCGCCACGCGCTTCGAAGGCGGTCCCGCGTTTATCGCCGACTTTCCCTCGAAGCTCTATCACTTCCAGCGTCGCCGGCATTTCCGCGCGCGCACGCTGCTGACCAAGGGATATCGCTGCGAAGTCCAGCTGCCGGATTCCACCGACAAGACCGTGCTCCAGCTTGATATCGCCGACCTGTCATTGTCGGGCGTAGGCTTGCGTTCGCGTGCGGTGGGCGCTGACCAGCTTCCCGTGGGTACCGTGATCAAGCGGTGCCGGCTCGATTTTGGCGAGCTTGGTCGCCTGGAGCTGGACATGCAGGTGGTGGGCCACTGGCTGGTGGGCTTTGACGACAATACCGTTCACCACTACGGCTGCGCCTTCCTGAACCCGGACGGACGTATGGAAAATTTCCTGCAGCGACTGGTGTTCCAGCTGGAGCTGGCGCACCGGGGTTGAGCCCCGGGGCTTGCTTGCTGTCAGCTTCCCACCAGTTTGCCGATCGCGGCTGCCGCCTCGCGCATGGGGTTGAGCAGCCGCGCGATCATTTCGGACTCTGAAACCTTGTTGGCCTTCACGCTTACGCTGATGGCCGCCACCACCACGCCTCCCTGCGAGCGCACCGGTACGGCAATCGCGCGCAGACCGGGCTCCAGTTCTTCATCGATCAGCACATAGTCCAGTTCTCGCGCACGCTGGAACGCCGTTTCCAGCTCGGGACGCGAGACCTTGGTCAGCAGTGTGCGCGGACGCAGCTCCGCGTGCTCGAAGAAGGCTTCCAGCACGGCATCGGGCTGGTGTGCCAGCAGCAGGCGTCCCGTGGACGTGCAATAGGCCGGCAACCGGCTGCCCATGCCAAGCGCATGGGTCAGGACCCGCTGAACTTCCGAGCGCACCAGATACAGGATGTCGATGCCGTCCAGGATTGCCAGGGCCGAGGTCTCGTGTACGCGCGCGCTCAGCGTGTCCAGGATCGGTTGGGCCAGCGAAACCAGCGAGGTGGACGAGAAATAGGCGTGCCCCAGATGCAGGACACGCGGCCGCAGCGCAAAGTGTCCATCCTGCTGGCTGACATACCCCAGTTGTTCCAGCGTATAGAGACAACGTCGCACCGACGCCCGCGACAGCTGCGTGCGTTGCGCCACCTGCGAGATCGTGAGTGGGCGCTTGCGTTCCGAAAATGCCTCGAGCACGGTCAGGCCACGCGCCAGCGACAGCATGAAATTCGGATCGCCGGCAAAACTGTTGAGAATGTCGGCTGGCGGATGCGCGGCGCGTACCGTATCGGCTTGCGCGGGCTTGATGCTGATCGGGCTGGGGGCGTCCATGGACCGTTGGTAGCGATGCGGCGTTCGATAATCGCGCATCTTAACGCCGCTGCCCCACGATTGCCGAATTCCGGACAAAAAAATGTCGCCGATCAATGCGGCGACGGGGAAGGGGGTTGTCGATCAGGGCAAATCCTCTCGACGGCGCCGAGTATAAGCACCGCCGCTAAGACATTAAATACAACTTTTGTGGGGTTTTGGGCGTAGCGCAAGTCATGGTCCGGGTGGCGGCGGGCCGGCTCAAGGCTTGCCCAGGAACAGGTAGAACGCATACTGGCCGCCGGCTGCACGACCGTAGGCCAGGTACAGCGGCCCGATCGGGCTGTCCACGCCCAGGAAGGCCGAGGCCGATTTCAGCAGTCCGGTCGGATTTCCGGGCACCAGCGGAGCGCCTACCCGTCCGGCTTCGAGCGATGCGCCGACGTAGACGCCGTCAAGCAGCGTCTGATGGGCGAGCTTGTTGTAGTAGACCAGTCTCGCAAACTGCAGATTGCCGCCAATCAACTGCCCGGTGCTGTAGCCCGACTGTTGCAGGAAGCCACCCCACTGGAACAGGTCATAGCGCGGCAAACCGGGGCCACCCAGGTTGCTGCCCGCGCGGATGGCGCCGCTAAGCGTGTGGTTGCCGACCGAATAGGCACCGGATACCGCGACTTCGCCCTTCGTATAGGTACTGGTGGCACCCATGCCGGCCTGGGACGAGAAAACGGTGAGCGTTCCGCCATAGCCGAAACGTGGGAAGTTGATGCTGTCGAGCTGATCGAACAGCAGGCGCCCTGTGATGGCGCGCCGGTCTATGCTGCCCGTCGTCGAAGGTGCCAGGGTTGCGGGCCCGGTGGACAACGATACGTTCTGGTGGCCGATCACCACGCCCAGCCGCGCCTCGCCATACTTGGTGAACTGGCTGCCAACGTCGAAGGCAAAATCGGTACGGCGCAGATCGTACTCGGCGATCTTGTTCTCACCGCTGTAAACATTGACCGGGCGCCGTTCCAGTTCGATGCGCGGCGCCACGAAGAATAGCTGGCGCGTATCGAGCGGCTGGTAGAACTCGCTGATCAGGCTCGAAGTTTGTCCTGCCTGTACATCGTTGCGCCATTCGGCGCCGAGCGAATTAAGCCACGTCCGGCGGTAGCTGGCCAGCAGGTTGAAATATGCGTTGCCGCGGAAGTCCGAACTGAGGCCCAGCCCAAAGCGCAGGTAGTTCGGCCCGTAGGACTTCTCCACGGCGTCCACGCCCAGCACACGCTTGCCGGGCTCCTCCAGGAAGCGGTAGTTCACGTGCTCGAAATCGCCGGTGCCGAACAGCCGGCGCATGTCGCGATCGAGTGTTGCCTGCGTGATCGGCTGGCCCGGCCTGGTTTCCATCGTGGCGGCCGCAAATGCCGAATTCACGCGCTCCAGCGGCGCGAAACGGATCTCGTCGACTGGCCGCGGGTCCGGCGGCGGCAATGCACGTTGCGCGACGCGCAGTTGTTCGTACCGGTCCGGCGGCAGCGACAACGCTGCCAGGCGACTGGCTTCGCGCCGCGCCGCGGCCTCGCCGATCGGCACGGTCTTCGGCAGGTGATTGAAATCGCCGGCCGAGAAGTCGCCCAGCTCGGGCAGGATCAGGATGTCAGTCGGCTTCAGCGACGCCAGCGAGGTCCGTACGTTCTGCTCGGTCAGGATATTGAGCATCTGGCCGGTGACCCCGATCAGCGACGTGAGCTCCTCGCGTTTCATCAATGGGGTGCCGAGATTCACGGCGATGATGATGTCCGCCCCCATTGCGCGCGCCACGTCCACGGGCAGGTTGTCGGTCAGCCCGCCATCGACGAGCAGTTTGCCCTGGTATTCGGTGGGTGCCACGGCGCCCGGCACCGACATGCTCGCGCGCATGACGTTGGCCAGTTCGCCCTCGCTGAACACCACGGGTGTGCCGGCCACGAGGTCGGTGGCCACGGCACGGTAGGGAATCGGTAACTGGTCGAAATCGCGGTAGCCCGGCGCGTTGGCCAGCTGCCGCAGGACGGTTTCCAGTTGCACGCCGGAAACCACGCCCTTGGGCAGCAGGAGTCCGTCAGATCGCACGCCAATCTCGGGCGTCACCAGGTTCGTGTGGTCATCGATCTTGCGACGGATCGCCAGATCCTGTCGCGGCGGCCGTTCCTTGAAGATGGCATCGGTGGTCAGACCACCCACCAGCTTCTCCATGTCGGCGGTGCTCATGCCCGTGGCATAGGCGCCCCCGACCAACGACCCCATGCTGGTTCCGGCGATACAGTCGACGGGGACGCGCAGTTCCTCGAGCACCTTCAAGACGCCGATATGGGCGGCACCACGCGCCCCACCGCCGGACAGCACGAGGCAGATCCTGGGCCTGCCGTCGGGATGCGGCGGGAGCGAAGGTTTTACGATGACGGTATTCGGATCGGCGGGTGCCAGAACCGGCGGAGCGGTCGGTGGCGGATTAGGTGGCGGCAGGATCTGGCTGCCCTTCTCGGCGCCGCAGGCGACCACGCATGCCAGCATCCCCGCCGTGATTGCGGTGGCCTGTTGCAGCACGGAAATGACACGCGTGGTAGTGGGCATGGCTGGAGACAATCCGCCGCATACCGGCTTGGCCCAACACTAGCAGCAGAGCCAGGCGCGGCACCGCATCATCGAAACAATTCAGTATGGGCACGGATTCCTGCATATCAGAGATTGAGCGCGCACACATTGGACCAAAGGCCCTGGCCGCATGGGGCGCGCGTGGCCGGCATATACTGGCGCCGTACCAGATTCTTCAGGCTTTGCCGTGTCCGCCGATCACGAATTTCCAGCTTCCAATGACCCCAAGCCGTTGCCGCCCGACAGGCCTGGCGACAACGAGTGTTGCCAGAGCGGTTGCGATCCGTGCGTGTTCGATTTCTATAACGACGAGATGGATCGCTATCGCCAGGAACTGAAGGCCTGGGAAGCGCGCCAGGTCGGACGCGTCAAGGTCGATTCGTGAGTGAATCCGTGAGTCCGGCCGCCGAACTGCTCGATTTCGTCGAGCGTCATCCACGCCTGTTCGTGTTGACGGGCGCGGGCATCAGCACGGACTCCGGCATTCCCGGCTATCGCGACGAGCAGGGGCGCTGGCAACGCTCGGCACCGATGACGATCAGCGCGTTCATGAGCGGCCATGCCGCCCGGCAACGCTACTGGGCACGCAGCATGGTGGGCTGGCCGGTGGCGGCCGGGGCGTTGCCGAATATCAGCCATCGGGTAGTGGCGCAGTTGGGTGAGGCCGAACGCGTTGCGGCGCTGGTGACGCAGAACGTCGATGGCCTGCATCAGCGCGCGGGCAGCCGTGACGTGATTGAACTGCATGGCAGTATCGGGCACGTGATCTGCCTGTCCTGCGCCACGCGCTACCCGCGTGCGGACCTGCAACGCTGGCTATGGCAGCACAACCCGGATTTCCGCGACATCGCGGCGTTACCGGCCGCCGATGGCGATGCCCATCTGGAGTCGCCGCTGTTCGACAACTTTGCGGTGCCGGTATGCGAGCGTTGCGAAGGCGTGCTCAAGCCTGACGTGGTGTTCTTTGGCGAATCGGTGCCGCGCGATCGCGTGGACGCGGGACGCCTGGCATTGGATGTGTCGGACGCGTTGCTGGTGATTGGCTCGTCGCTGACCGTGTTTTCCGGCTATCGGTTCTGCCTGTGGGCCAGGGACAAGGGTTTGCCGATTGCCGCGCTCAACCTTGGCACCACGCGTGCCGACGGATTGCTGGCGCTCAAGGTTTCAGCACCGATCGGGCCCACGCTGGCCGCACTGGCGGGCCAGCTGGGAATCTCCGCCGCCTAGCGCTGCTTGACCTGCACGCGTATGCCGTCAGGCGCCACGGTAATGGCGCCCGGCTCCACGTCCTTGCCGTTGAAACGGAGTTCGTCGGGCTTGAACGTGTACAGCGGATAGTCCTTGAGCAACTGCTCGGCCACCACCGCGCCGATTGCATTGAGCTGTTGCGAATACTGGCTCATGCCCTGGACCTGTACATCCTGCACGGTAGGGTTGTCGAGCAGCACCGCGCGGCGCGTGGTGTCATACCGGATGCCGCTGTTGAGCGCCATCGTGCCGTTGATCGGGGGCGACGGGATGAGCGTGTTGGTCATGGCCGCATCCATCTGCGTGATCACGCGGTTGCTGCCTTCATCGAGCACCAGGCGTGGATGCGACAACTTCACGCTGACCAGTTCACCGTAGCGCAATGTCGTGGGGAAGCGCTGCTCCACCGCGCTTTGCAGTTCGGCCTTGCTGAACGTGTATTCACCGGTCCAGACGTTATAGCCGGCGTGGGCGATACCAATGGTCGAAATGGCTGAAACGGCGAATGCCGTCGCGGCCATCAGCCGGCGGGCGCTGTGTGCTGTCCAATGTGCTGTCAGGGGCATGGGCTAGGACCATGGTGTCGATAGCCGGTCTGACCCCCCGCGCCGGGCGATCGTTCCGATATGTGACTCAAACATACCATTTGCGGCGAAATCCGCACGTCAATAGTGCGGCGGAAGCTCGTGCTGCGGACTGGATTCGGCCGTGGCCGATGCGCTGGTGCGCACCTGCTGGTACAGCGCGCGAAACTGGGCCTGCAGCAGGTCGAGCTGTTGCTGCTGGCGTGCGACGGTCAGGTTCAGCGTCTCGATCAGGTCCTCCTGGAAGGCGACCTTGATTTCGAGATCGGTCAGGCGGGATTCCATGGGCGATTCTCCGGTTGGCCGCGCATTGTACGAGATGCACGCACGATGCTATGGGGCGGCCAACCGGAAGCCGATGGATCAGGCGGCCTGTTTGGATTCCACCAGCACCATCCAGGTAATGCCGAACTTGTCGGTCACCATGCCAAAGCGCTCGCTGAAAAACGTCTTGTCGGCCGGCATCACGACCTGGCCACCCTGGGCCAGCGCACTGATCGTCTTGTCGACTTCGGCACTGTCGGCGGCATTGATCGCCAGCGCAAAGCCTTTGAATTCGGTATTTCCCTTGCACTCGCCATCGGACCCCATGACGATCGTGTCACCGATCCGCAGGGCCATGTGCATGACCTTTTCGGCATTGCCCGCACCAGGGCCACAGCCCGGGCCGGCATCGGGCGGAGCATCCTTGAAGCGCATCAGGCCTTCCACCTTGGCACCTACGGCGGTCTTGTAGAACTCGGCCGCTTCCTCTGCACGGCCATCGAAAAACAGGTACGACTCGACTTTCGAAGACATCGACAACTCCTTGGATTGGGCCCGGAAGAGGCCGGGCGGTGTGCTGGCGCGGCGCTTGTGTACGCCGTCCACAAAAGCCTAGTCGACGGCCTGAACGATGTCCACATTTATTTTCGGCAGCCCCGCGTTTGGCGCTGACGCCGCGCCATGTCACAATTCACGGTTACGAGTTTCGGGCGCCGGACCGGCTCGCCGCATGATCCGATCATGCGGGGGCGCCCCAAGAGCCGACAAATTCACCTGGTTTTCTGGCGATGACTACCATCCTGCAGCACATTCCTTCCGGCCAGCGCGTCGGAATCGCCTTCTCGGGCGGACTCGACACCAGCGCCGCGCTCCTCTGGATGCGCCAGAAGGGCGCCATTCCCTACGCCTACACCGCGAACCTGGGCCAGCCGGACGAGCCGGACTACGACGAGATCCCGCGCCGTGCCCTGGCCTACGGTGCCGAAGCCGCCCGCCTGGTGGACTGCCGCGCCCAACTGGTGGCCGAAGGTATCGCCGCGCTGCAGTGCGGCGCGTTCCATATCTCCACGGCTGGCGTCACGTACTTCAACACCACGCCGATCGGCCGTGCCGTGACCGGTACGATGCTGGTCGCCGCGATGAAGGAAGACGGCGTCAACATCTGGGGCGACGGCAGCACGTTCAAGGGCAACGACATCGAGCGCTTCTACCGCTACGGCCTGCTGACCAACCCGGGTCTGCAGATCTACAAGCCGTGGCTGGACCAGCAGTTCATTGACGAGCTGGGTGGCCGTGCCGAGATGTCCGAGTTCATGCGCCAGAGCGGCCACGACTACAAGATGTCGGCTGAAAAGGCGTACTCGACCGATTCGAACATGCTCGGCGCCACGCATGAGGCGAAGGACCTGGAGCACCTGAACTCGGGTATCCGCATCGTCCAGCCGATCATGGGCGTGCAGTTCTGGCGCGACGAGGTGGAAGTGAAGCGCGAGGAAGTGACCGTGCGCTTCGAGGAAGGCCAGCCGGTGGCGCTGAACGGCAAGACCTTCGCCAATGCCGTGGACCTGTTCATGGAAGCCAATGTCATCGGCGGCCGTCATGGCCTGGGCATGAGCGACCAGATCGAGAACCGTATCATCGAAGCCAAGAGCCGTGGCATCTACGAAGCCCCGGGCCTGGCGCTGCTGTTCATCGCCTACGAGCGACTGATTTCCGGCATTCACAACGAAGACACGATCGAGCAGTACCGCGACAATGGTCGCCGCCTCGGCCGCCTGCTGTACCAGGGCCGCTGGTTCGACCCGCAGGCGATCATGCTGCGTGAAACCGCCCAACGCTGGGTGGCAGGCGCCGTGACCGGCGAAGTGACCATCGAACTGCGCCGCGGCAACGACTACTCGATCCTGAACACGAACTCGCCGAACCTGACGTACAAGCCCGAGCGCCTGACGATGGAAAAGGGCGAGTCGATGTTCACGCCGCTGGACCGTATCGGCCAGCTGACCATGCGCACGCTGGACATCATCGATACCCGCGAAAAGCTGCAGACTTACGCCAAGTCTGGCCTGCTGTCGACGCAAACCAGCGCCGCGCTGCCCAAGCTCGAAGACTGAGCGCAGGTTGTTTCGCTGAAAAACGGCACGAGCATTCGTGCCGTTTTTTTTTGCCCGCCTGCGTCGCCTGCAAGCTATGGCGCAACGCGGCACAATGCCGTTTGTCGTTCCTGCACCATTTATCTTTCGTCCATCGGGGACTTACGCCATGCCAGATTTCACCATGCAGTTCCGCCGCCTCGGCGCCAGCAACCTGAATGTGTCTGCCCTGTGCCTCGGCACGATGATGTTCGGGGACCAGACCGACGAGGCCGAAGCCGGACGTATCGTTGCCAGCGCCCGCGCGCACGGTGTCAACTTCATCGATACGGCCGATGTCTACACCAAGGGTGCTTCGGAAGAAATGGTGGGCCGCCTGCTGCAAGGTCAGCGGCATGAGTGGGTGCTGGCCACCAAGCTTGGCAATGCGATGGGCAAGGGTCCGAACCAGCAGAACTACTCGCGCACCTGGATCATGCACGAGGTGGAACAAAGCCTGCGTCGGCTGGCTACGGACTATGTCGACGTGCTCTACCTGCATCGCGACTTTGCCGGCGCGAATCTGGAAGAGCCCGTGCGTGCGATGGGCGACCTGATCCGTGCGGGCAAGATCCGCTATTGGGCCGTATCAAATTTTCGTGGCTGGCGTATCGCCGAGATCGCAGCGCTTTGCGACAAACTTGGCGTGCCGCGCCCGGTGGCCTGCCAGCCGTACTACAACCTGCTGAATCGCATGCCGGAAGTGGAAATCCTGCCGGCTTGCCAGCATTTCGGGCTGGGCGTGGTGCCCTACAGTCCCATCGCGCGCGGCGTACTGACCGGCAAGTACCTGCCGGGGCAGGCGCCTGACGCAGGTTCGCGCGCGGGGCGTGCCGACAAGCGCATGATGGAAACGGAATTCCGCGAAGAATCGCTGGTCATCGCGCAGACGCTCAAGGCGCACGCGGAAAGCCGTGGCCTGACGGCGGGCCAGTTTGCCACGGCCTGGGTACTCGCCAATCCGATCATCAGTTCGGTGATTGCCGGACCGCGCACGCTGGCACAGTTCGAGGACTATTTTGGTGCGGTCGGCGCAGCGATTTCGGCACAGGAAGAAGCCATGGTTGACGACCTCGTGCCGCGTGGTCATGCGTCCACGCATGGCTATAACGATCCGGGCTATCCGTTCGGTGGACGTCCGGTGGTGTGATGCACAAGCTGCCTGTTGCGTGCCACGCACGGGCAGCGTTTCAATACGTGCGACAGCCAACTTCCGTCGCACATTCCGCAGCCGATACGCGTAATATGAATGCATGCGGTGGCCATCGGATGATGGCTATCCGGCGTGGGCATTGAGCCGGCGACGCCCGCCGAAACGGCGGGCCCGGCGCAACCGGATGCAAATCGTGTCACGTCGTGGCTGGATTCTCACTGGGATGGCGGTCGCCGTATGCGGCGGCGCCTACATCGTTGTCAGCCTCGTTGCGAACGAGGCCCGCACATCCCAATGGCAGGCTCGATACATGAGTCGCCTGGGCAAGTCATTGACCTATGAAGTCGAGGCAGGCCCCAGCGACAGCATCCGCTATCCGCATTCCGGTCCTTACGATGAACGTCTCGGCTATGAGCGCCTGGGCGATTTCGGCGAGCGGCTACATAAACTCGGCTTTGTGACAACTTCGCAGTCGCGCATGTCGTTCGACATGGTGCGGCTGATGGACCAGGGCATCTTCCCGCCCTACCGCGAGAAGAACCAGGCGGGGCTGCTGATCCGCGACTGCAATGCGCTGACGATGTCATTCGATCGCTATCCGCAGCGTCAGTATGACAATTTCGAGGCCATCCCCAAGGTGCTGGTGTCATCGCTGCTGTATGTCGAGAACCAGACCCTGCTGAACCCCGAGTATCCGAACATGAATCCGGCCGTGGACTGGCGCCGGCTTTCGCGCGCGGTGCTTGACCAGGGCATCAGGATTGTCGACCGCCACCACGAGCGGCCGGGCGGTAGCACGCTGGCCACCCAGATCGAGAAGTATCGCCATTCGCCCGAGGGCAAGACGCAGTCGATTCCGGACAAGTTCCGGCAGATGACCTCGGCCTCGCTGCGTGCGTATCGCGACGGGCCCGATACGCAGCGTGCGCGTGAAAACATCGTGGTCGACTACCTGAACACGGTGCCGCTGTCGGCACGCGCCGTTCATGGCGAAGTGAACGGCATCGGCGATGCGCTGTTTGTCTGGTACGGCGAAGATTTCACCGAGGTCAACACGCTGCTGCGCGAGATGGATGTGCGCAAGCCCACGGCGCGCGAGGCACAGGCATACAAGC
>CAUUBQ010000043.1:0-78797 GCA_963543405.1 uncultured Cupriavidus sp.
GCCGGGGGAGAGGGGAGCAAGAAGCTTGCACGCATCTTGTACGGGAGTACCATGTCGGCTCATTGGTCCCCCGAAGCCGCCCCCCATGCTCCAGACGTTTGCCATCCTGCTGGTTTTCCAGACCGTCGGCGAGGTCATCAGCTACGCGCTGCGCCTGCCCGTGCCCGGGCCCGTAATTGGCATGCTGCTGCTGTTTGGCTGGCTGGTATTCGACAACCGGCTACTGCCCGTGATCCAGGGCTCCGCCAGCGAGCTGCTCAAGCACCTCTCGCTGCTGTTCGTACCGGCCGGCGTCGGCATCATGGTGCACGCGAACCGCATCGGCAGCGAATGGATGCCGATCGTGATCTCGCTGGTGATTTCCACCTGGGTGGCGATTGCGGTCACGGCAGTGGTCACGCGCGCGCTGATGCGCAAGCCTGCCGACCACGGAGCCGGGCAATGATGTCGCCGCGCCTCAACGAGATCTGGGTCTATCTGGCGGCCAGCCCGCTGATCGGGCTCACGGCAACGCTGATTGCCTATGTATTCGCGTTTCGTATCTACGAGCGCGCCCGTTTCTCGCCGCTGGCCAATCCCGTGATGATCTCGGTGGCCATCCTGGTCACCGTGCTGACCGTCACCGGCACGCCCTACAAGACGTACTTCGATGGCGCGCAGTTCGTGCACTTCCTGCTGGGTCCGGCCACCGTGGCACTTGCGGTACCGCTCTACACCCAGTTGCCGAAATTGCGCAGCAATGTGCTGCCGCTGCTGATCGGGCTGCTGGCCGGTTCGGTGGCGGCCGTGGTATCGGCCGTGGGCATCGCCTATGCGCTGGGCGCGTCGCCAGAGGTGGTACGGTCACTGGCACCGAAGTCCGTGACGATCCCGATCGCGATGGGCGTATCCGAGAAGATTGGCGGCCTGCCTTCGCTGACTGCCGTGCTGGTGATGGCCACCGGCATCATTGGCGCGATCAGCGCCACGGGGTTGCTGAACCTGCTGGGTGTGCGCGACTACACCGTGCGTGGCTTTGCGACCGGCGTGGCCGCGCACGGTATTGGCACTGCGCGCGCATTCCAGGTCAGCCAGGAAGCGGGCGCGTTCTCGGCGCTGGGCATGGGCCTGAACGGTGTGCTGACGGCCATCCTGGTGCCGGTGCTGGCCGCGTGGATGCCTCACTGACCCCCTGACGGCTACTGACACGACGTTGTCAGGAGTCCCCGCGCATCATCCGTTCTCCCAACCTTAGCGAGGACACCCGTGAGCCGACGCGCCGACCGTCTCTTCCAGATCGTGCAGGTCCTGCGCGGACGCCGCCTGACCACGGCCGCGCTGCTCGCGCAACGGCTCGGTGTGTCGGAGCGCACGGTCTATCGCGATATCCAGGCACTGTCGCTGTCGGGCGTGCCCGTGGAGGGCGAGGCCGGCATCGGTTACCGCCTGCGGCCCGACTACGATGTGCCGCCGTTGATGTTCACATCGATGGAGGTCGAGGCCATGGTGGCCGGGCTACGACTGCTCAAGGCATGGGGCGGTGGCGCGCTGGCCGCCGCGGCAGATCCGTCGCTGGAAAAGCTGATGGCCGCGCTGCCCCAGCAACGGCGCCTGGCCGCGCAGCAGAGCCGCATCTTCGCGCCCGAGTATGCGAACCATCCGGCCGTGCGCGAAGCGTTCGACATCGTGCATACCGCGATTGGTGCGCAGCGCCTGCTACAGATCGACTACTGCGACGCGCAGCAGCGCGATACGGTGCGCGTGGTGCAACCGCTCGGCTTGTTTTTCTGGGGCAATGTATGGCTGGTGGCCGCGTGGTGCACCACGCGCGAGGACTACCGGAGCTTTCGACTGGACCGCTGCCGCAAGCTCACGATGCTCGATGACCGTTTTCATGAAACACCCGATCGATCGCTCAACGGCTTCCTGCGCGCGGTACGCGCCGAGGCCACCGACTGATCAGGCGCCCGGATCGTTAAGCAACGTTTCGATATCGCTGCGAATTTCATCGGGCTTGGTCGTCGGCGCATAGCGCTTGTAGATCGTGCCATCGCGGCGCAGCAGGAACTTGGTGAAATTCCATTTGATGGCCTGGGTACCGAGCAATCCCGGCTTTTCCGAGGTCAGCCACTTGTAGAGCGGGTGGGCATCGGCGCCCTTCACGTCGACTTTCTCGAACATCGGAAACGTGACATGGAAGCGTGACTCGCAGAATGCGCCAATCTGCTCCGCATCGCCGGGCTCCTGCTTGCCGAACTGGTTGCACGGAAAGCCCAGTACATCGAAACCACGCGCCAGGTAGGCGTCCTGCAAGGTCTGCAGCCCCGCATACTGCGGCGTGAAGCCGCACTCGCTGGCCGTATTGACGATCAGCAGCACCTTGCCGCGGAATTCGGTCAGCGGCACCGGCTTGCCGGACAGCGCATTGGCTTCGAACTGATAGACGTTGCTCATCGTCTGGCTCCTCGGAATTATTCTGGACAGGCGAGAAGGATACCGCGCCTGCCCGGGGCACGTCAGATCACGTTCAGGTGCTCGGTGCCGGCACTGAGGTCCGTTTCGCGATGCCGCTGGCTGTGCAGCTTGATCATCAGGCGCAGGTCGTTCAGCGAATCGGCGTTCTTGAGCGCATCCTCGTATGTGATCTTCTCCGACTCGTAGAGCTCGAACAGCGCCTGGTCGAACGAGATCATGCCCTGCTCGCGCGATTTCTTGATGACTTCCTTGAGCTCGTGGATCTCGCCCTTGAAGATCAGGTCGGCCACCAGCGGCGTACCGATCATGATTTCCACCGCGGGTACCCGGCCCTTGCGGCCAGCACGCGGCAGCAGGCGCTGCGAGATCATGGCCTTCAGGTTCAGCGACAGGTCGATCAGCAACTGCTGGCGCTTTTCCTCGGGGAAGAAGTTGACGATGCGGTCGATCGCCTGGTTGGCGTTGTTCGCGTGCAGCGTGGCCAGGCACAGGTGACCGGTTTCCGCGTACTGCATTGCGTATTCCATGGTCTCGCGATCGCGGATTTCGCCGATCAGGATCACGTCGGGCGCCTGGCGCAGCGTGTTCTTGAGCGCGATATGCCACGACTCGGTGTCGATGCCGACCTCACGCTGCGTGACGATGCAGTTCTGGTGCGCATGCACATACTCGATCGGATCCTCGATCGTGATGATGTGGCCGTACGAATGCGCATTGCGGTGGTCGAGCATGGCCGCCAGCGACGTGGATTTGCCCGAGCCCGTGGCGCCGGTGACGATCACCAGCCCGCGCTTGGACATCACGATGTCATGCAGCGACTGCGGCAGGTCGAGATCCTCGACCGACGGAATGCGCGTATTGATGGTCCGCACCACCATGCCGGCACGACCCTGCTGGATGAACGCCGACACGCGGAAGCGGCCCGCGTTGGGCGCGGTGATCGCAAAGTTGCACTCGCGCGTCTCGTCGAACTCCTTGATCTGGCGCTCGTTCATGATCGAACGCACCAGGCCCAGCGCCTGGGTCGGATTCAACGGTTGCTGCGATACCGGCGTGATTTTGCCGTCGACCTTGATGGCCGGCGGGAATTCCGATGTGATGAACAGGTCCGAGCCGCGGTTGTTCACCATCAGCTCGAGCAGGTCGTTGATGTACTTCGAGGCGGATTCGCGGTCGAGCATCATCGAACTCCCTTAACCCATGAATGCGTCGGGGTTCTTGGCAATCGCCCGCGCATCGTTGTAGTTGATCATGCCGCGCTTGATCAGGTCGCTCAGGCACTGGTCCAGCGTCTGCATGCCCAGGCCGCTCGACGTCTGCATCATCGAGTACATCTGCGCGATCTTGTTCTCGCGGATCAGGTGGCGGATCGCGGGCGTGGCGATCATGATCTCGTGGGCCGCGGTACGGCCATTGCCGTCGCGCGTCTTGAGCAGCGTCTGCGAGATCACCGCTTCGAGCGACTCGGACAACATGGTTCGCACCATGTCCTTTTCCTCGGGCGGGAACACGTCGACCACACGGTCGATGGTCTTGGCGGCGGAACTCGTGTGCAGCGTGCCGAAGACCAGGTGGCCGGTTTCCGCGGCAGTCAGTGCCAGGCGGATCGTCTCCAGGTCACGCAATTCACCGACCAGCACCACGTCCGGGTCTTCACGCAGCGCCGAACGCAACGCGTTGGCGAACGAATGCGTATGCGGGCCCAGTTCGCGCTGGTTGATCAGGCTTTTCTTGGAGGTGTGGACGAATTCGATCGGGTCTTCCACCGTAAGGATGTGACCCATGTCGTTTTCATTGCGGTGGTCCACCATCGCCGCCAGCGTGGTGGACTTGCCCGAACCGGTCGGCCCGGTCACCAGCACCAGGCCGCGCGGCTTCATGCACAGGTCCGCGAATACGGCCGGCGCGTGCAGGTCATCAAGCGTCAGGACTTTCGACGGAATGGTCCGGAACACCGCGGCGGCACCGCGCTGCGTGGTATAGGCATTGACCCGGAAACGCGACAAACCCGAGATTTCAAACGAGAAGTCGATCTCCAGGCGTTCTTCGTAGGCTTTGCGCTGGACGTCGCTCATGATGTCGTACACCAGCGCGTGAACGTCCTTGTGCGTCATGGCCGCGACATTGATGCGACGCATATCCCCGTGAATACGCACCATCGGCGGCATGTCTGCCGAGAGGTGAAGATCGGAAGCCTTGTTCTTGACCGCAAAGGCCAGTAGCTGTGCGATGTCCATCTATAATGACCCCACCCTAAAGAACCGCTTATTGTTTTACTTCTTTGAATATGTTCGCCGGATTATGTCTGTAATCGCCGCCAACTTGCAAGCCGTGAAAAATGACATCGCGGCGGCCGCACAACAGGCCGGCAGGGAATCTTCCGAGGTCATGCTGCTGGCCGTTTCCAAGACCGTTTCCGCCGACGGCGTGCGCGAGGCATTTGCCGCCGGGCAGCACGCGTTTGGCGAAAACTATGTCCAGGAAGGGCTGGAAAAGATTGCGGCGCTAGGCGACCTGCGCGACCATCTGCACTGGCATTTCATCGGGCCCCTGCAAAGCAACAAGACCCGCCAGGTGGCCGAGCAGTTCGACTGGGTGCACGCGATCGACCGTTTGAAAATCGCCGAGCGGTTGTCGGCCCAGCGTCCGGCCGGCATGGCGCCGCTTCAGGTCTGTATCCAGGTCAATATCAGCAATGAAGCGACCAAGAGCGGTGTGGCGCCGGGCGAGGTACCGGCCCTCGCCATGGCCATTGCGGCGTTGCCAAACCTGCAACTGCGGGGCCTGATGGCCATTCCGGCGCCGGCGGCCGATCTGGCCGCCCAGCGTCAACCATTTGCCGCCCTTCGCGCGTTGCTTGATCAACTACGCCAATCCGGGCTAAAGGTGGACACGCTCTCGATGGGCATGTCCGCCGATATGGACGCGGCCATTGCCGAGGGCGCCACGCTGGTGCGTATCGGAACCGCAATCTTCGGCGCGCGGAGCTGATCGCTCCCCAAGGGTCCGTGCCGGTCCCCGCAACACCATGACATGAAAAATGGCCAGTCGACACGTATCGCACTGGCAGACCAGGAAACTTGATGCTCGATTCCCTCACCTTCGGCTTCCTCGGCGGCGGCAACATGGCCTCTGCCCTGATTGGCGGCCTGGTGGCCCGTGGCGTGCCTGCCGGCTCGATCCGCGTGGTCGATCCGTCGGAAGACGCACGCCAGCGCCTGGCGCAAACCGGCGTGCATGCGCTGGCCGCGCCGGACGCCGCTTTCGGCGCCAGCAACGTGATCGTGCTGGCCGTCAAGCCACAGCAATACCGTGATGCGATTGCACCGCTGGTACCGCTGCTGACAGACAACCTGATCATCAGCGTGGCCGCCGGCATCCGCCTGCAGGACATGGCGCGCTGGCTGGGCCGCGCGCGCCTGGTGCGCGCCATGCCCAACACCCCGGCCCTGGCCGGCATGGGCATGACCGGACTGGCCGCGGCGCCAGGCCTGTCCGATGCCGACCGCGGCATTGCCACGGCCGTGGCCGAGGCCGTCGGCCAGTGCGTGTGGGTCGGCAACGACGACCAGATCGATGCCGTAACGGCCATCTCGGGCAGCGGCCCGGCCTATGTGTTCTATTTTGTCGAGGCCATGGAGCGTGCCGCGACCGAGATGGGCCTGTCCGCCGAACAGGGCCGGCAACTGGCCGTCGAGACCTTCCGCGGTGCGGCGGCGCTGGCAGCGCAATCGCCGGAGCCGGTCGCCACGCTGCGCGAGCGTGTCACGTCGAAGGGTGGCACCACCTATGCGGCGGTGACCGAGATGGATGCCAGCGGCATCAAGGACGCCTTCGTCAAGGCCATGCACGCCGCTGCCGCGCGCGGGCGCGAAATGGGCGCAGAGTTCGGGAAGGACTGAACTCCCTTGTGTGTTTGCCCCCCTCTCCCATTTCATGGGAGAGGGGGGCAAACCAAGCAGTTACTTCAGCCAGTACGCCACCAGCGTCCCGGCAAACACGCAGGCTCCCAGCCAGTTGTTATGGCGGAACGCCGCAAAGCATTTCATGCGGTCGCGTTCGCGAATCAGCGTGTAGTGGTAGCCGGCCAGCCCTGCCGCGGCCACCAGCCCGGCGAAATAGGGCCAGCCCAGTCCCAGCAGTACCCCGGCCCAGGCCATCAAGCCCAGGAACGCCGCATAGCAGAGCATGATCGCGGCCACGTCGAAGCGGCCAAACGTGATGGCCGACGTCTTCATGCCGAGCAGCAGGTCGTCATCGCGATCGACCATCGCATAGGCCGTGTCATACGCCACCGCCCAGAAAACATTGCCGAGCAGCATCAGCCAGGCCACGAACGGCACCTGGCCCTGGATGGCCGCGAATGCCATCGGGATGCCGAAGCCAAACGCAATCCCCAGGTACGCCTGCGGAATCGCGAAGAAGCGCTTGAAGAACGGATAGGTGCCGGCCAGCACCGCCGCCACCACGGCCAGCCATTTGGTCAGCCCGTTCAGCGGCAGGATCAGTGCGAACGAAACCAGCGCCAGCGCGGCGGCAATCGCCAGCGCCTCCCAGCCGGCAATCAGCCCGGCCGTCAACGGACGCTCCTTGGTACGTTTCACATGCTTGTCGAAATCGCGGTCGGCCCAGTCGTTGATCGCGCATCCGGCCGAACGCATCAGGAATGTGCCGGCGAAGAAGATCCAGAACATCTGCCACGACGGCGGTCCTTCGGCCGCCATCCATAGCGCCCACAGCGTGGGCCACAGCAGCAGCAGCGTGCCGATCGGCTTGTCGATGCGCACCAGGCGCGCATACAGCGCGAGGCGGCTCGGATGATGGGGGGCGGCGGACGGATGGGACATGGCGGAGGCAAACTTCTGGCAATGCTAAGCAAAAACGCGCCGCGGCAGATGCCGGGGCGCGTCCTACCGGTTCAACCGGCGGCAGGCATGATGCGGCTCAGGCCAGCATCGAGCGCAGCATCCACGCGGTCTTCTCGTGCGTCTGCATGCGCTGGGTCAGCAGGTCGGCCGACGGCTCGTCGCCAGCGGCATCGATCACCGGGAACAGCGAGCGCGCGGTGCGCACCACGGCTTCCTGGCCTTCCACGAGCTTGCGGATCATGTCGGTAGCCTCGGGCACGCCCTCTTCCTCGGCGATCGACGACAGCTTCGCGTATTCCTTGTAGGTGCCCGGGGCCGGATACCCCAGCGCACGGATACGTTCCGCAATCGCGTCCACCGCCAGCGCCAGTTCGTTGTACTGCGTCTCGAACATCAGATGCAGCGTGTTGAACATCGGGCCGGTCACGTTCCAGTGGAAGTTGTGGGTCTTGAGATAGAGGGTGTAGGTGTCGGCCAGCAGCTTGCACAGGCCTTCCGCGATCTTCTTGCGGTCCTTGTCCGAAATACCGATATTCACGCTCATCTCATTCTTCTTTGCCATGGTGATTCAGCTCCATTCTGGTCAAGCCACGAGGATCGGCGTCCGCATCCGGGCGCGGACGAGCAGCGGTCATTATCGCACCAGGATCACGTCACAAGAAAGGACAGGCCCCGTGCAGCGTCGAGGAACATGACCATCGCGCCAAGCGTGACCACGGCCATGCCGATCTCCTTGCGCACCACCTTGCGACGCAGGCGTCCGGCTTCGCGCACCCGGGCCGTCGCACCGGCGTGCGCCGCCTGGGTACGCAGTTGCCGGAATTCGGTTACGAAAAGATTGAGCATTGCCATGATGTGCCTCCATACCTTGCCTGTGGCGTTGCGGGATCCGGCGGTTCCGCCGATGTCCCGTAACTCGATGGAAGGAGTGTATCCAGACGCTATTGAAGTGACCATTTGATAATTTAAAACTATCGAATAGTGAATGGCTATGCCCGTGGAAAAAGTGAATAAGCAATAAAAAACGGCAAGGTCACCCCTGCCGTTGCATATCGTGCCGAAGCGGAACCAAGGATCAGGCCGCCACGGCTTCCTTCGTCGCGCTCGTGGCAATACCACGCACGCCAGGCAGGTCGCAGGCAGCCACGGCATTGGCCAGCGCCTCCATGGCCGGCAGGCGCGTGAAGCTCTTGCGCCAGGCCAGCACCACGCGACGATCCGGCACGGGGTCGGCAAACGGCACGTAGGCGAGCATGTCGTTGCGTGGCTTGAGATCGGGCACCGAGGTCCGGGGCAATACAGTGATGCCCACGCCACTGGCCACCATATGGCGGATCGTCTCGAGCGACGAGCCTTCAAATGTCTTCTGGATCCCGTCCGCGGCTTGCGAGAAACGCGACAGCTCCGGGCATACGCCCAACACATGGTCACGGAAACAATGGCCGCTGCCCAGCAGCAACATGGTCTGCTGCTTGAGCTCGTCCGGATCGACCATGGCCTGCTGCGCCAGTTGGTGACCACGCGGCACGGCCACCACGAACGGCTCGTCGTACAGCGGCCGTACGGTCAGGCCCGAATCGGCGAACGGCTCTGCCATGATCGCGCAGTCGATCTCGCCCTGCTTCAGCAGCTCGATCAGCTTGTTGGTGTAGTTCTCCTGCAGCATCAACGGCATCTGCGGGACCGTGTCGATCATCTGCTTGACCAGCGCCGGCAACAGGTACGGCCCGATCGTGTAGATCACGCCCACGCGCAGCGGCCCGGCCAGCGGATCCTTGCCCTGCTTGGCGATTTCGCGAATCGCCATGGTCTGTTCGAGCACGCGCTGGGCCTGCGCCACGATCTGTTCGCCAATGGCCGTCACCGACACCTCCGACGTACCGCGCTCGAAAATCTGCACGGTGAGCTCGTCTTCCAGCTTCTTGATGGCGACCGACAGCGTCGGCTGCGACACGAAGCACGCCTCGGCCGCCCGGCCAAAATGGCGCTCGCGCGCTACGGCGACGATGTACTTGAGTTCGGTGAGCGTCATGATTAATCAGGTTCGGTTAGGCGATAGATTTTAGCTTCGATTGCGGCGTCTGTCAGATCGTCGATGTCATGTCAGCCATACGACACTTTTCTGACAAGTCAGCGACTCGCAACCCGGCTATGCCTTGAGAAAATGCTCACGCCCGCCAAGCCAGCGCGACAGGTGTGCCTCGACCGCTTCGGGGAAGCGCTCCAGCATCAGTTCGGCGGCCTCTTGCGCGTATTCGACCAGCCAGGCGTCGGTTTCCAGGTCGGCAAAGCGCAGCATGGCCTCGCCGGACTGGCGCGCGCCCAGGAATTCGCCGGGCCCACGGATCTGCAGGTCGCGCCGCGCAATCTCGAAGCCGTCGGTGGTTTCGCGCATGGTGGCCAGGCGTTCGCGCGCAGTGGGTGACAACGGTGCCTGGTACATCAGCAGGCAGACCGATTCGGCGCTGCCACGCCCCACCCGACCACGCAACTGGTGAAGCTGCGCCAGGCCGAAGCGCTCGGCATGCTCGATCACCATCAACGAGGCATTGGGTACGTCCACGCCGACCTCGATTACCGTGGTGGCCACCAGCACCTGGAGCCGGTTGGCGCTGAAATCGTCCATCACGGCGGCCTTCTCGGCCGGCGGCAGACGGCCATGGACCAACCCCACGCGCAGGTCGGGCAGCGCGGCCACCAGCGTTTCGTAGGTTTCCACGGCGGTCTGCAGCTGCAGCGCCTCGCTTTCCTCGATCAGCGGGCACACCCAGTACACCTGGCGCCCTTCGGCCGCGGCATGGTGCACACGCTCGATGACCTCGTCGCGGCGCGCATCATTGACCAGCCGCGTGACGATCGGCGTGCGGCCCGGTGGCAGTTCGTCGATCACGGAGACATCGAGATCGGCGTAATAGGTCATGGCCAGCGTGCGCGGGATGGGCGTGGCCGACATCATCAACTGGTGCGGGACTTTCTCGTCGGCGACGTGCGGTTGGGCACCGCCGCCTTCGCCGGCGCCCGCCTTACCGCGCAACGCCAGGCGCTGGGCCACCCCGAAGCGATGCTGTTCGTCGACCACGGCCAGACCCAGGTTGGCAAAACGCACCCCGTCCTGGATCAGCGCATGGGTGCCGATCACCAGCCGGGCCTCACCCGATTCGGCACGCGCCACGGCCTCGCGCTTGGCCTTGGTCTTGAGACTGCCGGCCAGCCAGGCCACCGGCACGCCAAGCGGCTCAAGCCATGCCGAAAGCTTGCGGAAGTGCTGCTCGGCCAGGATTTCGGTCGGTGCCATCAGCGCGGCCTGGTAGCCGGCGTCGATGGCCTGGCACGCCGCCAGCGCGGCCACGATGGTCTTGCCGCTGCCCACGTCGCCCTGCAACAGCCGATGCATCGGGTGTGGCCGGGTCATGTCGGCGGCGATCTCCTCGACCACGCGCTGCTGGGCGCCGGTCAGCCGGAAGGGCAACGCCGCCAGGAAACGCGTCAGCAGGCCATCGTCGCGGCGTGGCATCGACGGCGCGTTCTTCTCGCGCCGGGCGGCCTGCGAACGGCGCAGCGAAATCTGCTGGGCCAGCAGCTCATCGAACTTGATGCGGATCCAGGCCGGATGCGAGCGGTCGGCCAGCGCGGCCTCGCTTTCCTGTGGCGGCGGATGGTGCAGCAGACGCAGGCAGTCGATCAGCGGCGGCAGTTTCAATGTCGCCAGCACGCCTTTGAGCAAGGGCTGCGGCAATGTTTCGGGCAACGGCGTGCGCGACATCGCCCCGCCAATCGCCTTGCGCAGATAGGCCTGCGAGATGCCTGCGGTGGCCGGATAAACCGGGGTCAGGCGATCCGGCAACGGCTCGTCCGGCACCACGGCGCGCACGGTCGGATGAACCATCTCGGCGCCAAAGAAGCCGCCACGGATTTCACCGCGCACGCGCAGGCGCATGCCTTCGGCCATCTGCTTGGTCTGGCTGCCGTAGAAATTGAGGAAACGCAGCGTCAACTCGCCGCTGTCATCCGCGATCTTGACCACGAGCTGGCGGCGCGGGCGGAAGCTGACTTCATTCGAGATCACCTCGCCTTCCACCTGTGCGGCCAGGCCCAGGCCCGCGCGGTGAACCGCATCGCGGATCGGCTCGAGCGTGGTTTCGTCTTCGTAGCGCAGGGGCAGGTGCAGCACCAGGTCGACCGGCCGCCGCAACCCGAGCTTGGCCAGCCGCGCCGCCGCCGTGGACGGCTTGCCCTTCGTGGCATCGGCAGCCTTGGCCGCGCTGGCACGCCTGCCCGGCTGCTCGGCCGGCTGGGCGGATTCGTCGATCGGTTCGTTGGCGGTGCCTGGCATCAGCGCAAGAATATGGAGGTAACAAGCGGGGCTCGGGCGACGCCAGGCGCCCAAGCCTTACAATGTCGGATTCGCCGATTGTACCCATGCCGTACCGATGACTGCGGCGGCACTCCATTCCGGAATGCCGCCCCGGCCCGTATTGCGTGGCGTTTTACCCGTTCGTTTTGCCCTGTTGAACCGCAATGTTGACCCTGTCCGATTTCGATTTCCCGCTGCCGCCCGAGTTGATTGCGCAGTCCGCCCTGCCCGATCGCAGCGCCAGCCGCCTGCTGGTGGTGGAGCGGACAGCCCCGGAAGACACCGCCGAAGCGGTGCGCCTGGTCGACCGCGCGTTCAGCGACATCCTCGAATATCTGGGCCCGCACGACCTGCTGGTCTTCAACGACACGCGCGTGATCAAGGCACGCTTCTTCGGCCAGAAACCGAGCGGCGGACGTATCGAGGTGCTGGTCGAACGGGTGGTCGACAGCCATACCGTACTGGCCCAGGTGCGCGCGTCGAAGACGCCGGCCGAGGGCAGCGCGCTGCATCTGGCCGATGGCGCGTTCTCGGTCACCGTGGGGCCGCGGGTCGACCAGTTCTTCACGCTGCGCTTTCCGGAACCGGCGCTCGACCTGATCGAACGGTACGGCCGGTTGCCGCTGCCGCCCTATATCACGCACGATCCCGACGCCTACGACGAAACGCGCTACCAGACCGTCTACGCGCGCAATCCGGGCGCAGTGGCCGCGCCCACGGCCGGCCTGCATTTCGATGATGCACTGTTCGCGCGGCTCGACGCGGCCGGCGTTCGCCGCGCATTCCTGACGCTGCATGTGGGCGCCGGCACGTTCCAGCCGGTACGCACCGAGAACCTGGCCGAGCACAAGATGCATTCGGAGTGGTATGCGATCACGCCCGAACTGGCCGAAGCGGTCCGCGAAACGCGCGCACGCGGCGGACGCGTGATCGCCGTGGGCACCACGTCGCTACGGGCGCTTGAATCGGCCGCCGCAGCGGATGGCACGTTGAACGTCGGCAACGGCGATACCGATATCTTCATCACCCCTGGCTACCGCTTCCGTGCGGTGGACGCGCTGATTACGAACTTCCACCTGCCAAAATCCACGCTGCTGATGCTGGTATCGGCGCTGGCCGGCGTGGAAGCGATCCGCGCCGCCTACCGTCACGCCGTAGACGCCCGTTACCGCTTCTTCAGCTACGGCGACGCCATGCTGCTGACCTGCCGCGATGGCCGCGACTGACCCGCATCCGAGAACACATCATGCTCAATTTCGAACTGCTGACCACCGATGGCAACGCGCGCCGCGGCCGCGTCACGCTGAACCACGGCGTCGTGGAAACACCGATCTTCATGCCCGTGGGCACCTACGGCTCGGTCAAGGCAATGTCGCCGCTCGAACTCAACGAGATCGGCGCCCAGATCATCCTCGGCAACACGTTCCACCTGTGGCTGCGCCCGGGACTTGACGTAGTCGACACCCACAACGGGTTGCACAAGTTCATTGGCTGGGACAAGCCGATCCTGACCGATTCGGGCGGCTTCCAGGTGTTTTCGCTTGGAGAACTGCGCAAGATCACCGAAGAAGGCGTCACGTTCGCATCGCCGGTCAATGGCGACAAGCTGTTCCTGTCGCCCGAGATCTCGATGCAGATCCAGCGCACGCTCAATTCGGACATCGTCATGCAGTTCGACGAATGCACGCCGTACGAGATCGACGGCCGCCCGGCCACGCACGACGAAGCCGCGAAATCGATGCGCATGAGCTTGCGCTGGGCCAAGCGCTCGCGCGACGAGTTCGAGCGGCTGGCCAACCCGAACGCGCTGTTCGGCATCGTGCAGGGCGGCATGTTCGAAGACCTGCGCGACGAGTCGCTGGCCGGCCTGTCGGAGCTGGACTTCCATGGCTACGCCATCGGCGGGCTGTCGGTGGGCGAGCCCAAGGCAGACATGATGCGCGTGCTGGAGCACGTGGGTCCGCGCCTGCCGGCCAACAAGCCGCACTACCTGATGGGCGTTGGCACGCCGGAAGACCTGGTGGCCGGCGTGGCACATGGCGTGGACATGTTCGACTGCGTGATGCCGACCCGCAACGCGCGCAACGGCTGGCTGTTCACGCGCTTTGGCGACGTCAAGATCCGTAACGCGGCACACCGCAACGATCCGCGTCCGCTGGACGAACAATGCGGCTGCTACACCTGCCGCAACTTCTCGCGCGCCTACCTGCACCATCTGCACCGCGTCGGCGAAATCCTCGGTGCGCGCCTGAACACGATCCACAACCTCTATTACTACCTGGAACTGATGCGCGAGATGCGCACCGCCATCGAGGAACACCGCTTCGAGGCGTTCCGACGCCAGTTCGCCGAGAACCGCGCGCGCGGGACACGCTAATGTCTTAAATGCCAGACAGGCAGCGAACTTTTCGCTGCCTGATGGTCGAATAACTGCCCGCGCCGGCCAATGTCCGGGGTACCTTTCTGCAACGTCTTTAAAGTACGCCGAAAGCACCCCGAACAAACCCGGAATTCGCCCTAGAATGCCAAGGCGGGACAACAACGGGTGATAGAATGCCCGATTCCCTGATTGACCTTTGTGACGGAGAAGTAACGTGCTGATTTCGAACGCTTTTGCCCAGACTGCCGGTATCGGCGGCGGCGCGGCTGGTGGCCTCATGAGCTTCCTGCCAATCATCCTGATGTTCGCGGTGCTGTGGTTCATCATGATCCGCCCGCAGATGAAGCGTCAGAAGGAATCCAAGGCAATGCTGGAAGCACTGGCCAAGAACGACGAAGTCGTCACCGCCGGCGGCATCCTGGGCCGTGTCACGAAGGTCAATGAAAACTACGTGACGCTGGAAGTGGCCGAAGGCACGGAAATCACCGTGCAGAAGAACGCAGTGACTACCGTGCTGCCCAAGGGCTCGCTGAAGTCGCTCTGATCCGGACTGCCCTGCCAGCCTGATCCGGCACGTGTCATATGGCGTCCGACGCCGCGTGGCCGTGCCCTGCGCAGCCGCCTGAACCAGCCCCCGGATCCTTCAGGATCCGCTTCGGGGTTGCCAGGCGGCTGTTTGCCAACCGGTCCCGCCGAACCGGCGCGCATGATGCGCGACTTGTCGGCAAGCCAACTGCAATGACTGGCCAAAGATGAATCGTTATCCGCTTTGGAAATACATCGTGATCCTGGTGGCCCTGGCCATCGGCATCACCTACACCCTGCCGAATTTCTTCGGCGAGGCTCCCGCCGTCCAGGTATCGTCGGCCAAGGCCACGGTCAAGGTCGACCTGTCCATGCAGAAGCATGTGGAGGAGATCCTGGCGCAGAACCAGCTGCAACCTGACGGCATCTTCTTCGATGTGTCGGGCCAGTCCGGCTCGGTCAAGGCGCGCTTCCGCACCACGGACGAGCAGCTCAAGGCCAAGGACGTACTGTCGCGCTCGCTGAACCCCGACGCCAACGATGCCGCCTATGTGGTCGCGCTGAACCTGCTGTCGGGTTCGCCGCGCTGGCTGACCGCGCTGCACGCGCTGCCGATGTACCTGGGCCTGGACCTGCGCGGTGGCGTGCACTTCCTGCTGCAGGTCGACATGAAGGGCGCCGTCGACAAGAAGCTCGACAGCCTGTCCGGCGATGCGCGCACGCTGCTGCGTGACAAGAACATCCGCCACGCCGGCATCGACCGCGATGGCGACCGCCTGACCGTGCGTTTCAGCAATGCTGGCGACGCCGATCGCGCGCGCAGCACCCTGGCCGACAACCTGCGCGAACTGGCGTTCTCGATCGATGGCACAAACGTGGTGGGCGTGTTCACCGACGCCGCACGCAAGACCGTGCAGGACGCCGCCGTCAAGCAGAACATCACCACGCTGCACAACCGCGTGAACGAACTCGGCGTGGCCGAACCCGTGATCCAGCAGCAAGGCGCCGACCGTATCGTCGTGCAGCTGCCGGGCGTGCAGGACACCGCCAAGGCCAAGGACATCATCGGCCGTACCGCCACGCTGGAAGCGCGCCTGGCAGACCCCGACGCACCGCGCAATCCGCGCGCCGGCGATCCGGTGCCGTTCGGCGACGAACTGTTCACGCAAGGCAATGGCGCACCGGTGATCCTGCGCAAGCAGGTGATCTTCACCGGCGACCGCATCGAAAGCGCCTCGGCCGGCTTCGACCAGAACCAGCGCCCGTCCGTGAACATCAAGCTCGACGCCCAGGGTGGCCGGGTGCTGCGCGACGTGTCGCGCGAGAACATCGGCAAGCCGATGGGCATCGTGCTGTTCGAGAAGGGCAAGGGCGAAGTGCTGACCGTGGCAACGATCCAGTCCGAACTCGGTTCGAGCTTCCAGATCACCGGTTCGTACTCGACCGAAGCCGCCAATGACCTGGCGCTGCTGCTGCGCGCGGGTTCGCTGGCCGCGCCGATGGAAATCATCGAGGAACGCACGATCGGCCCGTCGCTCGGTGCCGACAACATCCAGAAGGGCTTCGACTCGGTGGCCTATGGCTTCGCCGCAATCGCCGTCTTCATGGTCCTGTACTACATGCTGTTTGGCGTGTTTTCGGTGGCGGCACTCGCTGTGAACCTGCTGCTGCTGGTGGCGGTGTTGTCGATGCTGCAGGCCACGCTGACGCTGCCGGGCATTGCCGCTATCGCGCTGGTGCTCGGCATGGCCATTGACGCGAACGTGCTGATCAACGAGCGGATCCGTGAGGAACTGCGCGCCGGCGCATCGCCGCAGATGGCCATCGCCATCGGTTTCGACCGCGCCTGGGCCACCATCCTGGACTCGAACGTGACCACGCTGATTGCCGGCCTGGCGCTGCTGGCATTTGGCTCGGGCCCGGTGCGCGGCTTTGCCGTGGTGCACTGCCTGGGCATCCTGACCTCGATGTTCTCGGCGGTGTTCTTCAACCGCGGCCTGGTCAACCTCTGGTATGGCCGCAAGAAGAAGCTCCAGAGCGTGGCCATCGGCCAGATCTGGAAGCCGGGTTCCGATACCCCGGTCGCCAAGTAAGCCAGGACACACCAGGAACACATCATGGAATTTTTCCGCATCAAGCGCGACATTCCGTTCATGAAGCACGCGTTGGTCTTCAACGTGATCTCCTTCCTGACGTTTGCCGCCGCTGTTTTCTTCCTCTGGCACAAGGGCCTGCACCTGTCGATCGAATTCACCGGCGGTACGGTGATGGAGGTCAACTACCAGCAGACCGCCGATCTCGAAAAGATTCGCGGCCAGGTCGGCAAGCTTGGCTATTCCGACGTGCAGGTGCAGAACTTCGGCACCTCGCGCGACGTGATGATCCGCCTGCCACTGCAGAAGGGTCCCGATGGCAAGCCCGTGACGTCCGCGCAGCAAAGCGAACAGGTGATGGGCGCACTGACCGCGGCCACGCCTGACGTCAAGCTGCAACGCGTGGAGTTCGTGGGTCCGCAGGTGGGCAAGGAACTGGCCACCGACGGCCTGCTGGCACTGCTGTGCGTGGTGGCCGGTATCGTGATCTACCTGTCGTTCCGCTTCGAATGGAAGTTCGCGGTGGCCGGCATCATCGCGAACCTGCACGACGTGGTGATCATCCTGGGCTTCTTTGCGTTCTTCCAGTGGGAATTCTCACTATCGGTGCTGGCGGCGATTCTCGCGGTGCTTGGTTACTCGGTGAACGAATCGGTCGTGATCTTCGACCGGATTCGCGAGAACTTCCGCAAGTACCGCAAGATGACGACGCACGAGATCATCGACAACGCGATCACGAGCACGATCTCGCGAACCATCATCACGCACGGCTCGACCGAAATGATGGTGCTGTCGATGTTCTTCTTCGGCGGCCCTACGCTGCACTACTTCGCACTGGCACTGACCGTGGGTATCCTGTTCGGTATCTACTCGTCGGTGTTCGTGGCCGCGGCGCTCGCCATGTGGCTCGGCGTGAAGCGCGAAGACCTGGTCAAGGGCGACAAGAAAGGCGGCGACACGACCGACCGCAACGACCCGAACTTCGGAGCTCAGGCCTGACGGCTGGCTTCCGGCTGATTGAAAAAGGCACCTGCGGGTGCCTTTTTCTTTTGTCTGCCCATCCGAGCAATGTTCGTTAAATCACTCCCTATCCTCATAAGGCTCGATTTTACGAGCATGACATCGGCAACTTGAGCCGCCAGCCCTCTCCCCCTGCCCCTCTCCCGCCGGGCGGGAGAGGGGAGCAAACCCGCGGTAATTCACCCTCACCGCACCATGAAAAAAGCCTCGCATTACGCGAGGCTTTTTCGTTCGAACCGCCGTCTTGTCACGCTTCGGTCAGTTGCTCGATCCAGATTGCCAGACGGTCCGACGCAAACGATTCGGTGCGCGTGCCCGCGCGTGCGGCAATCGCGTCGCCTTCACGCAGCAACTGCAGCGCGCCGCCGGCTTCGTCGAGCCACAGCAATACGGCCAGCCATGCGGCATGCTCCGCCGATACGGCTTCGCCTACGGGATTCGAAACGAACTCGTTCAGCGTACCCGGCGACGTCCACGTAATCACATCGCCATCGCGCCGCACCGATGCGCCCAGCGCTTCGGCCAGCACGGCGGCGACGTCACCGGCGCCGCGGCCAGCGGCGCGCAGTTGTGCGAGCTTCGTGCCCACGGCGTGTCCAAATGCGCCGCTACGCTGGCTCTCGGCACCGACCAGGTCGGCGTAGTCCAGCCGTTGCCAGTCCGGCTCGGCGTTCTGCGCACCGGCCAGCGACGTGCCTGACAGGTAGGTCTCCACGGGCTGGAAGCGGCCGGGGCCGATCAGGCTCGCGCACAGCGCATGCACCATGCCCACACGGGTGGCCACGGTCTGCGTCTGCAGCACCATCAGCTTTTCTCGCACCAGCTGGTCGCGCTCCTTGCGCAGGCCAGACAGTTCAAGCGCCTGTTTGAGCTCCATGCGCAGCGCGGTGATGTCCCACGGCTTCTTGATATAGCGATGGATCTGGCCCTGGTTCACAGCCTCGACGGTCTGGTCGAGTTCCGAATAAGCCGTGGTCAGGATCCGCACGATATGCGGATAGCGCTCGCGCGCATACCGCAGCAGTTCGTTGCCGTACTCGCCCGGCATCCGTTGGTCGGATACCAGCACGGCAAGGCTGTCGGCATGTGCGTCGAGCAGGGCCTTGCCCTCTTCGACGGACTGCCCGGTCACGACCGGTGCTACCTGTCCGATGGCACGCTGGAAATACTTGACGGCAGTGGCTTCGTCGTCGACGAACAGAATCGCCGGGGGTGCCTGCGTAGTATTCGGTTCGCTCATCGATCACTCCTGTGCATACGATTCTTGAAATTAGGGAAATCGAGGGTAACGGTGGTTCCGGCGCCGGATGCGGAGACGATCCGGATGCCGCCACCGAAAGACTGCATCACGCGATTGCAGAAAATCATGCCCATGCCGCTGCCGCCCGCCGATGCATGCGTGGTCACCGGATCCACCAGCAACCGGTCCATCACTTCGGGCGGAATGCCGGGGCCGTTGTCGGCAATACGGATTTCCGGGCGCTCGCCCGCCACCACCACGAAACGCAGCGACGGGTTGCTGACTTCGGCCAGTGCCCGCAATGCATTGCTCATGACCGACGACAAGACCAGCGCCACGCAATTGGGCAGCGTGGACACCGGGAAATCTCCCGTAAGCTCCACCTGTACCCAGTTACGCTGGTTATCGGCAAATGGATAGGAATCCAGCAGCGACGCCACCAACGCGCCCGCGCTGACTTCCTGTCCCGCGCCAGCCTTGGGGGTTGCGCCGCGCGCGCTGCTACGCACCGATTGCAGGAACGACGACAGCACCGCCAGGCAGTACTGCGCGTTATCGTGCATGGCGCCGGCGGCATGGCCGATCTCGTTCTGGCGCTGCGGCGTATATTCGTTGCTGACCCGCGCCTCGATGCCGCGCGCGAAATTGGCGATGGCCGCCAGCGGCGTGTTCAGTTCATGGGCCAGGAAGGCCAGCGTCTCGTCGATCGCCATCAGCCGTTGCTGGCGCACCGCGCGCTCACGGTAGCGCTCGCCGGCCATGCGCAAGATCTCGCGCACATCGGCCACGCCGATCGGCTTCTCCAGGATGCGGAACACCTCGCCGTTGTTGACGGTCTCGAGCAACATGTCCTTGTCGGCATAGGCCGTGACCAGGATGCGCACGATCTGCGGGTATTCCAGTGCCACCTGGCGCAGCAGGTCGCCGCCATCGCGGCCCGGCATGCGGAAATCGGTGACGAGCACCGAGATACGCGCGTGATGCGCACGCAGGATGCCAACCGCGTCGTCGGCACTGATGGCCGACAGTACTTCGTATTCGCTACCGACCGCGCGCGCGAAATACTTGCAGGCCATCTCCTCGTCATCGACGTAGAGAATGGTGGGACGCGTCTGCGTGGTATCAGTCATGACAGCATTACTCCGCGCGCGGCAGGTCGAAGCTGAAGGCAGCCCACTGGCCAACTTCGCTTTCGGCAAACAGTACCCCGCCATGGCGCTCGATCACCGCATAACTGATCGACAGCCCCAGGCCCAGGCCCTGCCCCACCTCGCGCGTGGTGAAAAATGGTTCGAACACGCGCGCCAGATGTTCTGGCGCAATACCCGGGCCGTTGTCGCGCACCGTGACGTGCAGGCGCCGGTCCTGCCAGCGCACCGCCGCGTGGATGGCAGGCTCCTTGGTGCCGGCCTTGCGCATGGCCAGCGCGGCATTCGAGAACAGGTTGATCAGCACGCCAATGATCGCGGCCTCGTCGCCCAGCACCAGGGTGTCATCGGGCATTTCGCGCGTCATCTTGACCCCGCGCAGCTCGTGCGCGGTCAGCCGCACCGAGGAATCGAGCGCCTTTTCGAACAGGAACGGCGTGCCCTCCACTTCGGCACCGGGCTTGCGGTAGGCGAACGTCTTCAGGTCCGAGACGATATGCTGGATGCGCTGCATGCCCTGCTTGGCGTCGACCAGGCATTCCTCGAGCATCGGCTCGGACTTGGCCGCGGGCTCTTCCATCGCCACCTCGATGGCCATCAGGCAGAAGTTCACCGGGTTGTTGACTTCGTGCAGCAAGCCCGCCGCCAGCGTACCGATGGCCGCCATCTTTTCCTGCTGAAGCATCTGGCCCTTGATATCGACCAGCTTGCGGTTGATGACCTCGAGTTCGCCATTCTTGTCCGCCACCTCGGCCTTCAGGCGGAACAGCATGAAGCGCGCGCGCTCGTTGAAGAACGTGTACACGCCGCTGGCGGCGGCGGCAAACAGCAGGAACAGGGAATTGACGATAAACGTGCCCATGGGCTCGATGCCGCCGGAATGCAGCAGGCACGCCGCCGCGTAGAGCACGTATGACAGGATGCCGAACACCAGGTTCTGCCACAGCCCGAATGGCAACGCGATGCCTGACGCGAAGATTGCCAGGTTCAGGCCCACATAGTACGGCGATTCGACCCCCTCGGTGCGCGAGATCATCCACGCGATCATGATCTGCGGCAACAGCAGCCAGGTCATGGTCAGCCAGGGCGCGAAGCGGCGCCCGGCCTGGCTGTACAGCGCCACCACCACCCCCGCGATCATCAGCGAGACCACTACCCGCGCAATCGCGAACGGGACCTGGAAATGCGGATACTGGCCGTAGTCGTGCCCGACGCCCAGCAGCACCAGCGCAATGGCGGTATAGGCCCCGCCCCGGCTGAAGGCCAGGCGAAAGTCTGCCAGCTCCGACTGGTATCCGGCGTACAGCTGATTCGAACTCATGACCCTGGCAGCTGGCGCCGCGTCGTCCTCAGCGGATAGTGGCTTCGGCGAAGACATTGACACCGGTTTCATCGACATAGAGTCGGTGGGCATGCGAATTCTCCGGCAACAGCGAGGTCATTCCGGCCTCGTCGCGATAAATCAGATACCACTCCAGCAAGTGTTCCATCCCGAACTTCTCGGGGTTGTCGGAGTGGACATTGGTGACGAGCAACTGCCCGTCTGGCCTGGTTCGCGAGGCGAAATAGGACAGCAGGCGCGCACAGACCTTGTCGGACAGGTAATCGAACAGGCCCGCGCAGTAAACGGCATCGAACTCGCGCACACTGGGATCATCGGCAGAAATACGGCGTTTCAATAGGTCATGCACCGACTGATGCACCATTTCGACCGACGCCTTGTGGCCCGCCGCGGCCGCGGAGCGCTCCACCGAGCCCCGCGTGTAATCCAGCGTTTCCTCGCTGAAATCGACGAGCTGGAACGATAGCAGCTCCGGATTCGGGTATTCGCGCACGAAACGCTGGATCTCGAACGCGGGACCACAACCCACATTGAGCACGCGGAACGGCCGGCCCGCGGCGCGCGCGCGCTCGGCCTGGCGCGTCAGGAAATCCACCAGCAGGTCGATCCGGTTACGGTGCGCGGTCGCCACCGCCGCCTTCAGGAAAGCGGTATTGACGATCTGGAAGTACGTGGTGGGACCCTGCTGCGGATCGCTGAGGATCTGGTTCACCATCTCGTAGTCGCCCGCGTAGCCCAGAGGCTTCGTAAACGTGCGATATACGAATGGCGCACGCAGCAGCAGCGGGTGCAACGCGGCCTGCGCGTAGGTGCGATGCACGGGTGCGAGCTCGGTGTCCACCCGCTGCGCCTCGTCTTCAAGCCAGTCCAGGTAGGTCTTCACCTTGCCCATCAGCGGCGAGGCCAGTTCGTAGAACACGTCCTCGCGCAGCCGCCCTTCGCGTTTCGGCAACGATTCGGTCAGGTCCACCTGCTCGACCCAGCGCGAGACTTCAGACAGGAACGCGCGCATCTCGTTGACCACGATCTGGTAGTCGCGGCGGATATTGAAGCGCGTATCCCAGTCCTGCACGAACATCTCGGCTTCGCGAGCGACCGATTTCGGTGCATCGTTCACGTCCGTCAGTTCGCGCCATTCGTCGATCAGCGTCAGCGATACCACCGCTGTCAGGCCCGTGTTTACCAGGCTCATGACCACGGCCTTGCCGAGATAAGCGTTCTTCGCGCCCATGCGCACGCTCAGCTCGCTCAATACTTCGCTGACCTGGACAATCGAATAGGGATTGTAGATTTCCATCACCAGCGACTTGCGCTGGAGATTGATGATCGTGCCCCGCACCTGCTCGCCCTGCGAGTTGCGGAAGCTAACTACCGGATCGATTTGCGTTTTGGAGTACACGGTATCGCGCCAGGGAAATCCGAGAAACGCTGCGGGCCAGGCTGCCAACGGGCGCCGGCCGGGTACAGCACAGGCAAGGGTCTTGCGGCTTACGGCCTATCAGGGAATGCAGCCAATGCTCATAGCGATGCGCGTGACCTGTTTGCGGGGTGAGCACGCCACCGGCTGGATTCGGGGGCGGGCACCGCCCCTGAGGGTGGGACTGCGGCGAACCATTGTACTGTGGCAATTCTGAACCGTACAACAACGCACTCGCAGTATGAAGTGGGGTATGCAGGCATGAAAAAAAATGAGCCAGCATCTCTGCTGGCTCATTTCGTGCCCATGTCTTAAGAAAATGACATGTGCCGCACCGGCGTGGGCACGCCGGCAATGCATCGCGCCGTGATCAGTCGGCCTTGACCGCTTCCACCTGGATCGCGAGCTTGACGTCCTGCTTGAAGCCGTACTTGGCGCCGTAGTCGATACCGAAATCGGCACGGTTGAACTCGGCCACGGCATCGGCGCCGCAAGCCTCGCGCTTGAGCATCGGGTGCTGGATGCACTTGAATTCCTTGATCTCCAGCTTGACCGGCTTCGACACGCCGCGCAGCGTCAGCACGCCTTCCACCTCGGTCGGCACGTCACCCTTGAACTTCGAGAACTTGCCCTTGTACGTGGCATCCGGGAAGGCCTGCACGTCAAACATTTCCGGGCTCTTGGCATGCTCGTTGAGCTTGCTGTTGCCGAAATCGATCGACGTGGCATCGATCTTGATGTCCACCGTGCCGGCCTTTGCGGCACGGTCCAGCGTCACGACACCGGTGGACTTGTCGAACTTGCCACGCCACTTCGACAGGCCGCCCAGGTGATCGGCCTCGAAGCTCGGATACGTGTGCGTCGGGTCGATGTTGTACGTCGTCGCATTGGCCATGGCGGCACCGGCGGCAAACGTGGCGGAGGCTGCCGCGGCAGCGGCGATCAGGGTACGCATCTTCATGTTATGAATCTCCCGTCAAAAAGTTGGAGAGGAAGGTCAGTAAATATGGCCAAGGGGCGGTGAGCGGGACGAAGCCTGCCTCAGCCCTTCTTTGCCGGGGTCACGATATGAAACTTGATCTGGACGTCGTCGGCCACGACCGACGTGTCTTTCCACTCGCCGTCGCCGATATTGAATACGGTCCGCTTGATCGGCAGCACGCCTTCAAACACCTGGGCCCCCGCTTCCTGCCGGTAGGTGGCGGGAACGGTGACGTCGACGGTCTTGCCCTTGATGGTCAGCTTGCCGGCCACGTCGTACTTGCCAGCGGCGCCGGCCTTGATGCTGGTGGACTGGAACACGGCCTTCGGGTACTTGCCCGCGTCGAACCAATCCTTGCCCTTGACCTCCTTGGTGGTCTCGGCATCGCCGATCTCGAACGTCGATACATCGATCTCGACCTTGGCTGACGAGGTGGCCAGCTTGGCCGGATCGAAGTCGACCGTTGCGTCGAACTTCTTGAACTTGCCCTCCATCGGCACGCCGATCTGCTTGGCGGTCGCCGTGACCGAGCTCTTGGCGGCATCGATCTGGGCCCATGCGAGGTTGGCGGCCAGGCCAGCGGTGGCCAGTGCGGCCGCCACGAACATCGTGCCGGGACGAGACATGCGTTTCATCTGAAACTCCAGTAATGACTGGCCCGCGGGGCCGTTGGTCGGTCTGTTGGTCGGTCCGTTTTTCGGTCAGGTACTTCAGCGATTCAGCGCAGGAACGGAATCATGCGCGCAAGCGTGCCATCGCGATCGATGACCTGATGCTTGATCGCCGCGGCGGCGTGCACCACCACGATCGTCGCCATCAGGTAGTTCAGCCACATGTGGGCAAACTTCAGAATCGGCTTGAGCGTATCGCTGGCCTCGATCAGCGGCGGCAGCTTCCACAGGCCCAGGTACACCACGGGCACGCCCACTGCCGAGCTGTAGAGATAACCGGTGATCGGCACGATCAGGATCAGCACATAAAGCAGGTGATGCGCGGCGGCGGCGGCCCTGGCCTGCCAGGCCGGCGTACCCGGCGCCACCGCCGGTGCCGCGTGGGTGGCGCGCCAGATCACGCGCAGCACGGCCACCATGAAAATGGTTACGCCGAGCCATTTGTGCCACGAGAACAGCTTGAGCTTGGTCGGCGTCAGCCCCGGGATACCGGTCATGTAGAGACCGAGCCCGAACGCGGCAAAGATGCCGAATGCGATCAGCCAGTGCAGGCTGATCGCCGTGGCGGTATAGCGGGCCTGGCCCCCCGGCCAGGATCCATTGGAACCCATGTCAGTCAATCCCTTCGATTGTTGCTTTCGTTATCTTTTGACGGTCACCACGACGGCGCGTCCGGCCGATGCGACGGTATCTTGCACAATACCTTGCGCAGTACCTTGCCGTAACCGGTCCGCCATGTTGCCAACGATTCTCGCATTATTAGGGGACCAGCACAGGCTGGGAAGGGTCGAACTTCATTAAGTTGTTCAAATCATTTGATGTGTCGAGATGTCGCACCCGCCGCCCCGGAACCGATCGTAGCGCGCCCGCGTCCGACCGGGGCGGCCTTTTGGTCAAGCCAAAGTACATTCTTTCGAAACCGGCGCAAACAAAAAGGGCCGACCCGGAGGTCAGCCCTTTTGATGCGTTGCGCCGCGACACCGCGCGGCAGCGACGATAGCGATCAGATACGGTTCGCCAGTTCCACGGCCTTGCCGATATAGCTGGCCGGCGTCATGTCCAGCAGCAGCTTCTTGGCATCATCGGGAATGGCCAGGCCCTGCACGAACGTCTGCAGCGCTTCGCGCGAGATACCCTTGCCGCGCGTCAGTTCCTTCAGCTGTTCATACGGATTGGGCACACCGAAACGGCGCATCACGGTCTGCACGGGCTCGGCCAGCACTTCCCAGCAGTTGTCGAGGTCTTCGTTCAGGCGCTCGGGGTTGGTTTCCAGCTTGCCCAGGCCGCGCAGGCAGGCCTCGTAGGCCAGCAGGCTGTAGCCAAAGGCCACGCCCATGTTGCGCAGCACGGTGGAATCGGTCAGGTCGCGCTGCCAGCGCGATACGGGCAGCTTTTCCGACAGGTGGCGCAGCACGGCATTGGCCAGGCCTACGTTGCCTTCCGAATTCTCGAAATCGATCGGGTTGACCTTGTGCGGCATGGTCGACGAGCCAATTTCACCGGCCTTGGTCTTCTGCTTGAAGTAGCCCAGCGCGATATAGCCCCACACGTCGCGGTTCAGGTCCAGCAGGATCGTGTTGGCGCGGCCGATGGCGTCGAACAGCTCGGCCATGTAGTCGTGCGGCTCGATCTGGATCGTGTACGGGTTGAATGTCAGGCCCAGGCGCTGCTCGATCACCTGCTTCGAGAACGCTTCCCAGTCGAACGAGGGGTACGCCGACAGGTGCGCGTTGTAGTTGCCCACGGCACCATTCATCTTGCCCAGCAGTTCCACACGCTCGACGCGCTCGATGGCACGTGCCAGGCGCGCGGCCACATTGGCCAGTTCCTTGCCCAGCGTGGTCGGGCTGGCGGGCTGGCCATGCGTGCGCGACAGCATCGGCTGCGTGGCGTTGAGCTTGGCCAGTTCCACCAGGCGGGCCTGCACGCGCTTGAGCGTCGGCACGATCACGCCGTCACGGGCGCCCTTGAGCATCATGCCGTGCGACGTGTTGTTGATGTCTTCCGACGTGCAGGCAAAGTGAATGAACTCGCTGGCGGCTTCCAGTTCCGCGTTGCCCTTGACCTGTTCCTTGAGCCAGTACTCGACCGCCTTCACGTCGTGATTGGTAACGGCTTCAATTTCCTTGATGCGCGCGGCGTCGGCTTCGGTGAAGTTGTCCACCAGCGCCTGGAGCGCGGCTTCCGACGCGGCCGAGAACTTCGGCACGTCGGGCAGGCCCGCCTGCGCCAGCGCGATCAGCCAGTTGACCTCGACCTTGACGCGGTTGCGCATGAAGGCCGCTTCGGACAGCCATTCGCGCAGCGCATCGGCCTTGGCGGCATAGCGGCCATCGATGGGAGACAGGGCGGTGAGCGGCGAAAGGGAGGACGTGGACATGCTGGCAACCGGGAGAATTGAGGAAACGGGAGGTTCGTGCTGGGGGCGAGGAACCACGCAAATGCGAACAGAAGCGTACAAAGTGCAGATAGAAGCGGCTGATGCGCCGCTCGTACTTGCCAATGCCAGGGTTTCGACGGCGGCCACGAGGCCGGCCGCCGAACGCGCAACGCGGGATTTTACCATCGGGGCATGGCGCTGTGCTGCCTGCCACAAGCAATGCACGCTCCTCGGTGCGCAAGGCCGCATTGGCGCCGCACGTGGCTCCGGGCGCGGGTATACTCGCGCTCGCTCATCCGTTAGCCTGTTATGAAGTGCATCGGGCACGCAGTTGCGCGTGCCATCGGAGCGCCGATGCACTTCATAACAAGCTCAAGGGGAGAACATGAAGCTGTATGCGTCCCACACCAGCCCGTATGCGCGCAAGGTGCGCGTGGTGCTGGCGGAAAAGAAGATCGACTACCAGATGATCGAGGAGAACGTCTGGTCGCCCGACACCACGATTGGTCAGTTCAATCCGCTCGGCAAGGTGCCGTGCCTGATCATGGAAGATGGCGGCGCGGTCTTCGATTCGCGCGTGATTGCCGAATATGCCGACACGCTGTCGCCGGTCAGCCGCCTGATTCCGCAAGGTGGTCGCGAGCGTCTCGAAGTGCGCTGCTGGGAAGCACTGGCCGACGGCCTGCTGGACGCCGCGCTGCTGGTACGCCTGGAAGGCACGCAGCGCCAGGCCCATGAACGCAGCGAAGGCTGGGTGGCACGCCAGCGCGGCAAGATCGATGCGGCACTGGCCGCGATGTCGACGGGCCTGGCCGACAAGCCGTGGTGCACTGGTATCCATTACACGCTCGCTGACGTGGCCGTAGGCTGCGCGCTGGCCTACCTGGATTTCCGCTTCCCGGACATCGCCTGGCGCGACCAGTACCCTAACCTCGTCGCGTTCCAGGAAAAGATCGAGAAGCGCCAGTCGTTCATCGATACCGAACCACCCAAGGCCTGAAGCACAGGGCACTGGATGTACCAATGAAAAAACGGCCGCATGCGGCCGTTTTCCTTTTGCTTCTCCATCACTGGATGATGCCGCCTCCGAGGCAGACATCGCCGTCGTACAGTACCGCCGACTGACCCGGCGTCACGGCCCACTGCGCTTCGGCAAACGACAGCCGCAACGCATCGCCCTCCGCCTTCACGACCGTACACGGCGCATCGCTCTGCCGATAGCGGGTCTTCGCGGCCATCACCGCGCCGGCAGCCGGCGGTTCCCCCGCCACCCACGACAAGTCCGCGGCATCGAGTTCGGGCTTCAGCAGCCAGGGGTGATCATGCCCCTGCACCACGTACAGCGTATTGCTGGCCATGTCCTTGCGCGCCACGTACCACGCGTCGCCGTTGCCATCCTTGCTGCCACCGAGCCCGATACCCTTGCGTTGGCCCAGCGTGTAGAAAGCCAGCCCGATATGCTCGCCCACGACCTTGCCTTCGTCGGTCATCATCGGACCGGGCCGGGTCGGCAGGTAACGGTTCAGGAAGTCACGGAACGGGCGTTCGCCGATAAAGCAGATGCCGGTCGAATCTTTCTTCTTCGCGTTGGGCAGGCCGATTTCGGCGGCGATCTCGCGTACGCGCGTCTTCGGGATCTCGCCCAGCGGGAACATCGTGCGCGACAGTTGCGCCTGGTTCAGCCGATGCAGGAAGTAGCTCTGGTCCTTGGTATGGTCGAACGCCTTGAGCAGTTCGGAGCGGCCGTCTTCCGCCCGGCGCACGCGTGCATAGTGGCCTGTGGCGATAAGGTCCGCACCCAGCGACATCGCGTGGTCGAGAAACGCCTTGAACTTGATCTCGGCATTGCACAGCACATCCGGATTCGGCGTGCGTCCGGCCGAGTATTCGCGCAGGAAGTCGGCGAACACGCGATCCTTGTATTCGGCCGCGAAGTTGACCGCCTCCACGTCCACGCCGATCACGTCGGCAACCGATGCCACGTCGAGCCAGTCCTGGCGCGTGGAGCAATATTCGCTGTCGTCATCGTCTTCCCAGTTCTTCATGAACAGGCCGATGACCTCGTAGCCCTGCTGCTTGAGCAGCCATGCCGTGACCGACGAATCCACGCCGCCCGACATCCCTACCACGACACGCTTGCCGCTCACGACGAGACTCCCGTGGCAGCCGGTTCGGCAACGGCGGTCGGATGGGTGTGCAGCATGTCCAGCGCAAACCGCTTGCCGGCCACGTAGTCTTCCACGCAGGCCATCACCAGCGGCGAACGGTGACGCTCGACACTGGCGCGCAATTCCTCGGCAGTCATCCACACCGTGCGGACAATGCCGGTATCGAGTTGCCGGCCCGCGTCGAGCGAGCCGATATCGCCGGTAAAGGCAAAGCGGATATAGGTGGTGTCGCCCTGGTCGCGCGACGAGCGGCCACGGCTCATGTAGCAGCCGAGCAACGCACGCGGTTCAAACGTGTGCGCGGTTTCCTCGAGCGTTTCGCGGATCACGGCGCGGATCAGGCTCTCGCCCGCTTCCAGATGGCCTGCGGGCTGGTTCAGGCGCAGACCGTCCACCGTTTCCTCTTCCACCAGCAGGAAGCGGCCGCCCCGCTCGATAACCGCGGCGACCGTGACGCTGGCATTCCATTCACGTGACATGATGCACATTTTTTAAGCAATCCGGCATTTTACCGGTTGCCGCTGGAACGTGCAGCACGCGCGGCGTTTCAGGCGGCCTGGGCCGCCAGTTCGGCGGGCAGCAAGGCCAGGGCCTCATCGATCTGCGCCACAAGTGCGCTGGACGCCGGCATCAACGGTCGGCGCACCTCGGCGGTAACAAGTCCGGACAGGGCCAGCGCGGCCTTGACCGGCGCCGGGTTCGGCTCGGCAAACATCAGCCCGATCAACGGCGACAACTGGCGGAACAGCGCGCGCGCCGCTTCCTCGCGACCGGTACGCGCATATTGCAGCAGCCGGACAAACAGGTCGGGACGCACATGCGCGGCCGCCGGCACGATGCCCTGTCCGCCGCGCAACAGGTGGTCGAGCATCAGCGTATCGTCGCCGCAGAACACGCCGATCAGATCCTGCACTGCCAGCGTGCGCAGGCCTGCCGGATCGCACTCCTTGATCGCCACGATCTGCGGATGTGCGGCCAGTCGCCATGCAAGTTCAGGGGAAATCGTGCAACCGGTGCGCTTCGGCACGTTGTAGAGCATCAATGGCTTGCCGGTCTGGCTGGCCACGCTGCGCATATGCCATGCTATGCCTTCATCCGATACGCGCAGGTAGTAAGGCGGCGGCACCAGATAACCGGCCAGCGGCAGGCGGTCGAGCCGGCGCACCTGCTCGCATACCGCATGCGTGGCCACGCCGCCCACACCTGCCATGACCGGCAGCACACCGTCCACGGCTTCGAGTACCGCAGCCGTCAGCATGAAGCGCTCGGCGTCGGTCAACAGGCCGCCCTCGCCCGTCGTGCCAAGCACGATGAGGCCATCGACGCCGGCCGCCGCATAGTGCGTGGCCAGCCGCTGCGCGGCATCGAGGTCCACCTGCTCATTGCGCAACGGTGTCACCATCGGCAACCACAGGCCACCAGCCATCGCAACGCGATGCTCAATGCGTGCCATGGTCGTCTCCAAGCACCGTGGCCACGCCAAACTCGGCGGCGGGCAATGCCGCCATGATTGCATGCATGGCCGCATCGCGGTCGCCGCGCTCCACCTCCACATGCAACGTGGTCTCTGCATGGCGATGATCGACTTCCACCACGTAGATCCGCGCCATATTGCCGATCGCCCGATGCAAGGTCTGGCGCAGCGCAAATACCTGCGCGGACGAAACCGCCAGGCGCAGCCGGATCCATGGATCCGGCGCAACGGCGCGGCGTCGCGGGACAGAAGCAAACGCCACGGCGAGACTCGATGACTGTCGCATGAAGCGGTGATCCGCGCTTGGCGGATCGTCTGTTGAACATGACTCCATGCTAGGGACGGGCATCTCAAATTGATGCAGGATTGAAGGCGGGATGCATCAAGAAGGCATAAAGGTCTTGCCTTTGATTTTGATTTTGATTGTCTCCCCTCTCCCGCGTAGCGGGAGAGGGGAGCTGTACAACTCAAAACGTCTTCGTGATCGATGCAAACGCAGTCGCCTTGCCCAGGTAGCGGCCACGCGTGTTGGTGTAGACCGTCTTGTCGGCATTGGTGCCGATATACGCCACGGATAGCGCGAAGCCCTTGCCAAGGTCCTTGGTCAGCCCGAGCTTCCAGTCCGTGTACGACGCGTCGCTGAAATGCTGCACGCCCTGGTAGCCCACATGCGCGTTCAGCGTCAGGTCCCATACGTTCAACGGCACGTTGGCGCTCAGGTCGATGTAGTAGCTGTTCTTGCTATCGGCAAACCCGAACAGGTTGGTCACCGCATGCGAGTACTTCAGGAACACCGGGCCCCAGCCAACGCCGGCGTAAAGTTCGGTGGTGTACGGACGCGTGGTCGTATATCCGCCCGGGTAGTAGTACTCGAGCACGCCGACGTCATAGTTGATGTCCTGTCCGGCCACCTGGAACGAATTCTTGAAGCCGCCGTAGAAGTCCATCTCGACCGGCGCGGACACCGACGGATCGGCATCGCCGAGCCAACTGATGCTCGAATTCCAGTTGCCAATGTAGAAGCCACTGGCATGCGCATAGTCGAAGCCGCCCTGGATGGCCGGGCGACGGTCGGTCTGGCTGATGCCGCGGTAGCGATAGTCGGATACCACCGATACGTTGGCGGTGAAGGCATGGGGCGAGGCCGGCTCGGCCTCCTGGGCAAAGGCGGCGGAGAACGGTGCTGCTAGCAGGACGGCGGTGGCCAGCGTGGCCGGCACCGAGGTCATCAGGCGGGTTGCGATCATGAATTCAGGTTACGTGGACGCGTTTTTTTGGAACGCCTCGGATGAGACGTGGGCGCCACGATACGCAGCCGGACCTCAAATCGGCATCAAGAATTCAGGTGACGCCGATGTCATTTGATAAAGACGGTTTTACGAAGCAATCGGGTCTGCATGAAATGAGTCGTTTCATGCGTAGCAAAAATGAGTCGTGGCGACCGCACAAATCTCCGACCGTCCGGTCACCATCGAACGTAAGTTTCGGGTAAGCTGCGCAAAAATTGGTGTGTTGTTTTGCAATGCACCAACGGGCAAGGACGTTGGCCCGACCAACAGATACGAACGACGCCAGACAGGAGAAATTGACGATGCATATCGGCATCCCGCTCGAAACGCGGGCAGGTGAGACGCGTGTCGCCGCTACCCCGGAGACGGTCAAGAAGTACGTTGCCCAGGGCCACCAGGTGACCGTGCAGGCCGGCGCAGGGGTACGCGCCAGTATTCCCGACGCCGCGTTCGAAGCGGCCGGCGCGCGTATCGGCTCCGCGGCCGACGCGCTCGGCGCGGAGCTCGTGCTCAAGGTCCGTTCGCCCGACGATGCGGAGCGTGCCCAGTTCAGGGCCGGCTCGGTACTCGTTGGCATGCTCAATCCGTTCGATATCGAAAACAACGCCCGCATGGCCAGCGCCGCGATCACCGCGTTCGCGCTGGAGGCCGCGCCGCGCACCACGCGCGCGCAGAGCATGGACGTGCTGTCGTCGCAAGCCAACATCGCCGGCTACAAGGCCGTGCTGGTGGCTGCGCACCACTACCAGCGCTTCATGCCGATGCTGATGACCGCGGCTGGCACCGTCAAGGCCGCGCGCGTGCTGATCCTTGGCGCCGGCGTGGCCGGCCTGCAGGCGATTGCCACGGCCAAGCGCCTGGGCGCCGTGATCGAGGCTTCCGACGTGCGCCCCGCCGTGAAGGAGCAGATCGAATCGCTCGGCGCAAAATTTCTCGACGTACCGTTCGTGACCGACGAGGAACGCGAGATTGCCCAGGGCGTGGGCGGCTATGCGCGCCCGATGCCGCCAGACTGGATGCGCCGCCAGGCCGAGCTGGTGCACCAGCGTGCCATCCAGGCCGACATCGTCATCACCACGGCATTGATTCCGGGCCGCAAGGCACCGGTGTTGCTGGCGGAAGACACCGTGAAGCAGATGAAGCCTGGTTCCGTGGTGGTGGACCTGGCCGCCGCGCAGGGCGGCAACTGCCCGCTGACCGTGGCCGACGAAGTCGTCGAACGCCACGGCGTGGTGCTGATCGGCCATACCAACCTGGCCAGCATGGTGGCCGCCGACGCGTCGGCGCTCTACGCGCGCAACGTGCTGGACTTCCTCAAGCTGATCGTCGACAAGGACGGCCGCTATACGCTCAACCTCGAAGACGACATCGTCGCGGCCTGCCTGATGTGCAAGGACGGCCAGGTCGTCAGGCAGGCCGCCTGATTTTTTCCTGTTGACGCCGTGGCGCGGACCGAGCCGGCCGCGCCACGCACCGCCGCGCCCTCGGCACACGTTGTTCCTGAAGTACTGGTTTCTCGCAGTCCCGCCTGGCGCGATGCATGGCAGCAAGTATTCGAAAGCAACGGAGGAGAAGTCGATGGATATGGTTAACCACACGGTGATCAACCTGATCATCTTTGTGCTGGCCATCTACGTGGGGTACCACGTGGTATGGACGGTCACACCCGCGCTGCACACCCCGCTGATGGCCGTGACCAATGCGATCTCGGCCATCATCATCGTCGGCGCCATGCTGGCGGCCGGCCTGACCGAAGGCGGCGTGGGTCGCATCATGGGCACGCTGGCCGTGGCACTGGCCGCCGTGAACGTGTTCGGTGGCTTCCTGGTGACCCAGCGCATGCTGGAGATGTTCAAGAAGAAGGAACCGAAGGCCAAGGCCGTGTCGGGCAGCAAGGAGGCCGCGTGATGGAACTCATCAGCATGAACCTCGTGACGCTGCTGTACCTGGTGGCATCGGTCTGCTTCATCCAGGCCCTGAAGGGTCTGTCGCACCCGGCATCGGCCCGCAAGGGCAATACGTTCGGCATGATCGGCATGGCGATTGCCGTGGTGACCACGCTGGCACTGATCGTCAAGCTCAAGAACGAGTTCCTGGCAGCCGGGGCCGCGCAGTCGTCGGTCGGTACCGGCATGGCGCTGATCTTCGGCGCACTGGTGGTGGGCGGCGGGATTGGCGCCTATGTGGCCCGCAAGGTCGAGATGACCAAGATGCCCGAACTGGTGGCGGCCATGCACTCGCTGATCGGTCTTGCCGCGGTGTTCATCGCGGTGGCCGCCGTGGCCGAGCCTGCTGCGTTCGGCATCACGCCGGCTGGCTCGCACGACATTCCGCTCGGCAACCGCATCGAACTGTTCATCGGCTGCTTCGTGGGCGCGATCACGTTCTCGGGTTCGGTCATTGCATTCGGCAAGCTGTCGGGCCGCTACAAGTTCCGGCTGTTCCAGGGTGCGCCGGTGGTATTCCCGGGGCAGCACTGGCTGAACCTGCTGCTGGCCATTGCGATGCTCGGCTTCGGCATCATCTTCTTCCTGTCGCAGGCCTGGCTGCCGTTCGTGATCATGCTGGCCATCGCATTCGTGCTGGGCGTGCTGATCATCATCCCGATCGGCGGCGCGGACATGCCAGTGGTGGTGTCGATGCTGAACTCGTACTCGGGCTGGGCCGCGGCCGGCATCGGCTTCTCGCTGAACAACCCGATGCTGATCATCGCCGGCTCGCTGGTCGGATCTTCCGGTGCGATCCTTTCGTACATCATGTGCAAGGCCATGAACCGGTCGTTCTTCAACGTGATCCTGGGTGGCTTCGGCGCCGACGCCTCGGCCGGCGCCACGGCTGGCGTGCAGGCACAACGTAACGTGAAGTCCGGCTCGGCCGACGACGCCGCGTTCGTGATGAGCAATGCCGAAACCGTGATCATCGTGCCCGGCTATGGCCTGGCGGTGGCACGCGCCCAGCATGCACTCAAGGAATTGACCGAGAAGCTGACCGAGCACGGCGTGACGGTGAAGTACGCGATCCACCCCGTGGCAGGCCGCATGCCGGGCCACATGAACGTGCTGCTGGCCGAAGCCGAGGTGCCGTACGACCAGGTGTTCGAAATGGAGGACATCAACAGCGAGTTCGGCCAGGCCGACGTGGTACTGGTGCTGGGTGCCAACGACGTGGTCAACCCCGCCGCCAAGACCGATCCGAAATCGCCGATTGCCGGCATGCCGATCCTGGAAGCCTACAAGGCCAAGACCATCATCGTGAACAAGCGTTCGATGGCGTCCGGCTATGCCGGGCTCGACAACGAGCTGTTCTACATGGACAAGACCATGATGGTGTTTGGCGATGCCAAGAAGGTCGTGGAGGAAATGTTCAAGGCCGTGGATTAAGTTGCCGTTAATGCTGCGGAGGGCCCTCAGTCCGCGAAGTGAATAAAGAAACTCGCAGACCTGAAATCAATAAAATCGAACTAGTGCGGCCAGCAACCAACGCTGGCCGTTTCCTTTTGCGCGGTCTGGTTGCACGCGTGATTTCAGGCGCTATACTGGCTTGCCCCGTTCTTTTTCCCTTCCCTGCGCCCGGCGGCCAGATTCAATCGCACCATGACATTTACCGCGCATGACCGGAACCTGTCGGTCTTCCATCACCCCGTGCTGACGGTGCTGGTGGACGATAGCAAGTCGTTTATCGACAGCCTGGCGTTCCAGATGGATGCATCGCGCGCGGTGGTCAGCTTCACCGATCCGCGCGAGGCACTCGCATGGATTCGCGATGCGTATGCCACACGTCATCCGGCCTTCCTGCCGGTACGGGTCACGCACGACGACCTCACATTCCTGTCCGAGCGCCGTACGGTGCAGCTCGATGTCGATCGCATTCACCGCCAGATCCACGACGTGCACCGCTTCCTGCAGCCGGGTGTGATCGTGATCGATTACTCGATGCCGCAGATGGACGGACTCGAGTTCTGCCAGGCGCTAAAGGACCTGCCGTGCAAGACGATCCTGCTGACCGGCACGGCTGACGAAAGCATTGCGGTGCAGGGTTTCAACCATGGGTTGATCGATCGCTACGTCAAGAAGCACGACCCGAACATGGTGGCACGCCTGAACGAGGAAATCGACGCGCTCCAGCAGCAGTACTTCGCGTCGATCTCGCGCACGCTGCGCGACCTGCTGACGCGCCACTCGTACTCATTCCTGTCCGACCCGGTCATGGCCGACCGTGTGCGCCAGACCGCCGCGCGCTACGGTTTCGTCGAGTACTACCTGTATCCGAATCCCGCGGGCATGCTGCTACTCACCGCGCAGGGCCATGCCACGCTGATGGTGATCGAGACGCGTGCCGGGTTGATGAACCAGGTGGAATCGGCCGAGGCGTACGAAGCGCCCGCGGCATTGATCGAAGGCCTGCGGGAAGGCCGCATCGTGCCATTCTTCTGGCCCGGCAATGGCATGTACACGCCGGCATGCCTCGATTGGGAACAGTACTGCCTGCCGGCCGAGCGCTGCGAAGGTGGCGAAGAGTACTTCTACGCGCTGTTCGACCTGCCGCGCCATATGCTGCAGGAGCCAGTGGTCAGCCTGCAGAGTTTTCTCGCGGAATTCTCGCGCGGTGCCGATGCCATGACCGGACGCAACCGCCACGTCTGAGTTTGATTCCTGCTTCCCTCGCCTGCCGGAGAGGGAAGCAAAACCGCAGGTCCCCTCAGCTTTTCTTCACTGCCTCGCGATTCCCCCCACGCACCATATCGAACCGGAACAGACGGCATTCGATATTGCCGTTGTAGAGCGGCGTGCGGCGTGACTCCTTGAGTCGCAGGCGCTTCGGGATCGACAGGTCGCCCGTGAACACCCAGGCCTGCCAGCCCGAGAAATTCTGCTTCAGCGTGGTGGCGAAGGCGCTCGCGAACTGGTTGGCCGCGGCTTCCTCGGCCTCATCTCGCGGCGAGTCCTGCATGGCGTTGCGCCGATCGCCACGCACGGCGATACGTTCGCCATACGGCGGATTCATCATCATCAGGCCTGCGTCGGCAAACGGCGGCTGCACGAAACGCGCATCGACCTGCTTCAGTTGCACGTCGCCCGGCAAGCCGGCACGGCGCCAGTTGGCCTGTGTCATCGACAGCATGTCAGTCGAAATGTCGGAGCCCGCGATCTGCAACGCGGCGCCCTGGCTGGCAGCCTGCTCGCGCACCCGTTGCGCATCGGCGCGCAGTGCCTGCCACGCCTTGGTGTTTGCGCCCTTCAGCCATTCGAACGCAAACGTGCGACCCCCGCCCGGCGCAATGCCCAGCGCCACCTGCGCGGCTTCCACCAGGAACGTGCCGCTGCCGCACATCGGGTCGAAGAACGGACGGGCGGTGTTCCCCTGCGTCCAGCCCGCCAGCCGCAGGATGCCTGCGGCAAGGTTTTCCTTGAGCGGTGCCTCGCCCTTTTCCATGCGCCAGCCGCGCTTGAACAGCGGCTCGCCCGTGGTATCGAGGTACAGCGTGCAATCGAACTCGGTCAGGTGGGCATAGATGCGGACGTCCGGGCTGACGGTATCGACGCTGGGGCGCGCACCGAGCCGTTCGCGCATCGCATCGCAGACGCCGTCCTTCACGCGTAGCGCCGTGAAATTGAGGCTTTGCAGCGGCGACTTGTGCGCGGTGATATCCACGCGCAGCGTCTCATCGGGCGAGAACCATTGGTCCCAGCGCTGCTGGCGCGCCAGTGCGTAGACATCGTCCTCATGCCGATAGCCGCGCTGCGCCACGCGCAGCAGCACGCGACTGGCAATGCGCGAGTGAAGATTGACCGCGTAGGCCGCAGCCATGTCACCGGAAAACGACACGCCACCGGGCATCTCGCGATGCACCTCGAACGGCGCTGCGGCCGCCACGGCCGGATATTGCGCGATCTCGCGCAACTCCTCGGCCAGTGCCGGTTCAAGGCCACGCGGGCAAGGAGCAAAGAAGGCTTGGGTCATGGCGAGTGATTCCTGAAAACAAAAACGTCCGCTGCGGCGGACGGAAGGTGCACGGGTCCGGTGTGTCGATCAGCCCGCGGCAAGCGCGCGGTCGAGGAAATCGAGCCGGTCCTGGCCCCAGTACGACTGGCCGTCGTGGACAAACCACGGCGCACCGAACACATTCGCGGAGATCGCGTCCTGCGTATTCTGCGCGTAGGCGGCCTGCACCGCCTGCGCTTCGCTGGCCTTGAGCAGGCTCGCACCATCGAAGTCGTTCTCGTCGGCGATCTGCGCCAGCGTGGCCGCATCGGCAATATTGCGCTGCTCGGCCCAGATGGCGCGTGTGATCGCTGCGGTAAGCGCCAACGCGCGCGCGGTACCGTGAGCCAGTTGTACGGCGATGATGAGCCGGGCGGCGGCGTCGCCCGAGACCGGGAAAAACGTAGGATGCAGGTTCAGCGGGATATTCAGGAACTTGCTCCAGCGTTCGAGCTCGACCAGCCGGTACGCCTGGCGTTGCGGCGGGCGCTGTGCCAATGGCACGCCGCCAGAAACCGAGAACACCTTGCCCAGGTCGGCCGGCTTCAGCAGCACCTGCGCCCCATGGCGGTTGGCGATCTCCACGAAGCGCGCGTGCCCGAGATACACGAACGGGGATTGCGGTGCCAGGAAATACTCGACCTGCTTGCTCATCACGACCTCATCGAAAAGACAGTGGGACCCAATATCCGATTGTTATCTGATTGCTACCTGATAGCTTAGAACGGCTTTACGACAACCAGGATCACGATGGCCAGCAATACCAGCACCGGCAGTTCGTTGAACCAGCGGTAGAACGTATGCGAGCGTGTATTGGCGCCGCGCTCGAACTTGCGCAGCAGCACGCCACAGCCATGGTGATATCCGATCAGTACCAGCACCAGCGCCAGCTTGGCGTGCATCCAGCCCTGCCCCGTGCCGCGTCCGATGCCGTAGCCCAGATAGAGCCACAGTCCGAACACCACGGCGGGCACCGCCAGCATCGTCATGAAACGGAACAGCTTGCGCGCCATCAGCAACAGCCGCCGCACGCTGGCCGGATCTGTCTCCATGGCCAGATTGACAAAGATACGCGGCAGGTAGAACAGCCCCGCGAACCACGAAACCACGAACAGGATGTGAAAGGCCTTGACCCAGAGCATCGGCAACTGGCTCCCGCTTACGTACGGATCTCGCCGTGTCCGAACACGACGTACTTGAGCGACGTCAGGCCTTCCAGGCCCACCGGTCCACGTGCATGCAGCTTGTCGTTCGAGATACCGATCTCGGCACCGAGGCCATACTCGAAGCCGTCGGCGAAACGTGTCGACGCATTGATCATCACGCTGGCCGAATCCACTTCACGCACGAAACGCATGCCTGTGCTGTAGTTCTCGGTCACGATCGAATCGGTGTGCGCCGAGCCGTAGGTGTTGATATGCGCGATGGCGGCATCGAGTCCGTCGACGGTGCGGATGGCCAGCACCGGTGCCAGGTATTCGAGGCTCCAGTCTTCTTCGGTGGCATCGACCAGCCCCTTGAAGCCTGCGGCTTCGAGCGTGGCCCGCGTGTCCGCGCATACGCGCAGCTCGACACCCTTCTCCTGGTAGATGCGGCACAGCGGGGTCAGCACGGCCGCCGCGATCTGGCGCGATACCAGCAGCGTTTCCATGGTGTTGCACGGCGCATAGCGCTGCGTCTTGGCGTTGTCGCAGATACGCACGGCCTTTTCCAGGTCGGCATCGTCGTCGACGTAGACGTGGCAGATGCCGTCCAGATGCTTGATCATCGGCACGCGGCCTTCTTCGATCAGGCGCGCGATCAGGCTCTTGCCGCCGCGCGGCACGATCACGTCGACATACTCCGTCATCGTGATCAGGCGGCCCACCGCGGCGCGGTCGGTAGTCTCGATCACCTGTACCGCTTCGGCCGGCAGTCCGGCGGCGGACAGGCCCTCGGCCACCAGCGCGGCCAGCGCCGTGTTCGATTCGATGGCCTCGGAACCGCCGCGCAGGATGGTCGCATTGCCCGATTTCAGGCACAGCGCCGCCGCGTCGATGGTCACGTTCGGCCGCGATTCGTAGATGATGCCGATCACGCCAAGCGGCACGCGCATCTGGCCCACCTGGATGCCGGTGGGACGAAACTTCATGTTCGAGATCTCGCCAATCGGGTCCGGCAGCGCGGCGATCTGCTCAAGGCCGGCCGCCATCGTGTCGATGGCCTTGTCCGACAGGGTCAGCCGATCCACGAACGCGGGGTCCTGGCCGTTGGCGCGGGCACGTTCCACATCGCGTGCATTGATGGCCTTGAGCTTGCCGGCGTCGCGGCGGATGGCCGCGGCAATCGTCAGCAGTGCGCGGTTCTTGTCGGCCGTGGAGGCGCGCGCCATGGCGCGCGACGCTGCGCGGGCCTGTTGGCCAACGCGGGACATATAAGCGTGGAGATCGAACTCGGTCATGATGGTGTCCGGGTGTGCCCGGTCTGCTGTGGGTGCCGCGATGTCGATGCGCCGGCGCGGCTGCCAGCGATATTCCTGGTTTGGCCTGTGGTCCCGGTCTCAGCCTGGACGCGCGACCAGCAGCGCCAGTTGCAGCAGGCCGTCCCACGGCTCGGCAGGCAGCGCCCCGGCCGGGCCACCCGCGCCTGGCAGGTCCGCCAGGCCCTTGACCTGCCGGTCGAGCCGCGCGGCCATGGCCAGTGCGGCTTCCAGTTGCGGCATGGACAGCCGTTGCGCGGCTTGTGGCACCAGCCGCTCGCGCGGGCCCCAGACCCGCAGTTCGCGCATCAGCACGCCTGCCGGTTTGCCGGCCGCCAGCCCTTGCCGGACCTTGGATAATACGCGAATTTCCTCGGTCAGCGCCCACAGCACCAGCACCGTGGCCTCGCCCTCGCCACGCAGCCCTTCGAGCATGCGTGTCAGGCGAGGCACGTCGCCGCCGAGCATGGCCTCGGACAGCTTGAATACGTCATAGCGGGCTACGTTCAGCACCGCATCGTGAACCTGGTCGAAGGTCAGCACGCCGGGCGGGTAAAGCAGGCCGAGTTTCTGGATTTCCTGGTGCGCGGCCAGCAAGTTGCCTTCGACCTTGTCCGCAATGAATTGCAGCGCACGCCGGCCGGCTTCGCCCGGCTCCACGCGCTGCTGCTGCAGGCCCAGCCGCTCGCCAACCCAGGCGGGCAGGCGGGTGCGATCGACCGCGTCGACCTTGATGGCGATCCCGGCCGATTCCAGCGCCTGGAACCACGCGGACTTCGCCGTAGCAAAATCCAGGCGCGGCAGTGTGACCAGCATCACCACGTCCTGCGACGGCTGGGCCGCCACGGCGCGCAATGCTTCGCCGCCATCCTTGCCGGGCTTGCCCGAGGGCACGCGCAATTCAACGATCTTGCGGTCACCGAACAGCGACATCGATTGCTGGGCCTCGACCAGCTGGCCCCAATGGAAGCCGCGCTCGGCCACCAGCACCTCGCGTTCGGTGAATCCCGCGTCGCGGGCTGCACGGCGCAGGCGGTCCACCGCTTCGAGCACCAGCAGGTGCTCGTCGCCATGCACCACATACAGCGGCGCCAGGCCCTTGGCCTGGGCCTGCTTCAGGTGTGCATCGAGTCCGTCGAGCTTGAGCTGCATCGTCGCCCTGGAAATGGCGGGAGAACCCCGCTCAGATTGCCTTGACCGCGGCCAGCCGGCGCATCAACTGCTGCACGATGTCGCGCTGCATGTCGCGATAGAGCTGCTGCTCTTCGTAGTCCTTGGCCAGCGTATTCGCTTCGTTGTAAGTCAGGTCGCGCGTCAGGATCAGGGTCGACGGCGCGATCAGTTCCTTGCCCGCCGGGTCGCGCAGGCGGAAGCTGAAGCGCTGGGTCAGGCGGTATTCGCGCACCACGCCCTGGGCCGTGATCGACAGGATCGACTTCCCGCGCGTGTCCGCGAGCACGTCCAGCAGCGCGTCGGCTTCCTTCTGATCCTCGACGATCTTCGTGTCCGACCCGTTGCGAATATTGCGGCGCAAATCCGCACCCATCAGCGAGTTCGGCGGCAAGCCGACATAAAGCCGCTTGAACGCGAAATCGGCGTTGCCGCGCATGTGAAAGCCGCAGCCGGCCAGCAGGCCGGCCGCCGCCATTGCGGCACCGAGGGCGAGAAATCCGCGGCGTCCCATATCCTCCGGTCGATCCATTCCTGTGTCTTCCTGGCTATGTGGCTCAGAGCACCACGTTGACGAGCCGGCCCGGCACCACGATGATCTTCTTGGGCGCGGCGCCATTGGCGAACTTCGCCACGATCTCGCTGCCGGCGGCAACCGCTTCGATAGCGGCGCGATCGGCATCGGCCGGCACCGTCAGGCTGCCACGGACCTTGCCGTTGACCTGCAGCACCAGTTCGATCTCGCTGCGTACCAGCGCGCCCTCGTCCACCTGCGGCCAGGCCGCGTCGAGGATGTCGCCAGCTTCCGTCGCGTAGCCGAGCTCGGCCCACAGTCCGTGCGCGATATGCGGCACCACCGGGTACAGCACGCGCAGCAGGATGCTGAAACCTTCGCGGCGCGCGGCCGGCGACGCGCTCTTGGCATCTTCCAGCGCATTCAGCATCTTCATCGTGGCCGATACCACGGTGTTGTACTGGATGCGCTCGTAGTCGTAGTTGGCCTGCTTGAGCACGGTATGCATCTCGCGACGCAGGTCGGCATCGTCAGCGGTGGCCTTGGTGCCGGCGCCATCGCGAATGGCCCGGGCGTTGGCAAAACCGTAGTTCCACACCCGGCGCAGGAAACGCGATGCACCTTCCACGCCCGAACCGCTCCACTCGAGCTGCTGCTCGGGCGGCGCGGCAAACATCACGAACAGCCGCGCGGTATCGGCGCCGTGCAGGTCGATCAGGGCCTGCGGGTCGATGCCGTTGTTCTTCGACTTCGACATCTTCTCCACGCCGCCGATCACCACGGGCTGGCCATCGGCCTTCGACGTGGCCCCAACCGGGCGGCCACGCTCGTCGGTCTTTACATCGACATCGGCGGGGTTGTACCAGGTCTTCTTGCCCGAAGCGTCTTCACGGTAGTACGTCTCGTTGAGCACCATGCCCTGCGTGAGCAGGTTCGTGAACGGCTCGTCGAACTTGACCAGGCCCAGGTCACGCATGACCTTGGTCCAGAAACGCGCGTACAGCAGGTGCAGGATCGCGTGCTCGATGCCGCCGATGTACTGGTCCATCGGCATCCAGTAATCGTTGCGCGCATCGACCATCGTGGTCGCGTCCGGGCACGTGTAGCGCATGTAGTACCAGCACGAGTCGATGAACGTATCCATCGTATCGGTCTCGCGGCGCGCGGGCTTGCCGCACGACGGGCAGCTGCATTCCAGGAAGCGCGGATCCTTGTTCAGCGGATTGCCCGTGCCGTCCGGCACGAGATCCTCGGGCAGCACCACCGGCAGGTCTTTCTCAGGCACCGGCACCACGCCGCAGCTGTCGCAATGGATCAGCGGAATCGGCGTGCCCCAGTAACGCTGGCGCGAGATACCCCAGTCGCGCAGGCGCCAGGTCACCTTCTTCTCGCCCAGGCCCTTGGCGGCCAGGTCGGCGGCAATCGCGTCCACCGCAGCCTTGTAGCCAAGGCCATCGTACTTGCCGCTTTCGATGCAGACGCCGTGTTCCTTGTCGCCGTACCACTCCTGCCAGGCTTCGGTGGAATACGGCTGGCCCTTGACGTCGATCACCTGACGGATCGGCAGCTGGTATTTGTTGGCAAATGCGAAGTCGCGCTCGTCGTGTGCCGGCACGCCCATCACGGCGCCGTCGCCGTAGCTCATCAGCACGTAGTTGCCGACCCACACTTCCACCTGCTGGCCGGTCAGCGGATGCGTGACCTTGAGTCCGGTGGGCATGCCCTTCTTCTCCATGGTCGCCATATCGGCTTCCATGACCGAACCATGCTTGCATTCGTCGATGAACGCGGCCAGTGCCGGATTGCCAACGGCTGCATGCGTGGCCAGCGGGTGCTCTGCGGCCACGGCGCAGAACGTGACACCCATGATCGTATCGGCGCGCGTGGTGAACACGTAGAGCTTGCCGTCACCGATCAGTTGGCCATCGGCATCGCTGATCTCGTGCGGGAAGGCAAAACGCACGCCCTCGCTGCGGCCGATCCAGTTCTGCTGCATGATCTTGACGCGCTCGGGCCAGCCCAGGCCATCGAGGTCGCCAAGCAGTTCCTGCGCGTAGTCGGTGATGCGCAGGTAGTACATCGGAATTTCGCGCTTTTCCACCGGCGCACCCGAGCGCCAGCCGCAACCATCGATGACCTGCTCGTTGGCCAGAACGGTCTGGTCCACGGGGTCCCAGTTCACGGTGCCGGTCTTGCGGTAGGCGATGCCCTTTTCCAGCATCTTCAGGAACAGCCACTGGTTCCAGCGGTAGTAGTCGGGGTCGCAGGTGGCCACTTCGCGCGACCAGTCGATCGCCAGGCCCATCGACTGCATCTGCTTCTTCATGTAAGCGATGTTGTCGTAGGTCCAGGCCGCCGGTGCCACGTGGTTGTTCAGCGCGGCGTTCTCGGCCGGCATGCCGAATGCATCCCAGCCCATCGGCATCAGCACGTTGCGACCGTTCATGCGCAGGTAGCGCGCCATCACGTCATTGATGGTGTAGTTGCGCACGTGGCCCATGTGCAGCTTGCCCGAGGGATACGGCAGCATCGAGCAGGCGTAGAACTTCTGCTTTTCCTTGCCGTCGGGTCCGACCGCGTGCTCCGACACCTTGTAGGCATCGATGGCTTGCCAGTGCTGCTGGGCGGCTTGTTCAACGGCGGACGGAAGATATTTGTCTTGCATGGTCGGGACGACGGTCTGGACAACGGCGGGCGCGGCAACTGGCGCGCCGGACGGCCTGGGGATCGGATTGCGAAAGAGACGATTATAACCGTGGCCGCCAGTGAAACCTGGCCGCCACGGCGCCTTGCAAAGGCAAGTACGGCTCGCCTGGGCGAGCCGTGCAGACTTACTTCAGGCCCAGCACGTCCTGCATGTCGAACATGCCGTGAGGCTTGTCGGCCAGGAACCGTGCCGCGCGGACCGCGCCATCGGCGTAGGACTGGCGGCTCGACGACTTGTGGCTGATCTCGATCCGCTCGCCAATACCGGCAAACATCACGGTGTGATCGCCAACGATATCGCCGCCGCGCACCGTGGCGAAGCCGATCGAACTGGCTTCGCGCGGGCCGGTGTGGCCTTCGCGCGCGTACACCGCACAATCGTCGAGGTTGCGGCCGGTTGCCTTGGCAATGACTTCGCCCATGGTCAGCGCGGTGCCCGACGGGGCATCCACCTTATGACGATGGTGGGCTTCGATGATCTCTATGTCGTAGCCGGTGGAAAGCAGCTTGGCCGCCACTTCCAGCAGCTTGAACGTGGCATTGACGCCCACGCTGAAGTTCGACGCGAAGACCACGCCGATCGACTTGGCCGCATCGTCCAGCGCCTGCTTGCCAGCAGCGTCGAACCCCGTGGTGCCGACCACGATCTTGGTGCCGAGGCGCTTTGCCACGGCCAGATGGGCCAACGTGCCTTCGGGACGCGTGAAATCGATCAGGCAATCGGCGGCGCCGAGTACCGCTTCGATATCGGACGAGATCTTCACACCGGTTTCACGGCCCAGGAACATCGCGGCATCCTGGCCCAGTGCAGCGGAGCCTGGCACGTCAAGCGCGCCGGCCAGCGTGACGCCTTCGGTATTCAGGACGGTTTCGATCAGCATGCGGCCCATGCGGCCAGATGCACCTGCGATGGCGATTTTCATGGTGTGGCGTGTCGGATGTCTGCTGCCCGGCCGTCGGGCCGGGCAGCATGGAGGAGCTTGGAGGTTGCTGGAAGCTGGCTCGCGTACGCGATCAGCTAGCCGGTTTGCCGTCGGTCGTGCTGGTGCTCGGGGTCGGGGCAGCAGCCGGCTCGGCAGCCGACGGGGCCGGAGCCTCAGCCGCCGACGCACCGGCCGCGGCCGGCATGGCTGCAGCCTCGGTGCCGGTCGGCGCCGGGGCAGGATTCGGGTTCGACTGGCTCGACGACGTGATCTTGCCCGACGTCTGGTTCTTTAGTGCCGCCTTCATGCCGTCAATTTCAGCAATCAGCTCGTATTCCGACGGCAAATCGTCGCCTTGCCACTTGGTCAGCTTGTCGCCGTCGAAAAATACCGTGAACTGGCGCGATTGCACCACTGGCGTGCTGCCGCGGCGGAACGAGAAGTAATAGTCCCAGCGGTTGCCGTGGAAGACATCCTGCAGCAGCGGTGTGCCCAGCAGGAAGCGGACCTGGTCGCGCGTCATGCCTTCGCGCAACTGCGAAACGGCTTCGCGCGACACAAAATTGCCCTGGACGATATTGATGCGGTATGGCGTGATGGCATCAGCCACCTTGCGCGACGTGCTGTCGTAGGCCGAGCAGGCACCGGCCAGCAGCGCTGCAGCCAGCAGGGAAGACACCAGCGCCGGGCGCATGGCGGACGAACGGAATGAACGCATGTATCTCGCTTCCAGACGGGAATGATTCTGTGCCGGAACCGGCGCGCAGCACGAAGCTGCGGCATCCGGCACGGCCAGGCGATTCGCGGGCACCCCACCACGCGGGTGGCGTCCGGACGCCATGGCACCGGGGCGACTTTTGCCGCCAAAACCCTTATGATTCAACTATCCAGACATTGTACTCTAGGGAGTCACGCCCATGCCGAGTCCGGCGGACCTCAAAAATATCGGCCTCAAGGCGACCGTCCCCCGCCTGAAGATCCTTGAGATCTTCCAGACCAGCGAACAGCGCCATCTGAGCGCGGAAGACGTTTACCGAATCCTGCTCAACGAGCATATGGATATCGGTCTCGCCACGGTCTATCGCGTCCTGACCCAGTTCGAACAGGCGGGCCTGCTGTCCCGCAACAACTTCGAATCGGGCAAGGCCATCTTTGAACTCAACGAAGGCAAGCACCACGATCATCTGGTGTGCCTGGACTGCGGTCGCGTCGAGGAATTCTTCGATGCCGATATCGAGCAGCGCCAGCAGAGCATTGCGCGCGAGCGCGGCTTTGCGTTGCAGGAACATGCGTTGTCGCTGTATGGCAACTGCACCAAGAACGACTGTCCCCACAGACCCAAACGATAAGCCCGCGCGGGGCCGGCACACTCGATGCCCCTCCCCGGACAGCAGGCATAAAAAAACCGGCGCCACGGCGCCGGTTTTTTTATGGCAATGCGGTTTATTCCTGCGGCAGGTCCTGTTCCTGCTCACTCACCACGCGCAGCGCGCGCGCTGCGGCGGCGGCCTGCGGCACGCCTACGAACTCTCCAACGACCTGACGAAAGAGGTTGCGCGCCCATACCAGCATCGGATGGGTATTGCGGCTCCGGTGCCAGAACATGTTCAGGCCCAGCGTCGTGTTGAGTTCGGCCGGCAGCGGGAACGCCTTGAGGCCATACGTTTCGCAAGCCATGTCCTTGGTCAGCGCGTTGACCGTGAAGATCATGTCGGTTTGCGCGGCAAGCTCCGCCTGGGCGCGCCACGAATGAACGGTCAGCGTGGCGTTGCGCTTGAGGCCGCGTTGCTGCAACGCGTAGTCCAGCGGAATCAGTGCCGGTGCCGGGCGACCGGCGCCACCGGAGTGCGCCATGAAAATATGGCTGCAGTCCAGGTACTGCTCGAGCGTGCAGTCTTCCGTCAGAATCGGATGGTTCTTTCGCGCGCAAACCCAGAGGTTCAGCGAAGTCACCATTTCTTCAACAATTTCCGGATGGCGCGTCGGGAATGGCGAGAATGCCAGGTCGAGCTCATTGGCACGCATCGAGGAAACATCGCTTTCCCACGAATGCGATTCGACCAGGCGGATATGCAGGTCGGGGGCTAGTTGCTTGATGCGCAGGATGAAACGGTTGAATACCGTATCGCCAAGTTCCGCGGCGAAGCCGATGCTTAGCGTGCCGGTGGCAATGGCCGGATCGAAATTGTCCGCATCGCCTTCGTTGATCGACGACCAAAGATCGAGCATGTCGCGAATCTTCGGACCCAGTTCCAGCGCACGCGGCGTCGGCGTCAGGCCGTGAGGGACGCGAATAAAAAGAGGATCGTCGAAGATTTCCCGCAGACGGCCGAGCGAGTGCGAAACCGCCGGCGCCGTCATATGCATCTTTTCCGCCACATAAGTGGCGTTTCGTTTGCTCAGCAGCTCAGTGAAAATCACGAGCAGCTTGGTATCCACGTTCACCATGATCAGGCCCGGTTATTTTGTAGCGCTTCGATGGCCCCACCACTTTCACTGGCTGCACATCAGATATCAACAGATTCTTCCGAGTGTAAGAGAAAAAAACGGCAGGGAAAAGCAAATTCAGCATTTCTCGCACTACGCGAACCGCAAATTAGCGAATTTTTGATAACTTCGAGACAGATAATGTCAAAAAACGAAACCATTTCGCGTGTGCACCCCGCTATATTCGTCTACAACGGCTCGATCCTGTCTTGAGCTTGCGCACATTGCCTCGGATTTTTCGGACTTGCATCATGAATTTTCATCGTCTCGACGTCGAACTTGGGAAAGCCTACCGGCTGCTCAACCATGGACCGACCGTGCTGGTCAGTGCCGCCCATAATGGCCAGCGAAACATCATGGCGGCGGCCTGGGCCATGCCGCTGGACTTCGCGCCGCCAAAGGTTGCCGTGGTGCTGGACAAGGCCACCTGGACCCGCCAGTTGCTGGAAGCCAGCGGCGAGTTCGCGCTACAGGTGCCAACCGTGAGCCAGGTCGACATTACCCAGGCGCTGGGCTCCAGTTCCGGGCTTGCGCTGACGGAACAACAGGGTATCGACAAGTTTGCCGCCTACGGATTGCAGGCATTCGCGGGCAGCGTGGTCGGTGCGCCGTTGCTGGAAGGATGCGCGGCGTGGCTTGAATGCCGGTTGCTGCCCGAACCGGAGATCCAGCACAGCTATGACCTGTTTCTTGGCGAGGTGGTAGCCGCTCACGCCGATAGCCGCGTATTCAGCGAAGGTCGCTGGCATTTCACCGGGCACGATGACTTGCGCACCATCCACCATGTGGCAGGCGGACATTTCCTGGTGGACGGCGATGCCGTCGATGCCAGGCCGCTACAGCCGTAGCAAATCGTCAATCACCGGACATAAAAAAACGCGCCCGAAGGCGCGTTTTTCCTGACTTGAGGCTGATGCCGATTACTTGGCAACAACGCGTGCCATTTCCAGGCACTTGTTCGAATAGCCCCACTCGTTGTCGTACCAGCTCACGACCTTGATGAACGTACCGTCCAGCGCGATGCCGGCTTCGGCGTCGAAAATCGAGGTACGTGCGTCGCCGCGGAAGTCCGTGGCCACGACCTTGTCTTCGGTGTAGCCCAGCACGCCCTTCAGCGCGCCCTGGCTCTGTGCCTTCATTTCGGCGCAGATTTCTTCGTACTTGGCCGGGTTTTCCAGCTCGACGGTCAGGTCGACCACCGAAACGTCCGAGGTCGGCACGCGGAACGACATGCCGGTCAGCTTCTTGTTCAGTTGCGGGATCACCACGCCCACGGCCTTGGCGGCGCCGGTCGACGACGGGATGATGTTTTCCAGGATGCCGCGGCCACCGCGCCAGTCCTTGTTCGACGGACCGTCTACGGTCTTCTGCGTGGCAGTGGCGGCGTGCACGGTCGTCATCAGGCCGCGCTTGATGCCCCACTTGTCATTCAGGACCTTGGCCACCGGTGCCAGGCAGTTCGTCGTGCAGCTGGCGTTCGAGATGATCGCCTCGCCCTTGTACGAGTCGTGGTTCACGCCGTACACGAACATCGGGGTGTCGTCCTTGGACGGGGCCGACATGATCACCTTCTTGGCGCCTGCGTCGATGTGCTTCTGTGCGCCTTCCTTGGTCAGGAAGATGCCGGTCGACTCGATCACCACGTCCGCGCCGACCTCGCCCCACTTCAGCTCGGACGGATCCTTGACGGCGGTCAGGCGGATCTTCTTGCCGTTCACGACCAGCGTGTTGCCATCCACCGACACTTCACCGTCGAAGCGGCCATGGACCGAGTCGTACTTCAGCATGTAGGCCAGGTAATCCGGCTCCAGCAGGTCGTTGATGGCGACGACTTCAACGTCCTTGAAGTTCGCGGCGGCGGCGCGGAATACCATGCGTCCGATGCGGCCGAAGCCGTTGATGCCGATCTTGATGGTCATGTCTATCTCCTAGAGTGCAATCGATGAAACCGGTAGCCGGCGCCGTCAGCCGGCGCGTCGCACCGGCTGACCGCACGGGCGGGAATTACTGGGCGAGCGTGGCGCGTACCGTGTCGGCCACGTTATCCACCGTGAAGCCGAAGTGCTTGAACAGCACGCCGGCCGGAGCCGATTCGCCAAACGTGTCGATGCCGACCACGGCCTGGACCTGATACTTCCACCAGAAGTCGGTCACGCCCGCTTCCACGGCAATGCGCGGCACGCCGGCCGGCAGCACGCTGGCCTTGTATGCGGCGTCCTGCTTGTCGAACACGCTGGTCGACGGCACCGACACCACGCGCACATGCACGCCGTCCGCGGCCAGCGCATCGGCGGCGCCAACCGCCAGGCCCACTTCCGAGCCCGTGGCGATGATCACTGCGTCCGGCTGCTTCTTGCGCGGGTTCTTGCTGTCGCGCAGCACATAGCCGCCGCGCGCGATATTGGCGCGCGTGGCGTCGTCACGCTGCTGGAACGGCAGGTTCTGGCGGCTGAAGATCAGGCAGCTCGGGCCGTTCTCGCGGCGGATCGCTTCGGCCCAGGCCACGGCGGTCTCGGTGGTGTCGGCGGTACGCCAGACATCCATGTTCGGAATCAGGCGCAGGCTGGCCACGTGCTCGATCGACTGGTGCGTCGGACCGTCTTCGCCCAGGCCGATCGAATCGTGCGTGAACACGAACAGCGAGCGGATCTTCATCAGCGCCGCCATGCGCAGCGCATTGCGGCTGTAGTCCGAGAACGTCAGGAACGTGCCGCCGTAAGGAATGTAGCCGCCATGCAGCGTGATACCGTTCATGATGGCGCTCATGCCGAATTCACGCACACCGTAGTTGATGTGGTTGCCCCAGGCATCGGCGCGCACGGCCTTGCTGCCCGACCAGTTGGTCAGGTTCGAGCCGGTCAGGTCGGCCGAGCCGCCCAGGAATTCGGGCAGCACCGGTGCCAGTGCCTCGATGGTGTTCTGGCTGGCCTTGCGCGTGGCAATCGTCTCGGCCTTTTCCTCGCACTTGGCGATAAAGGCGTCGACCGTGGCGTCGAACGAACCCGGCAGTTCACCGCGCATGCGGCGCTTGAATTCGCCAGCCTCGTACGGATGCACTTCGGCGTAGGCGTCGAACAGTGCGTCCCAGGCCTTTTCCAGCGCGGCGCCAGTCGCCTTGGCGCTCCATGCCGAATACACCTCTTCCGGCAGCTCGAACGGCGCATGCGCCCAGCCCAGTGCCTCGCGCGTGGCCAGCACTTCGGCGCCACCCAGCGGGGCACCGTGCACGTCGTGGCCGCCTTCCTTGTTCGGGGCGCCCTTGCCGATCAGCGTACGGCAGCAGATCAGGGTCGGCTTGTCGCTGGCCTTGGCCTGTGCGATGGCGTTGTCGACGGCTACCGCATCGTGGCCGTCCACACCGCGGACCACGTTCCAGCCGTAGGCCTCGAAGCGCTTCGGCGTGTCGTCCGCAAACCAGTGCACCACGTCGCCGTCGATCGAGATGCCATTGTCATCCCACAGCGCGACCAGCTTGTTCAGCTTCAGCGTACCGGCCAGCGAACAGGCTTCGTGGCTGATGCCTTCCATCAGGCAGCCGTCGCCCAGGAACACATAGGTGTGATGGTTGACGATATCGAAGCCGGGGCGGTTGAATTCCTCGCCCAGCAGGCGTTCGGCCAGCGCCATGCCCACCGCATTGGTGATGCCCTGGCCCAGCGGGCCGGTCGTGGTTTCCACGCCGGGGGTGATGCCATATTCGGGATGGCCGGCAGTCTTGCTGTGCAGCTGGCGGAAGTTCTTCAGTTCTTCCACGGGCAGGTCGTAGCCGGTCAGGTGCAGCAAGGCATAAATCAGCATCGATCCGTGGCCGTTAGACAGCACGAAGCGATCGCGGTCGGCCCAGTGCGGATTGACCGGGTTATGCTTCAGGTGACGCCCCCACAACGCCACGGCAATATCCGCCATACCCATCGGCGCGCCGGGGTGACCGGAATTGGCCTGCTGGACGGCGTCCATGGCAAGCACGCGGATGGCATCGGCCATCAGCTTGACGGGTTGGGTAGCGTAAGGACTAGTGGCGGGATGGGCGAGGGCAGACATGCGAGAACCTGACGGCGGGAAAACCGCAATTTTAGCAGAAGCAGGCGGCATTTCCGGACGCGTGGACGCATCCCGAAGGGGGCGTCAAACGTGGACCGAATGGCTGGTGCCCGGGGCGGGCACCACATTGGGCGAGATCACGGTGCTGGCCGCCGCCCGGACCGCCCACCAACAGGTGGAGATTGGCGAAAACGCGCATTTTGGGCGCATCTTCCGGCTTGATGGCCGCGTGATGAGCACGGAAGCCGACGCCTTTATCCAGCATGAACTGATGACGGCACCGCTGGCGGTCGCCCACGGCTCGCCGCGCACCGCGCTGGTGGTGGGTGGCGGCGACGGTGGATCGGCGTTCGAACTGTTGCGGATTCCCACGATGCGGGAAGTGGTGGTGGCCGAGCTCGATGGCGAAGTGGTTCGCCTGGCGCGCGAATGGCTACGCGGCATCCATCAGGGGGCGCTCGACGAGCCCGGCGATCCGCGCCTGCACCTGGCAATCGGCGATGGCCTCGGCCTGATGGAAGCCTTTGCGCGCGCGGGCCGCCAGTTCGACCTGATCGTCTACGACCTGACCGAAGCCGACGACGGCAGCCCCGCCACCGCCCTCTTCTCTGTGCATGGCATGCAGACGGCGCGACGCTGCCTGGCACCGGGCGGCGCCATGTCACTGCATCTTGGCCCGCCGTTGCATCGGCCCGATGCAACGCGCCTGCTGTTGGCGCGGCTGCGCCAGGTATTCCGGCATGTGGCGCCGCTGACGACCTTCGTGCCGTCGTATGGCGCGCTCTGGGGTATCGCACTGGCGAGCGACACGCTCGATATCGCCACGCTGCCGGTCGAGCAGATTGCCACGCGGCTGCGCCAGTGGAAGCTGGATACGGCCTTGCGCGCCTATCGCGCGGACCTGCATCCAGCACTGTTTGCGCACCCCCGTCATCTGCAGGCGATCTTCGACAGCGCAGGCCGTCCCGCGTAACATGCACGGACGTCCTGCCATACCGCGCAAGACGTCTGTGCCATCCGGGAGACCATCATGTCCAGACCGCCCAACACGCCCTGGCTGACGCCCTACCTGACGGTCGCCAGCGGTCGCGCGTCCCTGAATTTCTATGAGCGCGCATTCGGCTTTGTGGCCGGCCATGTCGTCGACGCAAACGGCGTGCCCACGCATGCCGAAATGCACTACCAGGGCCAACTCGTCATCATGTTCGCGCCCGAAGGTGCCTGGGGCAGTACGGCCCGCACACCGCGTTCGCTGGGCGTTGAAGCATCGCAGACCTTTTACCTGTATTGCGAGGATGTCGACGCGATCTACGCGCGCGCGGTCGGTGCCGGTGCATCGAGCGTGACGCCGCCCGCCGACCAGTTCTGGGGAGACAGATACTGCATGGTCGAAGATCCCGATGGATACCGATGGGGCTTTGCCACGCCGCTTGCCAAGTCTCCCGACGCCGACCCCAACCCCTGATGCCACCCAGATTTTTTGTTGATGCGGCGCTGGCCGCCGATGCCGTACTCGATCTACCCGACGCCGTGGTGCGTCACGTGCAGGTGTTGCGGCTGTCGCCGGGCGATGCCATCACGCTGTTCAATGGTCATGGCGGCAGCCACGCCGCCACGTTGACCGACATCGGCAAGCGGCACGCCACCGCGCAGATTGGCGCGCAGGACCCGTCGGAAGCCGAAACGCCTTTCGCGGTGACCCTGGCGCAGGGCCTGGCCGGCGGCGACAAGATGGACTGGCTGATCGAGAAAGCCGTCGAGCTTGGCGTGGGCGCGATCCAGCCGCTGCAGGCCAGCCGCTCGGTGGTGCGCCTGTCGGGCGACCGCGCGGCCAAACGTCACGCCCACTGGCAGGCGCTGATCGAGGCTGCGTGCGAACAATGCGGCCGGAATCGCTTGCCGACGCTAGCACCGGTCGCTACCTTTGAAGCGTGGCTGGCGGCCGTGCCCGCCACGGGCACGCGGCTGCTGCTGTCGCCGCGCGCGGAGGGGTCGCTACCCGAACTTGCCCAAACGCATCGCGACGCGTGGCGCGCCGACGGCGTGACCCTGCTGATCGGCCCGGAGGGCGGGCTCTCGCCCGAGGAAGAACAGGCCGCCCGGCGCGCCGGTTTTATCGGCGTGTCATTGGGACCGCGCATCCTGCGCACGGAAACCGCCGGGCTGGCATGCCTGGCGACCCTGAACGCCATACTTGGCGGGTTTTGACAAAGGAGCCTCAGATGGGACTACTCGATAGCGTACTGGGTGGCGTACTTGGCCAGCTTGGCGGCCAGCAGCAAGGCGGCCAGTCCGGCGGCATGAATCCTAAGCTGATGATGGCGCTGGGCCTGCTGGCCATGCTTGCCATGCGCCACAAGAGCCAGGGTGCCGATGGCAGCGTGGCGCCGACCGAGGCCGGCGATGGTGGCCTTGGGGGCTTGGGCGGACTTGGTGGCCTTGGCGGCGTGCTCGGCGGCATGCTGGGCGGCGGCAGCGCGCCCGCACCGGGTGGACTCGATCTCGGATCGCTACTGGGCGGCCTGCTCGGCGGCCAGGGCGAGGCGGGCAGTTCGGCGCAGGCAATGGGGGCCGCAGCGGGCGGCATCGGCGCGCTGCGCGACATCCTGGGTCAGGCCGGACTTGGCCAGCAAGTCGATTCGTGGATTGGTACGGGTGCCAACCAGGCTGTCAGCGCGACGGACCTGTCCAGCGCGCTCGGTGGAACCGGTGCGCTGCAATCCTTGGCGGAAACCACAGGCATGTCGTCCGAAGATGTGGCGGCGAGCCTCAGCGAGGGGCTTCCGGAACTGATCGACCGTCTCACGCCGCAAGGGCAGGTCCCGCCCGCAGCGTAATATCGCCCCGGGGCACTGTACAGACACGAAAAGCAAAAAGCCCGCTGACATCAGCGGGCTTTTTCAATACGGCGGCGACACTCAGGCAAACGAGTAGAACACCCGGAACTGCACCTTGCGCTCGCTCCAGAATTCCGCCGCATCGCGGAACACGTCGAGCAGCACCTCACGGGCTTCCTTGTCGAACTTCTGTGCAATCGGTAAGCCTTCCAGCACGATCACGAAGCCCGGTTGCGGGCCCGACTTGTGGATCATGTCGGTCAGGCAATCGGACAAGGCATCAAAGTTCTTGCCGAAATGCTTCGGAAACGTGAATTCGGTGGCGATGCGCTCAAGAACCTCAGCCTTGCTGGCGCAGTCGGCACAGCTGGCGTACAGGAAATGCTGATTCAGCGCGGCAGCCGCCTGGGCCAGTTCGGGTACGCGGAATGCGCGGATCGACTGGACGATATTGGGGCGCACCGTCTTGAACAGATTCATGGCTCCCTCATTGGTGCCGTCGTCAGCCCATGTGGCCATAACGGGCGCGCAGGCGGGCGGAAGCGGGTGCGTCAGTTCCTGGCGCGGCATCATCAGCACGTTGTCGTAAAGGTTCTGGGCCTGATGGTGGGCCCTTTGCCAGCCATCTCCGGCGCCGCGCTCCTCGCGGGCGGCAAGGGCGTCGCCCAATCCGAAAATGTCACTCATCATTTGGTTATCCGTTTGAAACTGTTGTAGTGGTCTTCCGTGTAGTAGCAGTCGTTTGCGGCGCGTTGATCGCCACCGCACACAATCCGCCTGGCTCCCCGATTCCGGCTTTTGCTGTTCTTGACGGTATATTCGCGGTAATACCCGCGAGGCTGCTGCGGCAGGATGCGTTCATAGTTGCCGAACCGCGAACCATCCTTGTCATACGGGAACGGACCGCCAGTCCCGATCAGGTCCAGCGTATTCCGCGCCTCATTGGGCAACTGCTGCGCGGCGATGGTTCCCACCACCCCCTGCACATCCGACGACTGTGCCGATTGCCTGGCCATTGCGCCTTGGGGCGTCATGGCCAGCGCCATCGACAGCGCTGCACCCGCCAACACGTGGCCCAGGCTTCGCACCAGGCTCAGGGACTGCCAATGTGACTGCCGCTGCGACTGGCTCGGGGAATTCCGGGAACCCACGTTATCGAATAAAAGGTTGGCGAAAGTTGACTGCGGGACATTCCGGGCCATCGATGACCCTTGCCAGCTTCGCAAATACCCCACACGGGGCATCGACGCGCGCAAGACGAACGACCGCATTCAAAGGCGTAAGGTTACGCGTATGTCCACCATTAATCAATCCCCGGCCAGCCGTCAGCCAGATTTCTTCAATTGTTTCAATATGTTATTGATATGTGTGCGCATACTAACCGCGCAGACACCGGCCTGACGCGGATATGAAAAAAGCCGGGCAAGCCCGGCTTTTAAAGCACCTGTCGTCAGCGTGTGGTGATTAACCCTTCGCGGCGGCGTCCACGACCACCAGCGCGGTCATGTTGACGATACGGCGCACCGTCGCCGACGGCGTCAGGATGTGCACCGGCGCCTTCACGCCCAGCAGGATGGGGCCAATGGCCACGTTGTTGCCGGCCGCCACCTTGAGCAGGTTGTACGAGATGTTGGCCGCGTCGATGTTCGGGCACACCAGCAGGTTGGCTTCGCCCTTGAGCGCGCCATCGGGCACCAGCGAATCGCGCAGCTTTTCGTCGAGTGCGCTGTCGCCATGCATTTCGCCATCCACTTCGAGTTCCGGCGCGCGTTCACGCAGAATCTTCAGCGTGTCGCGCATCTTGCGTGCCGACGGCGCTTCCGACGTACCGAAGTTCGAATGCGACAGCAGGCCCACCTTCGGCTCGATGCCGAAGCGCTTGAGCTCCTCGGCAGCCATCAACGTGATCTCGGCCAGTTCCGCGGCGGTCGGGTCGATGTTGACGTGCGTGTCCACCAGGAAGATCTGGCGTCCCGGCAGCACCAGGCCATTCATTGCCGCGTACACGGTGTTGGTACCGCCCAGCACCTGGTCGATGTAGCGCAGGTGCGCGGCGGTGGTGCTGACCGTGCCGCAGATCATGCCGTCGGCCTCACCCTTCTTGACCAGCATCGCGCCGATCAGCGTCGTACGACGGCGCATTTCCAGCTTGGCGTACTGCTGCGTGATGCCTTCGCGCGCCATCATGCGGTAGTAGGCTTCCGAATAGTCGCGGAAACGCTCGTCGTGCTCGGGGTTCACCACGGTGAAGTCCACGCCCATGCGCAGGCGCAGGCCGAAGCGTTCGATGCGGTGCGAGAGCACGGCTGGACGGCCGATCAGGATCGGATTGGCCAGCTTTTCGTCGACGATCACCTGTACGGCGCGCAGCACGCGCTCTTCCTCGCCCTCGGCAAAGACGATGCGCTTCTTCTCCATCTCCACCTTGCGCGCGGCCGCGTAGATCGGCTTCATCAGCGTGCCCGAGTGGTAGACGAACTGCTGCAGCTGCAGCCGGTACGCGTCCATGTCCTCGATCGGACGGCGGGCCACGCCGGCCTTGGCGGCGGCTTCAGCCACGGCCGGTGCGATCTTGACGATCAGGCGCGGGTCGAACGGCTTCGGAATCAGGTATTCGGGGCCGAACGACAGGTCCTGGATACCGTAGGCCGAGGCCACGATATCGCTCTGCTCCTGGCGCGCCAGTTCCGCCACGGCATTGGCGGCGGCGATTTCCATCTCGCGCGTGATCGTGGTGGCGCCACAGTCCAGCGCCCCGCGGAAGATGAACGGGAAGCACAGGACGTTGTTGACCTGGTTCGGATAGTCGGTGCGGCCCGTGGCAATCACGGCGTCCGGACGGATTTCCTTGACCACTTCCGGCATGATTTCCGGATTCGGGTTGGCCAGCGCCAGCACCAGCGGCTTGTCGGCCATCTTCTGGACCATCTCGGGCTTGAGCACGCCCGCTGCGGACAGGCCCAGGAAAATGTCGGCGCCCTCGATCACTTCGGCCAGCTTGCGCTTGTCGGTCTTTTGCGAGAAGCGCGCCTTTTCCGGGTCCATCAGCTCGGTACGGCCTTCATAGACCACGCCGGCCAGGTCCGTTACCCAGATGTTCTCGATGGGCAGGCCCATGTCGACCAGCAGGTCCAGGCAGGCCAGCGCGGCGGCGCCGGCACCCGAGGCCACCAGCTTGACCTTGGACATGTCCTTGCCCACGACCTTGAGGCCGTTGATGACCGCGGCGCCCACCACGATGGCGGTACCGTGCTGGTCATCGTGGAAGACGGGAATCTTCATCCGTTCGCGCAGCTTGCGCTCCACGTAGAAGCATTCCGGCGCCTTGATGTCTTCAAGGTTGATACCGCCGAACGTGGGCTCGAGCGACGCGATGATGTCGACCAGCTTTTCGGGGTCTTTCTCGTCGATCTCGATGTCGAAAACGTCGATGCCGGCAAATTTCTTGAACAGGCCGCCCTTGCCTTCCATCACCGGCTTCGACGCCGCGGCGCCAATGTCGCCAAGGCCCAGCACGGCGGTACCGTTGGTGATCACGGCCACGAGGTTGCCGCGTGCGGTGTAGCGGAAGGAATTGGCCTGGTCGGCCACGATCTCCTCGCACGCCGCGGCCACGCCCGGCGAATAGGCCAGGGCCAGGTCGCGCTGGTTCGACAGCGGCTTGGTCGGGGTAACGGAAATCTTGCCTGGGGTCGGAAACTCGTGATATTCGAGTGCGGCCTTGCGCAGCGCCTCACGCTGCTGCTGTTTCAGATCGTCTTGGGACGGGGACTGCTGAGGGCTTGTCATCTGCGCATCTTCCGATCGGTGGAGCCGCACTGAATAACGCTTTGCGACGAATGCGGGCCGGCTCCACGAACCCGCTGTCTCCGCTTGTAGGCGCTTTGGAATTGCGCATTTTATATTGTGAAATACTATTTCACAATAAGCGTTTTGCGCGGGGCACCTTTGCGTTTCGGTACAATATGCCGCATGCCGATGGGCTTGACCAGCCGGTATGTCACGCAAAGCCGCTGACGCCCCTATCTTGCCGCCATCCGGGTTACTCCACACCCAATGCCAGATCCCAATCCTGCCCCCCTTTCCGAATTCGACCTGATTCGTCGCTTTTTCACGCGACCGGTCCGCAAGGCCGCACTTGGCGTGGGCGATGACTGTGCGCTGATCGACGCCCGCCCCGGCCACCAGCTCGCCATCAGTTCCGACATGCTGGTCAGCGGCCGCCATTTCTTTCCGGATGTGCCGCCGCGCTCGCTTGGACATAAGGCCCTGGCGGTCAACCTGTCCGACCTGGCTGCCATGGGAGCCGAGCCGCGCGCCTTTACGCTGGCCCTGGCCCTGCCCGAGGCCGACCCCGCCTGGCTTGAAGCATTTGCCGGCGGCATGCTGGCATTGGCCGATGACCACGGGTGCGAGTTGATTGGCGGAGACACCACCAAGGGGCCGCTTACGCTTTCGATCACGGTGTTTGGCGATGTACCGCTGCGACAGGCACTGCGACGCGATGCCGCACGTGCTGGCGACGACATCTGGATTTCCGGCACGCTGGGCGATGCCCGTCTGGCGTTGGGCGACTGCCGTGGCGAATGGCTGCTGCCCGAACCCGATTTCACTGTGATCCGCCCGCGCATGGACACGCCTTCCCCGCGCGTGGCGCTGGGACTCGCGTTGCGCGGCGTGGCGCATGCCGCATTGGACATTTCCGATGGCCTGATCGGCGACCTGGGCCATATCCTGGCGCGTTCGTCGGTCGGGGCGTTGGTCGACGTCGACGCCCTGCCCCGCTCCGAGATCCTGGCTGCCCAACCGCTCGAACGCCAGCGCGAGTGCGTGCTGGCCGGCGGCGACGACTACGAACTGTGCTTCACCGCCCCGATGGGGAACCGCGAAGCCATCGCCGGTGTTGGCCGGCAACTGGGGCTACCGCTGACCCGCGTCGGATCGATCACACCGGAAGCCGGCTTGCGTCTGGTAGACCGCGATGGCAACCCGGTCATCTGGTCGGGCACGTCGTTCGATCATTTCGCGGCGTCCTGACACGCGGCGGCCAAGCCGTGTCATGATGCCGCCATGCGCGCAACAGGGAGAGTCACAGCTTGCGCGCCACAGATAACTACACAGACGAGCCAGGTTCTTGATGTCCGCCTATCCCCCCGGGGCCGCACCGCGCGACCCCGTCGATCCCGTCACGCTGGAAGCCGGCCAGACGGCCAGGGTCACCCGGCCAACCGCCCGTTTCATGCTGGGCCATCCGGCCAGGCTGATTGCGCTCGGCCTTGGCTCCGGCCTGTCGCCGGTCAGCCCGGGCACGGTCGGCACGCTCTACGGCTGGCTGTCGTTCGTCGTGATCTCGATGTGGATCGAGCCCACCACCTGGTTGTGGATCATTGCCGGCGGTTTCGTGCTGGGGATCTGGGCCTGCCTGCGTACCGCACGCGACATGGGCGTGTACGACCACGGCAGCATGGTCTGGGATGAGATCGTCGCGTTCTGGCTGGTGCTGCTGTTTGTCACGCCGACCGGATTCTGGGGCCAGTTCGCGGCTTTCCTGTGGTTCCGCTTCTTCGATATCGTCAAGCCCGCGCCAATCCGCTACTACGACCGCACACTCAAGGGGCCGGGCTTCACCGGTGCGTTTGGCGTGATGTTCGACGATATCTTCGCGGCGTTCTACACGCTGCTCGTATTCGCCTTGTGGCGCTCGATCTGAGCCCCGCAGCCTTCCGTACCCGGAATTCCAGGAACTCTCACCATGTCCGTCAGCCGCCTGCTTGACCAGCTTGCCGTCCAGGCCGGAGTCACCCTTGCGGAACGCTCACTGATGCTTGCCACTGCGGAATCGTGCACCGGCGGGCTGGTCGCCGCCGCCATCACCGATGTGTCAGGATCGTCGGGCTGGTTCGAACGCGGCTTCGTCACCTACTCGAACGAAGCCAAGACAACGATGATTGGCGTACCCGCCAAGCTGATCCGCGACCATGGCGCGGTCAGCGAGGAAGTGGCCCATGCCATGGCCGAAGGCGCGTTGCTGAACAGCCGTGCTCAAGTGGCACTGTCGATCACGGGCGTCGCCGGCCCCAATGGCGGCACGCCCGACAAGCCGGTGGGCATGGTCTGCTTCGGCTGGAGCAACCGCATCACCACGCGCACCGAGACCCAGCGTTTCAGGGGCGATCGCGCCCAGATCCGGCGCCAGGCCGCCGAGCACGCGATGCGCGGGTTGATCGAACTGATCCGCAACGAGGAGTAAGACTCCTCGCCAGATCAACCGTGGCGGTACCGGTTGATCGTCTCGCGCGTCTGCAGGGCCGCGTTGCGCGCGGCGGCGGCGAAGTCCTTGTCGCGGCTCGCGTACAGGATCGCGCGCGATGAATTGATCATCATGCCCGTGCCATCGGCCGTGCGGCCGGCCTTTACCGTGGCTTCGATATCGCCACCCTGGGCGCCAATGCCCGGAATCAGCAACGGCATGTCGCCGACGATCTGGCGCACCTTGGCGATTTCGTTCGGGAACGTCGCACCCACGACCAGCCCCATCTGCCCATTGGTATTCCAGCGCTCGCGCGCGGCTTCGGCCACCACCTGGTACAGCGGCTTGCCATCGACCTGCAGGAACTGCACGTCCGATCCACCGGGATTCGATGTGCGGCACAGCACGATCACGCCCTTGCCCGGGTGCGCCAGGTACGGCGACATCGAATCGAAGCCCATGTACGGACTGACCGTCACCGCGTCGGCCTTGTAGCGGTCGAACGCCTCGACCGCGTAGTGCTCGGCCGTGGATCCGATATCGCCGCGCTTGGCGTCAAGGATCACGGGAATCCCGGGGTGGGCGTCGTGGATGTACTCGATCAGCTGTTCGAGCTGGTCCTCGGCACGCTGCGAATGGAAATAGGCGATCTGCGGCTTGAATGCGCAGACCAGATCGGCCGTGGCGTCGACGATCTCGCGGCAGAACGAGAAGATCGCTCCGCCGGTGCCGGTCAGCGACACCGGCAGCTTGGCCGGGTCCGGATCGAGCCCGACGCACAACAAGGAATCGTTACGCTGCCACGCGGCGGACAGCTGCTCGGAAAAGGTCATGAGATGCTCGGATATCTGTGAAGCCGGACGGACCGGCCGGGTTCGACTGTTCTCACAGCATAACGCGGGCAGGCGCCGGCCGGTTGGCTGCGGGCGGGGCTTACCTGGCATTCCGTGCCGCAGCATATGGCTTTGGCGGCAATTCTACCTGCTGCCATGATATTGTCTGGAGCTTCCGCTTAAAAAGAGCGACCCCGACGTCGCCATGTCCATGCATCTCGACCGCCGCGGTCTGCTTCTCCTCGTCGTCCTGACCATCGCCTGGGGCCTGAACTGGCCCATCATGAAACTCGGTGTCGCGCATTTCCCCGCCATGGGATTCCGGCTGCTTTGCATGGCCGGCGGACTGGTGGCACTGGGCCTGGCACTGAAGGTCCGCGGCGAATCGCTGCGGGTCCCGCGCCAGACCTGGCCAACCGTGGTCAAGCTGGCGATCCCGAACATGGTGATCTGGCACCTGTTCGCCATCTGCGCGGTCAAGATGCTGTCCTCGGGCCGGGCCGCCATCCTTGGCTACACCATGCCAATCTGGGCCGTGGTCTGGGGCCTGGTCATCTTCCGCGAGCGCATCGCCGTGTCGGCGTGGATCGGCATCGGCTGCGCGCTGACCGGCACGATCCTGCTGCTTTCGGGCGAGATCGCCGCGCTGACCGGCAGTCCGGCCGGCACGTTGCTGATGCTGGTGGCCGCCGCCGGCTGGGGCTTCGGCACGCAGTTGATAAAGCGCACCCATGTGGATATTCCCATCGGCACGCTGACGTTCTGGATGCTGGCTGTCACGCTGCCGTTCCTGGCCATCGGCACGCTGCTGTTCGAATCCGGCTGGCGCATGCCTACCGGCATTGAATGGGGCGCGATCGTCTATAACGCGGTGGTGGTCTTTGCATACTGCCACCTGGTCTGGTTCGCGCTGGCGCGTAGCCTGCCGCCCGTGGTGTCGAGCCTGTCGATCATGTTCATCCCGGTGGTGGGCGTATTCTCGGGCATGTGGATGCTTGGCGAGACGCCGCACTGGCAAGACTATGTGGCCATTGTGCTGATGTTTGCCGCGCTCTCGTCGGTCATGCTTGCGCCGCTGCTGCGGCGGCGCCTGTAAGCGCCTGCGAGCAACACCGGCTCAGAGATTTCGCTTAACAAGCCCCCCTGCGTTGGATTACACTCGCGGCCATCAGAATCCCGGAGAAAGTACGTGGGCAGTAGCATCGGGTGTTCGGGTTGTCGCGACCATAGCGCGTCATCGCCGGATGCCATGTCACTGCGGGCTGCGTAACGTCGATCCGCGCGGGGCCAATGCCCTGCTCGTCGTCGTGCTTGCCCGCAGACACCTGCGGGTGAGTGTCTTTCCGGTTTCCCCTGCGGCCGTCATGCTGACCGCCGTGTCGCGCATCGGATCTTCCCTCTCCCGGCTTGCCAGCCAGATACAGGCAACAGGCAAACGTCATCGCCTTGCAACGGATTGCACTTCGCGTGCCATCCGCGCGCAGCGCGATCACGCTTGCCGGCCGCCTCATGGTCGCTTTGCTGGCGATGCCTTGCCTGCGCCTGTCTCCGATGCAACGACAACGCGCCATCAGTAACAAGGAATCCAAGGGATGATCAATCTGTTCGTCCTGCAGAAAGGCCGGCTTGCCCAGGAGCAGGTCGACGAGCGCAACGAGCTGCTGCAGCACAAGCCCATCTGGATCGACGTGGTAAGCCCCGACGACGAGGAACTCGCGTGGATCAAGGAAGCCTACAACGTGGTCCTGCCGGAACTCGAGGACCTCGGTGACCTTGAGGCCTCGGCCCGATACTTCGAAGGCGAAGACGAGAACATCCACATCCGCACGGACTTCCTGCTGGCCGAGGACGAAGCATCGCGCAACGTGCGCGTGGCCTTTGTGCTCACGCGCGACGTCCTGTTCTCGATCCACGACGAAGACCTGCCAGTGTTCCGCCTGGTACGGCTGCGCGCACGGATGCGCCCGGGCTCGGTGCGCAATGCCAAGGATGTATTGATGGATCTCTACGCGACCGACGCCGAGTATTCGGCCGATTCGATCGAGGAGATCTACGAACGCCTGGAAGAAGCCAGTCGTCGCGTGCTGGCCGAGAACGTAACCGACGCCGCCGCCGCCGACGTGCTCGAAACCATTGCGCGCGAGGAAGACTTGAACGGCCGCATCCGCCGCAATGTCATGGATACGCGCCGCGCGGTGTCGTTCCTGATGCGCAGCCAGTTGCTGTCGGCCGAACAGCAGGACGAAGCGCGCCAGATCCTGCGCGATATCGACTCGATCGAGAACCACACCGCGTTCCTGTTCGACAAGATCAACTTCCTGATGGATGCCACGGTTGGTTTCATCAACATCAACCAGAACAAGATCATCAAACTGTTCTCGGTGGTGTCCGTGGCACTGATGCCACCCACGCTGATTGCCAGCATCTACGGCATGAACTTCAAGTTCATGCCCGAGCTCGACTGGGCGGCCGGCTATCCGTGGGCCATCGCGCTGATGGCCGTGTCGGCCGCGGTTCCACTGGTGTATTTCAGGCGCAAGGGCTGGCTCGGCTAAGGTGGCACGCCTCAGTCAGGCAAGGTCGCCGCGCCCATGCGCCTGGCGATGATCGATGCCTTGACGCGGAAGTTCACGCGCACGTTGGCGCAGTACTGCTTCTTGTCGAAGCATTTCGGTGCCGGCAGTGCCGCCGCCAGGCGTGCAGCCTGCCCCACGGTCAGCTTTGATGCCGAGGTGTGGAAGTAGTGCTGCGCCGCGGCCTCGATGCCGAAGACACCCTCGCCCCATTCCACGGAGTTGAGGTAGATCTCGAAGATGCGCTGCTTGTCGAGCCAGAATTCGAGCATCCAGCTGATGGCCAGTTCCTGGCCCTTGCGCACGTAGTATTGCTCCGACGCCAGGAACAGGTTCTTGGCCAGTTGCTGCGTGATCGTCGAGCCGCCGCGCACGATATGGCCACGTTGCTTGTTGCGCTCCCACGCATCGAGCATCGCATCGAGTTCGTAGCCCGGGTGATTGACGAAATCGGCATCCTCGCTGGCAATCACCGCGCGCTTGATATTGCGCGACATCTCGTCATAGCCAACCCATTTGTGATCGACCTGGCAGCTCCAGAAATTGAAGCCGCACAGGCGCCAGCGCTCGGCGCGCATGAACGAGGTGGACGACGGATTCAGGTATTGCCACGCACCGATCTGCAGGAAGAAATAGACCTGCATCGCCAGCACGCCAATGATCAGGCATTCGCCCAGATAGCCAATCCAGCGCAACGGATTGGCAGCGCCAGACCGGCGCGCTGCGCTGGCCGGCACCCTGGCCGCGGATCGTTGACGGGCCAAGATGGTCCGCCGGTCAGCGTGCGGTTTCGGCCTGCAGCGCGGCGCGCAGCTCGGCCAGTACCGGTGCGGTGCTCGGACGCACGCCGCGCCAGTTGTAGAACGCCTCGGCGGCCTGTTCGACCAGCATGCCAAGCCCGTCCGAAGTACGCGCCCCACATTTGCCGGCATAGGCCAGGAACACCGTCGGCCTGGCGCCGTACATCATGTCGTAGGCCAATACACCTTCGCCCAGCAGGTTCTCGGGCACCGGCGGCAGTTCGCCTTGCAGGCTGCTGGCGGATGCGTTGATCACCACGTCGCAGCCCTCGTCCTCGGACAGCGCACTGAGCGCATCGAGGCCACCGGCCCACAACTCCACGTTGTACTGGTCGGCCGCTTCCACGAACTGTTCGACCATGTCGGCCGCCTTCTGCGCCGTGCGGTTGGCCACCACGATCCGGGCGGGACGGCATTCGATCAACGGCAACATCGCGCCCATCGCCGCGCCGCCGGCGCCCAGCACCAGAATGCGCTTGTCTTCGAGCAGCACATCGAGGTTGTCCTGGATATCGCGTACCAGGCCAATGCCGTCGGTGTTGTCGCCATGGATCAGGCCATCCTCGACCCACATCGTGTTGACTGCGCCGGCCGCTTCGGCGCGCGGCGTCAGCCGGTCTGCCAGGTCGTAGGCCTCGAGCTTGAACGGCGTGGTCACGTTGAAGCCATGACCGCCGCTGGCCAGGAAGTTGCGCACGGTGTCGGCAAACGCATCGAGCGGCGCTTCCAGCCGGTCGTAATGCACCGCCTCGCCGGTCTGGCGCGAGAATGCAGCATGAATGGCCGGCGAGCGGCTGTGCGCGACGGGATTGCCCACGACCACGTAGCGGTCGATTGCACTGTCGGCATTGGGCGTGGAATTCTGTTCTGCGGTCATCAGCGGCCTTGCAGGCGGACATCGAGTCCGCTGCGTGTGAACTTGAAAGTGGAAATGACTTCGAGGATGTCCTGCTTCGACTGCATCTCTGGCGTGAACGCGCCAAACGGTGCAGCCGCGCGGACAATGGCCACGGCCTGGCGGTCGAGCGCGGGGTCGCCCGAGCTCTTTGCCACATCGATGGCCTCGACGTTATAGCCGTCGCGGTTATAGCCAAGCTTGCCCATGCGGTTCACGTTGATCACCAGGATCAACTGGCCGTAGATCGGCTTGCCATTGCGCACCGGAAAATCGCTGGTACCGCGCGCCTCGATCTTGCGGCGCAGGCGGTCGTAATACTGCGCGTAGTCCACGCCCTGCGCGCTGGTGGCGGTCAGCTGCATGCGCTTCGGGCGCTTGGCGTACTGTTCGAGATTGCGGCCGATCTCGGCTTCGAGCTTGGCCATTTCATCGGTCGACGTACGCTCGTCCTGTCCGCGCGTCGGGGATTCGATGCGCCGCTCGCCAGGCTTCACGGGCTGGCTGCGTACCGCGGGTGCGGCCTCGCGCGCCTGGGTCATCAGGCGGCGCTGTTCCTCTTCGAGTTGGTCGATGCGACGCTGCGTCAGCCTGACGAGGTCGCCTTCCTTCGATTCGGTCTGCGCCGGCAGCGGCGTGGTGGCGCGCTGGGCATCGTGGTCGCCACCGCCGTCGAGGTTGGCCTGTGCCAGCACCGTCGCGTTGCGCGGCTTCTCGGCCGACTTCGAGTTCACCAGCACCACATCCAACTGCGGATCGGAACGCTTGATCTCGAACACCTCGGGCGCGGCAATCCTTACCATCAGCAGTACTGCGTGGATGGCAACGGAAACCACGAGCGCCTTGGCCAGTGTGCTGCTGGATTGCCACCAGTCGCGCGGATGCAGGTGGCGGGAAGCAGGGAGAACGGCGTTCACGATGGGATGGCGAGCCTGGACGGTCAAGCTTGAATTCGATCGAAAACCGGCCACCCCCCACGGCTGGGGGATGGCCGGAACAGACTTCGATTGTACGGGAGCCGGCAGGTTTACCGAAGGACTCAGCCGGCCGGATTGGCGCCGGTGTCGCGTGCCGCCGACGCCTCGTCCGTGGCATCGTCAGCGGCTTCCGCGGCGTCGGTCCCGGGCGTGCTTTCCGCAGCGGCTTCCGCGGCATCCTCCGCAGCCGCTTCGGCGGCGGCTTCGGCGGATACTTCCGCCAGTTCCTCGTCGCCGGCATCGGTGGCGTCACCGTTGTCGCCTTCGAGTTCTTCCTCGGGCAGCTCGCCCTCGCCGGCAAACACCTCGAGCACGCGGCACGAGACTTCGAGCGAGATTTCGTCGGTGGACGCCATTTCCAGCAATACCTGCGTGCCGCGTGAGGCCTGCGCCAGTTCCGGCACGCGTGTCACCAGCGGGATCTCGGTAAAGCGCACCGCACCGTCCTTGAGCACGGTGGCCATCATCTTGTCGCGGTTTTCCTGCTTGAGCCAGCGCAGGCACCAGTACCGCTCCATCGTCGACTGATGGTCGGCATAGGCCGCATACGTACCTTCGAAATCGGCCACGGCAGCCAGCAGGTCGGCATCCTTGGGCTTGAACGGGGCCACGAGCTTGGCCGTGACGCCGTGCTGGGCCACCGCCAGGATCTGCCACTGGTTGACCAGGTCCACATAGCGGCGCAGCGGCGAGGTGCTCCACGCATACTGCGCCACGCCAAGGCCCTCGTGCGGCGCGGGCCAGGTCTGCATGCGCGTGCGGTGCATGCCCCAGGCCTTCTGCGTGCGGTAGATACCCGGCACGCCATGATCGGCCAGCAGCTTGCCCCACGTGCTGTTGGCCAGGATCATCAGCTCGGCCACGATCTTGTCCAGCGGCGATCCGCGGCGGCGTTGCTCGATACGCACGCGCTCGCCGCCACCGTCCACGGCGTCGATGTAGAAATTGAAGTCCGCGCGGTTGTGGGACTCCGGACGCAGCCCGCTGGCCAGGCGCGCCTTCTGGCGCTCGTCGTGCAGGTGATTGGCCAGCCGGTACAGTTCGGTCAGCTGCTCGCGGAACGGGTAGTCGCCCGTGCCATTGGCCAGCGCAGCCTCGGTGACGATGTCTTCCAGCAGGTTGTGGCGCAGGTTGGCGGCAATCGGCACCAGCTCGGCACGCGTCTCGCTACCCAGGATCTCCACGCCATCGGGGCCGTTCGGATCGATCGTCACATACAGCGACAGCGCCGGGCAGGTGCGCCCTTCCTGCAGCGTATAGCGATCCACCACGCTGTCGGGCAGCATCGTGATCTTGTCGCCGGGGAAGTACACCGTGGACAGTCGCTGGCGCGCCACCGCGTCAAGCGCCTCGCCACGGCGAATACCGAGCCCCGGCGCGGCGATATGCACGCCGATGCGCAGCTTGCCATCGGCGATTGGCGTGACAGACAGTGCATCGTCGATTTCGGTCGTCGTGACATCGTCGATCGAGAAAGCCTGCACGTCGGCCACGGGCAGGTCGGCGGCCGGTTCGGGAACATCCAGGTCGGGGAAGCCCGTGCCCTTCGGGAAACAGTCGGCCAGGAACTTGGCCTCGTGCAGCGCGCGCGGGCTTTCCACACCGCCCACGGCCACCATCAGGCGCATCGGCGACAAACCCAGCGCCGTGCAGGCGGCATCCATCGCCTTGAATTCGAGGCTGTTCTTGTCGGGCTTGAACAGCAACTGCATGACCTTGCCGCGGAACGCGTCGGGCAGCTGGTGTGCCTTGAGCTGTTCCTCGTACTCGCCCTGCACCAGCAACTGCTGCTTCTTGCGTTCCACCGCGGCCAGCGCGGCCTTGAGCTGGTCTTCGGGCGCGCGCATGTAGCGCCCGCGGCCCTTGCGGCGGAAATAGACCGGATTGCCATGCAGCGCCATGGCCAGCGCGGCCTGCTGCACCGCGCCGGCGTCGGCGCCGTAGTATTCGGCGGCCAGTTCGGCAAAGCCGAATTCATCGGCCGGCGCGCATTCCCAGAGGAAGTCGAGATCGATCTCGGCGGTCAGGTCGCCGGTTTGCCGCACCATTTCGATTGCCGAAGGCTGGGCAAACTGCAGCAGCACGTCGCGCGCCTTGACCTTGGTACGTTTGCCCGCGGGCAGTTCGACCTGGTAGGCCTCGCCCTGTTGGGCGAGCACGGTGCCGGCGCGGATTTCGCCGCCTTCTTCGAACAGCAACTGCATGGATCGGTACTTTCAGAAGTGCCGGGAAACGCCGCCGCGGTGCGCACTAGCGCACGCGGGCAACGGAAATCCCGGATAGGATATTCGACCGGGGATGATACCGCACCATGCCTTGGCCCCGAGCGCCGGCGCGGCGAGGTTCTTCCCGGTCCGCTTCAGGTCAGAGCGACATCCCGCCGCTGGCCTCGATTGCCGTGCCGTTCACATAGCTGGCGTCGTCGCTGGCCAGGAATGCGTAGATCGCGGCGATCTCCGACGGTTCGGCCAGGCGGCGCATCCAGCAATGTTCCTTCATGCCGTCGAGCACCTTGTCCGGTACGGTCTGCAGGATCTCGGTATTGACAAACCCCGGGCACACCGCATTGACGCGCACGCCCTTCGGCCCGAGCTCGCGCGCCCATGTCTTGGTGAAGCCGATCACACCGAACTTGCTGGCCGCGTAGTTGGTCTGGCCAAAATTGCCGTAGAGGCCCACCACGCTCGACGCATTCAGGATTACGCCTCGCCCCTGCTCGGTCATCACGCCGGCCACCGCTTGCGCGCAGTTGAAGACGCCCTTCAGGTTGACATCGATCACGGCATCGAACTGCGCTTCGGTCATCTTGGCCAGCCGCGCGTCCTTGGTGATCCCCGCGTTGTTGACCAGTACATCGATGCGGCCGTGACGCGCCAGCGTGGCGGCAACCATCGCATCCACTTCGGCGCGGTTGGTCACGTCCACCTTGTGCGCGTCGACGCTGGCGCCCCCGGCGGCCAGTCGCTCGGCCGCTTCGCGAACGCGCGTTTCATTGACGTCGCACAAGACCAGCCGCGCGCCTTCCGCGGCGAACCGTTGTGCAGTGGCAAAGCCGATACCGGCTGCGGCGCCGGTGATGATTGCAACCCGTCCTTCCAGTTTCATGATGCTGGTCTCTTTTCCTGCGTTGGCAGTGTGTTGTGGGTATCGATACGGCGGGGCAGTCTGGTGCCACCCGCGCCGGTGTTGGCTGGCGCTGCCCGTTGCAGAAGGTCTGGCAGGAAGACCTCGGTGACAAGCATGGCGCCGCCGCCGCGCCGGAATACCGAGCGCCGCGCGGGCAGCATCGGCACCGACGCCAGCGCCGGCAGAACCCGCTGCAGCGCCTGACGCAGCGGGTGGTGCGGAGTCAGCCGGGCAAACTGGAACGGATCGCGCCGCACGCGCGGATCCACGAACAGGGCCCCGCCCAGCGGCCGGTTGCCCAGGCCGCGCAGGAATGGCCAGTCGCGCCGTGCCCGGTATGGATCGACGATGGTGTGCGCAAAGACCGCGGGCACCTCGTCGCAGATCAACAGGACTTCGCGCGTGATGGCCGGCACGGGCCGGATCAGGCCCAGTTCCTGCCATTCATCGGCAAACGGCAGTTGCGGTGCCTGGGCGAGCCGCGTCACGCGAAAGCGCGACGACGCCGACATCAGCCGCGCAGTCAGCGAGCCTTCACCGGTAATCCAGCGGCGCTGGTTCAGTGGAATCGAGCCGTCGTGCGGCAGGTGCGCGCGCCACGCGGCGCGCAGGCCTTGCAGGCCACTGACCGCAACCGTCATGCCTTGGGTGCCTTGCGTCTTCCGCCGGGGGCATAGCCGCAGAAAGCCAGCACATCGTCAACGTAGTCGTCGAATTCAGTGATGCCGTGATCGCTGCCCTCGATGATGCGGACCTTGGCACCCGGGCAGGCATCGACCATCTCGCGATAGTCGAGGACCTCGTCGCCCGTCGCGGCCAGCAGATAGTAGCGCTCCGGGCGCGTGATCGTATCCACGCGCAGGTCCAGCAGTTCCTGCAGATGTTCGCGCCTGACCACGACCGAACCGCCCCCGTGATACAGCGGCTGCTCGCCCAGATACTTCTCGAGGTCGGTCCACGGATGAATCGCCGGATTGAGCAGTGCCGCGCGGCAGCCGTGCTTTTCCGCAAGCCAGCGCGCATAGAAGCCGCCCAGCGACGAGCCAATGATGGCGATATCGGTCTCGCCACCGGCCCGCGCGCCACGGATCGCGGCTTCGGCCTGGGCGATTGCCTCGGAAGGCGCAACATTGAGCATCGGGCAGGCGAAGTACTTCTCCACACCCCATGCGCGCATCCGCTCCTGCACCAGCCACGACTTCATCGATTGCGGCGAGGAACGGAAACCGTGCAGATACAGCAGCATGTGACTTTCCTGGTCAGGCGGCCTGGACTCTGGCGCCGATTGCATCGAGCAGCTTCTGGTGAACGCCACCGAATCCGCCATTGCTCATCACCAGTACGTGGTCGCCAGGTTTGGCGGCCGCCGTAACCGCGGCAACCAGCGTGCCGAGATCCTGGAACGCGGTGGCCTTGTCGCCCAGCGGCGCCAGCGCCTCGCCCAGGTTCCAGCCCAGCGCATCCTTGCCCGCCGGCGCACCATAGCCAAACACCTGGTCGGCCGCCTCGAGGCTGGCAGGCAACTGGGCCGCCATCACGCCAAGCTTCATCGTGTTCGAGCGCGGTTCGAGCACCGCCAGGATGCGCGCGTTGCCCACCCGGCGGCGCAGGCCATCGAGCGTGGTCTGGATCGCGGTAGGATGATGCGCGAAATCGTCATAGACGGTCACGCCGTTGGCCGTGCCACGCACCTCCATGCGGCGCTTGACGTTGGCGAAGCGGCCCAGCGATTCAATGGCTTGCGCGGGTGGCACGCCGACGTGGCGCGCCGCCGCGATCGCGGCAATGGCATTCATGCGATTGTGCGTGCCCTGCAGGTCCCAGACCACGGTGCCCTGGAGTTCATCGCGGAAGAACACGTCGAACGCATCCTTGCCCGCCGGCGCCGCGGTCCTGGCATCGCCTTCGCGCCAGTCGCCCACGCCGAACTGCTCGGCCTCGCTCCAGCAACCGCGCTCGAGCACCCGGGCCAGCGCGGGCTCCATGCCGTTCACGACCAGGCGGCCCTGTCCGGGCACCGTACGCACCAGATGATGGAACTGGGTCTCGATAGCAGCCAGATCGGGGAAGATATCGGCGTGATCGTATTCAAGATTGTTCAGGATGGCCGTGCGCGGCCGGTAGTGCACGAACTTGCTGCGCTTGTCGAAGAAGGCCGTGTCGTACTCGTCGGCTTCGATGACAAAGAAATCCGATTCGGTCAGCCGCGCCGAGATTCCGAAGTTCTGCGGCACGCCGCCCACCAGGAAGCCGGGGTTGTAACCGGCGTCCTCGAGCAGCCAGGCCAGCATCGACGTGGTGGTGGTCTTGCCGTGCGTGCCAGCCACGGCCAGCGGCCACTTGCCGTTCAGCACGTGTTCGCCAAGCCATTGCGGGCCCGACGTATACGGCAGATTACGATCCAGGATCGCTTCCATGAGCGGATTGCCACGCGAGACCACATTGCCAATCACAAACAGGTCCGGCTCCAGCGACAGTTGCCCCGGATCGAAGCCTTCGATCAGGTCGATGCCCTGGGCTTCGAGCTGGGTGCTCATCGGCGGGTAGACATTGGCGTCGCAACCGGTCACGCGGTGCCCCGCCTGACGGGCCAGGACCGCGAGGCCGCCCATGAACGTACCGCAGATGCCAAGGATATGAATATGCATGGGAGCTTCGGGAGATGCGTGAGTCCGCCGCGGACACAGCCGCGCGGCGCTGAAAGAAGGCTCTGATTGTACCTGCATGCCTCGGGTTCCCCAGGCTGCGTCGCACGCCGCACGCTACCGGCGCCCGACCATGCGGGTATCATCGGGCCATGTCCCGACGCACACCCTCAGACCCCACCCGCCTGCGCGAGGAGATCGCCCAGGCCGCCGCGCGCATGATCGCCGAAGATGGGGCCGACTACGCCACCGCCAAGCGCAAGGCCGCCCGCCAGTTGCTGGGCGACGTGCGCGTGGCCGGCGAATGGCTACCCGACAACGAGCTGATCGAGGCAGAGGTACGCGCCTACCAGGCACTGTTCCACGGCGAGCACCAGCCGCGCATCCTGGCGCTGCTGCGCCAGCTTGCGGTACTGGCAATGGACGACCTTGCGGCGTTTCGCCCCTTCCTGGTGGGTGCCGTGCTCAACGGCACCGCCACCGAGCATTCCGACATCTATATCCAGTGCTTCTGTGACAGCCCGAAGGATGTCGCCCTGCACCTGCTGAACGCCGGCGTGGATTTCGACACCAGCGAGAGCCGGCACTTTGCCGGCCGTGGCGATGTCGAAACGCTGAGCTTCCTGTGGCGCGGCCAGTGGCCGGCCCTCCGCGAGGCCCGCGCGCTGGCCGGCGACATCCGCACTACGCTGGGCGCGCCGGTGGGCATTCATGTGGCGCTGTATGATGCCGTCGACGAACGCGGCGCGGTCAAGGCCGATTCCAGCGGGCGCGTGGCCCGGGCCGACGTCCTGACCGTGCGTCGGCTCATCGAGGAAGCCGGCGCCACCGATCGATAGCGCCGGGGACCGACGACGTGTGACCTCCAGTTGCTTGCCGTTCCTTGATCTCCATGGCCGCCCTTTTCCGCCATCTATATAGAACTGTCATCATCGCCATCCGAACATGACTGCATCTGCTCCCGGCTCCGCACCGGCCCGTCGTTCTTCCGTGACCATCTGGATCATCGTGGCCATCGTGGCTGCCCTTGCCGGCGTGCTCGTCGCGAATTTCGCGCTGGCTCCCCGGCAGGCGTCAGACCAGGCGGTGGAAGCGCTATTCCAGGCCAAGTTGCCCGATCCCGCCGGCAACGACATCGATCTTTCCAAATTTCGGGGCAAGACGCTGGTGGTCAACTTCTGGGCGCCGTGGTGCGGCCCTTGCGTGGAGGAAATGCCCGAACTGACGGCGCTGCACGGTGAATATGCGGCGCGCAATGTCGAATTCATCGGCATTGGCATCGATTCCGCCAGCAACATTCAGGAATTTCTTAAAAAGGTACCCGTAAAGTACCCGCTCGCGGTAGCCGGATTCCCGGGCACCGAATTAGCCAAGCAGTTTGGCAATGCCCAGGGCGGCTTGCCATACACGGTGGTCATCACCCCCGATGGCGCTGTCAAATACCGCAAGATGGGGCGCGTGCATGCGGACGAATTGCGCAAGGAATTGCCGGGCGCCTGACCTTGCCGCACCCAAGTCGTTGGAACTTGCGGCGATCTGTAGCCAAAACCTTGTGAAGTTGTCGCCAACCTGCGGACAAACCCTCGACAAGGGGCGATTTGTGGATCATGACTCACTCAAGGCACTCCAAATGCCTTGTAGCCGACATGCCGCCTTGTACCGCACGCTAGACAAATCCCTCTAAGCTACGGTAATCTCCGCGCAATTTCGTTGAACTGGTCGAGCCGCCGTGTCTTCTACTGCTACCGTCAGCCGCTCCGCCCGCTACCGCAAAGTGCTGGTTCTGCATGGTCCGAACCTCAATTTGCTGGGAACGCGCGAACCGCAGACCTATGGACATACCACGCTCGCCGATATCAACGAAGCGTTGGCAAAACGCGCCGCCGCCGCGGGCATCGGCCTGGACACGTTCCAGTCCAACCACGAGGGGGCGCTGGTAGACCGCATTCACGCAGCGCGTGGAGAAGGGGTGGACTTCATCGTCATCAATCCCGCAGCCTTTACGCATACCAGCGTGGCGTTGCGCGATGCATTGGCGGGCGTGGCCATCCCGTTCGTCGAGGTGCATCTGTCCAATGTGCATCGCCGCGAGCCGTTCCGCCATCATTCCTATTTCTCTGACCAGGCAGTAGGGGTGATCTGTGGCCTGGGCTGGCAGGGTTACCTGCTGGCGCTCGAATACGCGCTGGCGCAGGAACAGGACACACCGGGCAGCTGACGCCCGGACCGCATATATAAGCCGAGACAACCGCGGCCTGTCGCGCACGCGTGGCGGGCCAATCAATGACTGACCGCCGCCGTCCCTTCTCGACACGAAGGTGACCGGACCAATCCGAATCTGGAGGATAAGAAGATGGACCTGCGCAAGCTGAAGACGCTGATCGACCTGGTGGCCGAATCCGGCATTTCGGAACTCGAAGTGACCGAAGGTGATGGCAAGGTTCGCATCGTCAAGCAACCGCCGCAGGTCGTGGCGGCCCCGATGGCCATGCCGATGCAGGCCCTGCCCATGGCAGGTGTCGCCCCGGCCGCCGCTGCCGCGCCCGCCGCGGTGGCCGCCGCCGATGCCGCCCCGCAACTACCGGCCGGCCACATCGTGACGTCGCCGATGGTCGGCACGTTCTATCGCGCCCCGTCGCCGGGTGCCGCCTCGTTTGTCAACGTGGGCGATACCGTCAAGGAAGGCCAGACCGTCTGCATCATCGAAGCCATGAAGCTGCTCAACGAGATCGAGTGCGACAAGGCTGGCGTGATCAAGGAAATCCTCGTTGAAAACGGCCAGGCCGTGGAATACGGCCAGCCGCTGTTCGTGATCGGCTAAACCGGCCACCGGCTGACGCGGCATGGCGCCTGACGGCCCTTGCCGCACGCGTTGGCCCGGCGCGCCACCCTGGCGTGCGCGGGCCCGCCCCTGTTCTCGCAGAGAGAGACCATGTTTGAAAAAATTCTGATCGCGAACCGCGGCGAAATCGCCCTTCGCATCCAGCGCGCCTGCCGCGAGCTGGGCATCAAGACCGTGGTGGTGTACTCGGAAGCCGACAAGGATGCCAAGTACGTCAAGCTGGCCGACGAAGCTGTCTGTATCGGCCCGGCCCCGTCGCCGCTGTCGTACCTGAACATGCCGGCCATCATTTCGGCCGCCGAAGTGACCGACGCCCAGGCAATCCACCCGGGCTACGGTTTCCTGTCGGAGAACGCCGACTTCGCCGAGCGCGTCGAGAAATCCGGCTTCGTCTTCATTGGTCCGACCGCCGACAGCATCCGCCTGATGGGCGACAAGGTGTCGGCCAAGCAGGCCATGATCAAGTCCGGCGTGCCGTGCGTGCCGGGCTCCGAGGGTGCCCTGCCCGACGATCCGAAGGAAATCCTGGCCACCGCACGCCGCGTGGGCTATCCGGTGATCATCAAGGCTGCCGGCGGTGGCGGTGGCCGCGGCATGCGCGTGGTGCACACCGAAGCCGCGCTGATCAACGCCGTCAACATGACGCGTGAAGAAGCCGGCCGTGCCTTCGGCAATCCCGAGGTCTACATGGAGAAGTTCCTTGAGAACCCGCGCCATGTGGAAATCCAGATCCTGGCTGACCAGCACAAGCAGGCCATCTGGCTGGGCGAGCGCGATTGCTCGATGCAGCGCCGCCACCAGAAGGTGATCGAGGAAGCGCCGGCACCGCACATTCCGCGCCGCCTGATCGAACGCATCGGCGACCGCTGCGCCGACGCCTGCAAGAAGATTGGCTACCGTGGCGCCGGCACGTTCGAATTCCTGTACGAGAACAACGAGTTCTACTTCATCGAGATGAACACGCGCGTGCAGGTCGAGCACCCGGTCACCGAGATGATCACGGGCATCGACATCGTGCAGGAGCAGATCCGCATCGCCTACGGCGAGAAGCTGCGCTTCCGCCAGAAGGACGTTGAACTGCGCGGGCATGCGATCGAATGCCGTATCAACGCCGAGGATCCGTTCAAGTTCACCCCGTCGCCGGGCCGCATCACTGCCTGGCACATGCCCGGCGGCCCCGGTGTGCGCGTCGACTCGCACGCGTATGATGGCTACTTCGTGCCGCCCAACTACGATTCGATGATCGGCAAGATCATCACGTACGGCGCGACACGTGACCAGGCCATCGCCCGCATGCGCATTGCGCTGTCGGAGATGGTGGTTGACGGTATCCTGACGAACGTGCCGCTGCACCGTGAGTTGATGCTCGATGCCAACTTCGTCGAAGGCGGCACCAGCATCCATTATCTTGAACACCGCCTGGCCCAGAAGGCCAACGCTTCGGGCGAAAAGCCCTGAGGCGGGCCAATCGGCCGGCAACGCAGTCATAAAGGAACCCCGTGGCTTTCCAGGAATGTGTGATCGAAATTGCGCAGGATCAGGCTGAGGCCTGGTCCGATGCATTGTTCGACCTCGGCGCGCTGTCGGTATCGGTGGAAGATGCCGATGCCGATACGCCCGACGAGCAACCGCTCTTTGGAGAGCCAGGGCTGGAGCCGACACGCCTGGCATGGAACCGCTCGCGCGTGGTGGCACTCTTCGATGACGAGACCGACCCCGCGCTGGTGGTGATTGCCGCTGCCAATGCGCTGGGTGTGGCGCCGGTGCCGGACTACACGCTGCGCGCCGTGGAAGACCAGGACTGGGTGCGGCTGACGCAGTCGCAGTTCGAACCGATCCGCATTGGCGAGAAGATCTGGGTGGTGCCGTCGTGGCACGACGCACCGGATCCCGACGCCGTGATCCTGGAACTCGATCCGGGCCTGGCCTTCGGTACCGGTAGCCATCCGACCACGCGGCTGTGCATGCAGTGGCTCGAGCAGAATGTGCGCGCTGGCGAAACCGTGCTCGATTACGGTTGCGGCTCGGGCATCCTGGCCATCGTCGCCAAGAAACTGGGTGCCGGCGATACGATCGGCATCGACATCGATCCGAATGCCGTGGAAGCGTCGCGCTACAACGCCGAACGCAACCGCGTGGCAGCCAGCTTCGCGTTGCCGGATTCGGCGTCCGAGGCCACCCATGACCTGGTGGTGGCCAACATCCTTTCCAATCCGCTCAAGCTGATGGCCGCGATGCTGACCGCGCGCGTGCGCCCTGGTGGCCGGCTGATCCTGTCGGGCGTGCTGGAACGCCAGGCGGACGAAGTGGCCGCCGCGTATGCGCCCTGGATTGCCATGTCGGTCTGGCGCAGCGAGGAAGGCTGGGTCTGCCTGCACGGCACGCGCCCCGCATCGACCGATGCGGCAGGCAACGCCGCCAATCACTCTTCCTGATTTTCCATCATGGCCGCTGCCAAGCTCGTCACGCGCTGCCCGGCCTGCCGCACCGCGTTCCGGCTTGTAGCGGACCAACTGCGGCTACGCCAGGGCCTGGTCCGTTGCGGACAATGCGATACCGTCTTCGACGCGCGCGAACATCTGATCGAAGTCCCGGCGGCACCTGCAACAGCCAAGCCGGAGGCTCCCGCCCCGGCCCCCGCCTTCACCCCACCTGCCGCCGTCACGATGGCCGCCGCACTGGCTCATGCCGAGCAGACGCAGGCATCGGCACGCGCGCACGACGAAGCCGCACCGTTCGATCCTGGATTCGATCCGGGCTATGAGGTACCCGCACTGGATTCGCCGACGACCATGATGTCGGAGACGGAGACGGAGACGGAGACGGAGACGGAGCCTGAATCCGTCGCCGGCGAGGCGCATGCGGAAGAACCAGCGGAAGCGGAAGCGGAAGCGGAAGCGGAAGCGGAAGCGGAAGCGGAAGCGGAAGCGGAA
>CAUUBQ010000044.1:0-78557 GCA_963543405.1 uncultured Cupriavidus sp.
CCGCGCTATCCATCCCCGGACTGAAGTCCGAGGTTTCCCGCGCAGCATGATGAAGCACGTCACGCTGCCCGACGGCGAGCGCATTCCCGCGCTGGGCATGGGCACCTGGAATATCGGCGATGACCGCAACACGCGCGACGAGGAAATTGCCACGCTGCAGACGGGCCTGGACATGGGCCTGCGCCTGATCGACACGGCTGAAATGTATGGCGAAGGGCTATCGGAATCGCTGATCGGCGAAGCACTGGCCGGGCGCCGCGACGATGCCTTCCTGGTCAGCAAGGTCTACCCGCACAATGCCAGCCGCAAGGGCACCGTGGCCGCCTGCGAACGCAGCCTGCGCCGGCTGGGCACCGATCGACTGGACCTGTACCTGTTGCACTGGCGTGGCGACGTGCCGTTCGAGGAAACCATCGAGGCATTCCTGGCGCTGCAGCGAGCAGGCAAGATCCGCCATTTCGGCGTCAGCAATCTGGATCTGGCCGATATGGAGGAATTCTGGGACGTACCGGGTGGCGACGCCACGACCGTGAATCAGTTGCTCTACAACCTGAGCCGTCGCGGCATCGAATACGACCTGCTGCCGTGGATGCGCGAGCGCAATGTGCCGGTGATGGCTTACTCGCCGATCGAGCAGGCGCGACTGTTGCGCAATCCGGGGCTACAGCGTTTTGCACAGCAACACGGCATGACCAGCGCGCAGGCGGCGCTGGCATGGTTGCTGACATTTGACGACATCATCGCGATTCCGAAGACCCGACACCGCGACCGTCTGCGTGAAAACCTGCGCGCGCTGGACATGACGCTGACGCCGGAACAACTGTCCGAACTGGACAAGCTGTTCCCGCCACCGCGCCATGCGCAGCCGCTTGCCATGCTGTGAAGGGCTGTCCGGCCCGAGCGCTTCGCTCAATCAGCGCTGGCCAGCCTTGTAACGCTCCACCTCGACGTAACGCGTCAGGTAGGTGCGCGCTTTCTCGCGGGTATCGGTGGTAACGCGGTCCGCTGCCTGGCGCGCACTGGACTGGCCGTGGGCCGAGCTCATCTGGGCGGAAAGGTAGGACTGGAAGGCATCGTGCATGACCTTCAATTGGTCCTTGCAGGCATCGATGGCCCCCGCGGCAACTTCCTTGGACGTGCCTTTGCCCTTGGCACCGTCACCCGCCTTGTCCTGGACGCAATCCATGTACTTGGCACGTTCGGCCTGCCAGCCGGAATTCATTTGCGCGACTTCCTGCTGGGCCTCTGGCGTCTGGACGGATGGCTGAGACGAGCATGCGGCCAGCAGCAGCGCCGTCAGCGGTACGGCGAACGCAGCAACGCGGCCTGCCGGGCGCATGCGCCGATGTTGCATCGCGCCATTCTCTGCGAGTTGGGATTGAGGAGCGGCGTGGCCGGCGGACTTGGTGGGGACGATTGACGTATGCATGCTTCAAAGACACGGTCGACTTATTCGGGTTCCGGAATAAGTTCCAACGATTTGCAAGAAAGTATGACTATGTCATGTCAGAGGCCCACCACCCCTGTGTCAGACAACATCGCATTGGCGGATGTGCTCTGCCCGCCTATGCTGTAGAGGCGGTTGCAACACACGACCCCTCCTGGAGGAAATAATGAAACGTCGAACCTTCCTGTCCGCCGGCAGTGCTGGTCTTGTCGGCCTCACTGGTCTGTCACTGGGCGCCATGTCGCTCACAGGTTGTAGCTTTACGGGACCGAAAGATTCAGGCGATGCAGCGTCCAAGCGTCGCGAGATCGATACTGGCGCCACCGATACCCTGAACCGGCTCTATTCCACGACCAATAGTGCGCGGGACCTCGGCGCCAAGGCCAAGGGCATCCTGATTTTCCCGAAACTGCTGTCGGCAGGGTTTATCGTCGGTGGCGAATATGGGGACGGCGTGCTGCGCTCGGGCGGTGCCAACCGTGGCTACTACCGCGCCATTTCCGGCTCCGTCGGCTGGCAGATCGGGGCCCAGTCGAAGGCGTTCATCCTGATGTTCATGACGCAGGAAGCCTACGACAAGTTCGTGCGTAGCAGTGGCTGGCAGGTCGGCGCCGACGCCACCGTGGCATTGGCCACAATCGGTGCGAACGGCCAGATCGACACCAATACGGCGCAGCAGCCGATCATTGGCTTTGCCATGACCAACGCAGGCCTGATGGCCGGGCTAAGCCTCGAAGGCACCAAGATCTCGAAGCTCGATATCTGATAGCGTGCGCCGGCGACATGCCGGCGCGGACCTGCAAACGTCCATCGTGCGGCATCCGGCATGCTGCGCGATGGACGTTTTTTCTTTACATCATCTCCGGCTGCGCACCGGCTCCGAACCGTTAGAATTCGTCCCTTGCCAATTTTCCAACCCGTACGCGAGGCCGAATTCTCATGTGGTTCAAGAATCTCCAGATTCATCGTTTTTCCGCCCCGTGGACGCTGAGCGCCGAGGACGTCGAGGCCGGCCTGGCCAAGCACGCGTTCTACCCGGGCACCAGCCTCGAGATGCAGACCCAGGGCTGGGCATCGCCGCGCGACAACGACCAGCTTGTGCACTGCGTCAACAAACAGATGTTGCTGGTGCTGCGCACCGAAAAGAAGCTGCTGCCGGCTACCGTGGTCAACCAGGTGACCAAGGCACGCGCCGCCGAACTCGAAGAACAACAAGGCTTCAAGCCGGGACGCAAGCAGCTCAAGGAACTCAAGGAACAGATCACCGAGGAACTGCTGCCGCGCGCGTTCAGCATTCGCCGTGATACCCGCGTCTGGATCGACCCCGTGAATGGCTGGCTGGCCATCGATGCCGCCGGCACCGCCAAGGCCGACGAAGTGCGCGGCATGCTGTTCAAGGCCATCGACCCGTTGCCCGTGGTCGGCCTGCAGGTCAACCTGTCGCCCGTGGCCGCCATGACGGAATGGCTCGCCACCGACACCGCACCGGCCGGCTTCACGGTCGACCAGGAAATCGAACTGCAGTCGAGCAGCGAAACCAAGGCAACCGTACGCTACGTGCGCCATCCGCTCGACCCCGAAGACCTGGCCCGTCATATTGCCGCGGGCAAGCGTTGCACCCGGCTGGCCATGACGTGGAACGACCGTGTGTCGTTCGTGCTGACCGACGCACTGGCCGTGAAGCGCGTGAACCCGCTCGACGTCATCAAGGAACAGGCCGATGCCTCGCTCCATGACGAAGACGAACGCTTCGACGCCGATTTCGCGCTGATGGCCGGTGAACTGGCGGGCCTGCTGACCGACCTGACCGAGGCACTGGGTGGCGAACGCAAGGCCGAAGGCATGGCTACCCCCGCCGAAGAGCGCAAGGCGGCCTGAGCCGCCGTCGACTGCGAGCCGGGTCGAGCCGGGGCGGCCTGAATCGAACCTAGTCGAGCGTCAGCACGATACGACGCTCGGGCTCGCCGGTCTGCCGCCACGCAGTGGCCACGTCGGCCATTGGCACCTGCTCGGTTTCGAGCACCAGATGGCCACTGCGCATGCAGGCCAGGATCTCTTCGACCAGCAGCATCAGGCCTTCGGCCGGAGGATGATTGGCCGGCCCGCATCCCATCAGCACCGCGCGCGAGTCCCGCAATGCGGTGGGCGCGATCATCACGCTGCCCGCCGCACGATCCACCACGGACACCACACGGATGCCACGGTACTCGGACAATGCCGGCGAGCCCGGCGTCTCGATCAGTGCCGAGAGCAGCAACTCCAGCGTTTCCCCCCAGACGAAATCGAGTACCACATCGATGCCATCGGCGGCACATGAGGCAAACGCGTGCTGCAGCACGCTGGGCGCCTGCCCGAGATCGATCAGCCCGTCGGCCCCAAGCGGCGTCAGCAGGTCGATGCGATGGCCTGCCGCGATCACGCGCCCCGCGCCCTGCAGGCGCGCGGCCTGCACCGCCAGGCGCCCCACCACGCCCGAAGCGCCGAGCACCAGCACCGTCTCGCCGGGCTCCAGGTCCGCGCGCACCGCCAGTGGCATCCACGCCGTCAACGCAGGGCCAACCAGCGCCGCGGCCTGCGCCGTGTCCACACCGTCAGGAACCGGTACGACCCACTCCGCCGGCACGTACTCGGCCATCGCACCGAACGGACTGCGGCTCGCCCGAAAATAGACGCGTTGCCCGCCGGCGAGATAGCCAATCCCGTCGTGCCCGCAGATATAAGGCAACTGCAACGGCATGCGCGGATGCTCGCCGCGCGATATGGCGATGTCCACCGGACGGAGCACTGCGGCACCAACGCGCACCAGAACTTCCCCATCGCGGGGCTCGGGATCATGAAACGTGGTGAAGCGTGGTGCCTCACCCAGATTGTGTAAAACAACGGCTCGCATCGTGGCTCTCCTTGGTGATGTCTGCCGACGATCGTAGGCACACCACCCGCACAAGTCTGTGAGCCGATTCTGAAAACGACGCGGGGCGTAGAATCTCGTCAAATAACAAAGACGCCACGGAAAGAAACGTCATCGGCAACCCACCCAGTTGAGGAGAGAAACTTGAAGTCGTCGCACCGCCCCGCCAGCTTGTCGCTGGCCGCCCTGCTGCTGGCCGTCGCCAGCACCGCCCACGCCGCCTGGCCCGAGCGCCCGATCAAGCTGATCGTGCCGTTTCCGCCAGGACAAGCCACCGATATCTTTGCGCGCGCGCTGGCCGAGAAGCTCGGCAAGCAACTCGGCCAGTCCGTGATCGTGGAAAACCGCGCGGGCGCCGGCGGCAATATCGGCATGGAGGTCGCCGCCAAGGCACCGGCCGACGGCTACACGATCGTGATGGCCGGCAGCGCAATGGCCATCAACCAGACACTGTACAAAAAGCTCAACTACGACCCGCGCCAGGACTTCGCACCGGTGTCCGGCGTATTCTCGGTGCCGCTGATCTTCCTGGCCACGCCGCAGTCCGGCTTTACATCATTGCGTGACCTGATTGCCAAGGCCAAGGCCGCGCCGGGCAAGTACAGCTACGCCAGCGCCGGCATCGGCGGCACGCAGCATCTGTCCGCCGAAATGCTCAAGGCGCAGACCGGCACGTTCATGGTCCATATCCCGTACAAGGGCAGCGGCCCCGCGCAGGCCGACTTCCTCGGCAACCAGATTCCGCTGATGGTGGACTCGGTGACCGCCGCGCTGCCGCTGATCCAGAGCGGCAAGGCCGTGCCGCTGGCCGTCACGACTGCGAAGCGCGTGCCGCAACTGCCCGCGGTACCCAGCGTGCGTGAGCAAGGCGTGCCCGGATTCGAGGCGCTTGGCTGGGCCGTGATGCTGGCACCGGCAGGCACTCCACCGGCAATCGTCAGCCAGCTCAATTCGGAAACCGTCAAGGCGCTGCAATCGCCCGAACTGCAGAAGTTCATCACGGACCGCGGCTCCGAACCCATGCCCATGACACCGGCCGAAACCGGCAAGTTCGTGGATAGCGAAATCAGGAAGTGGGCGCCGGTAGTGAAACGGTCGGGCGCGACGGCGGATTGAGATCCGGGAAACCGTAGCGGGCCCGGCATTCTCAGCCTGCCGGACCTGCAAAAGAAAAACGGACACCGGGCTCCCGCCCGATGTCCGCTCTTCACCCGTTCTGGCTGCTTTTTGCAGCCGACCCTTCAACCTTCTTGAATCAATCTACTACGTCAATCAATCCCAGGACAAGGCGCCGCCGGTCTGATACTCGATCACGCGGGTTTCGAAGAAGTTGCGTTCCTTCTTCAGGTCGATCATCTCGCTCATCCACGGGAACGGGTTTTCCTCGTTCGGGAACAGCTGATCCAGGCCGATCTGCTGGCAGCGGCGGTTGCAGATGAAGCGCAGGTAGCCCTTGAACATCGGCGCGTTCAGGCCCAGCACGCCGCGCGGCATGGTGTCCTCGGCGTAGCGGTATTCCAGGTCCACGGCCTTCTTGAACAGTTCGGTGATCTCGGCCTTGAACTCGGCGGTCCACAGGTGCGGGTTCTCGAGCTTGATCTGGTTGATCAGGTCGATACCGAAATTGCAGTGCAGCGATTCGTCGCGCAGGATGTACTGGTACTGCTCGGCGGCACCGGTCATCTTGTTCTGGCGGCCCATGGCCAGGATCTGCGTGAAGCCCACGTAGAAGAACAGGCCTTCCATGATGCAGGCAAACACGATCAGGCTCTTGAGCAGCTTCTGGTCGTTCTCGGGCGTGCCGGTCTTGAACGACGGATCGGTCAGCGTGTCGATGAACGGAATCAGGAACTCGTCCTTGTCGCGGATCGACTGCACTTCATGGTACGCGTTGAAGATCTCGGCTTCGTTCAGGCCGAGCGATTCCACGATGTACTGGTAGGCATGCGTGTGGATGGCCTCTTCGAAGGCCTGGCGCAGCAGGTACTGACGGCATTCCGGCGCCGTGATCTGGCGGTAGGTGCCCAGCACGATGTTGTTGGCGGCCAGCGAGTCGGCCGTCACGAAGAAGCCCAGGTTGCGCTTGATGATGCGGCGCTCGTCCTCGGTCAGCCCGTTCGGGTCTTTCCACAGGGCGATGTCGCGCGACATGTTGATTTCCTGCGGCATCCAGTGGTTGGCGCAACCGGCCAGGTACTTTTCCCACGCCCACTTGTACTTGAACGGCACCAGCTGGTTCACGTCGGTGGCACCGTTGATCACGCGCTTGTCGGCGGCGTTCACACGGCGCGAGCTTTGCGCGGCGGCGGCGTTCGGATTGTTGCCGAGGATGCCCGACGGCGCGGTGGCCGCCGGCGGCAGTACACCTTGCTGGTCGGCGGTAGCGGCCGGGACGGCAGGTTGCAGGGCAGGCTGCGGTGCGGCCTGCGGGGTGGCTTGAACGTCGTCGTCCCAGCTCAGCATGTTGTTTCTCCGGATATTCGATATAGGGGCGGCTTCGGGCGCGCCTGAGGCAACTTCCGGCGCCGGCCCTCTCCCCCGGCCCCTCTCCCGCATGGGCGGGAGAGGGGAGCAGACCGAGGGTGATTCAATAAGTTACTGGCAGGCTTCGCACTCTTCGAAACCAGGGTCGCCCGGGCGCATCGTGCAGACCGCGCCTTCGGCTTCCGGCATGGCCGGGGCCGATGCGGCGGCCGCATCGATACCCGACTGGCCGTCGGCACCCGACGACACCGCATTCAGCGAACCGCGCGACACGGTGGACTTCTCCACGTGCGTGGCGGCCATGGTACGCAGGTAGTACGTGGTCTTCAGGCCGCGCAGCCATGCCAGCTTGTAGGTGTCGTCGAGCTTCTTGCCCGATGCACCAGCCATGTAAATGTTCAGCGACTGGGCCTGGTCGATCCACTTCTGGCGGCGGCTTGCAGCCTCCACGAGCCAGGACGGTTCCACTTCGAACGCGGTGGCGTAGATATCGCGCAGGTCTTGCGGAATGCGGTCGATACGGGCCAGCGAACCGTCGAAGTACTTCAGGTCGGCGACCATCACTTCGTCCCACAGGCCGCGCGACTTCAGGTCACGCACCAGGAAGTCATTCACCACCGTGAACTCGCCCGACAGGTTCGACTTCACGTACAGGTTCTGGAACGTCGGTTCGATGCAGGCGGACACGCCGATGATGTTCGAGATGGTCGCGGTCGGTGCGATCGCGATGCAGTTCGAATTGCGCATGCCGTGCTGCTTGATGCGTCCGCGCAGCGAATCCCAGTCCATCGTCGACGACGAATCCACTTCCAGGTAGCCACCGCGCTCTTCGGCGAGCAGCTTCAGCGAATCCTGCGGCAGGATGCCTCGGTCCCACAGCGAACCCTCATACGTGCTGTAGCGGCCGCGCTCTTCGGCCAGTTCGGTCGAGGCGTGGTAGGCGTAGTAGCAGACCGCTTCCATCGACGTGTCGGCGAACTTCACAGCGGCGTCGCTGGCGTACGGCGTGCGCAGTACGTGCAGGCAATCCTGGAAGCCCATGATGCCCATGCCTACCGGGCGGTGGCGCAGGTTCGAATTGCGAGCCTTCTCCACTGCGTAGTAGTTGATGTCGATCACGTTGTCGAGCATGCGCATCGCGGTACGGATCGTCTTCTGCAGCTTGGCGTGGTCGAGCACATGGGTGCCATCGGCCTGCTGCTTCAGGTGTGCCAGCAGGTTCACCGAACCCAGGTTGCACACGGCGATCTCGCTGTCGTTCGTGTTCAGCGTGATTTCCGTGCACAGGTTCGAGCTGTGGACCACGCCGATGTGCTGCTGCGGGCTGCGGATGTTGCACGGATCCTTGAACGTGATCCACGGGTGGCCGGTCTCGAACAGCATGCCCAGCATCTTGCGCCACAGTTGTTGCGCCGGCACCTTCTTGAACAGCTTCAGTTCGCCATTGGCGGCCTTGGCCTCGTAGCCCAGGTAGGCCTGCTCGAAAGCCTTGCCCACCTTGTCGTGCAGGTCCGGGCAGGAAGCCGGCGAGAACAGCGTCCATTCGCCGCCTTCCATCACGCGCTTCATGAACAGGTCCGGAATCCAGTTGGCCGTGTTCATGTCATGCGTGCGGCGACGGTCGTCGCCGGTGTTCTTGCGCAGCTCGAGGAATTCCTCGATGTCCAGGTGCCACGTTTCCAGGTACGCGCAGACCGCGCCCTTGCGCTTGCCGCCCTGGTTCACGGCCACGGCCGTGTCGTTGACCACCTTCAGGAACGGCACCACGCCTTGCGACTTGCCGTTGGTGCCCTTGATGTGCGAACCCAGCGCGCGCACATTGGTCCAGTCGTTGCCCAGGCCGCCGGCAAACTTCGACAGCAGCGCGTTTTCCTTCAGCGCTTCGTAGATGCCTTCCAGGTCGTCAGATACCGTGGTCAGGTAGCACGACGACAGCTGCGAACGGCGCGTACCCGAGTTGAACAGCGTCGGCGTGGACGACATGAAGTCGAACGACGACAGCAGTTGGTAGAACTCGATGGCACGGGCTTCACGGTCGGCCTCTTCCAGCGCCAGGCCCATGGCCACGCGCATGAAGAATGCCTGCGGCATTTCGATGCGCACTTCATCGACGTGCAGGAAGTAACGGTCGTACAGCGTCTGCAGGCCCAGGTAGTTGAACTGGAAGTCGCGCGAGGCGTCCAGCGCGGCGCCCAGGCGGGCCAGGTCGTACGTGGCCAGCTTCTCGTCGAGCAGCTCGGCTTCGATACCGCGGGCGATGAACTTCGGGAAGTACTCTGCGTACTTCGTCGACATTTCGGCCTGGGTCACTTCGGTGCCCAGGATTTCCTTGCGGATCGTGTGCAGCAGGATACGGGCGGTCACCTGGCTGTAGGCCGGGTCTTTCTCGATCAGCGTACGCGCGGCCAGGATGGCCGAGTCGTAGACCTGCGTCATCGGCACGCCGTCGTACAGGTTCTTGAGCGTTTCCTTCAGGATCGGCTCGGCGCTCACGGCGTCGCCCAGGCCACCGCAGGCGTTGTCGATCAGCGCATGCAGCGCCACCAGGTCCAGCGGATGGGTGGTGCCGTTGTCGGTCACATTGAACGACACACCGCTCTGTTGCACACGCGCCACGGCCTGTGCATTGGCTTGCGCGCGTTCCTGCGTACGCTTTTCACGGTACAGCACGTAGGCGCGGGCTACCTCATGTTCGCCCGAGCGCATCAGCGCCAGTTCCGCGTGATCCTGCACGTCTTCGATATGGAACGTGCCGCCGCTCGGACGGCTGCGCACCAGTGCGCGCACCACGTTCTGGGTCAGTTGCTCGACGATCTCGCGCACGCGCGCGGATGCCGCACCCTGGCCACCGTTGACGGCCAGGAACGCCTTGGTCATGGCCACGGCAATCTTGTTCGGCTCGAACGCCACCACCGCGCCGTTGCGACGGATCAGCTTGTAGTCCTGATAGGAAACGCCTGCAGCGGCGGGGATCTGCTGCGAAGTGCCGCCGGCTGCGCCGGCAATGCCAGTTGCGCCAGCCACGCCAGTGTTTTGTTCGTTTTGGGCCGTTTGCATGAGGTAACTCCTGTTTTAACCCTTGTATTGAAGACTTGTAATGAAGATGACAAAGTCCCTAGCAAAATGCGCTTCAGAAGACACTCGATGCAGGCAACGCCAAACGAGAACTGAACTTCACGTGCGATCACTTTGCTAGGGACTCTAGGTACTGCTCCAGCCCCTTAACCAATATGAGGTAGACAACGCATATTGCTGCGCCGCCCACTCCACATCGGGGCCGGTTCCCCGGTCAGACCACTAAATGTAGTGGTCCTTCTCAAAATCAGGGCTAAGTATAGTGAAAAGAGACTGCATGACCAGTCTTGACAAGCGCCAATGCGACAACCGGGCCGGCAGTGCGGCAGCGCCACATTCCCGCAAAGCGCACTGCCTCAAGGGTTCGCGGCAGCACGTTCGGTGGCGCACAAAATTTCGAAAATTTTTTAATGGGAATGGATCACCGATAGCGTGACTCAGGATGGGGACGCAGGGGGCGCGATTGTACCGGCATTGCGCCGGAATGAGGCAAGGTGCACGAAATCGTCGTCGCGCTAGCGCCAGTTCGTCACGCGGGGTTTTCTGCGATTTCTTGATGAAGCCATGAAGCAGGCAAGTCATGCTAGAGACGACCACCGGGTCTGGATATGAGACAAGGATGATTCTGGAGGCGACGAATGAGAATCCGCGCTCGGTTGTGCCGCTCAGTTGTTCCGATACGGCAGCAGGGTCGCCGGCAACTGCGCCAGCGTGGCGAGGCGGTCCCAGTCGAAGTGTGGACCGGGGTCGGTCTTGCGGCCTGGGGCGATGTCGCTATGGCCAGCGATGCCCTGGATCGGATAGGCGGTGCGTAGCCCGGCCACCAAGGCCGCGGCGGTGTCGTACTGGGCTAGCGTGAAGGGCTGGTCGTCGGCGCCTTCGATCTCGATGCCGATCGAGAAATCGTTGCAGCGCTGCCGGCCGCAATAGTCCGACTGGCCGGCGTGCCACGCGCGTTGCGTACAGGCAACGAACTGCACGAGTTCGCCGTCTCGCATGATCACGAAGTGGGCGGAGACGCGCACGTCGTGGATCGTTTCGAAGAACGGGTGGCGCGATGCATCGAGGCGGTTCTGGAAGAACGCTTCGATGTCGCCGGTACCGAACTGGCCGGGCGGCAGGCTGATGTTGTGGATCACCACCACATCCAGCGGCATGCCGGCGGGACGCGCATCGAAATTCGGCGATGGCGCGCGCCGCGCGGCCGGCACCCAGCCTTCGCCATCGGGCAGGAAATCGTGCGCGGCCACCCGGTCAGGCATCGCGGCCCTCGGCAAGCGTTTCACTCTCGTCGCTGATGTCGCTACCGTCTGCACTCTCGCCACGGCCCTCGCGCTCGTCACGGATTCCAAGCTGCTGGATGCGATAGCGCAACTGGCGGAAGTTCAGGCCCAGCAGCGGCGCAGCGGCAGTGCGGTTGAAACCTGTCTGCCGCAATGCGCGCAGGATCAACTCGCGCTCCACCGCCTCGAGTCGCGCCGGAAGATCGATCGGGAAATCGAGATCGGCCAGCGCGGCAGCCAACGAATCGTTGCCGGTGACGCTGGCCTGCAGCGGTACCGGTTCCGGCGCCAGTTCGGCGGGCGACACTGCCGGTATTCCCGCTGCCCCCGCAACGCCCGCAGGCCACGTGGCCGCACTACCCCATGGCTGATAGGCAGCCGCTGGCGGCACTGGCGCCGGAGCTGGCACCGGCGCCAGATGCGGCATGCCGGCCTGCAGCAGGCTGGCCCGCTCCATGCCCGCGTCAAGCGGACCGAGGTCGCCCACTTCGATTTCTTCGGTTTCGGCGAACGCATAGGCGCGTTCGAGCAGGTTTTCGAGCTCGCGCACATTGCCCGGGAACGGATAGGACGTCAGCCGTTCCAGCGCGGCGCGCGACAGACGCTTGGGGTGCGCATCGCCATAGCGCACCGCCAGGTGTTCCAGGATCGCGCGCGCCAGCACCGGCACGTCCTCGACGCGCTCGCGCAGCGTGGGCATGCGCAGTTCGAGCACATTGAGCCGGTAATACAAATCCTGCCGGAACGATCCGGCCGCCACCATAGCCGCCAGGTCCTTGTGGCTCGCGCACATCACGCGCACATCGACAATGTCTTCCTTGCTGGCGCCAATCTTGCGCACGCGGCGTTCCTGCAAGGCGCGCAGCAGCTTCACCTGCATGGCCAGCGGCAGGTCGGCCACTTCATCGAGCATCAGCGTGCCACCATGGGCGGCCTGGAAAAAGCCGCCACGCTCGGCGTCGGCTCCCGTGAACGCGCCTTTTACATGGCCAAAGAACTCCGCCTCCATCAGCGTCTCGGGAATCGCCCCGCAGTTCACGGCCACGAACGGGTGCGCCGAGCGGGCACTGATGGCATGGATGGCGCGTGCGGCGCGCTCCTTGCCGCTGCCGGACTCCCCGCTGATCACCACGGGTGCCATGCTGCGCGCCAGACGCGACAGTGAACGGCGCACTTCGTGGATTGCCGCCGACAACCCCGGCAGCAGCCCTGCCGCGCGATCGCCAACGTCACCCGGCTCGGCCGCGCCCGTGCCGTCGGCATCGGCCGGGGCACGTTGCTGGCGGCCCAGCGCGTTCAGGATCAACGTGCGCAACTGTTCCAGCGACACCGGCTTGGCGATGTAGTCGAACGCGCCGGCCTTGAGCGCGTCCACCGCATTGTCGGCACTGCCGTAAGCCGTGATCACCGCCACCGGCGTTCGCTCGGGCGAAGCCGACAACTGCCGCACGATCTCGATGCCAAGCCCATCGCCCAGGCGCATGTCGGTCAGCACCAGGCTGTAGCGGCGCTCGGCCAGGCGCACCCGCGCCTCGGCCAGCGATCCGGCCATCACCACGTCATGCCCCATGCGGCGCAGCGAAATATCGAGCAGCTCGCGCAGGTCGGCCTCGTCGTCGATGACGAGGATCGGATCGGGAGCAGACGGTCTGGCAGGCATGGGCGGACGGTGGTCAGTAGTGATGCAACGTGGATCAGGCGGCAACGACGTCAGGTGTTTCGATACGCATCGTCAGAACGAAGGCTTTGGCCGGAAGTGTATCGCGAGCCCCGCCAACCAGCATTCCGGTACGATCCAGCAGCGCATCGAGCGCGATCGTGCCGTAGCGCACCTGGGCATCATTGGCGCCGCACAGCTCACGCGCCATGAACAGGCCCAGCCCGGTGCCCTGCGGGTTGCTCGTGAAAAACGGCTCGAACAGGCTGCGCTGTTGCTCGCGCGTGACTTCGGCGCCGTCGTTCCAGACAATCAGTTCGGCATGGTGCTGGTCCAGCGCATGCGCCAACAGGCGGATCGAGCCGGGCAAACGGCTGCAATACCGCCACGCGTTGTCGAGCAGGTTGCCCAGCACTTGCTGCAATTGCGGCGTATCGAAAATCACGGGACGCTGCAGGTCCACGACCACCCGGATCGCATTGGCGTTGAATTCGGCGCGGGCGCCGGCGCGCGCGCGCATTTCCAGCCGCCAGCGGTCTACGATCTCTGGCAGCGCCTGGGCCAGGTCCATCGCACTATGGCCCGTCTTTGGGCGGCGCGACAACTGCAGCACGTCCGAAATCACCTGGTCCAGCCGGCGTACGTTGTCGCTGATGATGCGCAGCAGCCGCGCATCGATATTGCCCTCGCCACCGCCCGAGTCGGCCAGCAGCTCGTTGGCCTGGCTGATGGCGGCCAGCGGATTGCGGATCTGGTGTGCCACGCTGGCCACCAGCCGGCCCATCGCGGCCAGCTTCTCCTGCTGAACCTGCTCGGCGATGCGCTCCCAGCTTTCGATATGGACCAGCACGGTATCGCGCATCTCGCTGCGCAGCAGCGTCTCGTCTTCCGGACTCCACGCCATGGCCTCGTTCTGCGCAATGGCCAGCCGCAGCCGCGCGGCACCCTCGGCGGACATATCGTTCCAGCCGGCGGTATCGAGGCCTGCGGTGGATGTCAGCGTGCCGCCCAGCGTCGAGCGCAGTCCGGCCAGACCCGGCAGCACGAAACGCAGGCGCAGGCGTGTATGCAACATCGGATTGCGGGCCGGCGTGGGGCGCGACGGCAGCGGCAGCAGTTGCAGGATGCGCGGCACATCATCCTTGCGGCCGATCCAGTCGCGCAGCATTTCCATCAATGGCTGCAGGCGCGGAATGCGGCGCAGGTCGAACAACGCGTTGTCGCGTTCGCCCGCGCGCACCTGCCCTTCCTGGATACGTTCGTGCGGCTGCACGCCCAGCAGCACATAGGCCGCGGGATTGGCTGCCACCACCACGCCATTGGCGCGCACCAGCATCACGCCATCCTGCATGTCGTTGACCATCAGCCGATTCACCAGCTGCTGCAGCCGCAGTTCCTGCTCACGAGCCAGCGCCAGCTGCTCCTGTGCGATCTGGCGATTGGCCAGCATATACATCACCAGCGCCGCAATCATGAACACCAGCCCGAACAGGCCCGAGCCCAGCAGGTTGGCATCGGCCTGGCGCGCCAGCAGCGTCTGCAGGAACGGATTGGCCATCACCAGCATCGCCGATACGGCGGCGGTGAACAGCGCGAACAGCAGGCTGGTAAGCGCCCCGGCCTCGAGTGCGGGCAGCAGGAAGATCATCGCCAGCCCTTCGCCGTGATTGCCATTGCGCCCCAATACAACATAGACGGCAGACAGCAACACCAGGTCGACGATGACCTGGGCGCGCACACGGACATGGAAATAGCGCCGCCAAGTCGTGCCGAGCAGCGTCACCACGGCGATGCACAGGTACGGGATTACCGCCGGAATCGCCGCGGCCGTGCGCGCATTGGCGGCCATACTGACGACGGCCACCCCCGCGGCGGCACGCTCGAGCGGCAGCCAGGCATAGCCGACGAGCAGCAGCGCCACCGCCAGGCGCGTCCAGCAGAAATAGCGCAACAGGCGCCAGTGGAACTCGGGCGGCTCGGGCTGGCGCCAGAGATCGACCAGCATGCGCCAGCCGCTCAGCGTGGACCAGGCCGATGCCCGCCGCGTCATGCGCCGCCCTCGCCCGGCGTATCAGGAAGATGGCTGCGGCGGCAGTAATGCAGGCCATGCCATGCAATGGCATCGGCGCGCGGCAGATGCACGCCACATTGCGCACACTGGACCATCGGTTCGATGGCATCCCCGGCGCCGGCCGCCTGGCGGCCCGACGCCTGCCGGCGCTGCGACGATTGGTCTGCCTGACGTGCGCTGGCGCGCTCGCGCAGCCACCAGAAGATGACCAGCACGACAGCCAGCAGAAGAAAGATTCTTGCCATGGATCGGGAATTCGGATGAGCGTTCGGCCCGGGACAGCGGCCTGGAAATCAGGTGATCCGGTGCAGCACCACTTCAATCACGAAGCGGCTGCCTACATACGCGAGCAGCAGGATGCCGAACGATGCGATCACCCAGCGCAGTGCGGCGCGCCCGCGCCAGCCGCGGAAGTGCCGCCCGATCAGGATGCCGCCGAACATCATCCAGGAAATGATCGCGAAGACCGTCTTGTGGTCCACGCGGAACGCACGCGCAAACAGTTGCTCGGAGAACAGGAAGCCCGACACGATCGTCAGCGTCAGCAGCACGAAGCCCGCCGCGATCAGCCGGAACAACAGCTTTTCGAGTGTCAGCAGTGGCGGCAGCAGGTCGAGCCAGCGGCCCAGCCACTGGCCCTGACCGTCTTCGCCACCGGCCGGCCGCTTGAAGCCATGCAGGCGGCGCTCGGCCAGCAACATCAGGAATGCATGGAATGCCGCCAGCGTGAACAGGCCATAGGCCACGTTGGCGATCACGAAATGGAGCTTGAACAGCGGTCGCGCGGCGTAGCCCAGGATCTGCGCGCCGGGGAAGGCCAGCGGTATCAGGCTGGCCAGCATTGCCACCGGAAACACGATCAGCCCGAGGCCAGCCAGCGAGAAAAAGAAGCTCTCGATCCAGTAGATGCCCACGCCCAGCCACAGCATGGCCGACAGCGCGAAGGCGAAGCCGAACATCATGTGGTCCGCCGGGAAGATGGTCTCGTGCAACAGCACGCCATGGCTGACCAGCGCGGCCAGCACCAGCGCATGCCACCAGGCAGGCTGGCCCTCGGCGCGCACGCCATTGCCACCAGGCGGCATCAGCACAGCCGTGGCCGCGGCGCCGGCGCGTCCCGGCTGGCCAACCGGAGCCCCACCGGCGGTCGCCAGTTGCGGATTGCGCGTTGCCCAGCCGTGAAAGGCCAGGCCGCCGTAGAGAATTGCCGTCAAGGCATACAGTACAATGGCCATTTGCGCAGTTTACCTTAGTGCTACCACGGGTGGTTCTGGCGATGGATTCCCGCCACAGCGCCCTTGCGAAGCCGGCTGCGTCCCGCATTCAAGCCGAATTTCTCCCCCTTTCCTGCCATGCTGGATAACCTCACTCAACGCCTGGCGCGGGTCGTCAAGACCATGCGCGGCGAGGCCCGACTGACCGAGGCCAACACTGCCGAGATGCTGCGCGAAGTGCGCCTTGCCATGCTCGAAGCCGACGTGGCGCTGCCGGTCGTGCGCGATTTCGTTAGCCGCGTCAAGGAAAAGGCGCTTGGCGAGGATGTCGTGAGCAGCCTCACGCCGGGCCAGGCCCTGGTGGGCGTGGTGCAGCGTGAACTGACCGCGGTCATCGGCGGCGACGAAGCGCTGGCCGACCCGAAGGTCAACGAGCTCAATCTCAATGTCCAGCCGCCCGCCGTGATCCTGATGGCCGGCCTGCAGGGTGCTGGCAAGACCACCACCTCGGGCAAGCTGGCCAAGTGGCTCAAGGAAAACCGCAAGAAGAAGGTGCTGACGGTATCGTGCGACGTGTATCGTCCCGCCGCTATCGCCCAGCTCAAGACCGTGTCCGAGCAGGTGGGCGCGGACTTCTTCCCGTCGCAACCTGACCAGAAGCCCCTGGACATTGCCCGCGCGGCGCTGGACTGGGCGCGCAAGCACTATCACGATGTGCTGATCGTCGACACGGCCGGCCGTCTCGGTATCGACGAAGCGATGATGCAGGAAATCAGCGCGCTGCACACCGAGCTCAAACCTGCCGAAACGCTGTTCGTGGTCGATGCGATGCTCGGCCAGGACGCCGTGAACACCGCGAAGGCGTTCAACGACGCGCTGCCGCTGACCGGCGTGGTGCTGACAAAGCTGGACGGCGATGCGCGCGGTGGCGCCGCGTTGTCGGTACGCCACATCACGGGACGTCCGATCAAGTTCGTCGGGGTTGGCGAAAAGCTCGACGGCCTGGAGCCGTTCCATGCCGACCGCATGGCCCAGCGGATCCTGGGCATGGGCGACATCCTCGCGCTGGTGGAGGAAGCCCAGCGCGGCGTGGACATGGAAGCCGCCGAGAAGCTGGCCAAGAAGATCAAGAAGACGGGCGGCTTCGACCTGGAAGACTTCAAGGCGCAAATTGGCCAGATGAAGAAGATGGGCGGCTTGGGCAGCCTGGTCGACAAGCTGCCGGCCCAGTTCGCCCAGCAGGCGCAGGGTGCCAACATGGACCAGGCCGAAAAGCAGGTGGGCCGCATGGAAGGCATCATCAACAGCATGACGCCCGCCGAGCGCGCCAAGCCCGAACTGATCAAGGCCAGCCGCAAGCGCCGCATCGCGGCAGGTGCCGGCGTGCCGGTGCAGGAGGTGAACCGCCTGCTGAACCAGTTCGACCAGATGCAAGGCATGATGAAGAAGCTCAAGGGCGGCGGCATGATGAAGATGATGCGCCAGATGGGCGCCATGAAGGGCGGCATGAAGGGCCTGTTCAACCGCTGACCAGCTGTCCCGGTAACCCGCCGCCCCAACCCTTCCCGCAAAGACACGTAACAGGACACCGATCATGATGACCGTCGAACAGGCCCGCGAACTCTGGGCCAGCTCCGAGGAAATCGTCAGCGCCCAGGAGGTGCAGGACTCGCTGGACCGCATGGCCAGCGACATTACCGACAAGATGGGCGATGCGTTTCCGCTGGTGCTGTCCGTGATGGGCGGCGCCGTGGTCTTTACCGGCATGCTGCTGCCCAAGCTGCAGTTTCCGCTGGAATTCGACTACATCCACCTTTCGCGCTACAACAACAAGACCGTCGGCGGCGAGATGCAATGGCGCGTGGCGCCGCGCGAATCGGTCAAGGACCGCGTGGTGCTGGTGCTCGACGACATCCTCGATGAAGGCGAGACCATGGCGGCAATCCGCGAGCGCATCATGGACATGGGCGCAAAGGAATTCCACGCCGCCGTGCTGTGCGAAAAGACGCTGACCAAGGTCAAGCCGATGCACCCGGACTTCTGCGGCTTCCAGGTGCCGGACCGCTATGTCTTTGGCTGCGGCATGGACGTCAAGGGCTACTGGCGCAACCTCGGCGCGATCCGCGCGCTGGTCTGACGGGCTGAAGCCACAAGGGCGCCCGGTGCCATCCGGGTCCCTTGCCGGTTCACGCCCGGCTCAGTGCTGGACCACCCGCATCGAAACAGGCTTCGAGAAATCCAGCATCTCGCCACTATAGGCCTGGGCTTTCCTGAGTTCCGCATTGCCGACGTTGCCGACAAACTGGGCAACCCTGTTCTCGGCCAGATTCTTGACATCCGAAAGCATCACGGCCGCGCCGGTCTCCGCCTCGACGATCACGTCGTGGCCCTTGATCCAGGCGGGCAGTTCCGCTGTGGTGAGCCCTGGCGGCAGGCAGTACTTGTCCGCTGAATCCAGGCTCACGATGCAGCCAAGTGGCACGCTGTTGTGCGTCACTGCCATCGATTCTGGCCGCCTGAATACGCCTCCGGCGCGAACTCCCCTTCTTACCACGAGCTTGTCGCCCTCCGCCGTGCCCATGAACGTGGCCAGGCGATTGCCACGCCCGGAGAGTTCGACCGACACGCCGCTGTCGGCCTGAACGTAGATGCCCTGTCTTGCCACCCACTCGGGAAGCACTGCCGCGCGTTGCCCCGGCTCAATGCAATACGTCTGTCCCGTGCGCAAGCCGACGATGCACCCCTGGCTTTTTACCGTCGAAAGGAATCGCGCGCCCGGATACACAGACCGGATCCAGCCCACCCATTTCGAGACGGGTACGCCGTTGGACTCGCGGCCACCGTTGGAAGTACCCACCGCCACGATGACCGGGCGCTTGCCCCGGATCTGCCACATCGGCGCACCGGCGTCGCCTTGTGCCAGACGCGCCCAGCGCTCCGACTGGCTGCCCGGCACGTAGCCGGCCCGGACCATGCGGCCGCCAAGCATCGACACGTCAAGGACACTGCGTCCGTACAGGCGTCGCGCACCTGACTGCGGATCATGATAGAGAAACGACCGTGAATCGTAGAGCGGCCGCTGCCCGGATGGCAGTGCCGGCCCAGCGCTGCCTTCAGGTGGCACCTGCGGGCTCGGCAGATCAGGGCTTCGGCTTTCGCCGGCGCCCCAGCCGCCATAGCCGATGAAGATAACCGGCTTGCCGGTTTCGACCGGGGAGTCGTCGAGGATTGGCGGGTCCAGCGGAATACCCGATTTGTCCACCATCTGCCGCTGCCGTGGCAGCTTGAGCAAGGCGATATCTGCCGCGGGGCTGCGGCCTGCGGCCAGCGGTTCCTCGCCGGCGATGTAGGCGAAGCCGGCACCTGTGGCGACCACTCGATTGTTCCAGGCCGTGAATTTGCCTCTGAATTCACCTGTGGCGCCAACGCGTGGGACGCAACGCGCGGCAGTAAGGAAATAGCTCCAGGTGTCGTCGTCACCAATCCACGTCGCGGTACAACTGCGGAATTTTCCTACCGCCAGCCACGCCTTTGCATAACTTTGCTCGCGCAAGGTCTCGTTGGCTTGGGTGATGGTCCCGGGAATATTCCCAAGGTCGCCGCCGTTCTTCGTAAACGGCGCCTCTGCAATGACCAGTGCGTGGGCCGTGGATGAAGCAAAGAGCAGTGCAATCGGAATCGTCTTAAGCATGTTCCACCTCCGAGTCAGATGGCGTAACGCCAGTGATGGGAGGGACAGGCTATCGTTCAGACGATTCTGACCAGCTTGCGATATGTCAATGTTGCAACGACATCGTGGCAATTTCGGAGGAGCGCCATTAGTGGCTTACCCTGCGTGCGGGTGGATAGCAAGAATTGGCCATAGCGAGGCCAGCAGCAGCAAGGCCATGACAATATTGAATACGCGCAGCACGCGCGGATTTGCCAGCCAGCGCCGCAGCGCTGCACCGAATACCGCCCAGGTGGCAACGCTGGGCAGGTTGACTACGGCGAATACCACCGCCATGGCCAGCGCATTGAGCCAGATGTTGGGATGCAGCACATAGGCACTGCACGCGCCCACCGCCATCACCCATGCTTTCGGATTGACCCACTGGAACGCCGCGGCACGCAGGAACGTCATTGGCCGTGCCACCTCGCGATCCTGCACGCCGCCCGCGGTGGCGAGCTTCCATGCCAGCCATGCCAGATAGGCCGTGGCACCCACCCGCAACACATTCCACGTCCACGGCAGCGCAGTGAATACCGAGCCGAGGCCCAATCCCACCAGTCCCACCATGAAGGCAAAGCCCAGGCTCACACCCAGCAGGTGCGGCACCGTGCGCAGCAGGCCGAAATTGACACCCGATGCCAGCAGCATCGTATTGTTGGGACCGGGCGTGATCGATGAAACCAGCGCAAACGCGGCAAGCGCGAGCAGCATGCCGGAGCCGGCCAGGTCGGAAAGCAGGGAAAGTGTCATGACGGCACGCGCAAAGGGCTATACGGCTGCCCAGTCTAAGCACGCCCGCCTATACAGTACCGATACACTTGATCAAATAACTACCGGTACGGGAATGGGAACTGGTCGAACCGGCAGCGCTTTAGCCGCGGCTGCGATACGGCAGTTCGCGCAGCCATTTGGTGGCAATCCACTTCTCGCCCGACTGTACCGGCAGGCCCGCATGCAGCGTGCGCTCGTCAAGCGAGCCATCCGGCAGCTTGTAGCTGAAGAACACCGCATTGCCCTTTACCGGGGCTACCTCCAGCCCCAGCCGTGGGAACGCCGTGGCGCCGCCGGCGGGCGGACTGTTCAGGTAGATCACGAGCGTGGCCACGCGCTGGCCGCCGACACGCAACTGGCGCGCTTCGCCGGGACGCTGCGGATTGAAGAAATCGAAATGCGGCTGATACTCGCCGCCGGGCTTGTAGTTCAGGATCTGCAGCCCTTCGCCATGATCGACCGGAAATCCCGTCACGGCGGCGATACGGGCCTCGATGCGCTGGATCAACGCATGCTCGCCCACCTGGAACATCGCGCCCATGCTGGTGCGCGCATCGATCAGGTTCTCGTCGCCAGTATCGGGATTGACCACCGGCGAGCGCTGCAGCCGGTCGCGCGCCAGCGACACCAACGCATCGCATTCGGTGCCGTCGAGCAGGTTCTGCAGCAGCTGGATGCGTGGCGCCTCGAGCGAGAACAGGATCGGTATCTCGCGCCCCTCATGGCGACAAACGTTGGTGCCTGAGGCCGCCGCGGCGACGGTTGGCTCGACGGGCTTGCGTGCCACCTGCCGTGCAGGCGCGGGCTTCTGCCGTGTCGGAGGACGATGACCCAGTGCCGCGTTGACCGTATCGCGCGCAAACGTGGCGTCGTAGCCCGAGCGCAGCATCGACAGCACCAGCGACTCGGCATCGAAACCCTGCTCGATATGCCGGGCGAGCCATTGCTCCAGTTCCGGCGACGAAGCGCAATAGCCTGCGCGAGGGTCACGCGTCATGACGGATTGGCCAGACGCTGCGGCGAGAACGGGTTGCGAGCAGGTGATTCCGGCGGCAACGTGCGGCGCGCCGGGGCAGTCGCGGCCGGTGCACCGCCATCGGGATCGCCGGCAATCGTCACCGTAGCCTCGGAGTACTGCCAGCGCTTCCACGCTGCCAGTACCGCATTGGGATACTCGGGACGCCCCCGGCTGCCGTTGTAACGGCCCAGTGCCAGGAACAGGTCGCCGTTTTCGCGATCGAGGTAGTGGCGCAGGATCGTGCAGCCATAGCGCAGGTTGCTCTGCAGATGGAACAGCTTGCGCGTGTCGTTATCGCCAATGGCGCGTACCCAGAACGGCATCACCTGCATCAGCCCACGGGCATCGGCCGAGCTGATCGCGTACTTGCGAAAGCCACTCTCGACCTGCACCAGGCCCAATACCAGGGACGGCTCCAGGCCAGCCCGCTTGGCCTCGTAGTAGACCGTCTCGATCAGTTCCACGCGCACCTGTGGGTCGGGCAGCTTCGCTTCGAGCCGCCGCGACATCTCGCCCAGCCATTTCAGGTAGCCAAGCTTCTCGGAGCCCGACACAAAGCTCGGGCGCACTGGCCGGTTGTCGGCAATGGCCGCGGCCAGCGCGCCGCGTACGGAATCGGCCAGGGCTTCTTCCTTTTGCGCGCCGGCGTGCGCCGCCGTAACCAGCACGGTACACAGCAGCCCGCCGGCCAGCGCCGACCGGCAATTGAAGCCGCGCGAGCGGCGGGAGGTCGGCAAGCCGGCAGCCATGGCGTTCAACGGACGGTCAGTTGGCCAGCAGGCCGCGCACGTGCGCAACCACGTCGGCCACGGCCACCGGGGTGGCCTGGGCATCGCGACGGCCCTGGTATTCGACCTTGCCTTCCTTGAGGCCACGATCGCCAACCACCACCCGGTGCGGCACGCCGATCAGTTCCCAGTCGGCAAACATCACGCCGGGGCGCTCGCCACGGTCGTCCAGCATCACATCGACACCAGCGGCCAGCAGTTCGGCATGGATCCGGTCCGCCTCGGCCTTCACGGCCTCGTTGCGGTCATAGCCGACCGGGCACACCACCACCGCGAACGGCGCAATGGCGGCCGGCCAGATGATGCCGCGCTCGTCGTAGTTCTGCTCGATCGCGGCGCCCAGGATCCGGGTCACGCCGATACCGTAGCAACCCATCTGCATGGGCTGGGTCTTGCCGTTTTCATCGAGGAACGTGGAGTTCATCGATTGCGAATAGCGGGTGCCGAGCATGAACACATGGCCCACTTCGATGCCGCGGCAGATTTCCAGCGTGCCCTTGCCGTCCGGCGACACATCGCCGGCCACCACATTGCGCAGGTCGGCCACCTCGGGCTCGGGCAGGTCGCGCCCCCAGTTCACGCCGGTGTAGTGGTAGTCGCGCAGGTTGGCGCCGCAGCAGAAGTCGCTCATATTGGCGACGGTACGGTCCGCCACCACCTTGACCGGCTTTTTCGTGCCGATCGGGCCCAGGTAGCCCGGGGGCGAGCCGAATGCATCGACGATCTCGTTTTCGGTGGCAAAGCGGAAATCGGCCAGGCCGGCCACCTTCGACGCCTTGACCTCGTTGAGCTCGTGGTCGCCACGGATCAGCAGCAGCCAGATCTGCGTGCCGGCGTCGCCGTCGGTAGCCAGCACGATCGACTTCACCGTACGTGCCAGCGGAATGTTCAGGAATTCGGCGACGTGCTCGCACTTGGCCTTCTCGGGCGTCGACGTCTGCTTGAGTTCCTCGGCCGGCGCGGCGCGTTGCGCCAGCAGCGGCAACGCTTCGGCAGCCTCCATGTTGGCCGCGTAGTCCGACGTGGGGCAGTAGACGATGGCGTCTTCGCCGGTATCGGCGATCACGTGGAACTCGTGCGAGCCCGAACCGCCGATGGCGCCGTTGTCAGCCGCCACGGCACGGAACTCCAGGCCGAAACGCTCGAAAATGCGCACGTAGGCGTCGTACATGTTCTGGTACGACTGCTTCAGGCCGTCGGTATCGCGGTCGAACGAGTACGCGTCCTTCATGGTGAATTCACGGCCACGCATGATGCCAAAGCGGGGACGGCGCTCGTCACGGAACTTGGTCTGGATCTGGTAGAAGTTGACCGGCAGCTGCTTGTAGCTGCGGATATCGCTGCGGGCAATGTCCGTCACCACTTCCTCGGACGTGGGCTGCATCGCGAAATCGCGCTCATGGCGATCCTTGAAGCGCAACAGCTCCGGGCCCATCTTGTCCCAGCGGCCGGTTTCCTGCCACAGCTCGGCGGGCTGGACCACCGGCATCAGCAGTTCCACGGCGCCGGCGCGGTTCATTTCCTCGCGAACGATGTTCTCCACCTTGCGGATCACGCGCAGCCCGATCGGCATGTAGCTGTAGATGCCGGCGCCAAGCTTCTTGATCATGCCGGCGCGCATCATCAGTTTGTGCGACACGATTTCCGCGTCGGCGGGAGCTTCCTTGAGGGTGGAAATGAAGAATTGCGAGGCTTTCATCCGTTGCTTTCTCGTAAGGCCGGGCGCGGCGGGTCGTTCCGACCACACCACGCACGCAGCTGCCATGGGCTTCCATTGGGTAGGACGCGCCTGAAACTGCCCATTTGCTCGGGAAAACCAGCATCCCCGCTGACAGGCCGACGCGCGCGCATCCTTTATAATCGACGTAATTCTAAAGGATTCGAGGTGCAGTCATGCTCGATCGTGAAGGCTTTCGCCCGAACGTCGGCATCATCCTCATCAACGCACGTAACGAGGTTTTCTGGGGCAAGCGAATCGGCGAACACTCCTGGCAGTTTCCGCAAGGTGGCATCAAGTACGGCGAAACGCCGGAACAGGCCATGTTCCGTGAGCTGCAAGAAGAAGTCGGCCTGCTTCCGGAGCACGTCAGGATTGTCGGTCGCACACGCGACTGGCTGCGTTATGAGGTGCCGGACAAGTTCATCCGCCGCGAGATCCGCGGCCATTACAAAGGCCAGAAGCAGATCTGGTTCCTGCTGCGCATGGTCTGTCGCGACTGCGACATCCACCTGCGCGCCTCGGACCACCCCGAGTTCGATGCCTGGCGCTGGAGCGAGTACTGGGTGCCGCTGGACGCGGTCATCGAGTTCAAGCGCGATGTCTACCAGCTGGCGCTGACCGAACTGTCGCGCTTCCTGAACCGCACGCGAGTGCCGCTGAGCCCGTACGGCCACCACCATGGCGGGCATGGCCGGCACGGTGACGGCGTGCGAGCGCCGTCGCCACAGCCCGCGGTTGCCACCGCGGAAACGACCGACGCATACGCGGCATCGGCTACCATGCAGGCGGCCGCGCCGGAAGCGACGGCCACATCGCCTGCTTCGCCGGCCTGTCCGGCAACCACCGAACGGAGTTCTGATGACTAGTTTCAGCGGCCGGGGCATTCGCGCCGGCCTGTTGTTGGCAATGGCCTGCCTGACGCTTGCCGGATGCAAGACCACCGGCAAGGGCATGCCCGTGGAAGAGGAAAAGGCCGACAGCGCCTGGCTCAACCCGTTCGAGGACAAGCCTTTCAAGGAAGGCGAGATGACGCTGCCGGCGTTTCCGCGCGACGAAGACCTGATTCCGTTCACGGTCAACGATTCCGCGAATTTCCGGTTTGCAGTGGATCCCAAGTCGATTTCGGTTGGTGCCGACAACGTCGTGCGCTATACCGTGGTCATCACCAGCGATGGCGGCGGCCGCAACGTCAGCTACGAAGGGATGCGCTGCGATGCGTTCGAACGACGGATCTATGCAACCCTGCCGAAGGGCGCCTCGGCCTGGGTACCGAACCTGGGCGAGGACCGCGATCTGTGGCAACGCATGCCGACCCGCGCCCGCAATGCCTACGCGGCAACGCTGGCGACGGACTACTTCTGCGACGGTCGCACCGTGGCGGGCAAGCCGGCAAAGCTGATCTACGATCTCAAGGCGTACGCGCCGAGCCGCTGACCTGATGAACTGATCGTCTGATGATCTGATGGCCAGCCGATACGGCATCGGCAAATAAAAACGGCGAGTTTCCCAAGGGAACTCGCCGTTTTTGCTTCCTCATGCCTGATACGTCAGACCAGCACCAGATTGTCGCGGTGGATCAGTTCGGGCTCGTTCAGATGCCCCAGCACCGATTCGATCTCCGACGAAGGCTTGCGGGCAATCAGCCGTGCCTCCGCGCTCGAATAGTTGGTAATGCCACGCGCCACTTCGCGTCCGGCGTCATCGACACAGGCAACCACTTCGCCGCGCGCGAACTCGCCCTGCACTTCCGTGACGCCGATCGGCAACAGCGACTTGCCGCCACCAGTCAGCTTCTCCACGGCGCCGGCGTCGATCACCACCCGGCCACGCAGCTGCAGATGGTCAGCCATCCATTGCTTGCGCGCGGTTAGCCGGCCCGTGGGCGCCAGCAACTGCGTGCCGATGGCCTCGCCGTTAGCCAGGCGACCCAGCACATCCTGCTCACGCCCGGAAGCGATGGTGGTATGCGCGCCAGACTTTGCCGCGCGCTTGGCCGCCAGGATCTTGGTCAGCATGCCGCCACGGCCAATGGACGAGCCTGCGCCGCCGGCCATCGCCTCGAGCGCGGGCGTACCGGCCAGCGCCTCGTGCACGAATTCGGCGTTGGGATCCTTGCGCGGGTCGGCGGTGTACAGGCCACGCTGGTCAGTCAGGATCACCAGCGCGTCGCCTTCGATCAGGTTCGTGACCAACGCGCCAAGCGTATCGTTGTCACCAAACTTGATTTCGTCGGTGACCACGGTGTCGTTCTCGTTGATGATCGGCACCACGCCCAGCGACAGCAACGTCAGCAGCGTGGAGCGGGCATTGAGGTAGCGTTCGCGATCCGCCAGGTCGGCGTGCGTCAGCAGCACCTGCGCGGTGCGGATACCGTAGCGGCCGAACTGGCTCTCGTACACCTGCGCCAGCCCCATCTGGCCGACAGCCGCGGCGGCCTGCAGCTCGTGGATTTCCTTCGGCCGGCGCGCCCAGCCCAGCCGCTGCATGCCTTCGGCAATCGCGCCGGAACTTACCAGCACCACTTCCTTGCCCGTGCCGCGCAGCTTGGCAATCTGGGCGGCCCAGCGCGCAATGGCGTCGTGGTCCAGCCCCTTGCCGTCGTTGGTAACCAGGCTCGAACCCACTTTGACGACAATACGTTTTGCCTGGGCGATGACCGATTGCATGGCGAGTTTCCTGTCTCCGGGAGCCGTGGTTATTGTGCGGAATTATGTCTGGGCTACGCCTGGGTATCGTCCCGATCGACGTTGTGCAGGCGGTCGTCCAGGCGGATATCGGGCTCGGCCAGCGCGGCGGCCTCTTCAGCCTTGAGCGCGGCCAGGTGGTCCTTGATCGCGTAGATCAGTTCGCGGCAGCCCTCGCCGGTCAGCGCCGAGATATGGAACACCGGCCCCTTCCACTTGTAGCGCTTGATGAAATCCTTCACCCGGGCGGCACGCTCGTCATCGGGCACCATGTCGAGCTTGTTCAGCACGAGCCAGCGCGGTTTGTCGTAGAGCGTCTCGTCGTACTTCTTCAGTTCGTTGACGATGGCCTTGGCCTCCGCCACCGGATCCACGTTTTCGTCGAACGGCGCCAGATCCACGATATGCAGCAGCAGCCCGGTGCGCTGCAGGTGACGCAGGAACTGGTGACCCAGGCCGGCGCCTTCGGCCGCGCCTTCGATCAGGCCGGGAATGTCGGCAATCACGAACGATTGCTCATGGTCGACGCGGACCACGCCCAGGTTTGGATGCAGCGTGGTGAACGGATAATCGGCCACCTTGGGTCGCGCGTTCGATACGTGCGAGATGAACGTGGACTTGCCCGCGTTGGGCATGCCCAGCAGGCCCACGTCCGCCAGCACCTTGAGTTCGAGCTTGATCATGCGGCGCTCGCCCGGCTTGCCGTCGACCTGCTGGCGCGGCGCGCGGTTGGTACTGGACTTGAAATGGAGATTGCCCCAGCCGCCCATGCCGCCTTCGGCCAGGCACACGACCTGGCCGTGTTCGGTCAGGTCGGCGATGATTTCGCCGGTATCCATGTCGGCAATCAGCGTGCCCACCGGCATGCGCAGCGTGATGTCCTCGCCGCCGGCGCCGTAGCAGTCGGCGCCACGGCCGTTTTCGCCGTTCTTGGCCACGTGCTTCTTGGCGTAGCGGAAGTCGATCAGCGTATTGATATTGCGGTCGGCCTGCGCGAACACGCTGCCGCCGCGGCCGCCGTCACCGCCGTCGGGGCCACCGAAGGGCACAAATTTCTCGCGCCGCATTGAAGCGCTTCCGTTGCCGCCGTTGCCGGCGATCGCCTCGATACGGGCTTCGTCAATGAACTTCATGTTGGTTTTCCGTGGTGATTTCGGCAAGCCCGGGGCTGACCGAAAACGCTACCAGAACGAGGCAAGGCTGCTCTGGACAGGCGTGCGGGCCGGTGACAGTACGAATGGTACGGCAAGGCCGCGCAACGATGCCAGCATCGTTTTGGTAGCGTTTTCAAATGAAAAAAGCCCCGCATGCGTATGCGGGGCCTTCATGCTGCAAAGGCTGTTATCAGGCCGCCGGAACGACGCTGACTTGCTGCTTCTTGGCAGCGCCCTTGACGGCGAACTGCACGTGGCCGTCCACCAGAGCGAACAGCGTGTGGTCCTTGCCGATACCCACGTTGTCGCCAGCGTGAACGCGCGTGCCGCGTTGACGAACGATGATGCCGCCGGCGTTGATGGCCTGGCCACCGTACACCTTCACACCCAGACGCTTCGATTCCGAATCACGGCCGTTCCGCGTGGAACCGCCGCCCTTTTTCTGTGCCATGTCTTACTCCTGTTGACCTATTGCGTTAAAAGCCTGTATCCGAGCAATGCTCAGGCAACGATGGCTTCGATGCGCAGTTCGGTGTAATTCTGACGATGGCCCTGACGCTTCTGGTAGTGCTTGCGACGGCGCATCTTGAAGATCTTCACCTTGTCGTGACGACCTTGGGCGATAACGGTAGCCTTGACGGAAGCCCCGCTAACCAGCGGCGTACCAAATTTGATTTGGTCGCCGGCGCCCACTGCGAGCACCTGGTCCAGCGTGATTTCTGCGCCAATGTCAGCCGGTATCTGTTCTACTTTAAGTTTTTCGCCAGCAGCAACCTTGTATTGCTTGCCGCCGGTTTTTACGACCGCGTACATTGTCGAACCTCTCGATGTATTGATTGAAACGATGAATGCTGCCCCGGAAACCCGGAGCCGGCGCCGTTTCATGCGCCGCAGACGGTGCGCATAGAGAACGCGACCGAAAGAACCGGCGATTATAGACCGGTTTACGGAAAATCGCAAAGGAAACAACAAGATACCTGCCGAAGGCAGCGCTGCGGCGGGTAACGCACCCAGCGGTGCGCGAAGCTCAGGTCAAGTCGGCCAGCAGGAACCCGGCCAGGGCGGCAAAAGCCACCCACAGGGCGGTGCGGCGGACATGCCGGCGAGATACGGTGGGCTTGTCCATGCCCGCATTATAGGTGTGCCGCCGCATGCCCCGAAACCCAGAGTTTCCCTTCCAACCGCGCTTGCCGACCGTCATACGCGCACGCGCATCGCATATAATCCTCCGGTTTTGCGAAACGGTGATCTGATCTTGTCCCAGTCTTCCGCCACTGCCTTGCTTGCCCCGGTCGCTGCCGACATGCGCGCCGTTGACGCTGTCATTCGCCGACGCCTGTCGTCGGAAGTCCCGTTGGTCGAGCAGATCGGCGAGTACATCATCGGCGCCGGCGGCAAGCGCCTGCGCCCGGTGATCCTGCTGCTGTCCGCTCGCGCATTCGGCTATGAGGGACATCGCCATCACGAACTGGCCGCGGTGGTGGAGTTCATCCACACCGCCACGCTGCTGCATGATGACGTGGTCGATGAATCGGAACTGCGCCGCGGCCGGCAGACCGCCAACGCGGTGTTCGGCAATGCGGCAAGCGTGCTGGTGGGCGACTTCCTGTATTCGCGCGCCTTCCAGATGATGGTGGAAGCCGGCAGCATGCGCATCATGGAGATTCTCTCCAACGCCACCAACGTGATTGCCGAAGGTGAAGTGCTGCAGCTGCTGAACATGCACGACCCTGACGTCACCGTGGAGCGTTACCTGCAGGTGATCCGCTACAAGACTGCCAAGCTGTTCGAGGCCTCGTCGCAACTCGGCGCCGTCCTGGCCGGCGCCGACGCCACCATGGAAGAAGCCGCCGCCGAATATGGCCGCCGCATCGGCACCGCGTTCCAGCTGATCGACGACATGCTCGACTACACGGCCAGCGCCGAGCAGATGGGCAAGAATGCCGGCGACGACCTGCGCGAAGGCAAGCCCACACTGCCGCTGCTGCACCTGATGGAGCATGGCACGCGCGAGCAGCGCGAACTGGCGCGCGATGCCATCGTGCAAGGCGGCACCGAGCATTTCGACGCGGTGTTCTCGGCAATCCACGCCAGCGGCGCGCTCGATGTGACATTCGCCGCCGCACAACGCGAAGCCGAAGCCGCCGAGAAGGCCGCGATGCAATTCCCGGATTCACCGCTCAAGAACACGCTGATCGAACTGTGCGAGTTCTCGCTGCAACGCCAGAGCTGACGAAGAAGCTGGCCAAGTGCGACGGCACCGCATGCATTTTCTTGAGGCAGGCCTTCCCATCCGCTGGAAACGCTGTTAAACTTTTCTTCTTTGCTGCTGACGAAGCTTAATCAGGCAGCGAGAGAAATCGGGGTGTAGCTTAGCCTGGTAGAGCGCTACGTTCGGGACGTAGAGGCCGGAGGTTCGAATCCTCTCACCCCGACCAGATTTCAGAAAAGCCGAATCAAGGAAACTTGATTCGGCTTTTTGCTTTGGGGCGGCGCATTGCGAATGTCCTTTCTCTTTCGCCCCCCTCCTCGCACCCAGAACACCCATCGCCTAGCACCGGAACCCCGCCCCCGCGCAAGTAGGGTTGCAGCCGTGTCGCGCAAACGCCAACGCGCGCGCGGGCTGGCTTTACAAAAAGTGACCCCGGCGGCAAACTGCCTCGATCCGGGACCCTCGCCCCGCACGATCCCGCCGCAGTCAACCGCGCCGCCCGCCGTTGTTGTCACCCCACCGGCAGCCTGCGCACCTTGCACAGTATTTCGCCATGACACTAGGCCTCGCGCTTGCCCAGAGCCGCCGGATCGCGCCAGCGCTGCTTGCCCAGCTGGAACAATCTGCGCGGGAAAAGAAGACTCAGCTGATCGACGAAATCATCGGCAGTGGCACGATGTCCGCGCACGACGTGGCGATCTTCGCCGCCGACAAGTACCAGTTGCCGCTGCTCGACCTGTCCGAATACAACCTCAACCGCGTGCCGCCTGCGCTGGCGGGCAATCGCGAGTTCCACGCGCATCGGTTGCTGCCGCTGGGCCGGCGTGAAAACCGGCTGCTCGTCGCCATGTCCGATCCGGCCAACCAGGCCGGTGTCGAGGTCATCCGCCAGAAGTTCAACCTGCCGGTGGAAACGGTGGTGGTCGAGCACGACAAGCTCATGAAGCATGTACGGTCCGCTGGCGAAGCGATCGGCACGCTCAAGAACGTGTCGCCGGTCACCCCTACCGCGCAGAAAATGATCGAGTACGACCCGAGCGCCGCTGCCGCGGCACGCAAGGGTCCGGGCAACGAGATCGACGACGCGCCCGTGGTGCGCTTCCTGCAAAAGTTGCTGAACGAAGCGTTCAATCGTGGCGCCTCGGACCTTCACTTCGAGCCGTTCGAGTTCTTCTATCGCATCCGCTTCCGCGTAGATGGCGTGCTGCAGGAGGTTGCCCGCCCGCCGCTCGACATCCGCGACAAGGTCGCCACCCGCATCAAGGTGCTGTCGCGCCTGGACATCTCTGAGAAGCGCGTCCCGCAGGACGGTCGCATGAAGCTGCTGATCTCGGTCCCCAAGGACAAGGACAGCAAGGAAACGATCGACAAGGCCATCGATTTCCGCGTCTCGACACTGCCCACGCTGTTTGGCGAGAAGATCGTGATGCGGATTCTCGATTCGTCGACCGACAAGCTCGATATCGACCAGCTTGGCTACGAGCCCGAGCAGAAGGCATTGCTGCTCGAAGTCATCAAGCGCCCCTACGGGATGGTGCTGGTGACCGGCCCGACCGGCAGCGGCAAGACCGTGTCGCTCTATACGTTCCTGAACATGCTGAACCAGGGCGACATCAATATTTCCACGGCCGAAGACCCGGCGGAAATCCAGTTGCCGGGCATCAACCAGGTCAACGTCAACGACAAGGCGGGCCTGACCTTCGCGGCGGCGCTCAAGTCGTTCCTGCGGCAGGATCCGGACATCATCATGGTCGGCGAAATCCGCGACCTGGAAACCGCGGACATCTCGATCAAGGCCGCGCAGACCGGCCACCTTGTACTGTCCACACTCCACACCAACGATGCGCCTACCACGCTGACCCGCCTGATGAACATGGGCGTGGCACCGTTCAATATCGCGTCGTCAGTGCTGATGATCACGGCACAGCGGCTGGCGCGCCGGCTCTGCACCTGCAAGCGCGCGGGCGAGCTGGCGCCGCAGGTGCTGATCGACGCGGGCTTCACGGAGGCCGATACCGATGGAAGCTGGCAGCCTTACCACCCGGTGGGCTGCGAGCGCTGCAACGGCAGCGGGTACAAGGGCCGCTGCGGTATCTACCAGGTCATGCCGATCACGGAAGCCATGCAACAGATCATCCTGTCGCACGGTACCGCACTGCAGATTGCCGAACAGGCCCGCAAGGATGGCGTACTATCGTTGCGCGAAGCCGGCCTGAAGAAGGTCAAGCAGGGCGTCACGTCGCTGGAAGAGGTATTGGCGACTACGAATAACTAGCGCAACAGGCAACACGCAACACGCAACAGGCAATACAGAAGACGGTTTGAAACGGGACTGACCAGGCGCGCGGCCGGGCCAGTACTGCGAACGGGAAGGCCGCGCGAACGGCGCCAGCATCGACATGCCGGCGACGCAAAAACAATAGTCATAAATTGTCATAGTCGGGGGTCATATCATGGCGACGCGCGCACCAGCGGCGAGCGCCCGGACGGCAGCGCCGTCACGGGCCAAATCAGGGCGGAAAGCGCCCACGCAATACATCTTCGAGTGGGAAGCCAAGGACCGCAAGGGCAAGGCGTTCAAGGGCGAGCAGCGCGCCGAGAGCCAGGCCGAGGTCACGGCCACCTTGCGCAAGCAGGGCCTGACCGTCGTCAAGATGAAGAAGCGCAAGGCGGCGCGCGGCAAGAAGATTACCGAGAAGGACATTGCGTATTTCACGCGCCAGTTGTCGACCATGCTCAAGGCGGGCATTCCGCTGCTGCAGTCGATCGACATCATCGCGCGCGGCCACGCCAACCCGAATTTCACGCAGCTGCTCAATGACATCCGCTTCGATATCGAGGCCGGCAGCAGCATGGCCACGGCGTTCCGGCGCCAGCCCAAGTACTTCGACACGCTGTACTGCAACCTGATCGACGCCGGCGAGCAAGGCGGTATTCTCGATGCGCTGCTAGAGCGGCTGTCGCTCTATATGGAAAAGAGCATCGCGCTGAAGAGCCAGATCAAGTCCGCGATGATCTACCCGATCGCGGTGCTGACCGTGGCCTTCGCGGTGACCGTGGTGCTGATGATCTTCGTGATCCCGGCCTTCAAGGGCGTGTTCTCGAGCTTTGGCGCCGCCCTGCCCGCGCCAACCCAGGTCGTGATCGGCATGTCGGACTTCTTTGTCGAGTACTGGTACCTGATCATCGGCATCCCGGTCTTCTCAATCATCGGTTACTTCCGCGCGCGCAAGACATCGGAGAAAGTGCAGCGCTGGCATGACAAGGCACTGCTGAAGATGCCGATTTTCGGCAGCCTGTTCCGCAAGGCCGTGATCGCGCGCTGGACCCGTACCCTGGCCACCATGTTCGCGGCGGGCACGCCGCTGGTGGAGTCGATGGAATCGGTGGCCGGTGCTGCTGGCAACTGGCTCTACTATGACGCGACCCGCGAAATCGAACAGGCCGTGCGCATCGGTACCAGCCTGACCAACGCCATGCAGGCCACGCACGTGTTCGACAACATGGTGCTGCAGATGACCCAGATCGGTGAGGAATCCGGTGCGCTGGACAACATGCTGCTCAAGGTGGCCGAGTTCTACGAGCGCGAGGTGGACGATGCCGTGGCGGCCATTTCGAGCCTGATCGAGCCGCTGATCATCGTGATCCTGGGGGTGCTGATCGGTGGCATGGTGGTGGCCATGTACCTGCCGATCTTCAAGCTGGGCCAGGTGGTCTAACGACGGATGGTGTGACGCATGCAAGCTGTATTCGGACCAGGTGGCGCCGCCACCCTGGCAACGCTGGCGGCCCTGCCGCCGGCTTTCCTGGTAGCGGCGGCCGGCCTGGTGGGCCTGCTGGTGGGTAGTTTCCTCAATGTGGTGATCCATCGCCTGCCGAAGATGATGGATTACGACGAGGCCAACTACATTGCCGAAGTCCGCGGCGAGCCATTGCCGCATCCCGCGCGCTACAACCTCATGGTGCCCCGCTCGGCGTGCCCGCACTGCGGGCACCGGATTGCCAGCTGGGAAAACATTCCAGTCATCAGCTATCTGTTCCTGCGCGGCAAGTGCTCGTCGTGCAAGGCGCCGATCTCGATTCGGTACCCGCTCGTGGAAGCCGTGACGGGCGTGCTCAGCGCGCTGGCAATGTGGCACTTCGGCCCGACCGTCCAGGCGCTGGCGGCGATTGCCATGATCTGGGCGCTGGTGGCACTGTTCATGATCGATGCCGATACGCAGTTGCTGCCAGACCAGATCACATTGCCGCTGTTGTGGCTGGGCTTGCTGCTGAACCTGCAGGGGTGGTTTGCGCCGCTGGCCGACGCCGTGATCGGTGCGGCGGCCGGCTACCTGGTGCTGTGGAGTGTCTACTGGGTCTTCAAGCTCGTGCGCGGCCGCGAAGGCATGGGCTACGGCGATTTCAAGCTGATGGGCGCGCTGGGGGCCTGGTTCGGCTGGCAGGCGTTGCCGGCGCTGATCCTGATGTCGTCGATCGTGGGCGCCGTGATCGGCGGCGCAATGTTGCTCGTCCAGCGCAAGGGCAGCGAGACCACGTTCCCGTTTGGCCCGTATATTGCCGGCGCGGGCCTGCTGGTGCTGTTCTTCGGCCCGGACGTCCTACCGCTGGGACTGGTGGCCGGCCACTAGCCAGCGCTAGCCAGCACTAGCCAGGTCCACACGCGCGCCGACCGGCGGCGCAAAGCTGGTATCGTTGGCGGCATTCGCCAATGGAACGACTGTTGCCCCATGCTGGAAATCGGCCTTACTGGTGGTATCGGCTCAGGCAAGACGCGCGTCGCGGACATGTTTGCCGCGCACGGCGCCGCGCTGATCGATACCGATCTGCTTGCCCATGAAATCACCGCGCCCGGCGGCGCCGCGATCGAGCCGCTCGTACAGGCGTTTGGCAGCGGTTGCCTGCGGCCCGATGGCGCGATGGACCGTGACGCGATGCGCGCGCTGGTGTTTTCCGATCCGTCGGCCAAATCCAGGCTCGAAGGCATCACCCATCCGCTGATCCGCCAGCTGACCGAATCCCGCGCGGCCGCGATTCGCGCCGCAGGGCAACATCCCTATCTGATCTACGTCGTGCCGCTGCTGGTGGAATCGGGCAGCTGGCGCGCGCGTGTTGGCCGCGTGCTGGTGGTTGATTGCCACGAGGAGACCCAGGTGGCGCGCGTGATGTCACGCAACGGGTTCACGCGCGAGCAGGTTCAGGCCATCATGCAGAAGCAGGCCACGCGCGCCGCGCGGCTGGCCGTGGCCGACGATGTGATCGACAACGATGGTCCACCCGACGCGTTGGCACCACAAGTGGCGCGGCTCGATGTGCAGTATCGCAAGCTGTCGGCCGCACAGACCGGCGCATAGGCGTTGCGGGCGCATCCGTTCGCATGCGTGACGCCCCGCGTACGCCGCTCGGGGCAGATTCGATTTGTCCTCAGGGCCCGACTCGCATAGAATGCGCTGAAACATGCCGGCAAATGCAAATGTGCAACGCGTGATGATGTTCGGCCCTTGCGCCGCGACTCGAACGCGACCATTGCACAGAGGAAACCGGCACCGGGCCGCACAAGCGCCCTTGCCCGAAATGAACCGCCGCCACGGCGCGCAGCACCGGATACCGACTTGATCCTGTACGAATATCCTTTCAACGAACGCATCAGGACGCTCCTGCGCCTGGAAGACCTGTTCGATCGGCTGGATTATTTCCTCGGGCAGGAACATCCGCTACAGCACCACGTTGCCATCACCACGATCTTCGAGATCATCGATGTGGCCGGGCGTGCCGATCTCAAGACCGACCTGATCAAGGAACTCGAGCGCCAGCGCCAGGCCCTGGCCCCGCTGCGCGCGAATCCGCAGATCGACCAGGATGCGCTGGTCAGCGTCATCACCGAGATCGAGCAAGGCATCGCCGCGCTGAACCAGACCGTTGGCAAGGCCGGCCAGTTGCTGACCGACAACGAGTGGCTGACCAGCATCCGCAGCCGCGCCATCATTCCCGGCGGCACTTGCGAATTCGATCTTCCCGCCTACTTTGCCTGGCAACATCGGCCCGCCGACGATCGGCGCGCCGATATCCTCAAGTGGGCGCGACCGCTGGCCTCGCTGCGCATGGGCGCGATGATCGTGCTGCGCCTGCTGCGCGAATCTGGCCAAAGCGGCAAGGTGATCGCAACGGGCGGCAGCTATCAGCAAATGCTCTCGGGCCGCAGCTATCAGCTGATGCAGGTCTACCTGGACGAGTCGCTGCTGGCGTTTATCCCCGAGATGAGCGCCAACAAGTACATGCTCTGGGTCCGCTTTACCCAGCAGGACGGCGACATGCGACCGCGCTCCGTCGACGCCGACATTCCGTTCCTGCTCAAGCTCTGTAATTTCTGAAGTCCCAGATGCCCGCCGTCGTCAAATGTCCCACCTGTGGCAAGGATGTAGCCTGGGTGCCGGAAAACAAGTTCCGCCCGTTCTGCTCCGATCGCTGCAAGCAGATCGATCTCGGCGCATGGGCCGCCGAAAAATACGTGATTGGCGGCAAGCCGGACGAAACCCCATCGCCGGATTTGCCGGCGGATGAAGACGACTAGCTGAGGATTTTCTCCCAAACACATAGTCACCGCGCCGCCAGCACGCGGCGGCAGAATCCGATACACACGGCAATAAAAGCAGCCAGACCCAGCCATTGGGCCGTGACGGCAAACCCTTCTCCGGCCAGCGCCAGCGGTGCCTCCTTGCCCGACAGGCCGATCACCGCGGCCAATGCCACGCCAACCAGGCTTTCCCCGACGATCAGCCCCGACGCAAGCAGTGTGCCGCGCCGTTCGGCGTGATCGAGCACGGTCCTCACGTCGTCGCCACGTGCTTCGGCGCGTCGCCGTTCCATGCGCAACAGCCACCACGACAACACCGCCCCCACCACCAGCGCCGAACTGATCGTCGGCGGCAGGTAGATACCAATACCCACGGCCAGCACCGGCAGGCGCGCCGTCCCGCCGCGCCTGCGCAGCATCTCGTCGATCGAGATCAGCACCACGCCCAGGGCGACGCCGATCAGGATCATGGTCCAGTTAAGCTGATGCGTGAAAATGCCGGTCGCAATCGCGGTCATCAGCGTGGCTTGCGGTGCCGCGAGTGCCTGGTTGGGATCCATGTCCGCGCGCGGCAATGCGCCGGCAAAACCATAGGCGTTGTAGAGCAGTTCAAGCACTGGCGGAATCACCGCCGCGCCGACCACACAGCCAATCAGCAAGGCAACCTGCTGGCGCCACGGCGTGGCGCCCACCAGCCAGCCCGTCTTCAGGTCCTGCAGGTTGTCGTTCGAGATCGACGCCACGGCCACCACGGCCGACGTGGTGAAAATCGCCAGCGCGATCGCAAACTTGCCGCCGGCAGGCGTATCGAGCAGGCCATCGAGCGTGCCCAGGCCCAGGATCAGCAGCGAGACCAGAATCACGGCAATGATGCCAATCCCCGAAATCGGACTGGCCGACGAGCCGACCAGCCCGGCCATGTAACCGCACGCGGCAGCCACCAGGAAGCCGAACACGAATGCGAACAGCACCGCGCAAGCGACAAGCCTCCACTGCGCGCTGGCTTTGAGCGGCGCAGGTGCGAGGAAATGGGCAAATGTCAGCGCCAGCACTACCAGCAGCACCAGCGTGATGACGCCGATCCATAGCGCCGGCATGTCACGCTGCGTACGCGGCATCTGACCGCCCGGGCCAGCCGCACCGCCGCGCAGGGCTCCCATCGAGGCCCGCACGCCCTGCACCATCGGCTTGAACAACGTGCCAAGCGTCCAGATCGCCGCGATGCCAATCGTGCCAGCGCCAATAAAGCGTGCCTGCGAGCTCCAGACCGACGTGCCGAAGCTCTGCAACGTCGCGCCCGACGGCATGGGAGTCACCGCGGTCAGCCACGGCACCGCGATGCCCCAGGTCAGCACCAGTCCAAGCAACATGGCCAGCCCGCCGACAATGCCGACCAGATAGCCCGCCCCCACCAGCGCCAGCGAAAATCCCATCGACAGCCGTACCACCGATGCGCCCACCGCGAACCACGCGTTCGCGCCTTCAGCCAGTACGCGCAGGCCGCCCGCCGCAAAGCTGAACAGGCCCGCAGCCACCCCACCGGCCAGCAGGTCGGCCATGCCGGTTGCCTGCTGCTTGCCCGTGGCATCCTGGCCGGCGCTGCCCACGCGCAGGATCTCGGCTGCCGCCACGCCTTCGGGGTATGGCAGATCGCTCTGCACCACCATCGCATGGCGCAGCGGAATGCTGAAGATCACGCCCAGCATGCCCCCGGCCGCGCAGATCGCCAGCGTCTGCCAGAATGGAAACCCCTGCCAGTGCCCCAGCATGACCAGGCCCGGCAGGATAAAGATGATCGACGACAAGGTGCCGGCAGCCGATGCCTGCGTCTGCACCATATTGTTCTCAAGGATGTTCGCGCGCGGGAACAGTCGCAGCACGGCCATCGAGATCACGGCGGCCGGGATCGCCGACGAGAACGTGAGCCCGACCTTGAGGCCAAGATAGATATTGGAAGCGGTGAAGACCACCGTGATCAAGGCACCAAGGATGATGCCCCGTAGCGTCAGTTCGGGCAGCGAAACGGCGTCATCGATACGATCGACACGTTGCATTGAGCCTCCTGATTCGTGTTGGTTGGCTGGTTGGTTGCAAAAAAAAAGCCCGGCCAAAGCCGGGCTTTTCTTACTACATTCAGCTGCCGCGCGATTCCTCGGCCAGCCAGTCGACGACCGGGATCGTCGCCGGTAGCAGCGGCCCCACATCCACGGGCACCGCCTGCCACGCAAACGCCTGGCCTTCGCGGCCGACCGGGTCGCCGCGCCAGTCGGTGATCTTGCAGAAATACAGCCGCACATAGGCATGCGGATAGTCATGTTCCAGCGTGTGCCAGCGTTCGCTGTGCACGATATCGAGCCCGAGCTCCTCGTGCAGCTCGCGCGCCAGCGCGGCCTCCACGGACTCCCCCGGCTCCAGCTTGCCGCCCGGGAATTCCCAGTAACCTTCGTACGGCTTGCCCGCCGGGCGCTGTGCCAGCAGGAAACGGCCGTCGGGCTGGATCATTACGCCAACCGCCACTTCGGTGACCTTGCGCGTCTGCCCGTCGGCCGTTGTCACGGTTTCCACCTGACCAGTCATGCCCGATTATTCCTTGTCCGCAATGAACGGCTTGCCATGCTTGCCACCCCAGTCGCGCGCAAATTGCCACGCCACGCGACCCGAGCGCGATCCGCGCTCCAGGGCCCACACCAGTGCATCACCGCGCGCCGCCTCGATATCGGTCGGCGTGCAACCGAAATGCGAGAGCCAGTGGCCCACGATGGCCAGGTACTCATCCTGCTTCGGCGGATAAAACGACAGCCACAGGCCAAAGCGCTCCGACAGCGAGATCTTCTCTTCCACCACCTCGCCCGGATGGATCTCGCCATCGGCCGTGTGGTGGTAGGTCTCGTTGTCCTTCATGTACTCGGGCAACAAATGGCGCCGGTTCGACGTGGCATAGATCAGCACGTTGTCCGATTGCGCCGCCACCGAGCCGTCGAGCGCCGATTTCAGCGACTTGTAGCCCGATTCGCCTTCCTCGAACGACAGGTCATCGCAGAAAACCACGAAGCGTTCCGGACGCGATGCAAGTTTTTCAACGATATCGCCGAGGTCGCCCAGATCGTCCTTGTCGACTTCCACCAGACGCAAGCCATCCTGCACGAATTCGTTCAGGATCGCCTTGATCAGGGACGACTTGCCGGTGCCACGCGCGCCGGTCAGCAGCACGTTGTTGGCGGGCAGGTTCTTCACGAACTGCCGCGTATTGGCCACGATCGAATCCTTCTGTCGATCAATGTTCTTCAGATCGTTCAGATGGATCGGCGGCAACTGGCGAATTGCCTGCAGATAGCCGATATTGCCAAACAGGCTTTGCCGCTTGCGCCAGCGAAACGCTACCGCCTCCTTCCAGTCCGCGTCGGTCAATTCCGGCGGCAGCCATTGTTCAAGACGGGCAAGGAAACCATCGAGGCGGGTAGCAAGATCGGACATGGGGCGCTTCTTTTCGAATTACGAACGGTAGTCGGCGTTGATCGACACGTAGTCGTGCGAGAGGTCGCAGGTCCACACGGTGGCCTCGGCATTGCCACGGCCCAGGGCGATACGGACGGTGATCTCGGCCTGCTTCATCACGCGCTGGCCGTCTTCTTCACGATACTCGGGGTTGCGGCCGCCATCGCGTGCCACCCAGACGTCGTCGAGCCACAGGTTCACGCGGTCGACATCGAGGTCGTTCACACCGGCATAGCCGATTGCCGCCAGGATGCGGCCAAGATTGGGGTCCGACGCATAGAACGCAGTCTTGACCAGCGGGGAATGCGCCACGGCATAGGCGATCTGGCGGCACTCGGCCACATCCTTGCCGCCTTCGACGCGGATCGTCATCAGCTTGGTGGCGCCTTCGCCATCGCGCACGATCATCTGCGCCAGCTCCTGGGCCAGTGCGGTCACCGCATCGCGCAGCGCTTCGAACGCCGGACCTTCGGCGGTGCTGACATTGGCACCCGACTTGCCCGAGGCAATCAGCACGAACGAGTCATTGGTCGACGTATCGCCATCGATCGTGATGCTGTTGAACGAGTGGTCGGCCGCATGCGCCACCAGCTTCTGCAGCACCGGCTGGGCCACGGCGGCGTCCATGGCGATAAAGCCGAGCATCGTTGCCATGTTCGGGCGGATCATGCCGGCACCCTTGCTGATACCCGACAGCGTCACGGTCTTGCCGTCGATCTGCACCGTGCGCGATGCCGCCTTGGGCTGCGTATCGGTGGTCATGATCGATTCGGCGGCGGCCAGCCAGTTATCGGCGCGCGCATTGGCGATTGCCGCCGGCAGCGCGGCGGTCAGGCGATCCACCGGCAATTGCTCCAGGATCACGCCCGTCGAAAACGGCAAGACCTGGTTCGCGGCAATACCGAGCTGCTTCGCCAGCGCTTCGCAGGTGGCGCGCGCCGCGGCCAGGCCCGGCTCACCGGTACCCGCATTGGCATTGCCCGTGTTGACCACGAGTGCGCGGATGCCTGCGCCCGCGGCCAGATGCTCGCGGCAGACCTGGACCGGTGCCGCGCAAAAACGGTTCTGCGTGAACACGCCAGCCGCCGTGCTGCCCTCGGCCACCTTCACCACGAGCACGTCCTTGCGATTGGCCTTGCGGATGCCACCCTCGGCCCAGCCGAGTTCGACTCCAGCGACGGATTTCAGGTTTTCTGCCTGGGGCAGTGGCAGGTTCACGGGCATGTTCGTTTCCTCGAATTCTCTGATCGTCTCTGATCTCTGGTGCATCTGACGAACATGCCCGCTTGATACACAGATCAAGCGGGCATGTCCTGGTACATGGTCGGTGTCGTGCGTCACATCCGCACGCTCACCGGCAGTTGCGGCTTGCGTTCAGCTCAGCTTGCCGTGGCACTGCTTGAACTTCTTGCCCGATCCGCACGGGCACGGATCGTTGCGGCCAACCTTGGGCATGCCGGCGAATTCCACATCGCCGCCGCCCATGGCCGCCATCGCGGCGGCTGCCGTGCTGCTGCGCGGCGACGCGCGCTCCACGGGTTCGGCACCTTCGGCAAACTCGTCATGCTTGTACTGCACGTTCTCTAGGTGCGAAAGACCTTCCTCGATCTGCTCGGACGCCTGTTCAAGCTGCTCCGGCGACTGGATCTGCACGTTGAACACCACGCGCGTGACTTCGCTCTTGATCACGTCGAGCAGGCGCGCAAACAGTTCGAACGACTCGCGCTTGTATTCCTGCTTCGGATCCTTCTGCGCGTAGCCGCGCAGATGAATGCCCTGGCGCAGGTGATCGAGCGCGGCCAGGTGTTCACGCCAATGGGTGTCGATGCTTTGCAGCATCACCGAGCGCTCGAAGCCGGCAAACGACTCGCGGCCTACCTGGCCTACCTTGGCGTCGTAGGTCTCACGCGCCGTCGACAGGATCAGGTTCAGCAGTTCATCGTCCTCGATGCTCTGCGCGCCCTCGATGGTCTTGGCCAGCGGTACTTCCAGGCTCCAGTCGTCACGCAGGCGCTGCTCCAGGCCGACGATATCCCACTGCTCTTCCATGCTCTCCGCAGGCACATGGTCGCGGAACAGTTCGATGATTACGCTCTCACGCAGGTTGGCCACCATGTCGCCAACATCCTGGGCTTCGAGCACGTCGTTACGAAGCTTGTAGATTTCCTTGCGCTGGTCGTTGGACACATCGTCGTACTGCAGCAGCTGCTTGCGGATATCGAAGTTGCGGCCTTCCACCTTGCGCTGCGCCGATTCGATCGAGCGCGTCACGATACCGGCCTCGATCGGCTCGCCCTCTGGCATCTTCAGGCGTTCCATGATCGCGCGCACGCGGTCGCCGGCAAAGATACGCAGCAACTGGTCGTCCAGCGACAAGTAGAAGCGCGACGAACCCGGGTCACCCTGGCGGCCGGCACGGCCGCGCAGCTGGTTGTCGATCCGGCGCGATTCATGACGCTCGGTACCCACGATATGCAGGCCACCGGCCGCCTTGACCTGCTCGTGCAGGGACTGCCATTCGTTCTTGAGATGGTCGATCTTCGCGGCCTTCTCGGCATCCGACAGGCCCGCGTCGGCTTCGATAAAGCCCGACTGCTTCTCGACATTGCCGCCAAGCACGATGTCGGTACCACGGCCGGCCATGTTGGTGGCGATCGTGATCATCTTCGGACGGCCTGCCTGGGCCACGATTTCGGCTTCGCGCTCATGCTGCTTGGCGTTCAGCACCTGGTGCGGCAGCTTTTCCTTGTTCAGCAGGTCCGACAGGTATTCGGAAGTCTCGATCGACGTGGTACCCACCAGCACCGGCTGGCCGCGCTCGAAGCAGTCGCGGATATCGCGTACCACGGCGTCGTAGCGCTCCTTCGACGTCTTGTAGATCTGGTCCTGCAGGTCCTTGCGCTGGGCCTGGCGGTTGGTCGGGATCACCACCACTTCCAGGCCGTAGATTTCCTGGAATTCGTAGGCTTCGGTGTCGGCTGTACCGGTCATGCCGGCCAGCTTCTCGTACATGCGGAAGTAGTTCTGGAACGTGATCGTGGCCAGCGTCTGGTTTTCCTGCTGGATCGTCACGCCTTCCTTGGCTTCCACGGCCTGGTGCAGGCCGTCGGACCAGCGGCGGCCCGTCATCAGGCGGCCCGTGAATTCATCGACGATCACCACTTCGTCGTTCTGCACCACATAGTGCTGGTCGCGATGGAACAGGCTTTGCGCACGCAGGGCAGCGTACAGATGATGCATCAGCGTGATGTTCTGCGGCGCGTAGAGCGACTCGCCCTCGCTGATCAGGCCCTGGGCGGCCAGGATCTGCTCGGCCTTCTCGTGGCCGGCCTCGGTCAGGTAGACCTGATGGCCCTTCTCGTCGACGTAGTAGTCGCCCGGCTTCTCGACGCCGGTGCCGTCCGCCTTTTCCTCGCCGATCTGGCGCTCCAGCAGCTTCGGAATGCCGTTCATGCGCTGGTAGAGGTCGGTCTGGTTCTCGGCCTGACCCGAGATGATCAGCGGCGTACGCGCTTCATCGACCAGGATCGAGTCCACTTCGTCGACGATCGCGTAGTGCAGCGGCCGCTGCACGCGCTGCGACGGGTCGTAGACCATGTTGTCGCGCAGATAGTCGAAGCCGAACTCGTTATTGGTGCCGTAGGTGATGTCCGAGTTGTAGGCCACCTGCTTCTGGTCATGCGGCATCTGCGACAGGTTCACACCCACCGACAGGCCCAGGAAGTTGTACAGGCGCCCCATCCACTCGGCATCGCGCTGGGCCAGGTAGTCGTTCACCGTCACCACGTGCACGCCCTTGCCGGTCAATGCATTGAGGTACACGGCCAGCGTGGCGGTCAGCGTCTTGCCTTCGCCGGTGCGCATTTCGGCGATCTTGTTGTCGTTCAGCACCATGCCGCCGATCATCTGGACGTCGAAATGGCGCATCTTCATGACGCGCTTGCTGGCCTCGCGGCAGACGGCAAAGGCCTCGGGAAGCAGCGCTTCAAGCGATTCGCCGCCCGCGTGGCGCTGACGGAACGTCTCGGTCATGCCACGCAGCTCGTCGTCCGAAAGCGCTTCGAACTTCGGCTCCAACGCGTTGATCTGCACGACCGTGCGAAGATATTGTTTGATCAGCCGTTCGTTGCGGCTGCCGAAGACTTTCTTGAGAAGGCCCGTGATCATCGAGTGCTTTCACCTGCGCTGACGCCCTGCCTGGGCAGGACCAGCACGAGGTATGGGTAGATTGGCGCGAAACGCCGAGTTTATCATGTGCCGATGTCCTGACCGGGCGTGTTGCCAGCACAGATTCTGCACATGTGCAACATGCCTGGTCCAGTTGCCTGGCGGCGTGCTCAGCAGGTTGGGACAGCCGGGCCAGCTTCAATGTTCCGCATTGCCCCCATGTGTGGGGTTCAGCGAATCGCCGAGCGGTCCGTGGGTACCGGCGCGGCCGCCAGCGGTGCCTGGGCGGGCGCAGGCGCCGCCGCGCTCAGGAATGCGCCCGGGTTGCGCGGTATGCCGTTCACATGCACCTCGAAATGCAGGTGTGCGCCCGTGGACCTGCCGGTACTGCCCACTCGCCCGATCAGCTGGCCCGGGCGCACCAGGTCACCTGCCTTTACCAGCGCTTTCGACGCATGCGCGTAACGTGTCTTGAGCCCGTCGCCGTGATCGATATCGATCATGTTGCCGTACTCGGGATGCCATTCGGATGCCACCACCACGCCACCCGCTGCAGCCAGGATCGGTGTGCCGGATGGCGCGACAAAGTCCACGCCTTCGTGCCGGGTGCGCCGGCCAGTGAACGGGTCGAGACGCGTGCCGAAGCCCGATCCGTCGTAGCCCGCTGCCACCGGCATCACGCTGGGCTGGCGGCGTTCGCGTAGTAGCCGGTCCATCAGTGCGGTCTCGATGACATCGAAATAGTCGGCGCGATGGTCGGCCTGCTCGCCCAGCCGCGCAAGTTCGTCGCGCAGTTCGGGCAGCGTCAGGTCGCTGGACAACGCCGGGCTGGCCGGGCCGCCGCGTGCCGGGCGATGGCGGAAATCGAACTCCTGGGGCGCGATCCCGACCATGCCGGAGACCCGTTCGCCGAGTGCGTCGAGTCGCACCATGCGGGCCTGCAGCTCGCCCAGGTGGGCAGCCATCACGGCAAGGTTCTCACGCAGGTAAGTATTGTCGCGTGCCTGGCGCGACAGTTCGGGCGCCGCCTGGTTGCGCGCCACCAGCCACGTCAGTCCCGACGAAGCGGCCGCCACCAACAGGCAAAGCGCAATGGCGAGCAGCGTCACGCGCACGCGTGTCAACTGAAAACGGAATACCCGCGGCTCGCGCGGATGCAGCACGATGATTTGCATGACCTTCCCATCCCCAAGACGGAGCCACACGGCTCCGGTGTGCATGCAGGCATCGCATCCCGGCTCTCGGACGGGCAGGGATTGCGCGCTAGAATGCGTGCATGCGCTTGTTCACCCACCACGCTTTCCAGACACCTTCAGCCAAGCCACTCAACGACTGGCTGGCCAAGGCCGGGCCGGTTTCTGCACTGATGCAGACGGCACGGCAACTGGCGTCACTGGAAGCGGAAGTCTTTGCGCTGCTGCCACCAGCAATGCGGGCCGGGATTGCCGTTGCCGGTATCAAGACCGACGGCCGGGGACCGCAAACGGAGCAGACGCTGCTGTTGCTGGCCGCCCATGGCGCGGCGGCGGCGCGGGTTCGACAGGTGGTGCCGACACTACTTTCCCGGTTGCAACAACGTGGCTCGAAGGTTACTGCAATCCGTGTGCGGGTACAACCCGAGGTAGGCCGCGCAGACTGGGACACCGGTCCGGTTGAGCGCAAGCCGCGTGGTGCGAACATCCCTGCCAACGGACTGCAAAGCATGGATGAGCTTGCCCACAACCTCGAGGCATCGCCATTGCGGGATGCGGTGGAGGCCTTGCTGGCCCGGCATCGGTAGATCGGTAGGGTGTGTTGATTTGCTCCCCTCGCCCGCAACGCGGGAGAGGGGCCGGGGGAGAGGGCCAGCGCATCAAGATGCGTTGGTCGCATTTTGAACCGCTTTGCCCTCTCCCCCACCCCTCTCCCACTGCGTGGGCGAGGGGTGCGCATAACAACGGCTACAAGTACCAGACTAAAAAACCCCGCGCTCTTGCGAGTCGCGGGGTTTTTGCTTGATGCTTGACGTCGATCAGGCGAAGGCTGGCTGCACCTGCGGCAGGAAAGCCACCGGGGCTTCCTCGACCTTGTCGAAGGTTACGAATTCGTAGGCTTCCTGGTCCGCCAGCAGCGCACGCAGCAGCTGGTTGTTCAGGCCATGGCCCGACTTGTGGGCGATGTACGAGCCGATCAGCGGATGGCCCACCACGTACAGGTCGCCGATGGCGTCGAGAATCTTGTGGCGCACGAACTCATCGCCATAGCGCAGTTCCTCGTTGTTCAGCATGCGGTGCTCGTCGAGCACGATCGCATTGTCGAGGCTACCGCCACGGGCCAGGCCCATTTCGCGCAGCGCTTCCACTTCATGGGCAAAACCGAACGTACGGGCACGGGCAATCTCGCGCACGTAGCTGGTGTCGGCAAAATCGATCGAGAACGTCTGGCCGGTCTTGTCGACAGCCGGATGGCGGAAGTCGATCGTGAACGCGAGCTTGAAACCGAAGAACGGCTCGAGCCGGGCCAGCTTGTCGCCCTCGCGCACTTCGACGGCCTTCTTTACGCGAATGAAGCGCTTGGCCGCCGGTTGCTCTTCAATACCGGCCGACTGCAGCAGGAACACGAACGACGCGGCGCTGCCGTCCATGATCGGAATTTCCTCGGCGTCCACATCGACATAGAGATTGTCGATACCGAGACCGGCGCAAGCCGACATCAAGTGCTCGACCGTGGAAACGCGCGCGCCGTTCTTCTGCAGCACCGAAGCCAGGCGCGTATCGCCGATGGCCGAGGCGGCGGCGGGAATCTCCACCGGTTCCGGCAGGTCGACGCGGGTGAAGACGATGCCGGCATCGGCGGGAGCGGGCCTCAGCGACAGCGTCACCTTGCGACCCGAGTGCAAACCAATGCCGACCGTCTTCACCAGGGATTTGATAGTGCGCTGTTTGAGCATGACGGCCTCAACTATTATTAAAAGCTATTGGGCTTAAAAACCAATAACGCGATACTACCACCACTCGGTGTATTGCGCTGCACCACTTTGTGTCGGGGTGTTAGGCATTGTTAATGGAGAGCCCAATAAGCCACTTAACAGACACGCTTCGTGTCAGGCGCGCAACGCTTCCAATACAGCTTCGGCGCTGCTGACCTTGAATTCGCCCGGCTCCTCGACAAACAGGTGCGAGACCACACCGTCGTCGATCACCATGGCATAGCGCTTGGCCCGTACACCAAGTCCGCGCTGGCTCAAGTCCTGGTCCAGACCGAGGCCCTTGGCCCATTGCGCCGCGCCATCGGCCATCATGCGCACCTTGCCGCCGGCCTTCTGCTCACGGCCCCAGGCCCCCATCACGAACGCGTCGTTGACCGAGTGGCACCAGACTTCGTCCACACCAGCGGCGCGCAGCGCGTCGTTGAGCTTCAGGTAGCCGGGCACGTGCTTGGCCGAGCAGGTCGGCGTGAACGCACCGGGCAGTCCGAACACGACGATCTTCTTGCCCTTGACCAGTTCGGCAACCGGGAACGCATTGGGACCCAGCGAGCATCCGCCGGCTTCGGTTTCAAAGAACTCGTACAACGTGGCGTCCGGGACGCGCTGGCCAACTGCGATCATGGAAATCTGTCCTCTCAGGAAAAACCCTGCATGCATCATAGGGGCGGATGCCGTCGCAACCAAGCGGGACGGATCGCAGGTGCAGCAGGAAATACCTTGCCTTGGAAACGCCACGCGGCGCGTCTGGATAGACGCGCCGCGCGGACGGAGACATCCCGCAACCGGGGGGGCGGGAAACCAGTCCGGGGAGGCGGCCGATGGCCTGCCTACCCCGGCAACGGGATGCGATGGACTACGTATGGCACGGGCACAGCACAGCCGGGCACGCTGACGGGTTGCGTCAGTCCAGGCGTTGGCCGAGCGGATAGGGAGCGCTCGGGCGACGCGGATCGGACCTTGAACAACCTGCCAGGCGCGCGACTGTTGCCGCTGCCCTGCCGGCGCCCACTCAGTCTGCCTGCTTGCGCAGGAAGGCCGGGATGTCGTACGTGTCCACACCCTTCTCCTGCAGCGCCGCCACGTGGGCCGATGCCGACTCACGCGAACTGCGCCACACTGCCGGGGTATCCAGGTTGCTGTAGTCCGGCGCGGCATGCGACGGGGCAGCGGTCAGGCCTGCCATCATCTGCACCGGGATGTTGTCCGTGCCGGTCTTCAGCAGCGTCATCGGCTGCTGCTTCTTGGCCGAACGGCCCAGGCCCGTGGCCACCACGGTCACGCGCAGCGCGTCGCTCATCGAATCGTCGTACACCGTACCGAAGATCACGGTCGCATCCTCCGCGGCATAGCTGCGGATCGTGTTCATGACTTCCTTGGTTTCCGACAGCTTCAGCGAACGGCTGGCCGTGATGTTGACCAGCACGCCACGCGCGCCGGACAGGTCCACGCCTTCCAGCAGCGGGCTGGCCACGGCCTGCTCGGCCGCCAGGCGGGCGCGGTCCACGCCGGACACGGTCGCCGTGCCCATCATGGCCTTGCCCTGCTCGCCCATCACCGTCTTCACGTCTTCGAAGTCGACGTTCACGAGACCGTCGACATTGATGATTTCGGCAATGCCGGCCACGGCGTTATGCAGCACGTCGTCGGCGCACTGGAAGCACTTGTCCATCTCGGCGTCGTCGCCCATGACTTCGAACAGCTTCTCGTTGAGCACAACGATCAGCGAATCCACCGACGACTCCAGCTCGCTCGAACCATGTTCGGCCACCTTGGCGCGACGCGCACCTTCGAACTCGAACGGCTTGCTGACCACGCCCACGGTCAGGATGCCCATTTCCTTGGCCACCTGCGCCACGATCGGCGCGGCACCGGTACCGGTACCGCCGCCCATGCCGGCAGTGATGAAGACCATGTGCGCACCGCGCAGGGAATCGGCAATCTGCTCGCGCGCCGTTTCAGCGCAGTTGCGACCCACTTCCGGCTTGGCGCCGGCACCCAGACCCGAATTGCCGAGCTGCAGGACGCGCGACGCCGTCGAGCGCTTCAGTGCCTGGGCGTCGGTGTTCATGCAAATGAATTCCACGCCCTGCACACCACGGCTGATCATGTGCTGCACGGCGTTGCCGCCCGCGCCACCCACGCCCACCACCTTGATGATGGTGCCGTCCTGAATCTCCGTTTCGATCATGTCAAAGTCCATCACTGCCTCCGAGAAGAATCAGTCCCCAAACGCTGCAGCCTCCCCGCCGCAACCCTTGGTTTCTGAACAAAAAACCATCAAAGAACTACTAGCCAATAAAACCGTTTGAAATACGTTGCGCCAAACCTAGCTGACACATTCCGGCATCAGAAGTTGCCGACAAACCATTCCTTCATGCGGGTCCATACCTGCTTGACCTGCCCGCTCTGCACGGCCACCTTGCGGCCACGCATGCGTTGCACGCAGCCTTCCTGCAGCAAACCCATCACCGTGGAATAGCGCGGGCTCTTCACCACCTCGTGCAGGTTGCCGCGATACTCGGGCACACCCACTCGCACGGGCTTCAGGAAGATGTCCTCACCCAGTTCCACCATGCCCGGCATCATCGCCGTACCGCCGGTAATCACCACGCCCGACGACAGCAATTCCTCGTAACCCGATTCGCGCACCACCTGGTGCACCAGCGAATAGAGTTCCTCGATACGCGGCTCGATCACCGCGGCCAGCGCCTGGCGGCTCAGCGTGCGCGTGCCGCGGTCGCCTACGCCAGGCACCTCGATCATGTCTTCCGGATCGGCGATCGCCTGCTTGGCGATGCCGTACTGCATCTTGATATCCTCGGCGTCCGGCGTCGGCGTGCGCAGTGCCATGGCGATATCGTTGGTGATCTGGTCGCCGGCAATGGGGATCACCGCCGTATGGCGGATCGCACCTTCGCTGAAGATGGCGATGTCGGTGGTGCCGCCGCCGATATCGACCAGCACCACGCCCAGTTCCTTCTCGTCCTCAGTCAGCACGGCCAGGCTCGATGCCAGCGGCTGCAGGATCAGGTCGTGCACTTCCAGGCCGCAGCGGCGCACGCACTTGACGATGTTCTGGGCCGCGCTGACCGCGCCAGTGACGATATGCACCTTCACTTCCAGGCGGATGCCGCTCATGCCGATGGGCTCGCGCACATCTTCCTGGCCGTCGATGATGAATTCCTGCGTCAGGATGTGCAGGATCTGCTGGTCGGTCGGGATATTCACCGCCTTGGCGGTTTCGATCACGCGGGCCACGTCGGTCTGCGTGACTTCCTTGTCCTTGATTGCCACCATGCCGCTGGAATTGAAGCTGCGGATGTGGCTGCCGGCGATGCCCGTGAACACCTCGGCAATCTTGCAGTCGGCCATCAGTTCGGCCTCCTCCAGCGCACGCTGGATCGACTGCACGGTGGCCTCGATGTTGACCACGACCCCCTTCTTCAGACCCTTGGACTCGGACTGGCCCATCCCGATGACCTCATAGCTGCCGTCGGGGCGCAGTTCCGCCACCACGGCCGCCACCTTCGAGGTGCCGATATCGAGACCGACCAGTAGGTCCTTGTATTCCTTGCTCATCGAGTTTTCTCCGCGTTCTTACTCTTGAGTCGCGTCGGATTGTTGTTGGTGTTACCGGCCGAAGCCGCCTGTGGGGTTGCCGCGCCCGCCGCCTTGGCCGCGGCCTTGGCTGCGGCGGCTGCCTGCGCATCGGTCAGGAAGCGCACGCTGGCCGTGCGGATCGCGAAACCGTTCGGGTAGCGCAGATCGGCATACTCGATCTGCTTGCCCCATTGCTCCGTCAGCTGCGGCCACGACGCCACGAAGCGCTTGACCCGCGCTTCCATCGCCGTCCGGTCCTCGTCGGTCTGCTCGCGCCCGAACTCGATCACCATGCCGTTGGACAACCTGGCGCGCCACGCATAGCGCCCCGACAACGCCACCGCCAGCGGTTCGACCTTGATCGGCTTGAACCACTCACGCATGATCTCGAGCTTCCCGACCACGTCTTCCTCGCTGTCCGGCGGCCCGTCCAGCGCCAGCAGCTGGGCATCCTCTTCGGCCTCGGCGGTATTGGCCACGAACACCTCGCCATAGGTGTTGATCAGCCTGCCGCTGTCCGCGCCGCCCCAGGTGCCAAGGGCTTCGTGCTCTTCCACCTGCACCGCGAGGCCGTTCGGCCATTCGCGCCGCACGCTGGCATGGCGCACCCACGGCACCGATTCAAAAGCCTGGCGCGCGGCGTTGAGATCCAGCGTGAAGAAATTGCCCGACAGCTTGCCCAGCGCATTGGCGCGTACGCTCGGCGCATTCACGTGCCGCAACTGACCGCCACCCATCGATGTCAGTTCCACATGGGTGATGGCGAACACAGGCCGTTGCGCCAGCCACAGCAGGCCGGCGCCGAGCGCCATGAGCGCCACCAGCGCGTATAGCGCTGAGGCGATCAGGTTAAGCAGGCGCGCGTTTTGCCACATGTTCGTCAGTCAGGCGTATTGCCGGTTGTCTTGCGGTTACTCGGGTTTCCAGTGTTCGTTCGGATGCAGGTCGAGCGTGGCCAGGGCCAGCACCTGCATCGCGAAGTCCTCGTAGCTGATGCCCTGCGCACGCGCCGCCATCGGCACGAGCGAATGGCTGGTCATGCCCGGGGACGTATTCATTTCAAGCAGGTACGGCTTGCCATCGCGTGTCAGCATTACGTCGGCACGGGCCCAGCCACGGCAGCCCAATACGCGGAATGCTTCGACCGCCAGGGCGCGCACTTCGTTCTCGAGCGCCTCAGGCAAAGTTGAGGGGCACAGGTATTGGGTAACGTCAGTAAAGTACTTATTTTGATAGTCGTAGTTCGACTCGGGCGCGACAATCTTGATTACCGGCAGTGCTTCGGCTGTCGAACCCTCGCCCACGACCGGGCAAGTCAGCTCGGCGCCGTCGATGAACGTCTCGGCAATGACGTCGGCATCGAGCCCTGCCGCTTTCTCGAATGCGTCGCGCATCTGGTCCGCGGCTGTGACCTTGGTCAGGCCGATCGACGAGCCTTCGCGGGCCGGCTTGACGATCAGCGGCAGGCCAAGATCCCTGACCACTGCGTCGAAATCGGTGTCGGCGTGCAGCATCGCAAAGCGCGGGGTGGCCAGGCCGTGCGTCATCCACAACCGCTTGGTTGCCTGCTTGTCCATGGACAACGCCGAAGCCAGCACGCCGCTACCCGTATAGGGCACGCCCAGCTGTTCGAGCAGGCCCTGCATCGTGCCGTCCTCGCCGTAACGGCCGTGCAGCGCGATGAAAACGCGGTCGAACTTTGCCGCGGCCAGTTCGGCCACCGACTGCAGCGCCGGGTCGAACGGATGGGCATCCACGCCGCGCGCCTGCAGCGCCGCCAGCACGCCGTTGCCGGACATCAGCGAGATCTCGCGCTCGGCCGAGCGTCCGCCCAGCAGCACGCCAACCTTGCCCAGCGATTTCGGATCGATATTGGGATTGGCCACGAAGCTCATTGCTGGCCTCCGGTCTGGTGCGAGACCAGTTGTCCCGGTACGGCGCCGATCGAACCGGCGCCCATCGTCACGACCACATCGCCAGGTCGCACGGCATTCAGGATCGACTGCGGCATGTCTTCAATCTGTTCGACAAAAACGGGTTCCACCTTGTTGGCCACCCGCAGCGCGCGGGTCATGGCGCGCCCGTCGGCCGCCACGATCGGCGCCTCGCCGGCGGCGTAGACCTCGCCCAGCAGCAGTGCGTCGACGGTACCAAGCACCTTTACGAAATCCTCGAAGCAGTCGCGCGTCCGCGTGAAGCGATGCGGCTGGAACGCCAGCACCAGGCGGCGGCCAGGGAACGCGCCGCGCGCGGCGGCCAGCGTGGCGGCCATTTCCACCGGATGGTGACCATAGTCATCAACCAGCGTGAAGGTGCCGGCGCCGTCGGGCGTGGCCACCTCGCCGTAGCGCTGGAAGCGGCGGCCCACGCCGTGGAATTCACGCAGCGCCTTCACGATGGCGGCATCCGGTACTTCCAGTTCCGTGGCAATCGCGATCGCGGCCAGCGCGTTCTGCACGTTGTGGTCGCCGGGCAGGTTCAGCACAATGTCCAGCGGCGGCTCGGCGTGGCCATTCAGCTGGCGCAGCACGGTGAAATGCATCTGGCCATCGACGGCCCGCGCATTGATCGCGCGGATCTGGGCATCCTCGGCAAAGCCGTAGCGCACCACGGGCTTGGACACGAACGGCAGGATCTCGCGCACGTTCGGATCATCGACGCACAGCACCGCGATGCCATAGAACGGCAGGCGCTGCGTGAACTCCACGAACGCCTGCTTGAGCCGGGCAAAGTCGTGCCCGTAGGTGTCCATGTGGTCGGCGTCGATATTGGTGATGACTTCCATCACCGGGAACAGGTTCAGGAACGACGCATCGGATTCATCGGCCTCGGCCACGATGAAGTCGCCGGTACCCAGGCGTGCATTCGCGCCAGCCGAATTGAGGCGGCCGCCGATCACGAACGTGGGATCGAGCCCGCCTTCGGCCAGCACCGAAGCCACCAGGCTCGTGGTGGTGGTCTTGCCATGCGTGCCGGCAATCGCGACGCCCTGCTTCAGGCGCATCAGCTCGGCCAGCATCACGGCGCGCGGCACCACGGGAATGCGCTTGGCCCGTGCAGCCAGTACTTCGGGGTTGTCATTGCTCACCGCGGTGGATACCACCACGGCATTGGCGCCTTCCACGTTGGCGGCATCGTGGCCGTGGCAAACGCGTGCGCCGAGCGAGGCCAGGCGCCGCGTGGCAGCATTGCTGCCCATGTCGGAGCCGGAGACCTTGTAGCCCAGGTTCAGCAGGACCTCGGCGATGCCGCTCATGCCGACCCCGCCGATACCTACGAAATGGATGTTCTTGACGATATGCTTCATTGAATCGGTTTCACTTGTCACCCGCCATCTGGCGGCAGATCTCGGCGACGCGCCGGGTTGCCTCCGGTTTGGCCAGGCTGCGCGCAGCGCGCGCCATGTCCTTCAGTTGAACGCGGTCCAGGCCGGCGATCGTTTGTGCCAGCCCTTGCGCGGTCAATTCGTTCTGTTGCACCAGCAACGCGGCGCCCTGCTTCGACAGGAACTTCGCATTGGTGGTCTGATGGTCGTCCACCGCGTGCGGGAACGGCACGAACAGCGCGGCCACACCGGCGGCCGCCACTTCCGAAACCGTCATCGCACCGGCACGGCAGATGACCAGGTCGGCGTCGGCATAGGCCGCCGCCATGTCGTCGATAAATGGCACGGTCTCGCCGGCCACGCCCGCCGCCGCGTAGTTCGCGCGCAGCTGGTCGATCTGCTTGGCCCCGGCCTGGTGCTTCACCACCGGCCGTCCAGCCTCGGGCAGCAACGCCAACGCCTTCGGTACCACGTCGTTCAACGCCGCCGCGCCAAGGCTGCCGCCCACCACCAGGATGCGCAGCGGGCCGGTGCGATGGTCGTAGCGCGACTCGGGCGCCGGAATCGTTGCCAGTTCGGCCCGTACCGGATTGCCAGTCCATTCGCTGTCCGGCAGCGCATCCGGGAACGCGCACAGTACGCGATCGGCGACCTTGGCCAACACCTTGTTGGCCAGTCCGGCAATCGAGTTCTGCTCGTGCAGCACCAGCGGACGGCCCAGCAGCGAGGCCATCATGCCGGCCGGGAACGTGATATAGCCGCCCATGCCAAGCACCACGTCGGGCTTCACCCGGCGCAGCGCGCCCATGCTTTGCCAGAATGCGCGCAGCAGGTTCAGCGGCAGCAGCAACTTGGTCACCAGGCCCTTGCCGCGCAGTCCACCGAACTGGATGTACTCCATCGGAATATCGTGCTTCGGCACCAGCGTGGCTTCCATGCCCGCGCGATTGCCAAGCCAGACCACGCGCCAGCCCTCGTCGCGCAGCGCGTGCGCGACCGCCAGCCCCGGGAACACGTGGCCCCCGGTGCCGCCAGCCATGACGAGCAACGTACGCGCGGTCATACCTTGCCTCCGCGCATCATCACCCGGTTCTCATAGTCGATCCGCAGCACGATCGCCAGTGCCACGCAGTTCATCAGGATGCCCGAGCCACCGTAGCTGACCAGCGGCAAAGTCAGTCCCTTGGTCGGCAGCAGGCCCAGGTTCACACCCATGTTGATGAAGGTCTGCCAGCCGATCCACACGCCCATGCCCTTGGCCACGAGGCCGGCGAACGTGCGGTCGAGCTGCAGCGCGGTGCGCCCGATATTGAAGCAGCGGCGCACCAGCCAGTAGAACAGCACGATCATCACCAGCACGCCGATAAAGCCGAATTCCTCGCCAATCACGGCCAGGATGAAGTCGGTATGCGCTTCGGGCAGGTAGTGCAGCTTCTCGATGCTGCCGCCCAGGCCCACGCCGGTCCATTCGCCACGGCCGAAGGCAATCAGCGAGTGCGTGAGCTGGTAGGCCTTGCCCAGTGCGTTGGCTTCTTCCCACGGATTCAGGTATGCGAAGATCCGTTCGCGCCGCCAGGGCGACGCCGTGATCAGCAGGCCGAACGCGCCCACCGCCACGCCGACCAGTCCCGCAAACAGCTTGCCATTGATGCCGCCCAGGAACAGGATGCCCATGGCCACGGCCGCGATCACCAGGAACGCGCCCATGTCCGGTTCCAGCAGCAGCAGCATGCCCACCACCACCACGGCCACGCCCATCGGCAGGAAGCCCTTGGACACGTTCTGCATCCATTCCTGCTTGCGCACCGTGTAGTTGGCGGCGTAGAGCACCACCGCCAGCTTCATCAGTTCCGACGGCTGGAAGTTCATGACCCCGAGCGGAATCCAGCGCCGCGCGCCGTTCACGCCCTTGCCGACAAATGGCACCAACACGAGCACCAGCAGCACCAGCGCGATGATGAACAGCTTCGGGGCGTACTTGTCCCAGACCTTGACCGGGATCTGGAACGCCACCAGGCCCATCGACAGGCCGATAAACAGTGCGAATGCGTGGCGCACCAGGAAGTGGGCCTCGCGGTAGTTGGCGTAGCGCGGCGAGTCGGGCAGCGCAATCGATGCCGAATAGACCATCACCAGGCCAAACGTCAGCAGCACGATCGCCACCCACAGCAGCGGCTGGTCGTACTCCATCATGCGGGAACGGGTCGGCTTGACGCCCGACACCGCGTCACGCAGGCCACCCCAGGCATTGCCGATGGTGGCGCCGATGAATCCGCTACGCTTGACCTGCGAGTCGCTCATGGCATGATCCCCCGGGACAAAGCCAGTTCTTCCACGGCGCCGCGGAACACCTGCGCGCGATGGACGTAGTTGCGGAACATGTCCAGGCTGGCACAGGCCGGCGACAGCAATACGACATCACCGGACTCGGCCAGGCGGGCCGACTGCTCGACCGCCTCCTCGAGCGAGCCCGCATCGATGAGCTGCGTACCGGTGGCAGCCAGCGCCTCGCGCAGCGCGCCGGCATCCTTGCCGATCAGCACCACGGCACGCGCGTACTGGGCCACCGGCGTGGCCAGCGGCGAAAAGTCCTGACCCTTGCCCTCGCCACCGGCGATCAGCACCACGCGCTTGTCCAGCCCGTTCAGCGCAGCCACCGTGGCACCCACATTGGTACCCTTGCTGTCGTCGAAGTACTCGACCTCGTCGATCGTGGCCACCCACTCCACGCGGTGCGGCTCGCCGCGGTACTCGCGCAGTCCGTGCAGCAACGCGCTCATCGGCAGGTCGATCGCGCGGCACAGCGCCAGCGCGGCCATCGCGTTGGTGGCGTTGTGCATGCCGCGGATATGCAGCGCATCGGCCGGCATCAGGCGCTTGTGGCGCACCGGCACGGCCTGGTCCACCACTTCATCTTTCTTGCGGCGGCGCGGCTTCTGCTCGGCATCGGCCTCGCTGTCCGGTTCGGCCAGTACCAGCCAAGGCATGCCGCCTTCGCGCAGCACCCCAAAGCTGCCCGGCGTTTCAGGCAGGTCGGTACCGAAGGTCATCGATGCAGCACCCTGGCGCGCCATGGCCATCGTCATGCCGTCCTGGCGGTTCAGCACCTGCACGCAGCCCTTGTCGGCCGGGCCGAAGATGCGCGCCTTGGCTGCCGCATAGGCCTCCATGCCGCCGTGCCAGTCCAGATGGTCCTGTGTGATGTTCAGCACAGTCGCCGCGTGCGGCGCCAGGGAGAATGTGTACTCAAGCTGGAAGCTCGACAGTTCCAGCACCCAGACATCGGGCAACGTGGCGCTGGCAATGCATGCCGAGAGCTTGTCCAGCGCCGACGGGCTGATGTTGCCGGCCACGCCGACGGTCTTGCCCGCGCGCTCGACCAGGCGGCCGGTCAATGCGGTAGTAGTGGTCTTGCCGTTGGTGCCGGTAATGGCCAGCACCCGCGGGGCATAACCCGAGGTCGCCTCGAGGTAGCCAAGCGCCTGCGCGAACAGTTCGATCTCTCCCCAGACCGGAATGTCGCGTGCTTGCGCTGCCTCGAGTAGCGCCTTGGTATCAGGTTCCAGCGGCGACAGGCCGGGGCTGATCGCCACCAGCCCGATACCGTCGAGCAGGCCTGGCGCAAACGGACCGCCAACAAATTGCGCCGCGGCATGCTCGCCTTGCAGCAAGCCAAGATTGGCGGGTGCCTCGCGCGTGTCGGCCACACGCAGGCGGCAGCCGTTCAGGCCGCACCAGCGTGCCATGGCCAGCCCCGATTCGCCGAGGCCAAGTACCAGCACATGAGGTTTCTGCAACGCGCCAAACACTTCGATTACCTGCCTGTAGAGTCCGTCAGTTATTCAATTGAGCTTCAGTCGTTCAGCCCGGGTCAGCGCAGCTTCAGCGATGACAGGCCAATCAGTACCAGCAGCATCGTGATGATCCAGAACCGCACCGTGACCTGGGTTTCCTTCCAGCCACCGAGCTCGAAATGGTGATGCAGCGGCGCCATGCGGAACAGGCGACGGCCTTCGCCATAACGCTTCTTCGTAAACTTGAACCACGTGACCTGCAGCATCACCGACAGCGTTTCCACCACGAAGATGCCGCCCATCACGAACAGCACGATCTCCTGGCGCACGATCACCGCGATCGTGCCCAGCGCGCCGCCCAGCGCCAGCGCGCCCACGTCGCCCATGAACACGCGCGCCGGGTGTGCGTTGAACCAGAGGAACGCCAGCCCCGCCCCGGCCATCGCCGAGCAGAAGATCAGCAGTTCGCCGGCGCCCGGAATATGCGGGAACAGCAGGTACTTGCTGTACACCGAGCTGCCCATCACGTACGCAAACACGCCCAGTCCGCCACCCACCAGCACCACCGGCATGATGACCAGCCCGTCCAGGCCATCGGTCAGGTTCACGGCGTTGCTCGATCCCACGATCACCAGGTAGGTCAGCACGATGAAGCCGGTCACGCCCAGCGGGTAGCTGATTTCCTTGAAGAACGGGACAATCAGGTTGGTCTTGTAAGGCACGTCGGCAAACATGCCGCCTTCGATCCAGCTCAGGAACAGGCTCCACACACGCACGTTGCTGGCCTCGGAAACCGAGAACGCCAGATACACCGCGGCCACCAGCCCGATCAAGGTTTGCCAGAAAAACTTCTCGCGGCTCGACATGCCGCGCGGATCGCGATACACGACCTTGCGATAGTCGTCGACCCAGCCGATCGCGCCATAGCCAAGCGTGACCAGCAACACCACCCAGATAAAGCGGTTGCCCCAGTCACACCAGAGCAACGTGGAAATCGCGATCGAGATCAACACCAGCACGCCGCCCATGGTTGGCGTGCCTGACTTCACGAGGTGCGTCTGCGGACCGATCGTGCGCACAGCCTGTCCGATCTTCAGTTCGGCCAGGCGACGAATCACCCACGGCCCGAAACCGAGGCCGATCACAAGCGCGGTGAGGTTGGCCATCACCGCGCGGAAAGTCAGGTAGTTGACGACCCGCAGGAAGCTGTAATCGTTTTGCAGCCACTGGGCCAGAGCCAATAACATCTTTTGTCTTTTCTTTAATGAGCGGAAGGTGATGCGACCAGCGCATCGACCATACGTTCCATGCGCATGAAGCGCGATCCCTTCACGAGCACGGCAGCCGCACCAGCCACCACGCCCTCCCTGTCTTGCTGCAGCGCCTGCGCAAGGTCTTCGCCCTGCGCAAAATGATGCGCGCCATTGCCAAAGGCCTGCACCGCATGCGGCGCCAGTTCCCCGATTGCCCACAGCGTCTCGATGCCACGCTCGCGTGCGTAGGCGCCGATCTCGGCGTGGAACGCCGGCCCCTGGTTGCCCACCTCGCCCATGTCGCCGAGCACCAGCAGGCGCGGCGCGGCAAAGCCGGCCAGTACGTCGATGGCGGCGCGCATGGAATCCGGATTGGCGTTGTAGGTGTCGTCGATCACCACCGTGCCAGCCGCGGTGTGCTTGACCTGCAGGCGGCCCTTCACCGCCGTGAAGCCAGCCAGGCCGCGCTGGATCGCGTCGACCGCGACCCCTGCCGCCAACGCACAGGCCGTGGCGGCCAACGCATTGCGTACGTTGTGCGTGCCCAGCAGTTGCAGGCGCACATCGAACGTCTGGCCCGGGGCCGTAACGTGCAACACCTGCACGCCGTCGTCGAGCGATACCGTGGCGCGTACGTCGGCCGATTCATCGGTACCGAACGCCAGCACGCGCCGTGCGCCGGCCGCATTGCGCCAGATCGCGGCATGTTCGCCGCCGCTCTCGGCATCGAGCGGGAACACCGCCACGCCATCGGCCGGCAGCGCGGCAAGCGCGCTTGCATGCTCATGCGCCACCGCCTCGACGCTGACCATGAACTCCTGGTGCTCGCGCTGGGCGTTGGTGATCACGGACACGGTCGGCTGGGCGATAGCGGCCAGGTAGACCGTTTCGCCCGGATGATTCATGCCCAGTTCCAGCACCGCCAGCTTGTGGTGCGCGCGCAGGCGCAGCACGGTCAGCGGCAGGCCGATGTCGTTGTTCAGGTTGCCGCCGGTGGCCAGGCGATTGCTCTCCCCTGCCGCCGCGGCAAAGATGGCCGCGATCATTTCCTTGACCGTGGTCTTGCCATTGCTGCCGGTCACGGCCACCGTCGGTGGCGTGAACTGGCGGCGCCATGCCGCGGCCAGCTCGCCGAGCCCGATACGGGTATCGGGCACGATCAGCGCCGGCACGTCGAGGTCAATGTCGCGGCTCACCAGCACGGCGGCGGCGCCGCGCGCCACCACATCGGCCAGGAAATCGTGCGCATCGAACCGCTCGCCCTTGAGCGCCACGAACAGGTCGCCCGGTTCCACGGTACGGCTATCGGTATGCACGCGCGAGAAAACCCGCGAGGCATCGCCGGAAATACGTGCGCCGGCCATCCAGCCGGCGGCTTGCTGCAAATTCGTCATCTGGTGTCCGTTCATGCCGACACCCCTCGCGTGCCCAGGGTCAGGCGCACATGTTCGCGGTCCGAGAATGGACGCTTGCGGCCCTGGATTTCCTGCGTGGATTCATGGCCCTTGCCGGCCACGAGCACCACGTCGGCCGGGGCGGCGTGCTTGATTGCATAAAGAATGGCGGCAGCGCGATCCTCGATCAGGCGGACACGACTGCGGTCCTGCATGCCGTCGGCAATCTGTTCGAGAATGTCGCGCGGATCCTCGCTGCGCGGGTTGTCGCTGGTCAGCACCACTTCATCGGCCAGCCGCTCGGCCACCTCGCCCATCAGCGGGCGCTTGGTGGCGTCACGGTCGCCGCCACAGCCGAACACGCACCACAGCCTGCCCTGGCGGGCGGCGGTAACCGGGCGCAGCGCGTTCAGCGTCTGCACCAGTGCGTCGGGCGTGTGGGCGTAGTCGACCACGGCCAAAGGCGCGTCGTGGCCGCCGAACAGCTCCATGCGGCCATCGACCGGCGCCAGCGTGCGCAGTGCCGCGATTGCGGCATTCCAGGCCACGCCTTGCGCCAGCGCGGCGCCGAGCACGGCCAGCAGGTTGCTCACGTTGAACGTGCCGATCATTGCCGTCATCACATCGGCGCTGCCAAAGCTGCCGTCGACATGGAATGCGGTGCCGGTCGCGGTGGCGCGGACATCGGTGGCGCGCAGCCACTGGCCTCGCGCGGCCGAAGCACCGGCGCGGCCGTCGATGCCGTATTCAATGACCTGCGATGCGCTTACCGCAGTAGCGTTGCCGGCCAGCAGCCGCGCACCCATCGCATCGTCGCGGTTGATCACGGCGGCGCGCAAGCCATCCCACTGGAACAGCAGCGCCTTGGCGGCCTCGTACTCGGCCATCGTGCCGTGGTAGTCGAGGTGATCCTGCGTCAGGTTGGTCAGTACGGCCACGGCAAACCCGGTACCGGCGACGCGACCCTGCTCCAGGCCGTGCGACGACACTTCCATGGCAACGGCCTGCGCGCCGGCATCGTTGAGCTCGGCCAGGCTGGCCTGCAACTGCACCGCGTCGGGCGTGGTAAAGCCGGTGGCCTTGAGCGCGTCCGGGAAGCCCGTTCCGAGCGTGCCGATCGTGGCGCAGCGCGTGCCAGTGGCCTGCAGCAAACGCGCCAGCCATTGCGCGCACGAAGTCTTGCCATTGGTGCCGGTGATGCCGGTCACCACCAGCGGCCGTGCGCCGATGCCGTACCAGCCGGCCGCGATCGGGCCGGCCAATGCGTGCAACTGCGCCACGCCCAGGTGGGGCACCGCCTCGCCGTGCGGCCAGTCGAAGCCATCGGCTTCGTAGATCACGGCCGATGCGCCGGCGGCAAGCGCCTTGTCGATATGCGGGCGACCATCGGTGGCCAGGCGTTCGTTGCCCAGCACGTACGCAAAGAACACATCGCCCGGTTGCAGGCGGCGCGTATCGCCGGTCAGCTTCGCGCCGGCCGGGGCGTGCGTACGCAGCCAGGCCAGCGCGTTGCTGGCCTGGGCGGAGACTTCGAGCGGGAGCAGCGGCTTGGCCGTCATGGCGAGGCGCTCCATGGTTCGCTCTCTGGCACCTTGTCGGTCACCATCAGTTGCCGGATCGGCGAATCGGGCTGCACATTCAGCGAGCGCAGCGCGCCGCCGGTGATCGCCGAGAACACCGGACCGGCAACCGCGCCACCGTAGTGGCTGCCGGCGGTGGGTTCGTCGACGCTGACCGCCACGATCACGCGCGGATTCGACATCGGCGCCAGGCCGATAAACGACGCACGGTATTTGCTGCGGTCGTAGCCGCGGCCCACGTGCTTGTAGGCGGTACCGGTCTTGCCACCCACGCGATAGCCCATCACCTGGGCCTCCGGCGCGGTGCCGCCGGGCGCGGTCACCGTTTCCAGCATGCCGCGCACTTCGCGTGCCACCTGCGGCGACAGGATGCGCTCGCCGCTTACCGGACCGTTGGTCTTGAACATCGACACCGGGATCAACTCGCCGTCATGGGCGAAGATCGTATAGGCGTGAGCCACCTGGAACAGCGACACCGACAGGCCGTAGCCATAGGACATGGTGGCCTGTTCGATCGGGCGCCAGCTCTTGAAAGGACGCACGCGGCCAGCCACCGCGCCCGGGAAACCGATCTTGGGCGCCTGGCCCAGGCCGACGCTGGTGAACATGTCCCACATTTCCTGCGGCTTCATCATCATCGCGATCTTGGTCGTGCCGATATTGCTCGACTTCTGGATCACGCCGCCCACGGTGAGCGTGCCGTAGTTGTGGGTATCGGAGATCGTGGCGCCTTCGAAATTGAACTTGCCCGTGGTGACGACCGTGGTCGCCGGGGTCACGCGGCCCAGCTGCAGCGCCAGGCCAATCGTGATCGGCTTCATCATCGAGCCGGGCTCGAAGGTGTCGGTCAGCACGCGGTTGCGCAGCTGTTCGCCCGACAGGCGGCTGCGGTCGTTGGGGTTGTACGTTGGCCAGTTGGCGAGTGCCAGCACCTCGCCGGTCTGCGCATCGAGCACCACCGCGCTGGCGGCCTTGGCCTTGTTGCGCTCGACCACGGCCTTGACCTCGTTGTAGGCCAGGTACTGGATCTTGGCGTCGATCGACAGCTGCATGTCCTCGCCGTCGCGCGGCGTCTTCAGGATGCCGACGTCCTCGACCACGCGGCCCAGGCGGTCCTTGATCACCTGCCGCGCGCCCGGACGGCCGGCCAGCACGCCTTCGCGCGCCAGTTCCACGCCTTCCTGGCCCTTGTCCTCGACATTGGTAAAGCCGACGATGTGCGCCATCGCCTCGCCTTCCGGATAGAAGCGCTTGTATTCACGCGTCTGGTGGACGCCCTCCACCTTGAGCGCCGCGATCTTGTCCGCCGCGTCGGGCAACACCTGCCGCTTCAGGTAAACAAAGCTCTTGTCCTCGTTGAGCTTGGCGCGCAGTTCCTTCTCCGACATGTCGAGCAGCTTGGCCAGCTGCCGCATGCGCTGCGGATCGAGATCGTTCGGCACGTCTTCCGGCACGGCCCAGATCGCCTTGACCGGCAGGCTGGTGGCCAGCACCAGTCCATTGCGGTCCAGGATCTTGCCACGCGTGGCGGGCAGTTCCAGCGTGCGCTGGAAGCGCTTCTTGCCCTCCATCTCATAGAACTGGTTGCCCGGTCCCTGGATCCACATGGCACGCCCGGCCAGCGCCACGAATGCGGCGAACATCAGGAACACCACGAACTTCGAGCGCCACATCGGCAAGCGCAGCCCCAGCACCGGGCTGGCCGAGAACTGGCCGGTACGCGGACGCGCAGCCTCTCCGCCGCGCGACTTGCTGGCGGTGCGGGCACGGTTCAGGCTCGGGCGGGCCAGGCTCATTTGCTTGCGCCTCCGGCAACCTGTTCGGCATCGGGCGGCGTGGTCGGCAGCACCACGCCCTGCAGGTATTGCGTGCGGCCGGCCAGGGCCGGCGACATCTTGAGCTGCGCCCGTGCCGCATCGGCAATGCGCGCGCTTTTGCTGAGCGAACTCTGCAGGTACTGCAGGCGCGACCAGTCGATATCGAGCTGCTTCTCCTCGGACTGCGCGCGCTCCAGCGCCACGAACAGCGTGCGTGCCTGGTGCTGCGCGCTGACCAGCGACAGCGCACACAGCATCAATGCGAACAGCAGGAAGAAGGTCAGGCGGTTCATGCCGGCGCCACTCCGAGTTTCTCGGCCACGCGCATCACGGCGGACCGTGCGCGCGGATTTTCGGCCACCTCCTCGGTACCGGGCTTGAAGCGGCCCAGCAGCTTCATCGTCGGCTGCGGCAGATCAGCCGCACGCAACGGCGCGCGGCGCAACGCGGGATCGGCATCCTGCTGGGGCCGCGCGTGCGCCTGCATGAACCGCTTGACGATGCGGTCCTCGAGCGAGTGAAAGCTGATCACAACAAGGCGGCCTCCGACCTGCAGCAGTTCGTACGCTGCCTTCAGACCTCTTTCGAGGTCCTCAAGCTCTTGATTGACGTGAATCCGTAGAGCTTGAAAGGTGCGGGTCGCAGGGTCCTGGCCCTTCTCGCGAGTCTTGACGGTTTTCGCCACGAGCGCGGCAAGGTCTGAAGTAGTGGCGATTGGTCCGCCATCGCCGGGTTCGCGCCGGCGAGCAACAATCGCCTTTGCAATCTGTACAGCAAACCGTTCTTCCCCATAGTCTCGTATCACCCTGGCAATGTCGTGCTCGTCCGCCTGTGCAAGCCACTCGGCGGCGGTGACGCCGCGCGTGGTGTCCATGCGCATGTCCAGCGGGCCCTCGAAGCGGAAGGAAAAACCCCTCGCCGCTTCGTCGATCTGGGGCGAGCTGATCCCCAGGTCGAGCAGCACGCCAGCCACGGGAGGCCGGCCGCTCAGCCGATCTCCCATTTCCGCAAAGCTCGCATGCTCAATGGAGAAGCGGGCATCCTTGATGGTGCCCGCTTCTGCGATTGCTGCCGGATCCTTGTCGAAGGCGACGAGGGTGCCGGCCGGCCCCAGCCGCGCCAGTACGGCACGGCTGTGGCCACCTCTTCCGAAGGTGCCGTCCACGTAGGCGCCGTCGGGCCGCCAGACGAGCGCGTCGACGGCCTCGTCCAGCAACACGGTGCGATGGCGCAGGGCGGTGGTCCCCGGCAATTCGGTAGGGGTCATGACCTCTTCAGAAAGAGAAATTCTTCAATGCGTCCGGCATGCCTTGCGCCATCGCAGCCTGTTCCTTGGCGGCGTAGGTCGCGGCATCCCAGACTTCGAAATGACTGCCCATGCCGAGCAGCATCACTTCCTTGTCGAGCATGGCGGCACTGCGCAGTTCCGGTGCAATCAGCACGCGGCCTGCGCCATCCATTTCCACGTCGGCGGCGTTGCCGAGGAAGATTCGCTTCCACCAGTGGGCATCCATTGGCAGTGCCGCAATGCGGCCGCGGAAAATCTCCCATTCGGGCCTTGGAAAGAGCAACAGGCAGCCATCCGGGTGCTTGGTCAGCGTCACCCGGCCCTCGGCCTGCGTTTGCAGCGCCTCGCGGTGCCTGGCCGGAATGGACATCCGGCCCTTGGCATCGAGCGACAGCGCCGATGCTCCCTGAAACAAGCTCTTTCCCCCGGTAACCGCCGGCATCTTGCCCCGTCGGCAGGTCGATTCGTCCTCGTCCGCAACCGGTCAACCTCATGCGAATGATCGCAGAGACAGTCCGATTCAACACACAAAAATACACTTCCTCACACTATTTCCCACTTTAGAGGAAGCGTTTTGGCCGGTCAAGGCTCGCCATCGGGCGAAAAACAGGGATTTTTTAATCAGAACAAAGACTTAGCGCGTCAACTTCACGCACCGTTAACGTGAATCCTTAATGAAATGAATAACTTGGGGAGGAATGCAGAGAAACCACCTGAGAACTATCGGAGGGCATACTGCCGGCAACGCGATCTGCAATCAGTTCCGCGCCGTGGGGAAGGATACAACGTTTTGCCGTCAGCCCCGTCCGAACAAGGGCTGGCGGCGGTTTTCCACAACCGCGCGAGGCAGTGTTCAGATACTTCCTAAAAATGAGAATGGCGACGATGCGTGGACGCTCGTCGCCATTGTTCAATACCGCGTCATTCAGATGCTTCAGATGCGATAGGCAGTTCAGATGCGATAGGCAGCCGTGGTCATGACCTTCGAAGCGGCCCGCATCAGCGCGCGTACCGGCCCCGGCAGCGGTACGCCCCCGGCATCGCGTGCGGCATCGCCGTGGCGCACCTCGTCGTCGCGCATCTGCTCGAGGATCGCGCGCGAGCGCCCATCGGCCGCGGGCAGTCGGTCGAGGTGACCGGTCAGGTGATGCTCGACCTGGCTCTCGGTTTCCGCCACGAAGCCCAGGCTGATCCGGTCACCGGCGCGGCCGGCAAGGAAGCCGATCGCAAATGCGCCGGCATACCAGACCGGATTGAGCAGGCTTGGACGCGAGCCCAGTTCGCGCAGGCGCTCGGCGCACCATGCGAGATGGTCTTCTTCTTCGCGCGCCGCGGCATCCATCTGCGCGCGCACCGGCGCACTGCGCGCGGTCAGCTTCTGCGCCTGGTACAGGGCCTGCGCGCATACCTCGCCAACATGGTTGATGCGCATGAGACCGGCCACATGGCGGCGTTCTTCCACGCTCATCTGCTCTGTATCAGGCGTCAGCCGGTCTGCGGGATTGGCGCGGTCGGCGCGGGTCGCGCCGGCAATCGCGCGCAATGCGACATCGAATTCTCGGATCAACGTATCCATGCGTGTCAATGGAAGGTCTGCCGGCGCATCGCTGGCCTGCCCCACTGAAAAATAGAGCATCGCCTCGAACGCGCCTCGGGATTTCCCGCATTGTACCCGTGCCGCTTTGTGCAGGTCCGCCCGATCTCCGGCGCAGGCGTGGCGGCACTACGGCCGGGTACCCAATAACCCTGAGTTGTGAAAACCAGACAAGACGTTTACCACAGGGTCAAAAGAATACCGCTTTTGCTAGAGTGATCGGCAGCTTCCAAGGAAGTCAAGCGCGTCGGGATGAAGAGGGCTGACAGGAGGTCCCGCCGCGTTTCAACTAATAATTCTTAAGTGGAGATCACCCAGCATGAAAAAATCGCTACTCGCGCTTGCCGCGATGAGCGCGTTTGCCACTGCTGCAAACGCGCAGACGAGCGTGACTCTGTACGGCGTCGTCGACATGCCGATTGAATACAACAACCACCTGGCCCCCGGATTGGGCACCACCGCCAACGCGAGCGGGATTCCCCAATCCGCAGCGGGCGGCGGCAGCCGCGTCGGCCTGCAGACCGGTGGCGGCCTGTCCGGCTCGCGCTGGGGCCTGCGTGGCACCGAGGACCTCGGTGGCGGCCTGAAGGCGTTGTTCGTGCTGGAAAGCGGTTTCGGCCTTGACGATGGCCGCTCGCAGCAAGGTGGCCGTCTGTTCGGTCGCCAGGCTTTCGTGGGCGTGCAGAGCGATACGGTGGGCCGCCTGACTTTCGGCCGCCAGTACACGACGATGTTCGACATGTTCGCGAACTTCTCGCCGACCGGCTATGCCACGCTCTATGAGCCGGTGGTTGCGCAGCTGGGCACGAACTTCCGTTCGGACAACACCGTCAAGTACACGGCCGTGGTTGGCCCGGTTACGGCTGAAGCCCACTGGAGCTTCGGCACGGGCGTGGCCGCCATCGGCACGACGGCGCTGGCGGGTGGTGGTTCGGGCGAAGTGCCGGGCAACTTCAACAACAACGCGGGCGGTGGCGCCGGCTTGCTGTACCTGAGCGGCCCGTTCGGCCTGACCGTGGCGTACGACGAATGGCGCCCCACGACCGTGATCGGCTCTCCCGGCCGTTCGCGCAAGATTGGTACGGCGGGCAGCTATACCTGGGGTCCGGCCAAGCTGATGGCAGGTTACCGCTACGGCCGCGTCACCGGCGCCGACGGTACCGAACTGCAGCGCGACAACTACTACTGGATTGGCCTGAACTATCAGGTCACCGCGCCGCTGGGCCTGACGCTGGCGTATTTCTACGACGACATCACCCAACTGCGCGCCCCGAATCCGACGGCGGGTGGCCCGGCCCTGGCCTCGAACAATCCGGCCAACCCGTGGCAGATCAGCTTCGTGGCCGACTACAACTTCTCGAAGCGTACCGACGTCTACTTCACGGCCGGCTACGTCAAGAATTCCGGCCTGAACTTCGACACGTCGGCGGTGAGCTTCGCCAACGGCTACTTCCTGCAACAGGGCAAGAACAGCCAGGTGGGCGTGGCAGTGGGTATTCGCCACAAGTTCTAAGCGGCGGACCGGCATTGTTCCTTTCTTCAAGGCGCCTGCGGGCGCCTTTTTTCATGACCTCTGCCTGAATGTCTCAACGGGTTTCACCCCATCCGCGAAGTGGCGCGGGCCCGACTAGAATGGCCTGCAGACCGGAACAACCGGCCGCCATCCATCTGGAGACATTGCCATGCACCACCGTCGCCGGCACGCCGTCGCGCTGCTTCTGTCGATCGCCCTCAGCCCGCTGGCCATCGCGTCGGCCCAGGCCAGCGATGCCTACCCGACCAAGCCGATCCGTCTGGTCGTGCCTTTCCCGGCGGGCGGCACCACCGACATCATGGCGCGGGCCGTTTCGGCCGAACTGTCGAAGCTGCCGGGCTGGAACGTGGTGGTCGACAACAAACCCGGCGCGGGCGGCAATATCGGCTCGGATATCGTCGCCAAGGCCGCCCCCGATGGCTACACGCTGCTGATGGGCACGGTTGGTACGCACGGTATCAACCAGTCGCTGTATGGCAAGCTGCCGTTCGATCCGATCAAGGATTTCGTACCGATCACCGAGGTGGCCGCCGTGCCCAACGTACTGGTGGTCAATCCGGCGTTTGCCGCGCAGAACAAGATCAACAGCGTCAATGACCTGATCACCTACGCACGCGCCAATCCGGGCAAGCTGAACATGGCATCGAGCGGCAATGGCACCTCGATCCACCTGGCTGGCGAGCTGTTCAAGACCCAGACCAAAACGTTCATGGTTCATTTCCCGTATCGCGGCAGCGGCCCCGCGCTGACCGACCTGGCCGGCGGCACGATGCAGGTGATGTTCGACAACCTGCCGTCCTCGATGCAACTGATCAAGACCGGCAAGCTCAAGGCGCTTGCCGTAACCAGCGCCAAACCGTCGCCGGCCCTGCCCGGCGTGCCCACAGTGGCGCAAGCGGCCAACCTGCCCGGTTTCGAGGCCAGCTCCTGGTTCGGCATGCTGGCGCCGGCCGGCACGCCGCATGAGATCGTCCAGCGTATCCAGCAGGAAGTGGCAAAGAGCCTGGGCACGCCGGCGGTGCGCGAGCGGCTGCTTGCCCAGGGCGCCGACCCGGTCGGCAATACGTCCGAGCAGTTCGCCGCGTTCATTCGCGCCGAGCACACCAAATGGGCCAAGGTGGTCAAGGATTCGGGCGCCAAGGTGGACTAGTCACCCAAGGCCGGGCAGCGCATATACTTGAGGCATCAAATGTTCAAGCTGCCCGAATCACGATGCCCAATCCTTCCCCCGCCAGCAGCCCCGCCGACGCCGCACCGGTCGATCTGGAGACCAGTGCCGGCGAATCGGATCACGAGGCGTTGCGGCTCTGGCTGCGTCTGCTTACCTGCACCACGCTGATCGAGGGCGATATCCGCTCGCGCCTGCGCCAGGACTTTGCGGTAACGTTGCCGCGCTTCGACCTGATGTCGCAACTCGACCGCCATCCCGAAGGACTCAAGATGGGCGAGCTGTCACGCCGCATGATGGTGACGGGCGGCAATGTCACCGGCATCACCGATCAGCTCCAGCAGGAAGGCCTGGTCACACGCGAAGCGCTACCCACCGACCGCCGTGCCTACCTGATCCGCCTGACGCCGGCCGGACGCGAGGCCTTCTCGCATATGGCCCGTGCTCATGAAAGCTGGGTGGAACAATTGTTCTCGGGCCTTGCCGAAACAGATCGACGCGCACTCTTCCGCCTGCTGGGCCGACTCAAGGCCAGCCTGACCACGCCATGACACGTATTGCCATTCGCCTCATGCCAGCCCTGCTCGCGGCCCTGCTTGCCGCTTGCAGCAGCACGCCTGCCGGGCCGCAGGTCACCCCGCTCAATGCCACGGTCAAGCTGGGCCGCGTCACGGAGAAAACGTTCCTGTCGCGCGTCGACATTCCGCAGGGCAGCAGTTATGGCGGCTATGGCGTAGGTGTTGGAGGCGTGGCTGGCGGTGGAGGCGGTGGCGGGGGTGTCGGCATGGGTTTCTCGGTCGACCTGACACGGCTGTTCAGCCGGCCGCAGCCCCCTGCGCAGATGGACCTGTACCAGTACAAGGTCCGCACCACCGATGGCACGGTGGCACAGGTCAACGGCCCCGCAGCTCCCGGGCTGGAAACGGGTACCTGTGTTCGGCTGGTCTATCCCGATGGAGCAACCCAGCCACAGATGGCACCGTCGAACGAGTGTTAAGCGTCCTGGAATACCGATTGTTGCCTCCCCTCTCCCGTGAAACGGGAGAGGGGTCGGGGGAGAGGGCAATGAGGTTCAAATTGCGACCTGTCTCAGCTTGAACGGCTGGCCCTCTCCCCCAGCCCCTCTCCCGCACGCGGGAGAGGGGAGCCAAAACACTACACACAAACCATCAAGCCGCTTTCCGGCTATCCCGCAATTCCCTTCTCAGGATCTTGCCGACGTTGGTCTTCGGCAGTTCGGTGCGGAACTCGACGTACTTCGGACGCTTGTAGCCAGTCAGGCGTTCCTTGCAGAACGCGATCACGTCGGCCTCCGAAAGCGCCGGATCCTTCTTGACCACGAACAGCTTGACCACCTCGCCCGAGTGCTGGTCCGGCACCCCGACGGCGGCTACCTCGAGCACGCCGGGGCATTCGGCCACCACGCCCTCGACTTCGTTCGGGTACACGTTGAAACCTGACACCAGGATCATGTCCTTCTTGCGGTCGACGATCTTCGTGTAGCCGCGTTCGTCCATCACGCCGATATCGCCGGTCTTGAAAAACCCGTCGGGGGTCATGACCTTGGCGGTCTCGTCCGGCCGGTTCCAGTAGCCTGCCATCACCTGCGGCCCGCGCAGGCAGATTTCGCCAGGCTGGCCCAGCGGCAATTCGTTGCCATCGTCATCGCGGATCGACACTTCGGTGGATGGCAACGGCAGCCCAATGGTGCCCGAGAACGCATCGGAGTCGGTCGGATTGCAGGTGGCCGACGGCGAGGTCTCCGACAGGCCATAGCCTTCGATGATCGGGCAACCGGTCTTGGCCAGCCAGTTCTTGGCCACCGCTTCCTGCACGGCCATGCCGCCGCCATTGGCAACACGCAGGCCCGAGCAGTCGACCTTGGCAAAGTCCGGATGATTCAGCAGCGCGTTGTAGAGCGTGTTCACCGCCGGGAACATATTGAACTTGTACTTCTGCAGTTCCTTGATAAAGCCCGGGATATCGCGCGGATTCGGAATCAGGATGCTCAGGCCGCCGCTGCGCATGCCCAGCAGGCAGCAGACCGTGAGCGCGAAGATGTGGTACAGCGGCAGCGCGGTGATCGTGATCACCTGGTCGATATGCGCGCCCTTGGCCAGCGCCGGCTGCATCCACGCTTCGGACTGCAGTACGTTCGAGACGATATTCCGGTGCAGCAGCGTCGCGCCCTTCGACACGCCCGTGGTGCCGCCCGTGTATTGCAGGAACGCGATATCGTCAGGGCCCGTGTTCACGGGCTTCAGCTCCATGCCGCGCGCTTCGGCCAGCACGTCGTTGAAGCGCACGCAGTTGGGCAGTTCCCACGCCGGCACCATCTTCTTGACGTTGCGCACCACGAAATTGACGATGCTGCCCTTCAGGCCGCCCAGCATGTCGCCCATGCTGGCCATTACCACATGCTTGACCGGCGTGGCCGGCAGCACCGCCTGCAGCGTCGACGCAAAGTTCTCCAGGATGACGATGGCTTCGGCACCGCTGTCCTTGAGCTGGTGCTCGAGTTCACGCGGCGTGTACAGCGGGTTGACGTTGACCACCACGAAACCGGCGCGCAGCACCGCGGCCAGCACCACCGGGTACTGCAGCACGTTCGGCATCATGATGGCAACGCGCGCCCCGGGACGCAGGCCGCGCGACTGCAGCCATGCCGCGAACTGGCGCGACAGCTGGTCCAGTTCGCCATAGGTGACAGCCTTGTCCATGCAGATGAACGCGCGGCGATCGGCGTAGGTATGGAACGAATGCTCGAGCAACTGGGCCAGCGAACGGAACTGGCTGGCGTCGATCTCTGCCGGTACGCCTGCCGGATAATGTTTCAGCCACAGCTTTTCCATACCGTCTCCTGAATTTCTGAATGGTCGTTCGATTTTTTGGAGATGCTAAACGCGCGTCCCCTCCCAAGACAACCCGTTAGACTCCCGTTAGACGAAGTCCTCCACGAATTTGACCGTGGAAATCGTGGATTATGCGCCACCCTTAGACAGGATCAAGGGAATACCCTGACGTTCTGGACGACGTTCAGCCTGGCAGCACCAGCTTCATCATGTTCTGCGCCAGTTCCTGCGCCAGCGTTTCCGGATCCATGCGTCCGGGCTCATGCCAGGTGTACATGAAGCCGATCACACCGCCCATGGAATGGGCCGTCACCCGCGCATCGCCGAACGAAAACACACCGGCCACGCGCCCTTCCTCGAGCAGGCCATACAGGTCGCGGTAGAAATCGCGTGCCATGCTATTGAGCCAGGTCACGGTATCGGGCTTCAGGTACTGGTTGTCGCGGAAGCTCAATGCCGCCGCCACATGGCACCTGACACAGCGTCGCGCCATCTCGAGCAGGCAGGCGTGCAGGCGTTCGCGCACCGGTAGTGCCGCGTCGGCGGTCTCGCGAATCACGGGCAGGCAGGTCTGCGCCGACTCCCGGCACAGGATGTCGAAGATCTCGTACTTGTCGGCAAAGTAATAGTAGACCGCCGGCTTGGTCACCCCCAGCGCCCGGCACAGGTCGTTCATCGTCATGCCCGGATAGCCCTTGCTGTAGAACAGCTGGGCGGCGGTATCCAGGATCTGCCGGCGTCGCGCTTCCTGGCGTTCGGCCACGTGCAAGCGCGCGGGACCGTCCTCGCTTAGCGTGGCGGCTTCGGTGGCGCGCGGCGGATGACCGGGTTTTCGGGGGGCATGAGACATGGCCGCCATTTTCGCATGCGGGACGCGCGCTACCATCGGGAAACTCCCGTGTATCCGGCGGTATGACTACGGCTTGGCCGTATCCGATGCAGGGCTGCCGCTCGCGGTAAGCGGCGTCACTTCGGTGGCTGGCGGTGCCAGTTTGCGCAACGCGGCATCGCGCTCGGCCGGCGGCAGGTCGCCGATCCTGCGCGCGGCGGCATAAAAATGCTCCCAGTTGCCATCGGACTGCGCCAGCAGTGCAGTGAACGCCGGCACCCATTGCTGATAGGTAGCCACGGCGGCCAGATGGGCGTTGGTCAGTGGCTGGTCGAACCAGCGGTCGTAACCGGAGTAGCCGCCCCACTCGACCTTGAGCGCGGCATATTCCTGGCGCAGTTCGTCGAAGATGCGCGCCTTGCCCTGGCGCTTGCCTTCGTCATCGAGCGGTGACTTGTATAGCGTCACGAGTTTGTCGCGCGTCCTGAGCAGCATCGTGCGGAACTGACGGCGCCGGCCATCGTAGATCTTGTAGCTCGCGCGTGCATCGGCCGAGCCTTCCTGGGCCAGCCAGCGCTCCACACCGGCCACTTCCACGGCCGTGGCAAATGACTCGTTGAACGCGGTGTCATTGCGCACATACACCACCTGGTGCGCCAGCTCGTGAAAGATCAGCCGCGCCAGTTCGCCCTCGGGCTGGTAGACAAAGGTGTTCAGCAGCGGGTCGTCGAAGTAACCCAGCGTGGAATACGCCGGAATGCCCGCCACGTAGGTCTCGAGTCCGTCGCGCCGCAAACCCTGTGCGTATTGCTCGGCATCGACCGGATCGTAGTAACCGCGGTAGGTGATGCAGCCAACGATCGGGAAGCACCACTTGCGCAGCTCCATCGACAACTCGGGCGTGGCGAACACGCTCCACACCACATAGGGGCGATGCAGATTGGCGTAGCGGCGATAACTGCCATTGTCGGGCAGCTTCAGGTCACGCGAGGCGTAGTCGCGGATGCGCCGTGCCAGCGCCAGCCGCTGCGCCAGTCGGGCATCGTTGGCGCCATTGGCCGTGGCAATCGCATCGTCAATCGGCGTGGCCGAAGCCATCACGCCCAGATGGCCGCCAATCGACTGGTAGTAGTAGCCGACGGTATCGCAGCCGGCCGCCAGCGCCGCAACGCCCAGTATCGCGAGGATACCGGCGAAGCGCCAGCGAGCCGGCCGCCGCGTCATGAGGCCAGGACCTCCGCCCGTACTGCCTCCACTTCCACGAGGCAGTCATAGAAAACGGGCGCGCGGCCCAGGTCCGTCAGACGCTGGCTGGTCAGCTCGTTGGCATTCTTGCCGTCCGGCGCAAGCTTCTTCCACCAGATCGACAACCCGACCACCAGGCCCTGCTTCGCCCGATCGGTGACCCGTGCGCGTGCCTGCATGCTGCCGCGATCGTTCCAGGCGCGCACCAGATCGCCATGGACGATGCCCCGTGCGGCCGCATCTTGCGGATGAATGTCCAGATGCGGCTCGCCTTCGGTGGACCGCAGGCTGTCGATGTTGACGAACGAGCTGTTCAGGAAATTGCGCGCCGGCGGCGAGATCATGGCCAGCGGGTAGCGCGCGGCAAGCTCGGGCGCGGACGTCGGTGTCTCATACGGCGGCACATAGGCCGGCACGGGATCGAGGCCGTCGCGCGCCATCGCTTCCGAATAGAACTCGCACTTGCCCGATGGCGACGGGAAGCCGCCGTTGGCAAACGGCGCGGCGCCGATGTTCAGCTTCTGCCAGCCCTGGGCCTTCAGCGTGTCCCAGCTGATGCCCTCGGCACGCTTGTCATCACGCAGGATGGCCTGCCCGGCAATGGCGTCGTCGCTGTCGGCAAAACACGCTTCCGTGAAACCCATGCGCGCGGCCAGCCGGCGGAAAATCTCGGTGTTCGGCAGTGCCTGGCCCAACGGCTCGACGGCCTGGTTATTGGCCAGGAAATAGGTATGGCCGTACGCCTTGTGCACGTCCACATGTTCGAGCTGGGTGGTGGCCGGCAGCACGATATCGGCATAGTCGGCCGTATCGGTACGGAAATGCTCGAGTACCACCGTGAACAGGTCTTCGCGTGCAAAGCCTTCGGCCACCTTGACCGATTCCGGCGCGACCGCCACGGGATTGCTGTTGTAGACCACCACGGCCTCGATCCTGGGACCATTGCCGGTGGAGCCATCATCGAGCAGCGCATCGCCGATCGTGCTCATGTTCACGGTACGCGGCATGCGCGGCCAGGTCGGCAGCAGATCGGGCCGTTGCAGTGCCGCGTTATCGACCGGGAAGAAACCCGAGGTGGACAGTTGCAGTCCGCCGGCCGCATGGCGCCACGCGCCCACCAGCGACGGCAGCGATGCCACCGCACGGACGGCCTGGCCACCCCCGCGTACGCGTTGCACGCCGTAGTTCAGGCGGATGGCCACCGGCTGCCGTTCCTTGACCGCCAGTTGGCCGTACAAACCCGCCAGCCATTCGATGTCCTCGACCGGTACGCCACAGATTTCCGCCGCCTTGGCCGGTGCAAACTCGTTGGCACGCTCGCGTAGCGCATCGAAGCCCACCGTATGCTGCGCGATGTAGTCGTGGTCGAGCAAGCCGTCGCGAATCAGGATGTGGATCATCGCCAGCGCCAGCGCACCATCGGTGCCCGGCATCGGCGCGATATGGCGATGGCACTTCTCGGCCGTCAGCGAACGGTACGGATCGATTGCCACCAGCGTGGCGCCGCGGCGCTTGGCTTCCTGGGCGCGCGTCCAGAAATGCAGGTTCGAGGCAATCGGATTGCCGCCCCAGATGATTACCAGCTTCGCATCGGCCACATGCTCCATGTCCATGCCGACACTCGCGCCATAGGTATAGCGCAGCGCCGTGGCGCCGGCACTGGCACAGATCGTGCGATCGAGCAGCGATGCACCGAGCTTGTGGAAGAAGCGCGCCGCCATGCTTTCCCCCTGCACCAGACCCATCGTGCCGGCATAGCTGTAGGGCACGATGGCCTCTGGATTGCGCGCGGCAATGCCCGACAACCGCGTCGCGATCTCGTCGAGAGCCTCGTCCCACGTGATCGGCTCGAACTTGCCTTCGCCCTTCTTGCCGACGCGACGCAACGGCGTCAGCAGGCGATCCGCGTGATAGGTGCGCTCGGTATAGCGCGACACCTTGGTGCACAACACACCCTGGGTACCCGGGTGTTGCGGGTCCCCCACCACCTTGACGGCGCGGCCGTCCTCGACGGTGACGAGCAGCGCACAGGTATCGGGACAATCGTGGGGACAGGCGGCACGGACAATGCGGGTAGCCATGATGGTATCGGCAGGCAGTTCAGCTGGTGGGGGGCGCCCGGTACGGGCATGAAAGCGGCCGGACGGGCTGGCGCCGTTGTCAACGGCGTGACTGTGGCGCCACGGCCTCGTCCGAAGATTCCGGACCGGGAGAAATCGTTTGGCTCCGATTGTATTCGATTATGATGTGCCGGCGCAGTCCGACTCCCAGTCAGACTGCCCGGCCCTGGGGGCCGGGATCCCTTACCGGCACAAGACCGGACAGGGGATGCGGGGTCCGAAAGCAGCACAGAAGCAACAAGAAACAAGAAACGTTTTACGGATTTTTGACGGGGATTCACATGGGTTTCACATCTGGGGTCAAGCGCCGGCGTGTCGTCGGCCTGCTGATGGCATCCGCCATCGTGGCTTGCGGCGTACCTGGCGCCGCCTTCGCCGCCAACACCACGGCCGCCGAGGCCGGCGTCACTAACGACACCATCCTGCTGGGACAGTCGGCAGCGCTAAGCGGCCCCACGGCAGTACTGGGCAAGCAGATGAATGCCGGGGCGCGCCTTTACTTCGACTACATCAACAGCCAGGGCGGCGTGCTGGGCCGCAAGATCGAACTGAAGGCGCTCGATGACGCCTACGAACCAGACGATGCCATCAAGAACACCAAAAAGCTGATCGAGGAAGATCGCGTCTTCGCGCTGTTCGGCTATGTGGGTACACCAACCAGCCAGGCGGTCATGCCGCTGGTGAACCAGGCACGCGTGCCGTTCTTTGCACCATTCACGGGTGCCCAATCGCTGCGCGAACCGCACAGCCGCTACGTGTTTCACGTACGCGCGGGCTATGACCAGGAAACGGCCGCCATCGTGCGCCAGATCCACACCACGGGCCTCAAGCGCGTCGCGGTGGTCTACAACGACGATGCCTACGGCCGCGCCGGCATCGAAGGCATCGAACACGCAATCAAGGCCCTGCCGGCCGACAGCGGCGTGAAGCTCGTGGCGCAGGAAAACGTGATCCGCAACACGGTGGAAATCGGCGACGCAATGCAGGGCGCGATGAAGGCCAAGCCCGATGCCGTGGTCCTGATCAGCGCGTACCGCACCGTTGGTGCATTCGTGAAGGAAGCACTGCGCCGCGGCTATAGCGGACAGTTCTACAACGTGTCGTTTGTGGGCACGCAGGCGCTGGCCAGGGAAGTGGGTCCGCAAGGCAGCGGCGTGATCATCTCGCAGGTGATGCCGCATCCGGGCAACGCCACGCTGCCGGTGGTGCGTGAATACCTGCGCCTGCTGCAGGCAGCCGGCAAGCAGAATGAATTCGACTACGCCAGCATCGAAGGCTTTATCGCCGCCAAGGCCTTTGTGGAAGGGCTGCGCCGTAGCGGCAAGGACCTCACGCGTGAGCGCTTCGTGGCGGCGATGGAAAGCATGCGCAACGTCGACCTCGGCGGCTTTATCGTCCAGTTCGGTCCGGACAACCACGTCGGTTCGAAATTCGTCGAGATGACGATCATCAATTCACGCGGCGTAGTGATTCGCTAAGGCATTGTTTTGCTCCCCTCTCCCGCAGCGCGGGAGAGCAACCGTGTCAACGACTTCGTGCGGCTCACGGTCAGCCGACGCTTGACAGGGTCGTGACCAGCTCCCCTCTCCCGCAGCGCGGGAGAGGGGTTGGGGGTGAGGGCATGAGGTTCAAATTGCGACCTGTCTCGGCTTGCACCGCCAGCCCTCACCCCCGCCCCTCTCCCGCCGTGCGGGAGAGGGGAGACCACCAAGGGCATAACCAGGGCTTGTGGTGCGCCGCCGCCGGGCGCGCAATAGCGCCG